>DASZXB010000038.1:0-8119 GCA_035546095.1 Verrucomicrobiia bacterium | reverse complement strand
CGTCGCCACGAGATTCGGCACGAGGTCGGCGCGGCGTTGATACACATTTTGCACCTGCGCCCATTGCTTGTCCGTCGCCTGCGAAAGCGAAACCAGCCGGTTGTAAATCCCGACGCCCGAAAGCGCCACGATGACGACGATAATAATGCCGATGACCAATAATACGCCGCAGCCGATTGCAAATTTTTTCATGGGTTTAAGAAGTTGTCGAAATAGATAACACCGCCCGCCCGGAATTCAAATGAAAATAACGCGCCCCGTTTCCGCGTGCAAAAGCGTGGTTTTTCCGCTTTAATTCCGAATCCTGATTGTATGGACGAAACCAATTCATTGATTGAACAACGCCGGGCGAAGCTCAAAGCGCTCGAAGCCAAAGGTATTTTCCCGTTCAAAAATAAATTCACGCCGACGGAAACCTGCGCCGACGCGCGGAAAAATTACGTCGAAGGCCGCGAAGTTGCCGTGGCCGGACGCATCACCGCGCATCGCGAAATGGGCAAAAGCCAGTTCATTGACGTGCGCGACCAATCCGGTCGCCTGCAAATTTACGCGCAGAAAAATCATCTCGAAGAAACTGCGCCCGGCAGTTGGGACGTTTTTACGCATCTTGACCTCGGCGATTTCATCGGTGCAAAAGGAAAATTATTTACGACCAAGACCGGCGAAATTTCCATCAAGCTCGATTCGTTTGTCATTTTGGTGAAAGCTCTTCGTCCGCCGCCGGAAAAATGGCACGGCCTCGCCGACACGGAAATCCGCTACCGCCAGCGTTATCTCGATTTGATGGCGAATCCCGACGTGAAAGAAATTTTTCTCAAACGCAGCCAGATTATTGCCGAGATTCGGAATTTTCTGCACGCGCGCGGCTACGTCGAAGTCGAGACGCCGATGATGCAGGCGATTCCCGGCGGCGCGGCGGCGCAACCGTTCAAGACGCATCACAACGCGCTCGGCTGCGATTTTTATCTGCGCATCGCGCTGGAACTGTATCTCAAGCGGTTGCTCGTCGGCGGCGTGGACAAAGTGTTCGAGATTGGCCGCAACTTCCGCAACGAAGGACTCTCGCGCAAACACAATCCCGAATTTACGATGCTCGAAGCGTATCAGGCGTTCGGCGATTACGAGACGATGATGGAAACGGTCGAATCACTGATTACGACAGTGGCAAAAAATGTTTTGGGAACATTGGTAATTAAGCATGACCGACGTGAGTCTTTTATCGCAACAATGCAAATTGTTCTTGAACGATTCGACAAAAATGTAGCTGCACTTTCAGGTGTAGCGTTCAAAATGTCTACACAACTTCAGTCAATAACTTTACAAAAAAATCGTCAAAAGCTGCTAGAAATAATTCAGAAAGCTACGAATGAACCACTGCCACAGTTAGCCAACGAAGCGCAACAAGCATTGGCGAATTACAGTGCATTATTTGAACCTGTAACAGAAAATTATAGTAATTTTCCAATGACGGTAGAATTGAGAAAAGAAGCCGATGAAGTTTTGAATTCATTTGAGAAGTTGCCCGTATTGCTTAAACCATTTTGCGATGAAAAAGTTATTGACCTTAATCGTCCGTGGAAACGAGCGAAATACAAAGATTTAATCCGCGAAAAAGCGGGCGCAGATTGGTTTGAAGTTTCACCGGAAGTTCGCCGCCAACGCGCGCACGATTTGGGCGCGGAAATTGGAAAAGATTACGAAGATTTTGAAGTCACTGGCGCGGTGTTTGAAAAATTGATTGAGCCGACGCTGATTCAGCCGACGTTCGTCACGCATTTGCCGAAGGAACTCGTGCCGCTCGCCAAACTGTCGCCCGACGACCCGACGACCGTCGAAGTTTTCGAGTGCTGCATCAACGGCCAAGAAATTTCTCCCGGTTACACCGAGCAAAACGACCCGATTGAGCAGCGCGAGCGCCTCGAACATCAAGCCGGCGGTGAACAACAAAAATTGGATGAAGATTTTCTCGTCGCCCTCGAACACGGAATGCCACCCGCTGGCGGAATCGGAATTGGAATTGACAGGTTGTGCATGATGCTCCTCGGCCAGGAAAGCATCCGTGACGTAATTCTGTTCCCGCAGTTGAAACCGAAATGAGGAGACAGGATTTACAAGATTTGAAAAAACAATTTCGACCGCCGAATTGAATCCTGTGAATCTTGTTAATCTTGTCTTCAATTAAATTTTCCCCATGCTCACCGTAGCCGGACTTTCCAAAACTTTTGGCGGACACGAATTGTTTGACGACGTTTCGTTCACGATTCAAGCGGGCGAACGCATCGCCATCACCGGGCCGAACGGCGCGGGCAAATCCACGTTGCTGAAAATCATTCTCGGCAAGGAAGAATCGGACGCGGGCGAGGTGACGTTCATGCGCGGCACGCGCGTCGGCTATCTGCCGCAGGAAGCCGAGGCCATCGGCAACGAGACGGTTCTCGAAATCACCGTGCCGCACGAGCATGAGCACGACGGCCAGTTCATCGCGGAGGCGAAGCAGATTCTCGACAGCCTCGGCTTCAAGCAATCCGACCACGACCGTCCCGCGCGCGAACTTTCCGGCGGCTGGGTCATGCGCGCGCACCTCGCGCGGCTGCTCGCGGACGAACCGGATTTGCTGTTGCTCGACGAGCCGACGAATCATCTCGACCTCGAAACGCTGCTGTGGTTTCAGGATTATCTCCAACATTATCCCGGCGCGATTCTGCTCATCTCGCACGACCGCGAATTTCTGAACCAGCTTTGCACGCACATCGCCGAACTTCGCGCCGCGCGCATTTTGCGTTACACGGGAAATTACGATTCGTATCTCGAACAACGCGTCGCCCACGAAGAAAACATGGCGGCGACAGCGAAAGCGCAACAGCGCAAAATTGATCAACTGCAAACCTTTGTGGATCGCTTTCGCGCGAAAAACACGATGGCCGCGCAGGCGCAATCGAAGTTGAAACAGATCGAGCGGCTCAAAGAAGAAATGGTTGAAACGCCGTCAAGCGACGGGCCGGTGGTCGGCTTCAAATTTCCGCAGCCGCCACGCAGCGGCCAGCGTGTTATCACGTTGGAGAAAGTCAAATTCGGCTACGGCGAAAAGACGATTTACGAAAACCTGAATTTTGAAGCCGAGCGCGGTCAGCGCATCGTTCTCGTCGGACCGAACGGCGCGGGCAAATCCACGTTGTTGAAATTGCTGGCGGACGTTTTGCAGCCGCAAGCGGGCGAACGCAAACTTGGTCACAACGTGAAGCACGGTTACTTTTCGCAACACCGCGCGCAGACGTTGAATCCACAGCACACCGTCTGGCAGGAAGCCAGCGACACGCCTCAGCGCGTCACCGAGCAATTCATCCGCAACATTCTTGGCAACTTCCTTTTTCGCGGCGACGACATCTACAAACCCGTCAGCGTTTTGAGCGGTGGCGAAAAATCGCGGCTCGCGCTGGTGAAATTGCTGCTCGATCCGCCGAACTTGCTGCTGATGGACGAGCCGACGACGCATCTGGACATGAACAGCGTGGACGCGCTCATCGAGGCATTGAAGCAGTTCGAGGGCACACCCATTTTCATCAGCCATGACGTGCATTTCATTCGGCAATTGTCCAATCATGTCGTGCGCGTCGAAGCTGGACAATTGCGACATTTCCCCGGTGGCTACCAATATTATTTGGACAAAACGTCGCAATCCGCCCGCGCGGCATTGACGAGTTCGAGTTTTAATAATTCAAATTCACCAGCACAAAAAACTTCTGTCCCGCAGATTAATCGCAAGGAACAAAAGCGCTTTGAAGCGGAACAGCGTCAGGCACGTTCAAATAAGAAAAAAGAAATTCAAAAACGCATTGCCACGCTGGAAAAAGAAATTGCTGAATTGGAAGCGAAAGAAAAAGAGCTGACGACGGAATTGGAAAAACCGGAAACTTATTCAGGCGGCAAGGCGACGCAGATCAATCGCGAATTGATAAACGTTCATGATAGATTGGCCGAAGCAAATGTTAAATGGGAAAAGACCGGAACCGAATTGGCGCAGTTAGAAGACTGAAACAGAAAAAACAAAGTGAACGAAGTCAAAGTTTCTTTGCTTCACTAACTTCTATTCAAATTTTTCGTTATTCATTTTTCACCGCTACTCAATTTCTTTTCCCACGCGGCGATTTTTTTCAATAACTCCGGCAAACGTCTGATGGCGATCATTTGGCGTTTTATTTCTTTGTCAGGTTGCGCGGGATAGCCAAACCACTTTTCGCCGTCAGGAATATTATGCATCACCCCGGATTGCGCGGCGACGGTAGCTTGGTTTCCGATTTTCAAATGGCCGGCGATGCCGACCTGCCCGGCGAGCACGACATATTTCCCAAGTTTGGTGCTGCCAGCGACACCAACTTGCGCAATCAGCAACGAACCTTCACCGATTTCGACGTTGTGCGCGATTTGGACGAGATTATCAATCTTCGTGCCTTTGCCGATGATGGTCGAACCGAGCGCGCCACGGTCAATCGTCACGCCCGCGCCGATTTCCACGTCGTCACCAATGACGACATTTCCGATTTGCGGCACTTTGCGATGAACGCCGTTGTCCAGAACGTAACCAAAACCGTCCGCGCCGATGACGGAATTGGCATGGATGCGCACGCGATGGCCAATTTGTCCACGCGGATAAATCGTGACGTTCGGAAATAAATTCACGTCGTCGCCGAGTTGTGAATCATCGCCGATAAAATTACCTGCCTGCAAAACGGAATTTTTTCCGATTTTCACGCGCTCGCCGACGACGCAATGCGGCCCGACGTGCGCGTTAGAATCAATTTGCGCGGTTTTGGCGATGACTGCGGTCGGATGAATTCCGGCGGCGAATTTTTTTTCGGGAAAAAATAGCGCGAGCGCCTTGGCGAACGCAATGCGCGCGTTAGGCACGCGAATCAGGATTTTTTTTGCGGAAGAAAATTTCTTTTCAGCGATGATGGCGGTGGCGTCGCTTTGTTCAGCGCGGGCGAAATAATCGTCATTTTCAGCAAAAGTGAGGTCGCCCGCGCGCGCATTTTCGGCGGGCGCGAAGCCTTTGAGCGGGGCGTCGCCGTCGCCAACCACTTCGCCGCCAATGAGTTTTGCAATTTCCGAGACAGTAAATGGCATTTGATTGACTTGTTCGCTACGGCTCACTATAAAGACACACAGATTCAGTTCAATCCCAACTTTATGGCGAGAACGTTTCGCGTCGGGCTAATCGGCTACCGCTTCATGGGACGGGCGCATTCCAACGCATGGCGGCAGGCGCCGCGTTTCTTCCCGCTCAAGGCCAACCTCGAAATGCACACGATTTGTGGGCGCGAATCCGCCGGCGTTCAAGCCGCGCGTGCACAACTCGGCTGGCAACACGCCGCGACCGATTGGCGTGAAGTGGTCGAATCGCCGTTGATTGACATCGTGGACATTTGCGCGCCGCCGCATTTGCACGCGGAAATGGCGATTGCCGCCGCAAAAAATGGCAAGCACGTTTTGTGCGAAAAAGTTTTCGCGCTGAACGTCAAACAAGCCGAACAAATGCTCGCCGCCGCGCAAAAGGCGAAAATCATTCACATGGTCTGCCACAATTACCGGCGCATTCCGGCGATTGCGCTGGCGAAAAGAATCATTTCCGAGGGCGCGCTCGGACGGATTTTTCATTTTCATGCGCGTTACGCGCAGGATCGGCTGGCCGACCCGGAATTTCCCGTGGACTGGCGGTTGCAAAAAGCGACCAGCGGCGGCGGCGTGCATTTTGACATCGGCTCGCACATCATTGATTTGGGGCGCTACCTCGTCGGCGAATTCAAGGAAGTCTGCGGCCTGACAAACACCTTTGTGCCCGAACGTCCATTGGCCAGCGCGTTGGCCAAAGGCGCGCGCAAAATGGCGAAAGTGGACGTGGCGGATTCCTCGATATTTTTCGGCAAAATGGAAAACGGCGCGCTCGCCAATCTCGAAGCGACGCGCTATGCGACCGGACGGAAGAATCACATCGCCATCGAAATCAATGGCAGCAAAGGCTCGTTGTATTTTGATTTCGAGGACATGAACCGCTTGAAATTTTACAACGCGGACGATCCGAAAGACCGGCAGGGTTTCCGCGATATTCTCGTGACGCAACGCGACGACATCCAGCCTTACGTTTCAAATTGGTGGCCGCCGGGACACATCATCGGCTACGAACACACGTTCGTTCACGCCGTTTCCGATTTTGTGAACGCGTGCGTAGACGGTAAGCCCGTGCAGCCGACATTTGAAGACGGCCTGAAAAACCAGCAAGTGCTCGCCGCCGTCGAAGAATCCGCCAAAACCGGCAAACGGGTGAAATTGCATTGATGTGGTTCGTCGTGCGGTGATTTCCGGTTGGACATACCGGCGTTCTTGCTTATGATAGCGTCGAAATTTGCCCACGTGGCGGAATTGGCAGACGCGCTAGATTCAGGTTCTAGTGAGTAACATCATACAGGTTCAAGTCCTGTCGTGGGCACCACTCTTCAGTTTTTGATACCGTATGACATAGGGTGTCAGATAGCAAATTTCTTGTTGTATTCACAGGGTTTTTATCGCTTTCAGACCCCTTAATAACCATGACAGTCAGTGACGGCAAAAGACCGTTTTGTGGTAAAGTTCGTGCGTCTATTTGTGCGTTATTTCTTGTCGAAGGACATGAAAGTTTGGCCACTGCACTCCGCAGCGAGAACAAAGAGACATCTGCGTATGTGTTCGCCGTCACCGGCCGAGTTAACCGGGACAGTACCACGAGGCGGGCAAGGCGCTTGGATGTTGAGTTTGATGTAGGCAAGCTTCCCTTCGCTCAAAAAGGGTTCGTAATTGAGAAGCTGTTTCGGCGTTTAATTTTCATTGGCGCTGCTGGCGCTTGGGTTGGCGTGTGGAGTTCAATACCTGTTGCGCATAACGCTCAAGCGTGGCGTTCTTCTTATTCTTATAGTCTATCGTCACAAAATTGTTCCAAACCTGATACACAACGGTCATAGGATGCTTCTATTTTGTATTCGTTCATGGTGGCTGAAAGACACTTAATTCTTCAAGAGATTAGCTTGCGGCCTTCAAGCGAATGGGCGTTTCATGGTGAAAGCTGGATGATTGCCCGTGTCGTCGAAGGAATAGGCTATTGGATGCAGAAAGAAGGCGCACGTGTTCTAAATGTTGGGGAAGGTTTCGTTTTGGCGAATGGTTTTTCCGCGTTGTTACGCGCGAGCCAATTGGGGATGTTGAAAATAGAATGGTTCATCATACAACCACAATTGCTTGGTGGATTATTGTCTGTGGCGGAGTGGCATCGTTTGGGGGCAACGGTTCCGCGGCCAGCACCCAAAACTTTCTTCTTCACAGCCAGCGAACCTTTAGGACAGAAGTTTGCACACATCGCCAACCAATCGCGCAGCGACAAACTGGGAATGCGCTGCGCGCTGCTCCAAATTTGGGTAAGTGCGGTCGCGCATTTGTTAAATGAATCATCCGCTGCTATCATGAACACAAATAAACTGCGTGAACGTTTTCGTCAAATGACAGGCCGGATGCTGGAAGTTGAACTATCCGAAAGCTCGTTAAAACAACTCGCCGGACGATTGAATTGCAGTGAACGTCATTTCAGCCGGTTGTTTCGCGAGGAGTTTGGCGTGTCGTTGCGTTCGCGGCAGATGGAAATGCGGCTGCAGCGCGCGCGGCATTTGTTGGTGGATTCCAACACCAAAATTATCAACGTGGCTTATGTGAGCGGTTACCGTCACCTCGGTCTATTTAGCGCGATGTTCAAAAAGCGGTTTGGTGTGACACCCGCCGAATGGCGAAAACAAAATGCACCTACCAAACGAGTATGATATTAGATTGAATTTTGGCGGGAAATTCGTCATCGCATTTTCACTTATTTGTAACCTGATAACACGGGCGATTATTATAAACTTTGGCCGATTGTTAAATTTTTAAGCTGGAACAAGACAAATCATGACCATATTTAATATTCACCCAATATTGGGAGCGAACGCGGCGATGTATGCCTTGCACAACGCCACGTGGGAAGGATTTTACACAGTCATCACGCTGTTGGTGCTGTCGTTGTTCAGTTGGACCATCATCATCACCAAGCTGCGGCAGTTGCTCA
>DASZXB010000037.1:0-72225 GCA_035546095.1 Verrucomicrobiia bacterium | reverse complement strand
ATGGATTTCGCTGTTCGTTTAGGGTTGGCATAGAGGTTTTGCTCGCGGCGTGGCTCGAACAGCGACCCCAAGTTGGTCGCGCCGCCCTTCTGAGCGCCTAGGTGAGGGCGTATAAACCTCGTCACCAAGAGAGGCCGGACGAAAGTCCGGCCTTTCGTATTTTACGGCAGGAACAGCGGTGGATAATTCCACATTGATTCGAGGCGGAAATAGATTAAACTTCCCGACGCATGAAACATCAGCTCGATTTCGAGAAACCGATCATCGAACTGCAAAACAAACTGAACGACCTGCGCGAACATCCGGAAAAACATTCGCTCGGCATCAGTTTCGAGGAAGAAATCCAACTCATCGAAAAAAAGTTGGAAGAAACCCGGAAGCACATTTTCTCCAATCTGACCGCGTGGCAGCGCGTCCAGCTCGCGCGCCATCCCAAACGGCCTTACACGCTGGATTACATCAAGAACGCGTTCACAGGATTTCAGGAATTGCACGGCGACCGGCTATTTGCCGAAGACCGCGCGATGGTCGGCGGCTTTGCCAAATTGGGCGAACATCGCGTTGTTGTCATTGGAATTCAAAAAGGCCGCGACACGAAGGAAAACATTTTGCGCAATTTCGGCATGGCACATCCCGAAGGCTATCGCAAGGCGTTGCGCTTGATGCGGCTCGCCAACAAATTCGGCCTGCCGATTATCACGTTCATTGACACGCCCGGCGCGTATCCGGGCATCGCCGCCGAGGAACGCCACATCGCCGAAGCCATCGCCGTCAATCTCCGCGAAATGACGCTGCTGGAAGTGCCGATTATCGCCGTTGTGATTGGCGAAGGTGGCAGTGGCGGCGCGCTCGGCATCGGCGTGGCCGACCGCGTGTTGATTTTGGAAAATGCCTATTACTCCGTCATCAGCCCCGAAGGCTGCGCGGCAATTTTGTGGAAAGACCGTTCGGCGGCGGCCAAAGCGGCGGCGGCGCTCAAAATCACCGCCCGCGATTTGCTGGAACTCAAGCTGGCCGACGAAATCATCCCCGAACCGCTCGGCGGCGCGCATACGGATACGCAGGCGACGGCGGAAAATCTAAAAAATCATCTGCTCAAACACCTTGAGGAAGTGCTCACGCTGCCGGTCGCTGATCGTTTGAAAAAACGTTACGAAAAATTCCGCGCGCACGGACATTTCCTCGAAAAAGTCGAGCCATCCGAAAACGGCGTCGTTCCTCAAGCCGCCGCCTGAATTCCTGTGCTTTATCCGCTCACTTTTCATCCGATTTTCAAGGAGCGTGTCTGGGGTGGATGCGAACTTGAAAAGCTTTACGGGAAAAATCTGCCGCCCGGCAAAGTCATCGGCGAATCATGGGAGATTTCCGACCGACCAAGGGACGAAAGCGTCATCGCCAACGGCGCATTTGCCGGTAAAAACCTGCGCTGGCTCATGGAAAATTATTCGCGCGAAATTCTTGGCGACGCCAAGCCTGCTAGTGAAAACCGGTTTCCGCTGTTGATCAAGATTCTCGATGCGCGGGAGAAGTTGTCACTGCAAGTTCATCCACCCGCAAGCAAGGCGAAGGAATTGAACGGCGAACCGAAAACAGAAATGTGGTTCATCACCGACGCCGCGCCGGATTCAGAACTTTACGTCGGCCTGAAACGTGGCGTGACGCGCACGGAATTCGAGGCAAAAATCACCGATGGCAGCGTCGCAGATTGTTTTCATCGCGTGCCGGTGAAAGCAGGCGACGCGATGTTTTTGCCGAGCGGTCGCGTTCACGCGATTGGCGCGGGTCTGGTCATTTTTGAAATCCAGCAAAATTCGGATACGACGTATCGCGTTTTTGACTGGAATCGCGTTGGTCTCGACGGCAAACCGCGCGAACTGCACATCGCACAATCGCTTGCGAGCATTGATTTCAATGATTTTGAGCCAAAACTTGCTGGAGAAAAACCGGCATCGCTAGCGAACGGAACTTACGAACTGCAAAAACTTGTTGAACACCCTCTTTTCAACGTTCACAAAATAAGTGTGAAGACCGCCGAATTCATTTTGATGAAAGGAGGCACGATGCGAATTATTGGAGTCGTAAAGGGAGCAGTCAGAATTCATTGCGCCGAACAGAAAAATCCTGTTGAGTTATTTCCCGGTCAATTTTGTTTGTCGCCAGCCAGCTTAAAAATGCCAGAAATAGAAACCAAACCGGATACTACCTACCTTTGCGTCGAAGCAAATTAACTTCACCATAAAATTCCCGGCGATGGTTCGCGTTCTTCTTTTCTTCGCCTCGAGAATTCTCGATATATCTGTATTTTTATTTTCCATTTTTTCAACCAAAACGCCGCCGCAAGTTCATCAGCGTATTTCTTTTTAATGGATTTCCACAATTCAGATTCTTTAGCGCGGGTAAATTCGATTTCGCCGTTTGATTGGAAATCGTTTCTCATAATTCAATTCCATGACAAATCGTCGGGCATTTGCGAAAGCAATTTATTTTTCCAGCCGCCTTTGCTCTTGAGAATTTTTTGCCAGAGTTGTTCGGGCGGTGTGTCAAAGACGAGTTCGAGCGACGCGGGAAAGGTCAACCACGCTTCGCGCTTCATTTCATTTTCCAACTGGCCGGGCGACCAGCCGGCGTAACCGGCAAACAGACGGACTTTTTTGGCGGGCGAAAAGGATTCACCCACGTCCACGAGTTCGTCGAGCGAATGGCCGAGCGCGAGATTCGGCAGCACTTCGCCGTCCGGCAAAAAATTGTCCGTGTGCAGAAAACTCAACGCGGCGGGTTGCACCGGGCCACCAAGATAGAGCGGTGAGGCCTTGAGCGCGTCGGGCAAATCGGCGACAATCATTTCGCCGACGGTTTTGCCGAGCGAACGGTTGAGGACAAGTCCGAACGCGCCTTCGGTGTCGTGCTGGCAAATCAAAACGACCGTGCGCTGGAAAAAGGAGCCGCCGAGTTGTCCGCTGTCGAGCAGCAACTGGCCGCGCAGAAACTTTCCTTTTTCGCTCATTGTCAGTGTTAATTTGCACCAGAAAATCCAAACGCGCAAAAGGAAAACGGAAAACCGCCAAGACGCCAAGTCCACAAAGAAAAATGCGGAGAAAAAAATTCTCCGCGTTGCGAATTTCAAATTTTTCGCATTTTGACTTACAGCAATTTGACTTTCTTCACAATGCCGGCGGCGTCAATGCCGAATTTGGCGAGCAATTCTTCCGGCTTGCCGGAGTGCGGGATGCCAACGACGGCGAGTTTGTGAACTTTCACGCCTTCGACGCTCAATTCGCCCGCGACGGCGTCGCCCAAGCCGCCTTCGGAATAATGGTCTTCGACCGTAATGACCGTATTGTTGGTCTTTTGCGCGGCGGCGAGAATGATATCTTTGCCGAGCGGTTTGATGCTGTAAGCGTCAATGACGGTCACGCCGATGCCTTCGGCTTTCAACTGGTCGGCGGCTTTCAATGCCTCGAATAAAGTTACGCCTGCGCCGACAATTGTGACCTTGTCGCCGGTGCGCAAGACTTTCGCCCCGCCAATCGGAAATTGTTCGTCATTGCCGTAAATCACCGGCGTTTTCGGGCGCGAGGTGCGGATAAAGAAAATGCCTTTGTTCAATGCGGCTTGCTCAACGAGTTTTTCCGCGCAGACGGCGTCACTGGGATACAAAACCGTGCTGCCGACGACGGCGCGGAACGCCGCCAAATCTTCCAGCGCCATTTGCGACGGGCCGTCCTCGCCGATGCTCACGCCGACGTGCGAGCCGACGAGTTTGATGTTCGACTGCGAAATCCCAGCGACGCGAGCATGGTCATAAGCACGCGTGAAAAACGTGGCGAACGTGGAAGCGAACGGCACTTTGCCGCGCGCGGCGTAGCCCATTGACACGCCGACCATGTTTTGCTCGGCGATGTAACCTTCGGTGGAACGCGCAGGAAATTTTTTGAAAAACTTGTCCGCGTAGGTGGAATTTTTCGTGTCGCCGTCCACGGCAACGATGCGTTGGTCCGCTTCACCGATGCGCGCGAGCGCCGTGCCATAGGCTTCACGCGTCGCCACTGAATCGCCCAATTTGTAATTGATCGGCGGAAAACTTGCAGGCGCGGGGTTCGGTGGTTCGGGCAGTGGCGTCGGCGCGGGAATCGGAACGTTCAAACCGGATTTCGCGGTGGGCGCAAGTTCGGCAACGGCGCGCGCGGCTTCTTCCTGGTTGAGCGGTTTGCCGTGCCAGCCGTCCTTGTCCTGCAAAAAGGAAACGCCCGCACCTTTGTAAGTTTTGGCAATGATGGCGAGTGGTTTGTCATCCAGACCAATGCCGCTCAAAACTTCGACGATTTCTTCGATGTCGTGGCCGTCCACGGTTTCGACGCGCCAGCCAAAGGCTTCAAAGCGTTCCGCATAGACTTCGGTGTGATGGCCGAACGCGGTGGCTTCGCTTTGGCCGAGGCGATTGGCGTCCACAATCGCGATCAAATTGTTCAACTTGTTGACGCCCGCGAGCGACGCGGCTTCCCAAACCGCGCCTTCGGCGAGTTCGCCGTCGCCGAGCAAAACATAAGTATTATAATCCAGTTTATCGAGGCGGGCCGCTAGCGCGATGCCAACGCCTACGCCCAAGCCTTGTCCCAGTGAGCCGGTTGCGACATCCACGAACGGCAAGCGCGGCGTCGGATGACCTTCAAGTGGGCTGTTAAGCTGGCGGAGCGTCAGCAATTCGGGAATCGGCAGAAAACCGTTTTCCGCCCAGACCGCGTAAAGCAACGGCGCGGCGTGGCCTTTCGACAAAATAAAATGGTCATTGTTGTAATAACGCGGATTTTTCGGGTCATATTTCATGTGGCCGAAAAACAGCGTGGCCACGAGGTCCGCCGCCGAGAGGCACGAGGTGGGATGTCCGCTGCCCGCCACGGTGGTCGCGTTAATGGAATGGATTCGCAGTTGATTCGCGATGCCTTTCAAAAGTTCGATGTCGGTCTCAATCATGGAGCGCACAATTTACGCGAGAAACAACGAAAGCCAAGAATGAAAATCAGCAAATCGCCGGTGGTCAAAATTTTTACAATCATTGTGACGGCAATGTCCCGTGAATGGAACAAGACGGGGAAACACCGACCGCGTTGATTGAATAAACGCCGCCCGAAGGACAAACCGGAAACGTCTGATTTTTGAAATACGGCAACAGATCCCGCTCACCCGGAACGGCGTCGGCGGTTTTATTATTTTCCAACGCCCATTGTTGCTTGGCCGCGTCAATCTGGCGGAGATTATTGAGGCAGGCATTTTCCTCTTCGGTCTCGGATTGCTCCTGCGCTGCCATTTCCGCCTGTTGCTCCCGTTGCTGATTTTGCGCCTGCAACTGTTGCAATTGCTGTTGTTGCTGCTGCGCCTGTCCACGCGCCTCCTCCAACTGCTGTTTCAATTGCTGATTCGCCGTCGTCAATTGCTGAAGTTGTCCCCGCAAACGCGGCAAATCCTGATTTTCCGCCCGCAAACGCGAGTATTCCACGCTGCGGGTGGTCACATTGAAATTGGTCGCCTGCTGCAATTCCTTTTGCAATTGGCTGATTTGCTGCTTCGCGTCTTGCAACGCGCTTAACGCCGCGTCCTTTTGCCGGTTGGCCGAGAAGAGAAAAAATTCGCTGACCAGCAGCACGGCCACGCACAGTCCCAGAAACAGGTTTTTCGGTTTCACGGTGGACTTGTTTTCGCGCTTTCGGCAAGCCGCGTCAAACGAAATCGCAAAAATTCGCAGACGCGTTTGCTGGAATTGAACCGGTCAATCCCGCACAATGTCGAAGCACAACAATTAAACTTATGACGGCGACGATGAAAAAAATGTGGGCTGCGGGCTTTTGTCTGCAATTGGTTTTGAATTGTTTGATTGCCGCGCCAATACCGCCCGTCGCGCCGGTGGAAAACGTGACGAATGTTTATTTCGGCGTGGCCGTGAACGACCCGTATCGTTACATGGAAAATCTGGCGGACACCAACGTCACAGCGTGGATAAAGGCGCAAAATGATTTCACGCGCTCGCAGTTGGACGGGATTCCGGCGCGCAAAGCCTTGCTCGCGCGGATTCAGGAATTGGACAACGCCGTGGCCGCACGCGTCGGCGATGTTCGCCGGCTGCCGAATGGATTGTATTTTTACGAAAAACGATTGCCGCAGGACAATACGTTCAAACTTTACGTGCGCAATGGTTTGGACGGAAAGGAAACCTTGCTGCTTGACCCGGAGAAATTTGCGAAAGCCGCGGGCAAACCGTTCGCGATCAATTATTACGAACCGTCGCCCAACGGGAAATTCGTCGCGTGCGGACTTTCTGCCGCCGGTTCGGAAGACGCGGCGATTCACGTGCTGGAAACGGCGACGGGCAAGGAAGTGGATTCGCCGATTGACCGCGCGCAATTCGGCGGCGTCAACTGGCGTCCCGATGGAAAATCGTTTTTCTACAATCGCCTGCAAAAATTGGAATCCGGCATGGCGGAAACGGAGCGTTACCAGAAAAGTCGCGTCTATTTGCATACAGTTGGCGGCGACGCCGACAAGGACATGGCGGTTTTCGGCTACGAAGTTTCGCCGCTGGTGAAAATGGACGCAGCGGACGATTCTTTTGTGAGCGTCGTTCCCAATTCCAAATACGCTTTCGGCGTGATTGAGCATGGAACGCGGCGTGAAATGACTTTATACGCCGCGCTGCTCGCGTCCGTCGGCAAAACCAATGCGCTGTGGCAAAAAATTTGCGACGTCGAGGACGGCGTCACGGATTTTGCTGTGAACGGAAAAGAAATTTATCTGCAGACGCACAAAAATTCGCCGCGCTTTGAAATCATCAAAACTTCATTGGCCAAACCGGATTTGACGACGGCCAAAACAATTGTGCCCACCGGCGACGCGGTGATTACCGGCTTGGCCGTTGCGAAGGACGCGCTTTACGCGCAATTGCGTGACGGCGGCATTGGGCGGCTCTTGCGTGTGTCATTTGACGGAAAAACGGAGCAAATCGCGCTGCCATTTGACGGTTCGTTGTCGCTCATGGCAACCGATTCGCGCATGAACGGAACATTGCTGGACATGGCCACGTGGACGAAGGCCGGGCAGATTTATGTTTATGATCCGAAAACCAAAAAAATCACCAACGCAGAATTGCAACCGTTGGGCAAATATGACGCGCCGGACGATTTGGAATCCGTCGAGGTCAAGGCGCGCAGTCACGATGGCGTGATGGTTCCGTTGTCCATCATTTACAAACGCGGCGTCAAATTGGACGGCTCGAATCCCGCGTTACTGGCGGGCTACGGCGCGTATGGTATTTCACGCGACCCCGGTTTCAGTCCCGCGCTGCTGGCGTGGTATGAAAAAGGCGGCGTTTATGCCGTCGCCCACGTGCGCGGTGGCGGCGAATACGGCGAGGATTGGTATAAAGCCGGTTACAAACGAACCAAGCCGAACACGTGGAAAGATTTCATTGCCTGCGCGGAATATCTGATTCAAAACAAATACACTTCGCCGGCCAAACTTGGCGGAACCGGCGGCAGCGCGGGCGGCATTTTGATTGGCCGCGCGATTACCGAACGTCCTGATTTGTTCGGCGCAGCCATCATTCAAGTCGGTTGTCTGGATATGTTGCGCATCGAAACGACGCCCAACGGTGTGCCGAACATTCCCGAATTTGGCAGCGTGAAAACCGAAGGCGGATTCAAGGCGCTTTACGAGATGAGCGCATATCATCACGTCGCGGATGGAACGAAATATCCCGCCGTGCTACTGACGACCGGCATCAACGATCCGCGCGTCGAGCCGTGGCAATCGGCGAAAATGACCGCGCGTTTGCAAGCCGCCACCGCGAGCGGCAAGCCGATTTTGTTGCGCGTGGATTACGAAGCCGGACACGGCATTGGCAGCACCAAAAAGCAGGGTGAAGAACAATTTGCCGACATGTTGACGTTTTTGCTGTGGCAATTCGGCGCGCCGGATTTTCAACTAATTCCGGCAAAATGACGCGATTCAAAAATTTACATTTTGGGACAATCTTATGTCTTGAGAAGACGCGCCCACGTCAATTTTGAAAACGCCGGTTGCCGGCATCCAAACTTTTTTTTGCGGATGCCAGAAGGAGAAGGCGTTCGTGCCGAGATGAACGGAAATTTCTTTGGTTTCGCCGGGAGACAAATGAACGCGGGCGAACCCTTTCAGTTCCTTTTTCGGTTGCGGAACGTCGGTTTGCGGATATTCGACATAAACCTGCGCAATCTCATCGCCGGCGCGTTTCCCGACATTGGCGATTTTGAAGCTGACAGTTGCCGAAGGCGATGCCGGTTTATTTTCATCGGCAACGACGTTCAAACCGGAGTAGGCGAACTTGGTGTAAGAAAGGCCGAAGCCAAAAGGAAAACGCGGTTGGATGTTTTTTTCGTCATACCAGCGATACCCGACAAAAATGCCTTCCTTGTATTCCAAATCGTAAGTATAAAATTCGTTGTTCCCCTGTCGGGACACAAAATCGCTCCAGCGCGATGCTCCGGCGCGCCGGGCAAGGTCTTTGGGGTCAACGATTATCTTCCCTGTTTTTACCAAATCGTCATCGCCGGCGGCGCAGGAATCCTGAAAATGTTTTTCAATCGTGAACGCCAGTTTGCCGGACGGATTTGTGTTTCCGGTCAGAACATCCAACAACGCAGTCGGTCCCGTTTGCCCGCCATAAAATGCGAGGACAATGGCCGCGGCTTGATTAGCCCAATCCATTTGCGCGCCGCCGCCGCAAATCAAATTCACGACTGTCCGGGAATTCAATTTGGTGCAACGCGAAATCAAAGCGTCGTCGGGCAACTCGAAGGCGTGATTGGACGCTTCGCCTTCGTATCCGCTGCGCGGCGTCCGCCCGGCGAACAATAAAACCAGTCTGGCCGAACGGATTTCGTCGTCGGTTGGATTCTCGGAATAAATGACATTGCTGACGCCAAAGGTTTTTTGAACCGCTTGAAGATAAGTGTTCAAGTTGTAACCGACGACGTGTCCCGAACCGCCGCCGCTCAATTCTTTCAACGCCGCGGCGTTTCCGCTGACGAGAATTTTTCCTGCCATTTCGGATTTCAGCGGCAAAAGTCCATTGTTGGCGAGCAGCACAATTCCTTCGCGGTTGACCTGTCCGGCAAACTTTTCGTGTTCGGGATATTTGGCCAGCCATTCGGGTTTCTTAAATTCCTTTTTCGCCTCCAATTCGTAAATGCCGGACGCAATACCGGTTTTGAGAATATCCACCGCCATGCGGTCAATGTCCGCACTGCCGAAAACTTTGGCGCGGTCCAGTTTCAGCGCGTAGCCGTTTGGTTCTTCGAGGTCGTTTCCCGATTGCGCCAGCAAATCGCCGTGCCAGGCCGAACTCCAATCCGTCATAATCAGATATTGAAATCCGAGTTGATGGCGCAGCAATTCAGTGCTGACAAATTTGCTTTGTCCCGCCCATTCTCCGTTGACCAGATTGTAGGAAGTCATCACCGCCCACGCGCCCGCATCAATGCCGGCCTTGAACGGAGCCATGTAAATTTCATGCAACGTCCGGTCGTCCACGATGGTGTTTTCCGCGCGCCGCCGGTTTTCGGTTTCGTTGCCGATAAAATGTTTCAATGTCACGCCGACATTGACGCTCTGCGCCCCGCGAACATATGCCGCGACCGCTTCGCCTGCCAGAAACGGGTCTTCGCCTAAAAATTCAAAATTGCGACCATCTTTCGAGTTACGATAAAGATTCATGCCGGGACCGAGAATGAAATGCCGTCCGTCCGCGCGAAATTCCTCGGCCACCGATTTCCCATATTCCTGAAAAGCGTTGGTGTCCCAGGTCGCCGCCAGCAACAATGTGCAGGGAAATGCCGTGGTCACATGCTTTCCAGTCGGGTCGGCGGCAATCCGCAAACCGCAACTGGCGTCGCCGAAACGTAATTCAGGAATGCCCAATCGCGGAATGGCGCGAACGCCAAAACCGCTGCCGCAAACGAAATCAAATCGTTCTTCGGGCGTCACGGCCTGCATGAGTTGTCGGGCTTGATTTTCGGCTTGCTCCAGCGTGTCGGGTTTTTGCAACAGGGAGAGGTATTTTTCCGGCGAAGAATCCGTCGCCAACATTACAATTGGAACACCTAAAAAAATTAGTGTGACTTGGACAATTTTAAGCAGCATGAATTTGTGGTTTATCCTGAAAAGTTTCGCCGTTTGCCGCCGGACGGGCGACAAACGGCATTTGCTCAACCTTGGCGTGTCTAAAATTCAAATCAAAGACACGTTTAATGGCGCATCCGGTAGAAAACGTGCGGTGAATTCGGGTCAACCTGGATATTTATGACGTTTGTGCCGGAAGAATTTGGAATCACAAACCAATCGTTAGTGTTGCCCAAATCAATGGAATTGGATTCCAACAGCCAGCCGATATGATCCGCCGGCCATTGCAATGTCAGCGTGCCATTGGTGTATGTCGTCACGATATTGGTCGGCGTCGTGTTCACAACGCTGGAAACCTGCAGCGTAATCGGGCTGGCGCTGGCGTTCAACGTGGCCGTCACTCCGGCAGGCAATGTGCCGAGAGTAAAAGTGCCGCTACCAAACGAACTCGAATAGCTCAGAAGCGGATAGCTCTGACCCGCGACAAAAGAGCCGCTGGTCACATTTATGACAACATTGCCAGTCTGGTTAATCGCTTGAGCAGTGATAGCTGCTTGGGTCGTACTGTTCAAGTTTTGAAACTCAAGCGATGAAGCACCCAGCATTAATGAATAGATACTAAGTGAACCATTGGCTGTGGCCACATTCACGCTCAAAGCCGCAGCGTCCGCAATGGTGTAATTACCACCACCAGTGCTGGCCGTTGTCGTAACCAGTTTGCCAGTGCTCACGGTCGTATCTCCGCTATAAGAGCTGGCGCCGGTCAAGATCAATGTGCCGGTGCCGACTTTAGTTAATCCCAAAACTCCGTTGCCATTTACAATGGTGCCGTCAAACGTGTAGGAACCGTTATTTTCTCCTAATTGCAACGTTGAACTGCCACCGGCTAAATCGGTGACAATTCCATTGCCGTTGAGACCATCGAACCCTTCATTGTAGCCGGCCATGTCAAACGTGCCGTTGTCGGTGAGGATTGAACTTGTGTAAATCTGGTCATTGCCATAACCACCCAATTGCATGGTGCCGCCGGGGTTAATCACCAATCCGCCGATGCCGGAAAGGGCGTGAACGGTGCTGCCGCTGTCCTTCGCCAAAATCAATGTGGCGCCGCTATTGACCGTTGCCAAGGTGCCAGCGTTGTCTCCGGTTCCGCCCAACGATACGATGCCGGAATTGACCACGATATGCGCGCTGTTGTCCACTGTGGTTCTGGTGATTGTGTTAACGGTGATGGAATCTGTCCGGTTGAATGCCAAAACAGTTCCACCCACCAGATTGGTGAGCGGTCCCGTGCCGAGGCTGCCGTGCGTATCGTTGTTTCCAACTTGCAATGTGCCGCCTGACAATACCGTCCCACCGTAATAATCATTGTCCGTGTCCAGAATCAAAATGTTCGTGCCAGTCTTGGTAAGCAGGCCCGGCCCGGAAATGTCGCCGGGTCCACTAATGACGTAGGCATGAGTGGAATTGCTGAAGGTAACACTCAGCGGATTGACATACGCTTCCAAATCAATGGATGAAGTGCCACTTAGCGTATCGTCAAACGTCACCGGTTCATTGTCGGGATAAACCAATCCAGTCAGAGTCCCGAATTTCCAATTGGGCGTGGTGTTGATGTCCCACACACCGGAAACATTACCGTTCCACGTGACTGGAACATTTGAAACGACAAATTTAATCGGGCTGGCGCTGGTGTCCAAACTGCCCGACACGCCTGTCGGCAACGTGCCGATAACGAAACCGCCGCTGCCGGACAAATTGGTATAAGCAATCAACGGATAACTTTGTCCGGGAAGATAGGTAATGCTGTTGTTGGTGATATTTATCGTAACCGTGCCGTTGAGAGTTAAATCGCCGACCTGAAGCGGAGCCACGGTGGTGCTGTTGATACTTTGGAATTCAATTTTAGCTGCTCCCAAATTCAAATTATTTATGTTAAGCGCCGCGTTTATCGCCGCCACGCTGACGCCCAATGTCGCGGAATTGGTGACCGTATAATCGCCGCCGTTGCCGCTGGTCAAAACCACCAATTTGCCGCCGTTGACCGTGGTTCCGCCCGAATAAGTATTGGTTCCGGTCAAAGTTTGAGTTCCCGCGCCGGTCTTGATCAACGTGACAGTTCCCGCGCCGTCTTCAATCGCGCCAGCAAATGTAGCCGTGCCGCCGCCATCACCGAGTTGCAAGGTTGAATTTCCAGAGATAGAACTGGTCACCAAGCCGTTGCCGGTCATGCCGTTAAATCCTTCACTCAATCCGGCCAAATCGAACGTGCCGTTGTTGGTGATATAAGCGCTTTGATAAATCTGGTCGCCGCCTGTGCCGCCCAATTGCATAACGCCGCCGGCGTTGATGGTGCTGGAAGAACCCAGCGCGTGCGCCGCGCTGCCGCTCGGTTTGGCCAAAATCAACGTGCCGCCGCTGTTGACCGTAGCCAGCGTGCCGGAATTATCACCGGTTCCACCCAAACTGACTGAACCTGAGTTCACGACAATACTGGCATTGTAAGAAGCATTTCTGGTAATGGTATTCACGCTGATGGCATCCGTGCGATTGAATACCAGCGCTGTTCCGTTGATGGTATTGGTCAATGGACCGGAACCAATTGAACCGTGCGTGTCACCGTTGCCGATTTGCAAAACACCGCCCGCCAGAATTGTTCCGCCGGAATAATCATTGTCCGTGTCCAAAACCAAAGTGCCGGTTCCCAGTTTCAATAACGATGCCGTGCCGCTGATATTCCCTGAGCCGCTGATGGAGTAATTGGCCACGCTATTGTTCACCGTCACACTGGTGGGCAACACCGTCGTGTTCAATGTGACTGCCGGATTGGCGCTGAACGTGTCATCAAAAATCACATTAGCTCCGTCCTGATAAACGAATCCGGCGATATTGTTGGATTTCCAATTCGCGGTCGAATCGTCCCAGACAGCCGATGCGTTGCCGTTCCAAACTAAAGTGTTTGTCGGAATATCCGCAATATCCAGATTCAAAGTGGGTTTGGAAGTGCTGCTGTCACCGGCAACAATCACATACCGGTTGGCGGTCGAAGTTGAAACGGAGTCGGGATTTATCCGCACCCAGACATAAGCTTGCGACACGGAAGCGTCATAACCGGGATTGTTGATATAAAAATTTTGGATGTAATTCTGAAGATTATTGGTCGTTCCAGTCGGCGTCGAAACAATTGCACCGGCTTGGTTAATCAGGCTTGGGGTAAGAAAATTATCCATCAGTTTTGTGTCGGTTGGTGTGGGATTACTTCCCGGACCGGTATTGTTGGCAAGATAATACCAGTAAGTTGAATCAGGCGTCGCTCCCGGCAAAGTGTTCCGAAAATTCGCGACGCCCCAAAGGTCGCCGTTGATGGTCGTGCTGGCGCCGACGGCGCTTAAAGTCACCGACAAGGTGGTTTGCGGCCCGACTATTTTCCCCGGCGGCAGCGTGGGCAACGGAAACATCAAAATGGCGCACCAGCTCGAACCGGGCGAACCGGCGAATCCAATCGCGTCCGTCGAACTGGACACGGGATTGTTGACGCCGCTTGTCGGCTGGCAGGTGTAGTCGGCGGAATTGCAGACGATGTTGGTGACGGTTGCGCGCAGCGGCAATGACAAGGCAAAACTCGCGGCAATCACCGCTGTTTGCACGGAAACCATGATGGATTTTTTCATAACGGATTCTTGGTTGTTGGGTTTATTTGTGTTCAGTGGCCATGTTAATCAAATCATTTAAGTCACTTAGTTGGCTCGAAGTGGGAGCAAAATTTGGAGGTTTGATATACCTCCAGCGATGTAGGCCAGCATGGCCGTCAGCGTAAGATATGCCGCTGCAATTCAGGTGATACACCGCAGGCCAATCAAGCATCCAAGGAGAAGCAGCCGGCGCGTCAATACGAAAACACGCATCGTTAATTGTTCCAGCATCTTCATCAATCATCACAAACCGGTCGGTGGGGTTTCTGATTGAAGTTAGTCTGGTATAATTTTGATAATTAGGCCCGAAGTTAATGGCGCCATTTGTTGATCCCATGTAACAATTCATTGAAATTCCACGCAACATGTCCTTTTGATTGCCGGGGCATTTGTAGATTCCAATGGATTTTGTGTAAGGATATAACATGGCATTTTCGATGAGCGCTTCATTGGTGGCGTCATTGGGATTAGACATATCTCCCGCCGCCCAAGCCGTGCTTGTGGTCGGGTTCATTGATGATGATGGATTGGGGACAAGATAATTGTTGTTGTCATCGGCATACATAATCCAAGCCAGCATGAATTGTTTACCATTGTTGACACATTGAATGCCAATCGCCTTTTGCTTTGCCCGTCCCAAAGCAGGCAACAGCATCGCTGCCAGAATCGCGATGATCGCGATAACCACCAGCAATTCGATGAGCGTAAAACCCCGGTTTTTCCGGTTCATGAAAAACGTAAACATGGACGGATTAAATCTAGCGTGTTTGTATGGTTTCAATTTAGAACGATTTTTCATCTTGTGAAGTCAGCAAAACTGCCGATGTTTTGCATCGGCAATCATCTTAAATGTCAAACCCCCAGATATTTAGCCACCGCTTGAGCGCGGGAACGAACGTGCAATTTATGATAAATGTGTTCGATGTGCGTATGAACCGTGCTGTAACTGATGCCGATTTGTTCTGAAGTTTCCTTGTAGCTGTAACCTTTGGCCAGATAATCCAGTATTTCCTGCTCGCGCGGAGACAATTCATCCACCTCGTTCTGCGATGGTTTGGTTTGTTTGAACGACTGCACCACTTTGCGCGCAATGCTGCTGGTCATCGGTGCGCCGCCGGCATGGACATTCTTGACCGCCGCCAGCAATTCAACGGCGCGCACCGGCTTGAGCAAATAACCGGACGCGCCCGCCGCCAGTGATTCAAAAATGAAATCCGTGTCTTCATGAACTGTCAGCATGATGATTTGCGGATGCGGCTCCGATTCAACCATGCGCCGCACACATTCCACGCCGTCCATGCCGGGCAAATTGATGTCCATCAAAACCACCGTGGGATTCAATTCGGGAATCGCCTGCAACGCTTCCTCGGCGCTGCCGAAAGCGCCGACGCACCGGCAATCCGGCGCGCGTTGCACAATGCCGCGCAGACTCTCGCGCAATCCGGCGTCGTCTTCAATGATTGCGATGGTTATCGGTGTTTGTTTAACAGCCATCATTCTTTCAGGTTAAGCGGTCCAGCCAAATGCCGACAGTCGGCAATTCTGCCGAAGGTTGAAATTCGTTTTCATCATGGTCTTGAATAGATTGGCGCGATAAAAATCGTGCGCGTGCCTTGTCCCGGCTGGCTTTCCTGCTCAAAACGTCCGCCGATTTCCGCCATGCGGTCATGCAGATTGAGCAACCCATCTTCGCCATTCTTGAAAACTTTACTGGTCTCAAAACCCCGACCGTTATCTTCAATGGTGAAAACAATCGTGCCATCCGTCAATTTGAGCCGCAACCAGACTTCGGTGGCTTCCGCGTGCTTGACGATGTTGTGCAATGATTCCTTGAAACCGAGATAAAGTTGATGACGAACATTGGAAGCAAGCTGAAGCGAGGACAAATCCATCGGCATGTCCAACCGACAGCGGATGTCCGCCGTTCGCAAAAATTCCGGTGCGAATTGACAGACATGCGCCACAAACCGTTCCAGCGTGTCGTTTTTAGGATTGACCGCCCAGACGATTTCATCGAGCGAACGGGTGAGCAATCGGGCGTTGCGAAAAATCTGGTCAATGTGACTTCTCGCCTGCGCCGGCTTTTCCAAATCCGTCTGCGCCAGTTCGCTTAACATGGCGATTTGGCTCAAATGTGCGCCTAAGTCGTCATGCAAATCCTTGGCGATGCGGGCGCGATCTTTTTCGACTGCTGATTCCTGTTCCAGCCGCCACACCTTACGATGCAAACGGCGCACGGAAATATAATAAATTGCCACGACAATCACGCCGGTAAATGCCAGCAATGCCGCCGCACGAAACCACCAAGTCTGCCAGAAAAACGGGTCCACGATAAAATTCAATTGCGCGCCGGTTTGATTCCACACGCCGGAATCGTTGCACGCCGTGACTTGAAATTGATAGCGCCCCGGCGGGATTTGCGAATACGTCACGCTTCGCTGCGTCGTCTCGACCGGCTGTCGATCGTATCCGAGCAATTGATAACGCATACGGACATTCTGCGGCGCGGCAAAGCCGAGCGCATTGTAATCAATTTTCAATTCGCGATGTTCGGGCGGAATCTCCAACGCGTGGACAGATTGAAATTCATTCGACGCGGTCAGTTCGTTTCCCAATAGTTGATTGTATCCGGGGAACGGCAAAATTTTGCCGTCCACACTCACGCGCTCAATCAAAACCGGAACGGCTTGTTGATGGATGGAAATTTTTTGCGGATTCACCATCACGAGGCCGGTCAACATGGAAAAACAGAGCCGGCCATCCCGCAACCGTATGAAATTCGGCCCATAGCCAAAATTCGCTTGAAGACTCGGCAAACCCTCGTTTTTTCCGAAGAGCATGGGCTGGACATTTTTCACCGGTTCGCCGGCGGTTTCCAATTCCGGCTGTTGCACTTCAAAAATGCCTTTGTTGCTGGCAATCCACAGCCGGCCAAAATCGTCCGGCAGAATTTGAGAAATGAAATCATCGGGCAATCCCTGTTCCGCGCCGATTTGCGTGAATCGTCCGTCCTTGAGCCGGCCCAAACCCGCGCTGGCGTAGCCAATCCATAAACTTCCGTCGGCAGTCGCTTGCAGACATCGAATCGGCACCAACTTCGTCAACGTGCGCGCCGTTTCATCCGACAAAACGCCGTCCTTCACCCGCAACAATTTTCCATCCTCGGTTCCCATCCAAATGACGTGCGCCGCGTCTTCCACCATCGCCCGCGCAAAATGACTGCCGACGGGCAAATCAAATTTTTGAAATTTTCCGTCGCGCAGGCGCTCCACGCAATTGGGATTGCTCAAGGAAATCCAAATGTCATTTTGGGAATCCGTCATCAAGGTCCAAACTTTATCGCTGGCCAGACCGTTGGTTTTGCGAATCACAGAGTAATGGCCGTCATTCCATTCGTATAAGCCGTTGTTCACCGTGCCAATCCAGACTTTGCCAATCTCGTCCGCAGCGACACAGGAAGCTTGTCCGCCGGGCCATTCGGGATTGCCATTCATCAATTGCCAGTCCTTGCCCTGTTGGCGCACCAAAGAACCATTCGGCGCGACAACCCACAGATTACTGTCCGCGTCTTCGCAAACCGACTGCACAGTTTCAAAAGGCAGGCCATGCTCCACGCCAAGCAATTCCAACGCGCGCAATGACAAACGGCTTAAGCCGGAGCCGCTGGAACCAACCCAAATGTTGCCTTCGCGATCTTCCGTGACACTTCTGACTTCTTCGTGGGATGCGCGCACATGAGAGACATTCGTGCCATCAAAACGAAACAGGCCGTTTGCCGCGGTGCCGATCCAAACCGCCTTTGTCCGGTCCTCAAACAGAGCCAGCGGCTCGATATTTTCACCGGACGCCGGCAGTTCGGCCACTTGCGTCAAAGTTTCACCGGTTTCGTATTTGAATAATTTCCGACCGGCGACAATCCAAATACCTCCGTCATCCTTTGCCGCAATGCCCGCCAGCCGTCCGGGCGTGGTTATTAAAGAAGCAAATCTGCCGTCGCGGAAAATGCCAACATGATTGCCCTCGGCAAACCACAGTTGTTTCTTAACGTCAGTCACCAATGAACAAAACCCGGTGTAGGGTAATCCCTCTTTGTTTGTGAAACGCTTTACTTCACCGTTTGCAATTCGACAGGCGGAGTCATCCCAATATCCCACCCAAACCGAACCATCCGCATCTTCGGTGATGGAGGCCGGACGGACTCCCGGCAATCCCTGCGCCGTGGTGTAAATCTTGGTTTCGTAAGGACTCACGGAAATCACCACACCGCCTTCCAACGCCAGCCACAAATGGTCCCCGTTGCAAACCGTCAATGCGCGAATCATCCCCACCGGCATTCCCAAAATTGTCGGCAACGAAAGTCTTTTGAACTGGACGCCGTCAAAACGCACCAAGCCGCCTTGCGTCGCCACCCATAAATAACCGTCTGATGTCTGCGCAACGCCGGTGACATTGTTGTCCGACAATCCATCATCCGATTGCCATACGCGCGCAAACCAATTTGAACTGTCCGCATAAACCGGATGTGAATTAAAAAAAACAAAACCCGCCGTCCACGCGGAAAGAAAGAAAGCATTACGGAACATGACGGTCATCATTGCACAATAATTCTTAATTGCAAAACCGGCAATTCATCCACTCACCGATAAAACAAAAGATGGTGCGCGCGGCGGGAGTTGAACCCACAACCTTCGGCTCCGGAGGCCGACGCTCTATCCAGTTGAGCTACGCGCGCAGCCCCATCACCATAGCGGCGTCAACGCACTTGCTCAAATGAATTTCACGGCTCTTGCCGCAACATCCGCCGGGAAAAGTAAATGCCGCTGAAAAACAAAAAAGGACGGCGCGAGCCGTCCTTGATTACTACCCCCCACAAAACTCAATTCTGCGATGAGTCGCTGGGCGCGCGGTGTTGGCGCGGTTGCGGCTGCATCTTTTGCCATTTCGCAAATTGATCTGCCGTGAGAACGGCTTTCATTTTCGTATCGGTATCCTCGCGGATCGTTTTCATTTTGGCCATTTTGTCATCGCGCGACGCGTCTTTATCCTGCATCACCGCGCGCATCTTGTCGTTTCGTTCGTCAAGAATCGTTTTGACCTTCGGCTTCTGGTCGTCGGTCAAATCCAACCGCTTGGCAATTTGATCAATGTTTGGCCCGCGCATGTGTCCGCCGGAGTTGTTTTTGGGCGTCGGCGCAGCAGGCGGAGTGTTCGTGCTGTCATCCGCGTGCAAAGCCGTGCCCAAGGCCAGCAAACCGCCAACGGCCAGCGCCGCGATAAGTGTCGTTCTTTTTGTTTTCATAAACCGTCCGATTTTATGTTAATTACGTTAATTTCCCACAGCCTTATGCCGGGGAGCTGTCTGGTCAGACGCTTGCGAAAATCGAAGGTTACAGTCCACGCAAAACTTTCATTGCCGCTTGCACCGTTTTTTCAATGTCCACCGTCGTGTGCGCAGTGGAAATGAAGCCGGCCTCGAACTGCGACGGCGCAAGGTAAATGCCTGCGTTCAACATTCCGTGAAAAAATTTCTTGAACCGCTCGCGGTCGCTTTTCATGGCGTCGGATAAATTCCAAACCGGCTCGCTCGTGAAATAAATGCAGAACATCGAGCCGCAGCGATTGAATTGAATTGGAATTTTTGCCGAGCGCGCCGCGTCGCCAATTCCCGCTTCGAGTTGCGCGCCGAGATTTTCGAGCAACGCATATTGATCTCCGCGATTCAATTCTTCCAACGCCGCGATTCCCGCCGCCATCGCGACCGGATTGCCACTCAACGTTCCGGCTTGATAAACCGGCCCGAGCGGCGCGAGCAAGTCCATGATTTCCGCGCGTCCGCCAAACGCGCCGACCGGCAAACCGCCGCCGATGATTTTGCCGAGACACGTCAAGTCCGGCGAAATGTTGAATCGTTCCTGCGCGCCGCCGCGCGAGAGGCGAAATCCTGTCATCACTTCGTCGAAAATCAACAGCGCGCCATTTGAATTTGTGATTTCGCGCAAAAATTCCAGATAGCCGGGTTTCGGCAAATATAAACCCGCGTTGCCCGGAATCGGTTCGACGATAATCGCGGCAATTCCATTTTTGTTCGCCGCAAAAATATGTTTCAGCGCGTCCACGTCGTTGAACGGCGCGACGATAGTGTGTTGCGTGAACGCCACCGGCACGCCCGCGCTGTCGGGATTGCCAAACGTCAACGCGCCACTGCCAGCTTTGACCAAAAGTGAATCTGCGTGACCATGATAGCAACCGTCGAATTTAATAATCTTGTCGCGCTTTGTGAAACCGCGCGCGAGGCGGATTGCGCTCATGCACGCTTCCGTTCCCGAATTCACCATCCGCACCTTTTGAATTGACGGAATAAATTCACAAATCAACTTCGCCATTTTCACTTCGAGCGGATTGGGAATGCCGAAACTCGTTCCTAATTCGGCGGCGGTTTTCACGGCGGAAATAATTTTCGGATGCGCGTGGCCGAGAATCGCCGGTCCCCACGTGCCGACGTAATCAATCAATTCGTTGCCGTCCACATCCCAAATTTTTGCGCCGCGCGCTTTGCTGACAAAAAACGGATTTCCACCGACGGCGCGAAATGCGCGCACCGGCGAATTCACACCGCCGGGAATAAATTTCAGCGCCTCGGCAAAAAGTTTTTCAGATTGGGCACGCGACATGGAAATAATTTAGTTTGCGCATTGGCGAAACGGCGAGCATTTTCTGAGTCATCCAAGCCAACTGAATTTTCGCCATGAAAACCAAACTTCATTCCCGCCGTGATTTCATCAAAACCACTTCCGTTGCCGCCGCGAGTTTGCCGTTCATCGGTATGTTGAGTTCCTGCGCGCAATCTGCGGAACCCTCGCGCAAAATCGGTTTCGCGCTCGCTGGTCTCGGCAATTTGAGCACGCATCAACTTGCGCCCGCGTTGCAGAAGACAAAATTTTGCAAACTCACCGGCATCGTCACCGGCCATCCGGCAAAAGCCGAACGCTGGAAGGCGCAATACGACATTCCCGACAAGAACATTTACGACTACGACAACATGGAACAAATGGCGAATAATCCCGACATTGACGTGGTTTATGTCGTCACGCCCAACGCGCTGCACGCCGAGCACACCATCAAAGCCGCGCGCGCGGGCAAACACGTGTTGTGCGAAAAACCGATGGAAATTTCCGTCGCCAAATGTCAGCAGATGATTGACGAATGTAAAAAAGCCGGAAAACAATTGGCCATTGGTTATCGCCTGCATTTCGAACCGAATAATCTGGAATGTGTCCGGCTCGCGCGCGAAAAAGTTTTGGGCGATTTGAAAATCATCGAAGCCGGATTCGGTTTTGCCATTGGCGACCCGACACAATGGCGATTGAAAAAGGACTTGGCCGGCGGCGGGCCGCTCATGGACGTGGGCATTTATGCGTTGCAGGCGACGCGCTACATTTCCGGCGAAGAACCGGTTGAAATTTCCGCGATTACGACTGTGACCGACCCGGTGAAATTCAAGGAAGTTGAGGAATCCGTCGTGTGGCAGATGAAATTTCCAGACGGCGTGCTCGCACATTGCAGCGCGACGTATAAAGTTGGCGGCATTGACAATTTCCGGGTATTTGCCGAACGCGGCTGGTTCGGGCTGGATTCGGCTTACGGCTACGGCGGCATTTTCGGTCGGCGCAGCGACGGAGAAATGATTGAACTTCCGCAGATTGACCAGTTCGCCGCCGAAATGGACGACTTCGCGCAGTGCATTTTGGAAAATCGCCCGACGCGCGCTTCCGGCGAAGAAGGTTTGCGCGACGTGAAAATCATGATGGCGATTTACGAATCCGCCAAAACCGGAAAAGCCGTCCGTCTCGCCTGAAATTATTTCCCAAAAAATGTGTCATGCAACGAACCGCGTTCCGTGCGGATCACCATGCCGGTGGTGACATTGTGCCGCCCGAACCAGCCGTCTTTGGTTTCCAAAACGTAGCCGATACTTTCCGACGCGGACGAAATCGTGTTCGTGTCCTCTTTTTCCAAATGATGGATTTCCTGAATCACGCCGTCGGGCGAAATGTAGGCGGCGGAAATAGATTCGGGACAATTCTTCATCCAGAAATTCGCGCGCTGCGGAAAGGGAAAGACGAATAGCATCGCGTCGGTTTCCAAAATGTTCGTGCGGAACATCATGCCGGTCTCTTCCTCCTGCCGCGTCGTGGCCAGTTCGGCGTCCAGCGTTTCCGCGCCGAGATAAATTTTCAGCGTCGGCAATTTCGGTTGCGCGCGCGTCGGCAATGAATCCTCTGCGCTTCGCGGCGCGGTGGCGGTTTCCGATTTTTTGCAACCGGCGAAAATCACTGCCAGCAGCAACAATGCAAAAACATTGGCAAATTTCACACGAACAATTTGCGAAAACGCGCGCCGTTTTCAATTCAATTCGATTGACCATTTCACAATCGTTCGCTACCGTCGTTTTCAACGTCAAAATCTCGAAATTTTATGGCCAAATCCGCAGAAAAATCCGTCGAAAAAAACTCCGAAACCAAAACTTCCGCCGCCCGCGAACGCGCGCTGGACGCCGCAATTTCCGACATCACGAAAAATTACGGCGAAGGCGCGATCATGCGCCTCGGCGAAGCGCACGCGCAGAAAAAAATCGAAGTCATTCCCACGGGCGGACTGGCGATTGACCTCGCGCTCGGTGTCGGCGGTTTGCCGCGCGGTCGCGTAATTGAAATTTTCGGCCCCGAATCTTCCGGCAAAACCACGCTCATGCTGCACGTCATCGCCAACGCGCAAAAAGCGGGCGGACTCGCCGCGTTCATTGACGCCGAGCACGCGCTCGACCCCGGTTATGCCAAAAAACTCGGCGTGAATCTGGATGATTTGCTCGTGTCGCAGCCGGATTCCGGCGAAGAAGCGTTGACGATTTGCGAAACGCTCGCGCGCTCGAATGCTTTGGATGTAATTGTGATTGATTCCGTCGCTGCGCTCGTGCCCAAAGCTGAACTCGAAGGCGAAATGGGAATGCACACGATGGGAATGCAGGCGCGATTGATGTCACAGGCGTTGCGCAAACTCACGGCGATTTTGAATAAATCCAAGACGACGTGCATTTTTACGAATCAGTTGCGCGAAAAAGTCGGCGTGATGTTCGGCAATCCCGAAACAACGCCCGGTGGCAAGGCGCTGAAATTTTACGCCAGCGTGCGCATTGACATCCGCCGCAAAGACACGCTGAAAGATTCCGCCGGCAACGCCATCGGCAATCACACGCGCGTGAAAATCGTGAAGAACAAAGTCGCGCCGCCGTTCGCCGAAGCCGAGTTCGACATCATTTACAATCATGGCATAGACAAGGAAGGCAGCATTTTGGACGTGGGCATCGAACTTGGCGTGGTGGAGAAAAAAGGCGCGTGGCTGCAATTCGACGGCGCGCTGATTGGTCAAGGACGCGACGCCGCCAAAAAATCGCTCGAAGAAAAACCGGAATTGAAACAGAAAATCGTGGACGAAATTTTGGCAAAGAAGAGTGGAACTCCGGCAGCGGGATAATTCAAATGAAAAAACCAAAACTGCTGAAGAATTTGCTCGCGAGCTTAAAGCTAATTCAGAATATCAAGCGAGATTGTGGGAACGCGAAAAGCAAATTGCAGCAAATCAAGCTATCTATGCACCGGAAGATGCTGCATTGACTGCGGAGCTTCGCGAACATGGCGTGGCGGTTTCTTCTGTTTATGACCTTGTAAACACTTCAGCGCCTTATCCCGAATTGTATTCAGTTCTCGTTCGTCATCTTGACATTCCACACCATCGAGTTATCCGCGAAGGTATTATTCGAGCACTTACAATTAAAGACGCTGGAGTTGCTGTCGAATCTGCTCTCCTCAAACATTTTCAGTCGGAACGTGATTCTTATTTGCAATGGGTGCTCGCAAACGCGCTCAAAACGGTTATGCCATATCACAAACGCAAAAAGTATCCAGACATTGCCCGAACATTTAAGCGGCAAGTTTAACTTCTCGAAGCACGCTTGCTTTCTGCGCCGGATTTTTCAAAATCTGTGCAGCATAAATTCCCCAAATGAAACTGCCGAACGCGGACAAGGCGATTGTCGAGCGCGACAAGATTGAAAATTATTTGCTCGACGCTTCACATCCCGACAACGGCGGCAAGGCGCAGTTTTTTGGCGGCGGCCTTTCTGGAGTTGGCGCGCGAAGCGGAAGTGACGTATCGCGCCTCATCGCCGCACGGCCAGAAATATGTTATCGTTGGCCGGATTCAAACGCCGGGCGGCAGACTGGCAAAAGTGCAGGCAATTTGGATTGTGGACAAAGGATTGGAAACCGCTAGACTGGTGTCCGCTTATCCGCGCAAAGAATGAAATCTGGAATTAAAGAACATGACCGCGTCGTGTTGACCCGCGATTTGCCCGCCAAAGGATTGGAAGCAGGCGACGTGGGAACGGTCGTGCATTTGTATCGCGACGGACGCGCTTACGAAGTTGAATTTGTCGCGCTGGACGGAACAACGGCGGCGGTGGCAACCGTCGAGGCCGCAGATGTCCGTCCGGTTCATAAACGGGAAATTACCCATGCGCGCGAGTTGCAGACTGCTTAATTTTCGCCGAACCATTTTTCGCATTTTCCATGAGCACTGTGCCTGATTTAGGTCTCGATTTGGACACCCTGTTCCAGCCCGCTTGGGCGCAGGGCAAAACCGAGACGAACAAATTTGAAAAATTCACCGGCAACGAAGGCGTAAAACCCGAACGTCGCGGTGGCGAACGTCGTCCGCGTCGCGAAAGCGGATTTGGTGGCGGCGACCGTCCGCGCGGTGAAAGAAAATTTGGCGGCAAACCCGGCGGCAAACGCGATTTTCGTCGCGGCGAAAATCGTGGACGCGATGAGCGTCGCGAAAATGTCGAACCGCCTGTTCCATTGCCGGAATTGAATGTCGCCATTTTGCCCGAAGAAAAAGGCGTGGAGCAACTCGCGCGACAAATTCGCGTCACAGGGCGTGCGTATCCGCTGTTTCAAATCGCGGAATTGATTTTGCAAAAGGCGGAACGTTATTCCGTCCAACTCACGACGAAGAAAAAAGCCGACGGCACAGCGGCGCAACAAATTTTTGTCTGCGCACTGGACGACACGCCATGGACAAGCGAGGACGAAGCCGTCGCGCACGTTCTCAAAAATCATTTCGCCACGTTCTATCAGACCGAACGCACGCCGACCGAGCCGCCGAAAGGCACTTATACTTTTGTCGCGCAATGCGGCATGAGCGGCGTGATTCTCGGCCCGCCGAATTATCACGATTACCAAAATCAACTCCGCAAGTTGCACGCGGAAAAATTTGCGCGGATGCCGTTCGACGTTTTCAAAGCGCGCGTGAAAATCGTGAAGGACGAAGCCGTCGTCAAAAAATGGCTCGAAGAGCAAAGTTTCAAAACGGAATACGCCGCGCTGAACGTCGCCGAGCCGCTCAAACTTGCGAGTCTTGAAGAAGTCGAAAAACATTTTCGCGCGACGCACAAAGATTCCATCATCAAAGCGGTCGAAGCGCACACCGTCACGGGCGCGGCCAGCCGCAATTTGAAGAGCACGGGACTTTACCGTCTCATCCGCAAGGAATGGGAAAATCAAAAACATTTTCCGCTGCAAGTGGCGACAAAATTGAGCCACCAATTCGCCGCGCACGGTTTGCAATTTTTCAAGGTGAACAAAATGGCCGTTCACGTCAGTGTTGCGCGTCCGCTGTTCCTTGACATTGAAACCACGCCGGTTTCCGAAAGCATCAAGCGCATTGTCAATTTCATCAACGCCACGCCGAAGTGCACGCGCAAAAAATTGATTGAAGCGCTCGCGCCGACACCGAAAGTTGAAAAAACTGAAAAAGTTGAAGCTGCGCCGAAAACTGAAGCTGTTGCAGAATCCACTTCTGCGCCCGCAGCCGAAGCCACGCCCACGCCTGCGGAACCGGCGGCGTTGCCGGTCACCGAGCCGACGGCGGAGCAAACCGCCGTGCTGGTGGATTTGCATTGGCTGATTCACGCCGGAGCGGTTTTGGAATTTGCCGATGGCCGGATGGAAACAGCAAAGAAACCGTTGCCCAAACCGCCGAAGCCGGAAAAATCGGAAAAGAAAGCGGACGAACAAAAAACTGTCGAAGAAAAATCTGCGGCAGAAAGTGAAATTGTTTCAACTGAATCAGTGACGCCCGCCGAAGCACAAATTTCTCCACCGGAAGAAAATGGTGAACCGTTTGCGCCGGACAATTCGAGCGATGAAAAACCGTCGCCGTCGTAATTCGCTGCTTTCAATAATTCCGTCCGCTGCTAAACTACTTTATGGCATTTAGCAAATTAGGGCTTTCCGAAAAAATTGTCGAAGGCGTCAAAGCGATGGGTTACGTTGAGCCGACGCCCATCCAACTGCGCGCGATTCCGCTGATTTTGTCCGGCAAAGACGTCATCGGCAGCGCGCAAACCGGCACGGGTAAAACCGCCGCGTTCGCCCTGCCAATTCTTTCCAAACTTGAAAAGCGTTCACCCGAAAAATTTCCGCGCGCACTTGTCCTCGAACCCACGCGCGAACTCGCCGCGCAAGTCGAAACCGGTTTTCGCGATTACGCGCGCTTCACGGATTTGCGCGTCACGGTCGTTTTCGGCGGCGTCGGTTACGGGCGGCAAAATGATTCGCTGCGCACAGGCACGGACATCATTGTCGCCACGCCCGGACGTTTGCTCGACCACATCGAACACGGCACGGTGCGTTTGGACAAAATTGAATTTCTCGTTTTGGATGAAGCCGACCGGATGCTCGACATGGGATTTTTGCCGGACGTTCGCAAAATCGTCGAACGCTGTCCACGTCAACGCCATACGTCGCTTTTTTCCGCGACGATTCCGCCGCAAATCGAAACGCTCATCAAATGGGCGATGCGCGAGCCGGAAACCGTCGAAATCGGCGCGCGCCGTTCGCCCGCCGAAACGGTGAAGCACGTCATTTATCCCGTCGCCGATTCGCAAAAAACCGATTTGCTGCTCAAGTTGCTCGATTCCGTTCACTACGATTCCGTCATCGTTTTTTGCCGCACGAAACACGGAGCCGACCGCATCGCGCACACACTCAAGCGCAACAATCACGCCGTCGCGGTTTTACATTCCAATCGCACGCAACGCGAACGCGAACAGGCGCTCAAAGGTTTTCGCGACGGACGTTTTGAAGTGCTCGTCGCCACAGACATCGCCGCGCGCGGACTCGACATCGCCGACGTCAGCCATGTCGTCAATTACGACGTGCCGCAACATCCCGAAGATTACATTCATCGCATCGGGCGTACCGGACGCGCCGAGGCCACCGGCGACGCCTTCACGATTATGACCGCCGAAGATTCCAGCCACGTTTATTCCATCGAACGTTTCATCGGCAAAAAAATCGAGCGCGTGAAACTGGAAAATTTCGATTACCGCTACACGACTCTGTTTGACGAAAACAAATCCGGCAAACAGGGTGGATTTCCCGGCAAAACCCGCGCCGTCCGCGTGCGTGGTGGGTATCATTTTGGCCCAGCAAGACGGAGAAGGTAAGCTGCTTTATTCCATTGCAAGAATTGAGAGGAATCGCTTAATTGTCATTGTGAATGCAAAGTTCTACCTCATCTTGTCCTGCTTTACCGTTTGTTTTTCTTTTTCCACGTTTGCGACCTTGCGTTTGCAAGATGGTGAATATTGTTTCTGCAACAAAAGCACGAATGAAGTTCTCGTAACTCACTTTTTTGGTGACGGAAAGAGATTGATGAGTTGCGGTGTTCTTAATCCCTACCAACACGCTTCAATTTATGATGAAGATATGTTTCCGTGGACACTTCCACAATATTTTCAAATTGAATACCAAGATTCAAATGGAGTGACGCAAACTGACAAACTGGACACAACTTGGATCAAACTCAAAAAAGCAAAACAAGGGACAGTCTATTTTGTTTATACGCCGGAGAAAAAGTTTGTTTTGAAAATTTATCTACCCGCCGGTGACAACGATTTTCGTTTTAATGGAAAACTTTTGCCGGACGAAGACAATCCTGCTTTCAAATCATACAAAGAACTGATTCGTGCCTCGATTGATGGAGATACTCAACGAATTCGCGAACTCCTCACAAATGGAGCGCCTTACACTTGGCCAAACGAGCCGGTGTCTGGCACGCCTTTGCTTTGGAGCGTTCGCTGGAACCAAAAAGAAGCGTTTGATATTCTCATCAACCAACTTCCAAAAGATTTTTATCCTTATGAATATTACTGGTGCATCCGAATGGCGGCACAAGATGGCCATACAAATATTCTTGCACGACTACTGCAATCTAATCTCGCAAAGGAAATTCCCAAGTCTCAATTACAGGATATTTTTTACAATGCGTGCACTCATGCCGAAGCGGACAATACGAAAACCAATGACATTGAGGTTTTGAAAATATTGCTGAAACAGTTTAACGTCGGCATTGATTACAAGACTACGGATTATGGACACACGCTTCTTTTTGTGGCTGTTCAGTCGGATGATACAGAACTTGTCAAATGGCTTTTGATGCAAGGAGCTAATCCAAATGCGAAATTACAAAACGGGGATACGCCATTAAAATGGGCAAGAAGTGAAACAATTAAACAACTTTTAATTGATCACGGCGGCAAGTAAAACTCAACCCACTAAAACTTCGTCAGTCTTTCTAAATCCTTCACGCGTTTCTCGATGTCAGCGCGTTTGATTTTAGTGGTGCGGTTCAAACCAAATCCTTCGCAGCAAAATGAAGCAGTGACGCTGCCGTAAATCATCGCGCGGCGGAAATTATTTTCAATCGAACCTTTGGCCGTCGCGAGAAATCCCATCAGGCCGCCGACAAAGGAATCACCCGCGCCGGTCGGGTCAACGACTTCGCGCAGCGGATACGCGGGGCAAATGAACAGTCCTTTGGGCGAAGACAAAATCGCGCCGTGCGAACCTTTTTTGATGATGACGTATTTCGGGCCGAGTTTGTGGATTTTCTTCAACGCTAGAAACACATTGTCTTCCTTCGTCAATTGATGCGCTTCGCTGTCGTTCAAAACAAAACCGTCAAGGCGCGGCAGCAATTTCAGCAAATCATTGAGCGCGATGTTCAACCACAAATCCATCGTGTCGGCGACAACGAATTTCGGGCGCGCCATCTGGTCGAGGACGTGATGTTGCAGCGCAGGCGCGATGTTCGCGAGCAGGACGAATTCGGATTTTTTGTGCGCGTCGGGCAAATGCGGCGTGAAATTTTCAAACACGCCGAGTTCGGTCAGCAGCGTGCGGCGGTTGTTCATGTTGATTTCGTATTCGCCGCTCCAATGAAATGTTTTGCCGGGCACAATCTGCAATCCGCCCAAATCAATTTTGTGCCGGCGATACAATTCAAGGTATTTTTTCGGAAAATCCTCGCCGACGACGCCGATCAATTTCACCGGCGAAAAAAAGCTGGCCGCGACCGACGCGTGGCTGGCTGAACCGCCGAGCAGTTTCGGATTTTCCGCGTTTGGAGTTTTGATGGAATCCAGTGCCGTGGAACCGACAATTAAAACACTCATTTTGATTTAGCAGTTGGAAGATGGAAGTTAGGAGTTGGGAAAATGCGATTACTTTTTCTGAATCAGTTCAATTTCGTAACCTTCCGGCGCGTCCACGAAAGCGATGACGCTGCCGCTGGAAGTTGTCGTCGGACCATCGGAAAATTTGATGTCGAGTCTGGCCAGATGTTTTTCAAATTCCGCGAGGCTTTCGACTTCAAACGCAAGGTGCGTGAGGTCAGACTGGCATTTTACGGGTTCGCTACCGGGGAAATAACAGATTTCAATTTCCTCAGCGCTGCCGGGCGCTTTGAGAAAAACGAGTTCCGAGCCGCGCGGCGATTTGTGGCGGCGGGTTTCTTCGAGGCCAAGCACGTCGCGATAAAATTTCACGGTGCGTTCCAAATCGTTCACGCGATAGCGCGTATGCAGCAATTTGCCGACTTTCATTTCGACAAATTTAGCGAAAAGTTTTCACAGAAGCAAACAAAGGGAACGAAGACGGTGGTTTAATCGGCAGAGGCGCGCTGTAGCGCGACCACGGACGCCCGCAAGCGTTCCTGCCAGCCAAATGACATTATCGCCTCAAATGTTTGGCCAGCACCTCCTTACGTCAGCTCCTACAAAACTTTCGTTTCCTTCATTGCCTTTTGTGAAAATTCGTCAGACAAATTTTGAGTGCCGTAGGCGCGGGTTCCCGCCGCGACATTGCAGCAAGGACGCTTAATCGCCGCCGGTAATTTTCCAGCCATCTTCTGTTTTTGAAAAATACCAGCGATGACTTTCTGGAGCAGTTTGCATAAGGTCGGTCAGTGCTGGAGGTTGATTTGGGTCAATTTGTTCACCTGTAACAACCTGTCTCATAAGAATTGTATCTTCGATAGCGGTTTCTTTGCCGTTGTTGTTAATATAACTTACTTTTAGGCTTTGAATCCCTTTGACGGTATCCCAGCGTTTTTTTGAAAAAAGCGACAGGTTATTAGTATTGGAAATCAATGCAGAAAGTTTTGCTTGGTCATCATTGATTGCTGCTGTTGCCGCTGAAAGAAGTATTTCCAGAGGATCGCCATTTCCATATATCTCCCATTTGCCTCTTGGAAAGTATGGTCCTGAGTATTGTGGCGCGTTTGTAACATTAAACCAGCGTCCTTCCAATTCGCTGACTTTCATTTTCAGATTATTGTTTTCGTTGGCCAACTCGTCTAGTCGCGTTGATTTGGCGCGCAATCTTAAAAGTTCATTTTCATTTGAACCGGATTTCAATTGCGCGTTTTCCGCGAGCAAATCGGCCAATTGGTTTGTCATGTTGTTGTGTTCATGTTGCAATTGTTGAATTTGGTCGGTCAATGACGCTTGCTGTTGCTGAAATGTTTGAATCTGATTTTGCAGTTGGAAGTTTTGATGCGCTTCAAAGATTCCCGTGCCGACGGCTGCAACAAAGGCTGCGCCGATGATGGATTTTTGTAAGGTAGTCATGGCAATCACTTTGGTTGTGGCAATAGCCGTGGAAGTTGAAATAGTCGTTCCGGTTAAAGCGGCAGCAGTAGAAATGGTCATGGCTAATTCCATCGGCGCGGATTGAACGGCATTGGCGGAAATCAGAACAGTCAATCCACTTGCGCCGATGGTGATATTTCGTTTGGAGAAGAATTCCCCCAATTTTTCCACGGCGCGACTCACGCGTTTTTGCGCGGCATCGTCGGAAATGTTCAATTGCTCGCCGACTTCGCGCAGATTTTTATTTTCAAAATAACGAAGTAACAAAATTTCACGGTCGTCATCGGCGAGGTTGTCGAGGGCTTCATCGAGCGCGGGACGGATTTGTTCCCAGTCGGCTTCGGATTCGGAATTGACGAGAAGTTGTTCCATAGCCTGCCTTTCGTTCGTGAGACGGCGGCGCGTGTCGCGCAAATGATTGAGCGCGGCGTAACGCGCGCTGCGATGCAACCAGCCAAGCAATGAGGCGTCGGTGGAAAACTTTTCACTAACAGACGCCGCTTTGCGCGCGAGGTCAACAAAAACGCTTTGCGCGATGTCGACTGCTGCTGTGGGTGACTCCACCTGTCGCAGCGCGGCGGAATAAACCAAGGCCAAATGCCGCCGGACGATTTCGGCGAAGGCGGCTTCGTAACCGCGCGCGGCGTATTCGCGCAACAGTTGGACATCCGATTTCGCGTTCACTCATTTATTAAACAACCGGCGGCGTCAAAATCCGACAAAGTTTTTAATTTGGACTCAGTAGAATCCCGCCTCACTGATTGATTTTTCGCGCGCGTTGGCACGTTTGGCACATTTCCGCCTCCCCGAAAACGAGGATGAAATTTTAGTAACTTTCGGATTGGCATCCGGCTCTGCTATTTGGATATTAACGGTTCACCAATCAATTGATTCGTCATGAAAAAGAATTCTACTCAAAAAATGGATCGTCGTCATTTTATCGCCACGACCGGCGCAGCCATGGTCTTGCCGTTAATTTTACCGGGCTGTGCCACCGGCCAAAGCCGTCCGCGCCCTTCCAATCGCATCAACCTCGGTGTTATCGGCATGGGCTGGCAAGGGCCGGGCAACACGCAAGCGTTTCTGGCGTTGAATGATTGTCAGGTCATTGCCGCGTGCGACATTGATGCGAATCATCTGCAAAGCGCGCTCGACTTGGTCAACGACCATTACGGCAACAAGGATTGCAAGGGCTACCACGATTACCACGAATTGCTCGCGCGCGAGGACATTGACGCGGTGATGATTGCCGTGCCGGACCATTGGCATGAACTGGTCGCGACCGAAGCGGCGCGCCGCAAAAAGGATGTTTATGGTGAAAAGCCGCTGGCGAAAACAATTGCCGAGCAACAAGCCATTGTCCGCGCGGTCGAAAAAAATAAAATCATCTGGCAAATGGGTTCATGGCAACGGTCGGTGCCGACGTTTCACAAGGCGGCGGAAATTGTTCGCAATGGATTGATTGGCGAAGTCACGCACGTTGAAGTCGGATTGCCCGCCGGTTGGGTGGATTTTTCCGGCGAAGGAAAAACTGCGAAGGAAAAATTGGCGAAATTGTTCAACAAAAATGCCGACGACTTTGACCTCACGAAAATCACGCCCGGCTCGGACGCCTGGAACGCGCTCGTCGAACAACCGCCGGCGGAACTGGATTACAACACGTGGATTGGCCCGTCCCAAATGGAGCCTTACATCACCGCGCGCTTACACAAAAACTGGCGCTGGAATTACGACACCGGTGGCGGTCAATTGATGGATTGGATTGGCCATCATTGCGACATCGCGCACTGGGGTTTGGGATTTGATTTGTCCGGCCCCTCCGAAATTGAAGGCCACGGAGAATTTCCCGCGCCGGACGCCGTTTGGAACACGTCGCCTAAATACCGGATTGAAGCGAAATATCCGAAAAATATCACGATGACGATTGCCGGCGGTTACGATGACATCCGCAGCGGCGTGAAATGGATCGGCACGGAAGGCTGGGTTTGGGTGGACCGTGGCGGCTTTGACGCGTCGAATCCCGATTGGAAAAAGGGCAAATCGCTGCCGGAGGAATTACGCAAGATCAAACTTTACGTCTCGAACAATCACCAGCAAAACTTTTTGGATTGCGTGAAATCGCGCAAGCCGACGATTACGCCGGTGGAAGTCGGACATCATTCCGCGATTCCCGGCCATCTCGGACTCATTTCGATGCGTGTCGGACGAAAAATCAATTGGGACGTCAAACACGAGAAAATCATCGGCGACCCTGAAGCGAGCAAATTGCTCACGCGCGAATACCGTGCGCCATGGCAGATTAGCTGAGCTGTTTGATGAACAAAAAACCGGCTGGATTTTTCCAGCCGGTTTTTTATTGCGCCAATCAGCTTAAAATGTGTCGCAATAAGATTTGAAAAACATCCGTCGAATCCATTTCTGCTACGTTCAAGTTTTTCTGCGAAATCAAAATCGGCCAATCTTTTTTGTCCGCCGGTTTTCGGCCGTGCGAGCCCTTCACCAAATTCGCGTCGAGTGGAATCACGTCCATCAACATGCGAAAGCCAAGTTTCTTTTGCAGCAATCGTCGCGCTATTTTTAATTTTGGGAATGAAATTTTCGGGTCGAGAAATAATTCCGCCGGGTCGTAGCCGGGTTTGCGATGGATGTCCACCGTGCGCGCAAAATCCGGCGCGCGCGCATCGTCGAGCCAGTAATAATAACTGAACCACGCATTTTCAGCGGCGACGGCAATCAAATCGCCCGCGCGCGAATGCGAAATTCCGAAGGCAATTTTCTCTGATTCGCCAAGAATTTTTTCGACGCCGGACGTTTTTTCCAGAACGTCGCGCGCGGGTTTTTCCAGCGATTTGTCATTTAGATAAATATGCGCGATTTGATGGTCGGCAACGGCGAAAACTTTGCTCGCGCCTGCGTCTAGAATTTCCAAACCCAATTCATCTTTCACCGTCAGCCAGCCGTGCTCGCGAAAAATTCGGTTGAGATGAATCGGCGTGTTCACATTTGTAATTCCGTATTCGGAAAGCAGGACAATTTGCGTGCCACGCTTTGTTAAAAAATCAATCAAGTCACCGACGATGGAATCAATCGCCTGTAAATCGGGAGTGATTTTCGGATTTAATTTGCCGGAATTGTCGTAAGTTCCGTGCCGTTGCAAATTGTAATCCAAGTGTGGGAGGTAAATCAGATTCAGCGCCGGCGAAAATTTATTCTCAATCCATTTGGCGGATTCAGCAATCCAACGCGTCGCAGAATCTGCCGAACCCTGTGGAGTCTTTACGCCCGCCGCCGGACCCCAAAATCCGAAGAACGGAAATTCGCCCAAGTCCTTTTTGATTTCGGTGCGGATAGAATACGGCCACGAATAGACGTCAAAAAATTTCCGGCCGTCGGCAGGATACATCGGGCGCGGCGTGATGGAATAATCCACGCTCGAATACATATTAAACCACCAGAAGCAATTGGCCGTCGTGAATCGTTGAATCGTTGAATCGTTGAATCGGTTGCGAAGTTCGTCCCAAATTTTTGGCGCGGTGACGATGTGATTGGATTGTTTCCAAAATTGGACTTCGGACAATTCGCGATTGAGCCAGCCGTTGCCGACGATGCCGTGTTGCGACGGATTTTTGCCGGTGAGATAATTGGATTGCGCGACGCAAGTGACGGCGGGAAATGCCGGTAAAATGTGCGCGAGCTCGCCGCCTTTAACAAATTTGGCGATGTGCGGCGTGTGCTCGCCAATGAGCGATTCGGTGAGGCCGACAACGTTGATGGCCGCGAGACGATTCATTTTGAGAAACGGTCGCGCAGTTCGTGAATCGCGGCGAGAATTTTTTGCGGATTCATTTCGTGGATTTCAACGCCGCGGCCGATTTCACGCAAAAGTGTAATCGTCAATTCGCCGCCGAGATGTTCACGGAATTCTTCGAGGCCGGCGAGGATTTGCCAATTTTCGTTGGCATCGGCGTTCAATAATTCGTTGGCGAACAATTTGAAACCGAGTCGTTCGAGCAATTTCAAAATGCGTTCGCAGGATGGCGCGTCGAGCAAGCCGGTTTCGCGCGAGCAAATCACGTCAAGCGCGATGCCGATGGCGACGGCTTCGCCGTGCGGGATTTGAAAGTTGGAAAGTTGCTCCAGTTTGTGCGCCGACCAATGGCCGAAGTCCAGCGGACGCGCCGAGCCGGTTTCAAACGGGTCGCCGCTTGTGGCAATGTGATTCAAATGCAATTCGGCGCAGCGGCGGATCAGATTTTTCATTGCGCCCGGCTCAAACAAAATCAGCTTTGGCGCGTCGCGTTCGATTTCGGCGAAAAAATTTGCGTCGCGGATGCAGGCGACTTTGACGGCTTCGACGTAACCGGCGCGTTTGTCGCGCGGATTGAGTGTGGCGAGCAGATTAAAATCATTGATGACGGCGAACGGCGGCGCAAATGTGCCCATGAAATTCTTTTTGCCGAACGCATTGATGCCATTTTTCACGCCGACGCCGGAATCGGCCTGCGCAAGCGTCGTCGTGGGAATGCGGACGTGGCGCACGCCGCGATGCGCGGTGGCGGTGGCAAGTCCGGTGACATCGAGCAGCGCGCCGCCGCCGACAACAATCAAATACGAGTGGCGGTCAATATGGTGACGGTCAATGCGCGAAAGAATTTCGGTGACGAGTTGGAATGAATTTTTGGACGGCTCGCCGCCGACCACTAACAGCGGCGGACGGACGAGTTGCAATTGTTTTGCGCGCGTTGAAAAATAATTTTCGATTTGTGTTTCCAGATTCGGCTGCGCCAGCGCGAGCGAATCTTCGAGGACGACGAGAACTTTTTTGGGCACACCGTCGGCGAGCGCGTTTTGCAAAGTCAAATTGTCCGGCGCGAAAACGTCTTCAGTGAAAAAGACGCGCAGTTGCCAGCGGACTTGAATTTGGCGTTCGATGACGGACACAAATTCCAATGTGGAATTTTGCGCGCGCGTTTTCGAGTTTATTTTGCGACGGTTTTGTCGTCGGGAATCCGCATGTGATAAAACGAGCGCCAGACGAAGATGAGCGCAATCACAAAGCAAATCGCGCCAATGACGTAGGACAAATGCGAGTGCTGGTGCGAATCGGCGTTGGCTTTTTTCATCGTCACGGCGATTTCCGTCGCGAGCAGACCGAACAGCGTCGTGAATTTGATAATTGGATTCATCGCGACGGAACTGGTGTCTTTGAACGGGTCGCCGACGGTGTCGCCGACGACGGTGGCGGCGTGCAGGTCGGTGGATTTTTGGCGCAAATCCACTTCGACGATTTTCTTGGCGTTGTCCCACGCGCCACCGGCGTTGGCCATGAAAATGGCCTGAAACAATCCGAAGAACGCGATACCAATCAGGTAGCCGATGAAAAAGTATTGGTTGAAAAACGGCAGGCCGAGCGCGAAGGCGAACACGACGATAAAAATGTTGATGAGTCCGCGCTGCGCGTAAACCGTGCAAATCTCGACGACTTTTTTGCTGTCCTCAATCGAAGCTTCGGCTTTTTGCAGATTCAGATTTTTCTTGATGAACACGACCGCGCGATACGCGCCGGTGACGACGGCTTGGGTGCTCGCGCCGGTGAACCAGTAAATCACCGAGCCGCCCATGAGCAGACCGAAAACGATTTGAGGCTCAATCAAACTCAAGCTGCTCGCGGCGTTGCCGAAAGCATTTTGGAGCAGCATGATGATGCCGAAAATCATCGTGGTTGCGCCGACGACCGCCGTGCCAATCAATACAGGCTTTGCGGTTGCCTTGAACGTGTTGCCCGCGCCGTCGCCTTTTTCCAATTCCAGCTTCGCGCTACCAAAATCAGGTTTGAAGCCGAAATCTTTTTCGATTTCCGCCGCGATGTTCGGCGCGTGTTCGATTTGGCTCAATTCATAAACCGATTGCGCGTTGTCGGTGACGGGTCCAAAGCTGTCCACGGCGACAATCACCGGCGCCATCGCCAGAAAACCGAAGGCAACGAGGCCGAACGCAAAAATCGGCGCGGCAAAACCAAATTCCACTGGCATGAGCCGCGTTAAATCACCGTTCTGCGAAAAAAGATAGGCGATGAACATCAGGAATAAAATCACGAGTCCCATCCAAAACGCGGAAAAATTTCCGGCTACGAAACCAGACAGAATGTTCAACGACGCGCCACCTTGTTCGGACGAGCGCATGACTTCCTGCACGTGCTTGGACGAGGTGCTGACGAAAATTTTGGTAAATTCCATGATGAGCGCGCCGGCCAGCACGCCGCAGGAAATGATTCCGGCCAGCGACCACCAGAGATTCGGCAGCGCCGCGCCGGTCGCGTCGGTCAAATCGCCGAGCAACAATTTGCTCGCGCCAAAGGCGACGACGATGGCGACGATGCAATTCGTCCAGACGAGATTGGTCAGCGGCGATTCCCAATTGAAATGTTTTTTACCGCCGAAAAGGATTCCGCTCATGAAACGGTTCGCGTAATAGGAAAACAGTGACGCGAGCACCATCAGACTTTGAATCGCGAACAGCCAGACAATCAATTTGCCGCAGAGAATCGGCGAAGCGACGAGCGCGAGCGCGAGAAAGGCGATGAGCGCGACGCTGGTGACGCCGTAAGTTTCAAAACCATCCGCCGTCGGGCCGACGGAATCGCCCGCGTTGTCGCCGGTGCAATCGGCGATGACGCCGGGATTTTTCGGATCGTCTTCCGGCAGGTTGAAAACGATTTTCATCAAGTCGCTGCCGATGTCCGCAATCTTGGTGAAAATGCCACCGCCGATTCGCAAGGCCGCCGCGCCGAGCGATTCACCGATGGCAAATCCGATGAAACACGGTCCGGCCAATTCGCGCGGAATGAACGCGAGAATGGAAATCATGCAGAACAATTCTACGCACACGAGCAGTAAACCGATGCTCATGCCGGCTTTGAGCGGGATAAACAGTGTTTTGAGCGAATTGCCTTTAAGCGAGGCAAATGCGGCGCGGGAGTTGGCTGTCGTGTTGATGCGAATTCCGAACCACGCGACGCCGTAACTGCCGAGAATTCCCAGAATGGAAGCCGCGAGGATAATCAGAACGTCGCCGACGGATTTTTTTTGCAGTTGCCAGAAATAATAAATGATGCATAGCGCGATGAGCGCCCAGAGCGCGGCGAGAAATTTTCCCTGTTGCAGCAAATAGGTTTTGCACGTTTCCCAAATGACATCGGAGACATGCGCCATCAATTTGTGAACGGGCAACGCGCGGGTCTGTTTGTATTGAAACAGTCCGAACAACGCGCCGACGACGCAAACGGCGAGGCCGAAAAACAAAATGGCGTGGCCGCTCAAATGACCGCCAAAAAACGTGGTGTCCTGCAACGAAGGCAGATTGATGTCCGCGTCGCCCGCGAACGCATTTGCGGCGCACGACCATACGCTCAACGCCATCGCGCCGCGCAGGAATGATTTCTTTCGTCCCATAAAGGGCGCGCAGCTTGCCTGATGTCCAGCCGATTTTCCAGCATTTTTTATTGAAAAAAGTGCCCTATTTCATGTGTTTTCTATGGTCGGCGGAATCGCGGCTTGCCGCTGCGCACGGTTTCCGCAATCTTTCCCGCGATGTCCGAACGCGCGGTTTCCACCTTGAATAAACCGGACGCGGCGTTGGAAATGACGCTGCGCCCGTCGCTCTTTTCCGAATTCACCGGCCAGCCAAAAGTCAAAGAGCGATTGGAAATTTCCGTCGCCGCCGCGAAAAAAAGAAAAGAACCGCTCGACCACATTTTACTCAACGGCCCGCCCGGTCTCGGCAAAACCACGCTCGCCAACATTTTGGCCAAAGCGATGGGCACAAATCTCAAAAGCACCAGCGGCCCGACGATTGAAAAGGCTGGCGACCTCGCCGGACTGTTGACCAATCTCGAAGAAGGCGACGTGCTGTTCATTGACGAAATTCATCGCCTGCAAAAAACCATCGAGGAATATCTGTATCCGGCGATGGAAGATTTCAAACTCGACATCATCATTGACCAAGGACCGAACGCGCGCAGCGTCAGATTAAATTTGCCGCGCTTCACTTTGATTGGCGCGACCACGCGCAGCGGTTTGTTGAGCGCGCCGCTGCTCACGCGTTTTGGAATGCGCGAACGATTGGATTACTATCACGCCGAACAATTGCAGGCGATTATCATTCGCTCGGCGAATTTACTGAACGTGGAAATCGAAAAATCCGGCGCGCTGGAAATCGCGCACCGCAGCCGCGGCACGCCGCGCATCGCGAACAATCTGCTCCGCCGCGTCCGCGATTACGCGCAAGTGAAGCACGACGGCAAAATCACTGCACCCATCGCCGACAAAGCGCTGGCGATGTTGGAAATTGACCAAAACGGTCTGGACGAAATGGATAAGCGCATTTTGGAAACCGTCATTGTGAAATTCGGCGGCGGACCCGTCGGCGTCAATTCGCTCGCCGTCGCCGTCGGCGAAGAGCCGGACACGATTGAGGAAGTCTATGAGCCGTATTTAATCATGGAAGGATTCCTGAACCGCACGCCGCAAGGTCGTGTGGCAACGGAATTGAGCTACCAAAAATTAGGATTGAAAGCCGCAACAGGAAATCAGCAGAAATTTTTCTAACCCATCTGTCATTCGCCCAAATTACGCCGCAACAGCGCACGCAATTTTATCGGCGACAAAACCGTGATGGTTTTGCCTTTTACTGAAATCAGTTTTTGCTCCCGAAATTTTGCGAGCGTGCGCGAAAACGTTTCGCTCACCGTGCCGAGTTCCGCCGCAAGAACCCGCTTGGTCATCGCCAATTCAATTTTCACCGACGTTTCGCTTTGCGGATTCGCGCAACGCTTCACCAGCCAGTTCGCCAGCCGCGTTTCGACGTCTTTCAGCGTCAAATCTTCAAGCTGTCCAACCAGCACGCGCAAATGGCTGCTCATCGAGCCGAGCATTCGCAGCGCGAGTTCCGGCTGGCGTTTGAGCAATTCCAAAATCCCGGCCTTTTGCACGAGCAAAACCTGCGTCGGTTCGATGGCGCGCGCATCGGCGGGGTAGCCGCGTTCGGAAGCCAGCGCGACTTCCGCAAACGAATCGCCCGCGCGAAAAACGTGAATGACCTGCTCCTTGCCCGTGGCGCTGACGCGATGCACGTTAACCGCGCCGCGTTGAACGACATAAAAGCCGTGCGCCGGATCGCCTTCGCGAAAAAGATAATCGTCCTTTTCCAGCGATTTCAAAACCGTCACGTCCGCGATTTTTTCCAAATCCAGTTGCGGCAGTCCCGTGAAAAGCTGGCAACTGCGCAGCGTGTTGATCAACGCAATCGTTTTGTAATTGGTGACAGCGCTCATGGTGAGGTCAAATCGGTTTCGCGCCAAAAATAAACCAGCCAGTCCGCGCCGCCGCCGCGCTCCACTTTCGATGTAAATCCCTCACTGCTCAAAATTTCCACGAGCGGCGACGGCAAAAACGGCGCGACGACAATCAATCCTTCGTCCGGCTTGAGCGCGTCCACGCGCCGGCGGATTTCAGGAAACGGTTCAATGCCGCGACGAATCAAATCGCGAACGTCAAAGCGTTTGAACTGGTTCAGCGGCGGCATGACGATGGATTATTCCACAATTTGTTCAATCCGGCGAACCATTTCATCCGCGCCGGCGTTCAATCCGGTTTGCCGAAAAACAATTTCGCCTTGCGCGTTCAAAAGCGTGATGACGTTCGAGTGCGCGATTTCGCCATCGCTGGATTTTTTGAATTGGATTCCGAGCAACGCGGCCAGTTCCAAAACGTCGTCCGGCTGGCCGGAAAGCAGCGTCCAATTTTCCGGCAAATTCCAGACTTTCCGATATTCGGCGAGCGCCGCCGGCGTGTCACGCTCGCTGTCAAACGAAATCAAGGTAAAGCCGGTTTTCGCGCGCGTTTCCGGCGGCAGCGCGGCTTCAATCTGCCGCAATTCATTTTCCAAAATCGGGCAGGCCGTCGTGCAGCGCGAGTAAAACATCAAAACGACCTGCGGTTTTCCCGCGAGCGCGCCCAGTTTGATTTGTTTTTGCGCATCCGTTGTCCAAACCGATTCGACTTGATAAAGCGATTGGTCGGTGAATTTTTTTGCGGACAAATTCATCGCGCAGCACGAGCGATGAATGGAATTGGTTTCTGTCGCGCCCGAAATTCCAAGTTGGAAAAAAAGCGCGGCCACGATGGCGGTTGAGAGTTTTGTTTTCATAAATCTTTGGCGCAGCGGAAGCCCAAATTGTGGATGCAATAATCCGCCTTGAGACTGCTGCGAAAAGCAAATCGCATGAACGCCGGATAATCGTCCACGGCGCGTGCGCTTTGCGCGCCCGCGCCGCAAAACAATTTCGCGTCGGCGCCGTCGGCGCGCGAATCGCCGGATAAAATCGCGGAATTAAAATCGGCGGCCCATTCCCAAACCAGGCCGTGCAAATCGCGGACGCCGTAAAAATTTTTTCCACCGTTGCCGACCGGCAGAAATTCTGTCGCGGACGATTCGCAATACCACTTCAGGATTTCCGCTTTGAATTGCGGAGCATTTTCGCCGTCGGTACGCGTCGTGCTGGCATTTGCAGCCAATTCCCATTCGGCGATGGTCGGCAGCCGCTCGTGTTTCCATTGCGCGTAGGCTTTCGCCGCGAACCATGAGACAAACGTGACCGGCGCGTTCGACGGCGCATTTTTCCCCAACTCCAAATCACCCGCCCAATTTTTCAAATACGATTCGTCGGCAAAAAGGCGCGCGACGTTTGAGCGTTGCCATTGCGGATGGACGCGGACGAATTCCAAAAATTCGCCGTTGGAAACCGGCTCGATGTCGAGCAAAAAACTTTTCACGGGAATTTCTGCCGCGTCGGTTTTCGCGCGCAGCAGCGGACGATAAACGCCGGCGGGAATTTGAACCATGCCGGCGGGCACGACGCTCGTGTTTGTGGCGGCGAAAGAATCAACGCCAAGGCGCAAAGAGGCGAGGACGCAGCAAAGGAAAATTTTTCCAATCCCCGTGCCTCCGCGTCTTTGTGTCTTTGCGTTAAAATTCATAATCGGATTTCATTCAAATGAATTTGCGGCGGCCACCGGCTTCGCTCCGGCGCGCGCGGCGCGGACTTCGTCCGGCGTCACCGCGTCGCCGGAATTGTTCCAGTTGTTGCGCACAAACGTCAGCACGTTGGCGATTTGATCGTCGGTCAGATTGGCCTGCGGAACCATGATGCCGCTGAATTTTTTCCCATTGACGACAATTTCGCCGGAGCGTCCTTGAATCAACGTGCGAATCAATTCCACTTTTTCATGCGCGAGAAAATCCGAGCCGGCCAGCGGCGGGATTTGATTCGGCACGCCGAGGCCGTTCGGTTGATGGCAAACGAAACAGATTTGTTGATAAACCTGTCTACCCGATTCCATTTGCGTTGCGACGGCCGGGATCATGTTTGCCGGAATGGATTGGGAATTTTCCGCCGGCTTCGCGGCCACCGGCTCAATTTTGACCGCCGGAACGGAATTGGTTTCTGGTTCGGTAAAAATGGTGTCGCTTTGTTTGCCGGAAAAAATCGCGCAGTTCGCGTCGCCGGTCACTTTCAATTGCCCGATGCAGCCTTTGTTGAAGGCACGCAAAATGGAATGGTCGAGAAAAGTGTAAGTGCCGGGAACTTTGGGCGTGAATTCCACCATCGCCGCGCCACCCGCCGGAACCAGCGTCGTTTGCACATTATGCTGATTCGCAATCGTGCCGCCTTCTTCATAAACGTTATCGAATATATTTCCAATGATGTGAAATGAACTCACGAGATTCGGCCCGCCATTGCCGACGAAAAAACGGATTTTTTCGCTGACGCGCGCCGTGAGCGCGTTGCTGTCCGTGAGCGAACCAACCGCGCCGTTGAAAACGACGTAAGCCGGACGCTCGTCAACCGCCTTGTCCAGGTCGAACGGTTGCAAGCCGGGATCGCCGAATTTCCCAGCGGTGTAAAATTCGCCTTGCATGACGTAAAATTCCTTGTCTACTTTCGGCAGGCCGTTGGTTGGTTCGACGAGAATCAAACCATACATTCCGTTGGCGATGTGCATTCCGACGGGTGCGGTCGCGCAATGATAAACGTAAAGTCCGGGATTGAGCGCGCGAAAGGTGAATTGCGATTCATGTCCCGGCGCGACAAATGACGCCGCCGCGCCGCCGCCCGGCCCGCTGACGGCGTGCAAATCAATGTTGTGCGGCATTTTACTGTCCGGCGCGTTGGCCAGATGAATTTCCACTTCGTCGCTTTCGCGCACCCGAATGAATTTCCCCGGCACGCTGCCGCCAAAAGTCCAAAAGGTGTAATCCACGCCGTCGGCGAGTCGCCGGGTGACTTCCTTGACTTCGAGATTTACAATGACTTTCGTCGCGTGCGTGCGTGTGATGGGTGGCGGCACGTCCGGCGCGTCGGTCAAGACGGCGTTTTCGCTGCCAATAATTTCAGGAGTGACGGCGATTGGCGTTTCCGATTTTGAAGGACAAATCACTGCAACCGTCAACAGAAGGCTCACGAGGCTGATTTTCAAAACATTCGTTTTCATATATTTTTCTTGGTTCAATTTTTTGCCGGTTCAAAAAGTAAATTCCACCTGCGCCCAGAATTTTTGGATGTCCACATTGCCGGCGATGGACGGCGCGGCCGCGTCTTGTCCCCGGAAATAGGCGTATTTGACCAGCGCGCTCCAGTGCTTGCCGAATTTTTTGGACGCCATGACGTCAAACTCGTTGCCGTAATCGCCGTCGCCGGAATCCGCGTCGAATTTATGAAACACAAACCGCACGGGAATTTGCGCGGGCAAAGTGACTTGAAAGTAGCTGTATAAATCGTCGAGGCCATTCGCGGGTGTCGTCAGAAAAACATCATCCCAGCCGTTGAACGCGTGAAGCGTGGCCAGCGGCGTGCGAAATGATGCGCGCCCGCCGCCCGTGCCGGAATTTGCGCCGCTGCCGAGGGCTTCGTAGCCGCCGCCGAACGCAATGGGTTTGATGTTCAAGCCGCCTTCGAGATTGTAATACGTCGCGTCGTAACGCAGCGGGCTATCGGCCCAATTTTTTTGATACGCAAATTCCGCGCGATAATCGGCGGCGATTTTATCGGTGATAGGCGCGTTGCCAGCGAAAGTGCCACCGAACGTTTCGCAGGAATTGGCGTCGCCGGCCAAATTGCGCAAGTCGAGCAAATAGCTGTAGCCGGTGAACGTGCCGTATTTCCAGCCGGAATACGAGATGTTGATCAAATGCGAGCGCGAATCAAAATCCGTGTTCGCCGCGGGCAATCCGCTCACGTTTCCGAAAACGCGATGAACATCCCAAAGGTAGGCGTAATAAAAATTCAATCCGGGAAGAGGCTCGCTGCCGAGACTGACAGCATCAAACGTCTGAATGTTCTGACGCCAATTGGAATCGCCGACGAAACGTTGATTGTCCAGATTGATGCGTTGCTCGCCGCCCTTGATGAAAAAATAGTTCGTGTAATTCCAGCCCAACCACGCTTGATCGAGCCGCGTCAACGGCGGATCGGCCACAACCGGCCGTCGGCCTTGGCCATTTGAACCGGCGGCGTTGTAATTATTTTGCCCGCCGAACGCCGTGACATTCAAGCCTTCAAGCATTCCCTGAAATCCGTAAAGCGGCGCGGTCGTGTAGCCGAACATCGTGCGCAACGTTGGCGCGTAGGAATTTTTTGTGACGCCGGAAACGCCCTCTTCATCCGCTTGCTCGTAGCGAAGCCGCGCATCCAAATTAAATTTTCCTTTGGCGATGGCGCTGGGAATTTCGCCGTTGAAAAATTTATCAAACGAATTGTTGAATAGTGGCGCATTTGTGCTCACGCCCGTTGCCGCGGCGGGTGCGTTCGTGGTCTGCAACGGCGGCAATGTCGGCGGTTGGGCCGTGCCCGCTTGCGTGAACGGTTTTTGTTGCGCCAACGCGGCGGCGGCGCTTAACGCGAGTGCGCCGGTAAGAATTTTTTTACGGTTGCAATTATTTTTCATATTTCAGGGCAGATTTCATTGATGGTTTGTTCGCGCGAAAGAATTCCTTTAGCCGCCGCGACACCGGCGGAAATTTTTTCATCCGTCGCCGGGCACGCGCCTTTGCGGATGCCGATTTTGTGCAATTCGAGATGCTCGAATTTTTCAAAGCCCGCGAGCCGAAGCGTGTGCGCCGCGCAATTCAGCGGACAACCGTCCACGACCAAAATGCGCTCGGCTTTTTCGGCCTTGACGACGAGGCTTTTCACGCGCCCGCCGATTCCGGCGAGACAGGACATTTGCGCTGCGCCTTCGCGCGTGAGTTGCCGCGCAACGCGATCGGCGATTTCACCCGCGTCCGAGCAGCCGGAGCAGGCATAAACAACGGCGGGGGTTTGCGGCGATGGCCCGGGGGTTTCCGCTTTGTCCGATGACAGGATGTCGTTGTTCATAACCACAATTTTTTTAATTGCAGTAGAATTATCGGATGACTGCCGGAAAGAAGATTTGACCCAAGTCAATAAGTTTAACTATTTATCAATTATTGAATTATTAAGTTTTACTTATATATTAAACGTCTTATTGCTGTTGAAAAAATTTCCACGCGACGGCCAAAGTCAAAACCATCGTCGCGCCCAAAGTCATTTCAATCAGCCCAACTGTTTTGGCGGCAAGTCGAGGACGATGGTCGCCGAGCAAACCAAAAGTCAGCACAGCAATCAAAAATGCAAACATCGCCGCAGCCCACGGCGCGAGCCGGGTGAGGACGAGGGCAATCGTAAGCAGCAATCCCGCGCCGGCGGCAATTAACGCAGGAACGCGCGTCGTCGTTCGACCTTTTTTCAGTCGCATGTAAGTCCGCACGAACATCACCGTCGGCACGGAACGAACCAACATCACCAAAGCCAGCGCGACCGATGCCATTGCGCTCCAGCCTGCGAGTGCGCCGAACGCCGCCGGCAGGATGCCAAATGCAATCGCGCCCGCCAGTTCCGCCGCTTCCGCGCGTGCTTCGTTCCGCGAATCGAACCATGCAAACGCGAGTCCGGCCAGCGCCGCTGGAATCAACGGCCAGAGATTTTCCGCGCCGACGAATTTCGCCGCCGCCCACAAGCCGGCAATTGCAACGATGATTAAAACGACCACGCAGAAAATCATCCATTGACGATGCGCGGCGGATGGTTCGCAAAACAATGATTTCAGCGGTCGCCGCAAAAAAAATCCCGCGAGCGCGGCGACGGCCAGCGCGCTGCCCGCTGCCGACGGCGCAACCAGCAATCCGAGCATAACCGGCTCCAGCGCGAGCGACCAACTTCCGTGTTCTTTCGGCAAAATCAATTTGATGATTTTGCGCGCGGAAACAGTCCTGAAAGCGGTCGCTGCCGTTTTCATTTCAATGGCTGCCGCAACCGGCGGCTTCTGCTTCGGCCTTTTTTGCGGGCGATTTTTGTTTCGTGACTTTCACGAGAAATTCATCCGGCCCGCGTTTAAAATGTTCCCACGAAAACGCCTGCGGCCATTCGGCGGCGAATTGATAATACAGTGGCACCGGGTCGTGGTCGTTGAGTAGCACGAAATAATCGCCGACGGCGAGGTCGAGCCATTTTTGGATGATCTGGCCATGTTTGATGGAACACGGAATCGGACGAACATCCATGATTTTGTCGGCGGGAATTTGATTTTGGTTTGTGTTTTTTATGTTTTGTTTTGGTTAAAAATTTCCGACGCGCAAGGCGATGCGCGCCTGTTCGCTCATCAATGACGGATGCCACGGCGGATCGAAGACAATTTCCACTTCCGCGTCGTCGACGCCTTCGAGCTGGAGCAGCGCGTTTTTGACGCCCCAAGAAATGCTGTCGTGCATCGGGCAGCCGGGCGTGGTCAACGTCATTTTCACGCGCACCATTCCGTCCGCGATGCCCACGCCGTAAATCAAACCGAGGTCAACGATATTGACACCGATTTCCGGGTCAATGATTTGGTGCAGCGTTTCGAGAACGGCGGCTTCGTCAATTTTTGTTCCGGTCATAATTTTTTGGCGCGGCCAGCGGCGCAAGTTTCGGTTGAAAATAATGCGACAGAATTTTTCCAACATTGAGCGCAAGCGTCGTCAGACTTGCAGCGAAAAACGCGCTGCCAATTCGCACGGCCATTGCGTTTGAAAATAAAATTCCAAAAATGGTCACGGCCAGCGCCGTGAGAAAAATCCCGTAGCCGAGCCTTTGCAATTTTTCCGAAACCATTTCCGCCAGCGCTGGCACTTGCGTGCAGCCAATGTGTTTGCTGTAAATGCCAAACCACACCAGAAAGGGGATGATTTTGTAAAGCATCCCGATGACCGCGAACGAGATGACGCCAACAAAAGCGACGAAGCCATAAACATTTTCAAGCTGGCCGGTGAACGGATTCAGCGGCAGTTTCGGCCACGACAAAATGAGCGCGAGAATTGAAAGCGGCGCGAGCAACGCGATGGCCGTCAAAAAATATCTTACGCCCCAATCGAGCGCGCGGCGTTTTCGCGCGCGCAAAATCGCCGTCATTTCCCGGCCATAAATCACGAACGCGGCGACAATGATGAGCGCGAACAGCGGTTTGACCACGAGTTGCAGCAAAATGGAAACAAACGAACCGGCGAGTCCGACATTGAGCAAAATTACGGATACCAGCGCGCGGCGATGATTTTGAATTTCGCTCAACGTGAACATCGGAATCAATTTGTAAGATACGCCGACGATAAGCATGATGAAAAATCCCAGCGTGCCCAAATGCGCGTGCGCGTGCATCGCGCCGATGGGATTGAAATGGAACATGAAATTCGCGTGGCCGGTCTTTGCGGACGCAATCAAAAGCCCGGCGCTGACGGTGAGCAAAATCCAGCCAAGCGCGGACGCGACGGCGGCGGCGATGACGTTCCATTTCGGAATTCGCAACAGCGTTCGTGCGACGTTGTAAATGAACAAGGCGACGCCGATGGCAAAAATTGAGCCGAAGGCGGCGACGAATTTCATATTCCAAACGCGAAACGCCAAAACCATTCCGACGAAGCCAACGATGTGAAAGACGAACTGAATTTTCGCGAGCCGTTCGCTGAACAATTTTGTTTCCAGCGCGACCGGCACGAGTTGATACATCGCGCCCATGACCACGCTGCACAGCCAGCCTAGCGCGAACAAATGTGTCGCGGCGATGGCATTTGCGTTGTAATGATAAGCCGCTAAAATTTCCGGCTGGAGGACGAGCCAGCTTGCGCCGGTAAAAAGCGCGAGCAATCCGGCGAGGATGAATGAAAGCGGCAAGGCGATGGACGCCGTTGAAATATTGAAGGGTTGAACCGGTGAATTATTTTTCGGTTTCAACGCTTCGCGCTTCGACGGTTCAACGCGATTTGATAATGGTAAGGAAACTTCCATCGTTTTGTTCCTCGGTTTGGCCAGTGAAGCCGCGTGCTTCGAGTTGCGCGTAAAGGTGCATCGGGCGGCGGTCGGTGCGGGCGCGCAAGGCCGCGCCGTGGGGCAGCGACGCGAGCGTTTCGAGAATTTTCACCATCGGCTGCGGCGGTTCGAGTCCCCGCGCGTCCACTTCAATCATTTTTGTAGGAGCCGACGTAAGGAGGCTCTGATCTGTTTTTGGCTTTGGGATTTCCGGTTTTTCAATCAGAGCTTCGTCACCTCGACTCCTACTAAACAAAATTTCCCAATCGCCGTTTTCCATTTCACGCGCCAAATGATTAAAACCTTGCCGAGTCAAAAGGCCGAACAGCGGCTTCGGTTCAAACGGCGCGAGCAGTAAAAGATTTTCGTCCGCGTGCAATTCCGCGACGGCGGACATGATTTTTGAAAACGGTTCGCGCCCGTTGCGAATGTCTTCACGAACGTCAAGGGTCACAATTTTTTCAGGCATAATTAAAAAAGAATTGAAACCACGGATGAACACGGACTGACACGGATAAAAAGCAAATGGAGGCTCACTTTTCGCCGGTTAAATCCATGCTGGTTTGTGAAATTTGCATCTTGAAAATCCGTGCTCATCTGCGTCCATCCGTGGTTAATTTTTTGCCACGTCAAATCAATCAGAAGATTTTCGCTCATGTTGTAAATCTGACACAAGCGCCGCGCCAAGGTTTTGACTCAAATCAAAGAAATCGTCGAATTTACCGCTAATTTGGAGGAGCAATTTGAGGCTGGCTTTTGGCAATCGAACAACAGCGGAGGATCCGCCGATTTGCCAGACTTGATTAAAAAATGACTGCGACATGCCCATTCATCCGGTTGAACGATTTGCCGCCACGCGTTTGCGGCATCGTCCGCGACATCGCGACGGACGACGAAGAAATTCAGCGATTGAAAACGCTCGGCGTTTGCGCCGGTCGCCGCGTGGAATTGGTGCGCGGCGGGGATCCGCTGATTCTCAAAGTTTTCAATTCGCGGCTCGGCCTCTCGGCGGAACTGGCCGCACGCGTCCGCGTCGAAATCTGCGCGCCGGAACATTGCGCGCAAACTTGAAAACGCTATGAGCAATTGTCACCACTCTGATAATGTGATTGAACCGCAAACGAAATCGCGCGCGCAAAAAAAATTCACGCTCGCGCTCGTCGGCAACCCAAATGCGGGCAAAACCACATTATTCAACGTGCTCACCGGCCTGCGCGCAAAAACCGCGAATTTTCCCGGCACGACCGTCGAGCGCAGAACTGGACGCTTGCAAATCGGCGGTGCACAGATTGTCGTCGTGGATTTGCCCGGACTTTACAGTTTGGATGGTTTGTCACCGGAGGAAAAAATCGCCGCCGACGCCTTGCGCTGCGGCGTGGAAAATCTTGCGCCGGATGCCGCGCTCATCGTCGTGGACGCGACCAATCTCGAACGCAATTTATTTCTCGTCAGCCAGATTCTCGAATTGAACCGTCCCGTCATCGTCGCACTGAACATGATGGACATGGCGCGGCGCGACGAGATTCGGATTGACGTTGCCCGCTTGCGGAACGAACTCGGCTGCGCCGTCGTTCCGATTTCCGCGCGCGACGGTTCGGGCGTTTCCGAGTTGAAAAATGAAATTACGCGGCTCGCCAAAATTCCGACGCCGGAAATGGCGGGCAATTTCAAACTGAATTGCGCCGGCTGTTCCGGCTGCGCGTTTCAAGCGCGCTACGACTGGACGGAAAAAATTTCCACGCGCGTTCTGGATGCGCGCGCCATCAAGCGTTCCGTTTGGACGGACAGATTGGACAAAATTTTCACGCATCCGGTCGCCGGCGTCGCCGTTTTCTTATTCGTCATGCTTTCGCTGTTCGCGCTGATTTTTTGGGCGGCGAAAATTCCGATGAATTTGATTGACCATCTGTTCGCCACGCTTGGCGGATTGGTCGCGGAAAAAATTTCCACCGGCGATCTGCAAAGTTTGCTGGTCAACGGCGTCACCGGCGGCGTCGGCGGCATCCTCGTTTTTCTGCCACAGATTTGCATTTTGTTTTTCGCGCTCTCGCTGCTCGAAGACACCGGCTATCTCGCGCGCGCCGCGTTTGTGATGGACAAAATCATGCGGCGATTTGGATTGCCGGGCAAGGCGTTTGTGCCGATGCTCTCGGCGCACGCCTGCGCGATTCCTGCCATCATGTCCGCGCGCGTCATCGAAAATCCGCGCGACCGGCTCGTCACCATTTTGATCACACCGCTGCTGACGTGTTCGGCGCGGATTCCGGTTTATGCGATGGTCACGGCGCTGATTTTTCCCAATTCGCCGCTGAAAGCCGCCGCCATTTTCACCGGCGCTTACGCGACGGGCGTCGCCGCCGCGCTGGGCGCCGCGCTGGTTTTTCGCAAAACGATTTTGCCCGGCGGCGGTAAACCGCTGATGATTGAACTGCCGCAATACCGGATTCCCGCGTTGCGCGTCGCGCTGCTGCACACATTCGACCGCGCGAAAATTTTCGTAAAACAGGCGGGCACGATCATTCTGGCCGTCTCGCTGATTCTCTGGGCACTGTCGTATTATCCCAAATCCGCGCCGCCCGCGGCGGCCATCGCCATGACGCAACAAGCCGCGCAATTTGAAAAATCCGGTGACGCGCAAAAGGCGGACGAAATCCGCGCGGACGCCGACCGGCTGACGCAGCAAAATTCCCTAGAAAATTCCTTCGCCGGAAAAATTGGCCGCGCGATTGAGCCAGCCATTCGTCCGCTTGGCTTTGATTGGCAGATTGGAATTGGAATTGTCAGTTCATTCGCTGCGCGTGAGGTGATCGTTTCGACGCTGGCCATTGTCTATGGCGTCGGCGGCGACGCAGCGGAAAACAATCGCGGTTCGCTTTACGATTCGCTGCGGCGCGCGACACGCTCGGACGGCGCTCCGGTTTTCAGCGTGGCGACGTGCGCGAGCCTGCTCGTGTTTTACATTCTGGCGGCGCAATGTCTTTCGACGACCGCCGTCGTGCGGCGCGAGACGAATTCGTGGAAATGGCCGCTGTTTCAGATCGCCTACATGAGCGGTCTGGCCTACATCGCAGCGCTGGTGGCTTATCAAACATTGCATCGCCTGGGCTTTACCTGATCGCGTCCATTCTTTTCAATGGAGTGGAGGGAAGCGAAAATTCCCTCAATGATTTTGCCGACATTGACGAGTCGGGAAAAAGGCTTTTATGCGGCAAAATTTTTGCTTCACGGCCTAGTGGGCTGGTAAAAGCCGGGCACCTTGCGGAAAGCGACGGACAGCCGGTTCCAGCCGTTGATGGCCACAATCGCCAGCGTCAGGTCGGCCAGTTCCTTCTCCGTGAATTGCCGGCGAACCCGCTCATAAACATCGTCGGGAACATGCGTGTCGGCGACGCGCGTGACGGCTTCCGTCCACGCCAGCGCGGCGCGTTCGCGGTCGGTGAAGAACGGCGTTTCCTCCCAAGCCGACAGCGTGTAAAGCCGCTGCTCGGTTTCACCGGCGGCGCGCGCGCCCCTAGTGTGCATGTCGAGGCAAAAGGCACAGCCGTTGATTTGCGACGCACGCGTCTTGACCAATTCCAGCAGGGAATGTTCAAGGCCGCTTTGCCGCACATAGCTTTCCAACGCGCTTATGGCTTGGTATCCGTCCGGCGCCGCTTTCACATAATCCATTCTTGGTTGCATCAATTGTTTCCTTCTTGGCTCAATATTTGCAATCAACCCGCCCCCGTCAAATTTTTTGCTCCAGTGATTGGCAAAGATTTGACCCAGGTCAAAGTATTTGCGCGCGCTTTGTTTTAAGTTGCAGCCGTGACTGGCGTTTCATCATAGCACAAAAACGTGAAGGAGATATTATCATGAAAACCAATCCGGCGATTGAACTTTTGGCGGCACAACCGTTTCTTAAGGGATTATCCGTCCAACAACTTGAATTGCTGGCGGAAAACGCGATGCCGGCGGAATTCAAAACGGACGAACTCATTTTCAAGGAAGGCGGTCCGGCGAATCGTTTTTACATTCTGTTGAGCGGCGAAGTCGCGCTGGAATCGCCCTGCCCGAAATGCGATGACGAACGCGGCACGGCGACGATTGAAACCGTCGGCGCGGGCAGCGTGCTGGGCTGGTCGTGGCTGTTTCCGCCGTATTATTCGCATTTCAACGCCCGCGCGCTGTCGCCCGTCAAGGCCATCTTTTTTTACGGCACACGCCTGCGCGAGCAATGCGAAAACGACCACGACCTCGGCTACGAATTGATGAAACGCATCGCGCAAATTTTCATCGAACGATTACAAGCTACGCGCGGGCAATTGGCGGCGCAAAGCAAAAATTTGTCGCTAGCGGCTTGAGCCAACCCAAATGATTTTTCAAAGGCACACTGGTATCCATTGGATTTCCGCCGGTGGGGCGAGCGTCCCCGCGAGCCGGGCTTGGCCATGCCTTAAGCCGTTCGTGGCTCGCGAGGATGCTCGCCCCACCAAACGATGCCATCGCTCTGAAATGAATGTCGGAGAAATTTGACACGCTCTGTCGCTTGAAGTAAAACCCCCACAACTCCATCGTCAAAAAATTATGAACGAATCTCCCAATAAAACCCTGCTCATTTCCAAAGGCTGGCTGCAAGCCGTCGCGCTCGTGATGCTGTTCGGCTTTTTCATCATGGGACTGCTCGCGTATTACACTTACACCGACCAGCCGCCGATTCCCGCCAAAGTCACCGACGCGCGCGGCAACGTTCTTTTCACCGGCGCGGACATCACCGCCGGACAGGAAGTTTTTCTGCAGAACGGTTTGATGGAATACGGCTCGATTTTCGGCCATGGCGCATGGCTCGGACCGGATTTCACGGCGGACTATCTGCATCGCGCCGCCCAACTGACGATCGATTTTTACGGCGGAAATGCTTTGGACGTCGCGCATGAAAAGACCGTCGCCGACTTCAAGACGAATCGTTACGACGCCGCGACCGGCGTTTTGATTTACAGCGACGCGCAAGCCGACGCGTTTCAAAAACTAGTCGCCTACTACGGCGAATTTTTTGGATCACCCACAACGAAATTCGGTTTGCGTCCCAACGCCATCACCGACCCGGAAAAAATCCGGCAACTCACCGCGTTTTTCAGTTGGTCGGCGTGGGCCGGCTCGACGCTGCGCCCGGATAAAAATTATTCCTACACGAACAACTGGCCGCCCGAATCGCTCGTGAACAATCACGCCACGGCGGAAGCCGTCGTCTGGAGCATGTTGTCGCTCGCCGCGCTGCTCGGCGGCATCGGGCTGCTGTTCGCCGCGTTTGGACGCTGGAATTTTCTTGGCTGGCACGGGCGCGAGGAACAGCGCATTTCGTTTCGTCCGCCCGACCAGGTCATGCTCACGCCGGCGCAACGCGCGTGCGCGGGATTTTTCTTCGTCATGGCGCTGCTGTTTTTCCTGCAAACGATGTTCGGCGGCGCGGCGGAACATTATCGCGCGGAGATTTCCAATTTCTTCGGCTTCGACCTCGCGCAAATTTTGCCGTTCAACCTCGCGCGCACCTATCACTTGCAACTGGCGATTTTCTGGGTCGCCACATCTTATCTCGCCGCCGGAATTTTTCTCGCGCCGATGATCACCGGCCGCGAACCGCGCGGGCAAAATGTCCTGTCTTATTTGCTGCTCGGCGCGCTCGCGCTCGTCGTTTTCGGCAGCATGGCCGGCGAATACGCGGGCGTTTTTCATTGGATCGAACGCGGTTGGTCATGGTTCGGCAATCAAGGTTTCACGTTTCTCGACTTGGGACGTTTCTGGCAAATCCTGCTGACCATCGGCCTCACGTTTTGGGTCGTGATTCTTTTTCGCGGCCTGCGAAATCGTCTGCGCGATGAACACATGGGCAATATGCCGTGGCTGTTTTTCTTCGCCGCGCTTTCCATTCCCGCGTTTTACGCCGTCGGGTTGCTCGTGCAAACCAATTCCAATTTCACCACGACGGATTTCTGGCGGTTTTGGGTCGTGCATTTGTGGGTGGAAGATTTTCTCGAATTGTTCACGACGGTCATGGTCGCCTACATTTTCGTGCTGCTCGGCGTCGTCCATCAACGCGTCGCGCTGCGGCTGATTTATCTGGACGTGGTTTTGTATTCGGCGGGCGGCGTCATCGGCACGATGCACCACGTTTATTTCTCCGGCGAACCGGCGTTGCACATGGCGATGGGCGCGTTTTTCTCAGCGGCGGAAGTGATTCCGCTCACCTTCCTGACCGTCGAGGCATGGAGCTTTCTCCAACTCGGCGCGCAACAGGAATCAAATGCAAAAACGCCGTTTCCGCATTTCTGGTCGGTGATGTTTCTGGCGTCCGTCGGTTTTTGGAATTTTCTCGGCGCGGGCATTTTCGGATTTCTCATCAACCTGCCGATTGTTTCCTATTACGAAATCGGCACCGCGCTCACGGCCAATCACGGCCACGCCGCGATGATGGGCGTTTACGGAATGCTCGCGGTCGGTCTCGCGCTCTTTTGCCTGCGCTACATGATTCCCGAAAAATTGTGGAGCGACCGCGCCGCGAAAATCAGTTTTTGGTCGCTCAACCTCGGCCTCGCGTGGATGGTTTTTGCCACGCTGTTTCCGCTCGGCTTGATTCAACTGTATCATTCCGTCAGCGTCAGCTATTTCGACGCGCGTTCGTTGAAATTCATTTCCAGCCACGCCAACTCGCTGTTTGAATGGCTGCGCTTGCCCGGCGACGCGCTGTTCATCCTCGGCGGTACGCTGCCGATTTTGTGGCTGACCTGGCGCGGCTTGGTGAACATGAAAAAACAAACGCCGCGCGAAGTTCCCGACGGCACGCTGTTTGAAGAAATCCACGAGACGAAAAAATACTGAATTATCGTTTCCATTCAGCGGGAGCGAGGTCGTCCCATTTGCAGCCTAATGCTTTGCGAATTCTTGCAATGGTTGTGATGAGAGTATTGATTTCTCCAGCTTCAATGCGGCGAACGGTGCGTGAATTGATGTCGGCCAATTCCGCCAAACGCTCTTGAGACATTTTCAATGAAGTGCGAATGCGGCGGATATTGTCTCCGAGTTTCCGAAGTTCGACCGGCAATTTGGTTTTAGCCACCCTTTATTACCCTAAAATTTCATAGTTGACATAAAGGGCGTAACACGCCCTAATTATGGTGAGCAACGTAATTGAAGGAGCAATGGTGTTGCGTTGCGACGTAATGAAACCAAAAAAACAATAACACGGAAAAAATATGAAAAGAACTCTGCAAACTATGGTTGCCGCCTTGATTTTATGGACGGCCTTTTTATGCAACGGCCACGCCACCACCAATGTTTCGTTGACCATTAACAATGGCACAAACGCCGCGCTGCATTGGCCAAGCGAAACCAACCAAGCATTCATCATCGGATACCGCACGACTTTGAGCGCGGCAACTCCGTGGATGCTGCTGACAAATGTGCTGGCCGCCACCAATGGCATTCAAACGGATTTCACCAATCAAGGAGCGATTGTTTCAAGCAGTTCGGGTTTCTATGTCGTTAGTGAATTTGATGAAGATTTTGACGGCGACGGATTGGATAACGGAACAGAACTTTTAACCGGCACTGATCCGTTTGTGTTCGATGACAATGGTGATGTTAGTTACCCATTCGCGCCAAGCGTTTATTCAGGCGAGGAAGTGTTCAATTATGATACTAATTCCGGCGCGGCTGGAAATCTTGGTCCGTTCCTTTATGCAAACGATACCGTCGCCAACACGATGACTACCACCGAGCCAACACCGGGAGAATTGCACTTGAGATGGACTACCGCAGTCGTTGACCACTATGATTCATTCGTAAAGCCGTTGGATACTCCTCCGACTGCTAATTTTACAAAAGCAGAGCGGGACTTGCTTGCAGACGCTTTTGGCGAAGGCACCTCTCTCACCACAGGTGCTATCAGTAATCCAACCCAAGCAAAAGTTGATCAAGTGCCGATTGATTTGCTTCAACGATATGAGGAATTTGCAATTGAACAAATAGATTACAATTTCAAATTCATTCAAGCTATAAATTCGGGCGAAAAAACTGTTGTAGATATTGCTGCTTCCACCAGAGCACAAATTGCCTCAATCCATACTCAGTGGACACGGGAACAGGCTATTTGTCGTTCTTTGCATACCAGAATCGGAAGAACACTCGGCAAAGTGCTTCCACTTTTGGGTGGAGTCCTTATCATTGCAAACGCAGCGGACAATGCCCAAGATTTTATCAATGCAGCATTAGCTTATTCAAATGATATTCTTCGAGGCGACGACGAAACCGGCGATGCTGCAATTTTTGCCGGAGTGTGCAATAATATCGCACCGGGTTCGAGCGACCTTGTGCTTGGTTATTTGTTGCGATGAGTTATCCATCCTTCATCATTTTCAAGGCAGCCCGCCGATTTCAGGCGGGCTACCTTGATTTGGAATGGGATGTTAAAACATTCATATTCCAAAAATGCGATTACAATTTTGCGGGACAAGTTCCGTTTTATCACCACATTCAAGACAACCAAAATAGACTGGTTGGTTTTGCTATTGACCAAGTGACGCACTATGTGAACCAACCGGCACTGTTATCGTGGATTAGCGAAGCGGAAAATGTGCTCTACGAATTGGATACCGCTTTTTTCTACATTTATTGGCCATTCCCCATCACATCAGAGCATGATGGTGCGTCACTCATTGGCGCAAATTTTTATCACGACGGACATGGAAATTTTCTCATTATCATTGGTGACGCAAAAGCGAATGATGAAAACGGCCAATTCCAAAATCTTTGGAGTGAAATCGCCTTTCCGCTCGCACCTGCGAAACAATTTGTTGTAAAAGAATATTCCAAAAGAACAAGTTGAATTGCATATTTATTATTCAGTGAAACTTGTGAAACGAAAAAATTCGGCGGATAAAAAACTTTGACACGAATTTCACGAATTAGCGCGAATTGAAAAATCATTCGTGAAAATTCGTGCAATTCGTGTCTAAAAATAAAATGTTTCACGGTATCCACATCGAAGTGATTTTGGCCGGCGGCTACGCGCTGTTGCTCGTCGGCGTCGCGGTGATTTTGGAACTCATCGCACGTCATTCGCATCGCCGATCGGAACATTTCCGCCACACGGGTTTCACCTACCAAAAGCAACTGGACGTCTGGCAATGTCCGACTGGCATTCACCTGACGCGCGAACAGACGGATTTTCAGCGGAAAATCGCTACCTACCGCGCGCCCAAACACAAATGCAACGGCTGCCATATCAAACATAAATGCACCGATTCCCATGATGGTCGCGTTTTGGAAAGCCGCATGGACGCATGGCTGCAATCCGAATTAAGCCGCTTCCATCGCGGCATTTCACTGACGTTGCTGCTGCTGGCCGTTCTCATTCTGGCGGCGGAAATGTTCCGGCATCAGGGCTGGCGCGATTGGACGGTTCTGGCCGCGTTGTTGTTGCCGATTGGTTTTGCCGCTTCGCGATATTTTACCTTCTTCACCGAATCGAAACGGAAAATAAAAAACTGAAAACGCGGCGGCGGACGGAATTCTTGAAATACCCGATGATTTCGGCAACGATACGGCGCTGTGGCATTTTCATCATTGGCCGGTTATTTTGGAAAACTTCCGAAAAACACCCGCACCATTCTGCAGACGTGTCTTTACGGCGTCGGCGCGGGCTTGGCGGTGGTGGCGTTTCAATTGCTGATTAACGTTTTGTATAACGCGACGTTCGTGCGATTGTCAACGCAGTCGCCTTTGACATTTTTAATCGGCAGTTTCGCCGTCATGGTCGGCAGCGCGCTGGCCGTCGGATTTTTGCTGAATTCATTTTGCAAAGAGGCGGCGGGCAGCGGCATCCCGCAGGCAAAGGTGGCGTTCTGGAAGGATTTCGGCGTCATTCCGTGGCGCGCGGCGTGGGTGAAATTTCTGGGCGGCATTTTGAGCATCGGCGGCGGCGGCAGTCTGGGACGCGAAGGGCCGAGCGTTCATCTGGCCGCCGGTCTGGCGTCACAACTGGCGGCGTTGACGGGCGAGGCCAAACAAAATCGCCGGCGCGCGACGGCGGCGGGCGCGGCGGCGGGACTGGCGGCGGCGTTCAACACGCCGATTGCGGCGGTGACGTTCGTGCTGGAAGAAATCATTCAGGACTTGAACAGCAGTCTGCTCGGCAGCGTGCTGCTCGCTTCGGTGATTGGCGCGCTGCTCGTTCACGGATTGATCGGCAAAAATCCGGCGTTTTCCATCGCGAACGTCGAAGCGCCGACGTGGCGCGCGTATGTGTTGACGCCGTTCGCGGCGGCGCTGGCGAGTCTGGCCGGAATTTTTTTCCAAAAAGCGACGCTGGACTTGCGCGAAAAACAAAAACGTCCCGGCAAAATTCCCGGCTGGCTCAAACCCGCCATCGGCGCGGCGCTGGCGTGGGGCATCGGCGCGTCCGTATTTTTTGTCACCGGCCATCTCGGCGTTTTCAGTCTCGGCTACGGCGACCTTTCCGCCGGATTGAATCACCAATTGACGTGGAAAATCATCGGCGTGCTGTTGTTCGCAAAATTACTGGCGACGGTTTTGTGCTACGGCTACGGCGGCTGCGGCGGCATTTTTTCGCCGACATTATTTTTCGGCGGCATGAGTGGTTTGCTGTTGGCGGGCGGCGTTGGCCTGATATTTCCTTTGCCCGCCGAAGATGCGCTCACGCTGGCCGTCGTCGGCATGAGCGCGTGTCTCGGCGCGGTCGTGCGTGCGCCGGTGACGGGCATTCTCATCGTGTTTGAAATGACGCACGAATTTTCGCTCGTGCCCGCGCTGATGATTGGCGCGCTCATTAGTCAGGCCATCGCCCGCCGGTTGACGCGCGAAAATTTTTACGACGCGATTCTGGAACAGGACGGCTTCAAGCTGGAAAAATTGCTGCCGCCGCGCGATTTGCAAAGCTGGCAAAAATTGCCCATCTCGACGATTGCCAATTTCCAGCCGGTGATTTTGAACACGTTGGAACCGGTGGAAGTGGAAAAACTTCTGAAACAAAATGCCTTTGCCTATTTTCCCGTGATGCAGGAAAACAAACTGACCGGCATCGTTTCGCGCGTGGAATTAACCGAAGCCATCGCCGAAAAACGTCCGCCGAAACTCGTGCCCGTCATCCGTTGCGAACCGCGCCAGACGATTCGCGAATTGCAAACGCTGCTGCTCGATTCGCCGACCGGCATGGCGGTCATTTGCGACGGCGCCAATGGAAAATTGCTCGGCCTCGTCACGCTGCACGACTTATTGCGTGCGCAAATCAACGCCGCGCAAAGCAGCTTTTGAGCGATGGATTTGACTTTTAATCCGCGCTCAATCCGTGTTTCATCTGTGGCTGTTTAATTTGCCATGCCCAAGCGCACCGACATCCATAGCGTCCTCATCATCGGCGCAGGCCCAATCATCATTGGTCAAGCCTGCGAATTTGATTATTCCGGCACGCAAGCCTGCAAAGCTCTCAAGGAAGAAGGCTACCGCGTCGTCCTCGTCAATTCCAATCCGGCCACGATTATGACCGACCCGGAATTCGCCGACCGCACTTACATTGAGCCGATCACGCCCGAAGCCGTGGAAAAAATCATCGCACGCGAAGTTGCAGAAATCAAAAAAAATGGCGCGAAAGGAAAATTGGTTTTGTTGCCCACGCTCGGCGGTCAAACCGCTTTGAACACGGCGATGGCATTGTACAAAAACGGCGCGCTCGAACGGCACGGCGTCGAAATGATTGGCGCGAAACCCGAAGCCATTCACAAAGGTGAAGACCGGCTCGCGTTCAAAGATTTGATGTTGAGCATCGGCCTTGACGTTCCGATTTCCGGCGTCGCGCACAATTTGGACGAAGCGCGCGAGGTCGCCAAAAAAATTGGCCGCTTTCCGCTCATCATTCGCCCCGCGTTCACGCTCGGCGGCACCGGCGGCGGCATCGGTTACAATCAGGAAGAATTTGAAGCCATCGCCAAAAACGGCATTGACCTTTCGCCCGTGAACGAAATTCTCATTGAAGAATCGTTGCTCGGCTGGAAGGAATACGAAATGGAAGTGATGCGCGACCGTGCCGACAACTGTGTCATCATTTGCAGCATCGAAAATTTCGACCCGATGGGCGTCCACACCGGCGACAGCATCACCGTCGCGCCGATTCAAACGCTCACCGACAAAGAATACCAAATCATGCGCGACCAAAGTTTCGCCGTGATTCGCGCCGTCGGCGTGGAAACCGGCGGCTCGAACATCCAATTCGGCGTCAATCCCGACAATGGCCGCATGGTCATCATCGAAATGAACCCGCGCGTCTCGCGCAGTTCCGCTTTGGCTTCAAAAGCAACGGGTTTTCCGATTGCCAAAATCGCCGCGAAACTCGCCGTCGGTTATTTGCTCGACGAAATCAAAAACGACATCACGCGTGAAACGCCCGCGAGCTTCGAGCCGACCATTGATTACGTCGTCACCAAAATTCCGCGTTTCGCGTTTGAAAAATTTCCGCAGGCCGACCCGACGCTGACGACGCAGATGAAATCTGTCGGCGAAGCGATGGCCATTGGCCGCACATTCAAAGAAAGTTTGCAGAAATGCCTGCGCTCGCTGGAGATTGGCCGCAGCGGATTGGGCGGCGACGGCAAACCGTGGCGCATCGGCGCGGACGTTTATGGCGACCGTGACATTTTGCCGCGCGATTTGATTACGCGAAAACTTTCCGTGCCGAACGCCGAGCGCATTTTCTTCATCCGCCACGCCCTACGCGCCGGTTTCAGCATCGAAGAAATTTTCAATCTTACGAAAATTGACCGCTGGTTCTTGGTGCAGATCAAAGAGATTGTGGATTTTGAAGAGGAATTGACCGGGGCGAAGAATTAAATTTCTCGCAAGTCGAAAATTATTTCGTAACCGGCTGATAATCCTTCCACAACCATTCCAACGCTTCGGGCAAAGTTTGTTGTTTTGTCCTGCCGTCCACGTGACCAGCGTTGCGGGCGAAGATAAATTGATAATGATAATTTTTTGCAGCGAGAACACGCGCCATGTTTTCATTCGCCAGCACCCAATCGTGCATATTGTCGTGCATGACGTTTGGATTGAACAAATCGCGGTCGCCGACTTCGAGCCAGATGCGGATGGGTTTCGCCGGATTTTCGGGAATCAAATGCTCGTGAAATTCCCATGCGCCGTGCGGTGTTTCGGCGTTCGGCGGCCATTGTTGGTTCACATAAGTTCCCGAATACGTCAGCACGCGATGGTAAAGTTCGGGATGATACCACGCCATGATGAGCGCGCAGGATCCGCCGGAACTGCCGCCCATCGTCGCGCGTCCGTCGGGGTCTTGGGTCAGTTTCACGCCGCAATTTTTTTCCACGAGCGGCAACACTTCGCTCTCGACAAATTCCGCGTAGCGACCCGACATCGTGTCGTATTCCAATCCGCGCTCGCTGCCTTGCGCGTCGCCACTGCCGTTGCCGATGGAAATGCCGATTATCACCGGCAATTTTTTCTCGGCGATCAAATTATTCAAAGCTGTGAACAATGCGCGGTCAGGCCCGTCCGCGCCGATGATGAACGGTGCGATGGTGCCGGGAACATATTGCGCCGGAACAAAAACGGAGACATGACGTGTGTAAGGCGCAGAATGACTGGTGGTCACAATCAGTTTGGCGGGATCATTTGGGTCGGGCGTGCCAAATGTGCCGGGTACGCGCGCGATGCCGGGATAAATTTTACTGTCGGCAGAATTCATCGTGAAAGTAAAAATTTTCCCCTGCGGCGCGTTGGTGTTCATCACCATTTCCGGCGCGGGATAATGGGTCGGGCCGATGATGAAATTTCCATCTTCCGTAGGCGAAGGAACAGTGCCGTCGGGCAATTCTTTGGCGGCGACATATCCCGGCGTGTGCGGGTTGCGCGTGGGCGGTTTCGGTCGTGTTGTTTGAGCTGTTACAGAATTTGTGTGAATCAACAGGCCAATTATTGTGCAGGACAGCACAAAATGAGTGGGTAAGTTTTTCTTGGGCATGAATCAAATCATAAAGTGAACGCCGAAGTTTTCAATCTCGAAGCAAAGCACGAAATCGTTTGAAGCCTCTGCGTCTCTGGTATCATTTTGCAATGAATTCGGAACGCATCGTGATTGTCGGCGGCGGCGCGGCGGGATTTTTCGCCGCCATTGCCTGCGCCGAAAAAAATCGTGTTGCGGAAGTCATCATTCTGGAAAAGACCGCGCAATTTCTTTCCAAAGTCCGTATTTCCGGCGGCGGACGTTGCAACGTGACGCACGCCTGTTTCAACGAACGGGAATTTGTGACGCGCTATCCGCGTGGCGAACGGGCATTGATCGCGCCATTCCAACAATTTCAGGCGAGTGACACCGTGGCGTGGTTTGCGGCTCGCGGCGTGAGACTGAAAACTGAAAATGATGGCCGGATGTTTCCGGTCACCGATTCATCACAAACAATTGTGGATTGTTTGTTCAATGCCGTGCGGGACGCTGGAGTGAAATTGAAACCGAATTGCGGCGTGGAAAGTGTCCTCAAAAAATCTGCCGGTGAATTTGAATTGATACTTTCCAATGGCGAAAAATTATTGTGCGACAAATTGCTTTTGGCGACCGGCGGTTGCCGCACGCCTGCGCTGGGACAACTGGCGGTTTCGCTCGGCCACACTTTGGAGCCGCCCGTGCCGTCGCTATTTACATTTCATATTGAGACGCCATGGTTGCGGCAACTCGCTGGAATTTCGGTTGAAAATGTGGTCGTGTCTGTTCTGCAAACCAAGCTTCGAGAGTGCGGCGCGTTGCTGGTCACACATTGGGGATTAAGCGGACCGGTGATTTTACGATTGTCAGCCTGGGGCGCGCGGATTTTACACGAAAAAGATTATCATTTCACGCTGCAAATCAATTGGCTGCCGGATTGGAACGAGGAAAAATTGGCGGCAGAATTTCAGGCGCGCCGAAAATCGCAACCGGCGAAACAAATTGTCAATTCACCCATCGCACCGCTGTCGGCGCGATTGTGGGAACAATTGGCGCTGGCGTCCGGCGTTGCGACCGATGCGCGTTGGGCGGATTTCTCGCGTTCCGCTCAACATCAATTGGTTCAACGATTGTTGCACACAGAATTTTCGGTGACGGGCAAAAGTTTGAACAAAGACGAATTTGTGACGTGCGGCGGTGTTAAATTGCGCGAAGTGAATTTCAAAACGATGGAAAGCAGGATTTGTCCGGGATTGTTTTTCGCGGGCGAAGTGCTGGATGTTGACGGCATTACCGGCGGATTCAATTTTCAGGCGGCGTGGACGACCGGCTGGCTCGCCGGGCGTACGATGGCGGAAAGTGTCAGGCCAAAATTTTAACAATTGAATTCTGTCGTTTGATTTATGGTTGAATATATTGTCCGCGAAAATGTCCGGGGATTTTAAGTTTCCAAAAAATTTTTTATGGGGCACGGCGACCTCGCCGACGCAGGTGGAAGGTCATGTCGTCAATGAATGGACGGATTACGTCGCGTCAGATGGTGGACATTGCCGCATCGCATGCAATCATTATCATTTTTACGCAAAGGACGTGGAATTGATGGCCGGTTTGGGCGTGAACGCCTATCGCATGGGCATCGAATGGTCGCGGCTGCAGGACAAACCATTTGCGCCGCTCAATCAAACTGAATTGGCGCGCTACGTTCATCTGCTCGATTTGCTCAAAACGGCGAACATCACGCCGATGGTCGTGTTGCATCACTTTTCCAATCCGTTGTGGATCACAAAAAATGGCGGCTGGCTGAATCCAAAAACGATTTCTATGTTTGTGGATTACGCGACGAAACTGGTTTCGGCCTTGAAAGATCGCGTTCATATCTGGAACACGTTCAACGAGCCGGACACTTACGCGTCGTTGACGTATCTGCTCGGCGGATTTCCGCCGTTTGAAAAATGGAAATTTCTAAAGTATCGCAAAGTGATTCAGCACATGGCGCAGGCCCACATGCGCGCGAGTGAAATGATCCGGCAGCAATATACCAATGGGAAATTGCCCGAAATCGGCATCGCGAAAAATTGGACGACGTTTGGCGCATTTCAAATCTATGCGTTTTGGGACCATTTACTCGCGGAAATTTCACATCACGCTTTCAATCGTTTTGTGTTGAACGAATTTTTGGGCGGCCCGCGACGCGAAGCGTCCACATTTCTGGGCGTGAATTATTATGGCCGTGCGCGGCTGAAACATTTTCAAGCGCTGGTGCCGACAAATGGCGTTTCGCACGAGAAATTGAAACAGCTTGGCATTGTCAGCGATGATATGTTCGAGCGACATCCGGCCGGATTTGGCAAATTGCTGAAAAAGTTTTATCGCAAATACAACTTGCCGGTTTACATCACCGAACACGGCGCGGCTTCGACGGACGAAGATTTTCGCATCGGCGATCTCAAACTTCATTTGCATGAATTGAGCGATGCGATGAACGCCGGCGTGGATGTGCGCGGGTTTTTTTACTGGTCGTTGCTCGACAATTTTGAATGGCAATTCGGTTACACCAAAAAATTCGGTTTGTTTTCCGTGGATTTTGCCGATGAAAATCTGCCGCGCAAAATGACGCGCGTCGGCGAATTTTATCGCAATATCTGCAAAGGTGCGAAATCGGCATAGAATTTTGCATTGGCTTTAAGCCCGTTCGCTTGTATTTATTTTTCATGATCAAACAATTCGCATTCGTTTTTCAGGCATTAGCACTGGCCATCGCGCTCCCGACATTCGCTGACGATGCGCCCATCAATACATTGACGCCGCAAGAGCAAGCTGAAGGCTGGCAACTTTTGTTCAACGGCAAAGATTTTTCCGGCTGGCACAATTTCAAAAAAGACGGCGTCCGTTCCGGCTGGCAGGTGAAGGACGGCGCATTGGTTTGTGCCGATCCGCACAATGCGGGCGACATCGTCACGTCAAATCAGTTCAGTTGGTTTGAATTGCAATTGGATTACAATATTTCCGAGGCGGGCAACAGCGGCATCATGTATCATGTCACCGACGCGGGCAACGCGATTTGGGCAACCGGCCCGGAATTTCAACTGGAAGACAATCAAAAAGCCGCCGACCCGCAACGTTGCGGCTGGCTTTACGCGCTTTATCAGCCGCCGATTGACCCCGCCACGGGAAAAATTCTCGACGCCACCAAGCCGGTCGGCGAATGGAATCATGTCCGCATCCTCATCACGCCCGAAAAATGCGTCCACGAAATCAACGGCGTGAAATACTTTGAATACGTTTTGCACAGCGACGATTTCAACGCGCGCATCGCCGCCAGCAAATTCGGCAAAATGCCGTTTTTTGCCAAATCTGATATTGGTTACATTGGACTGCAAGGCGATCACGGCAGCGTGGAATTTCGCAACATCAAGATTCGTCCAATCGCGGTGAAATAATTTTCGCCGCGCGATTTTGCTTCGCCGCAATTTCGTGTATATTGCGTCCATGCTTGCGACGCCGGAACTCATCCGTGAAACGAGTCAACTCGCGCAATTGGAAGAACTCCTGCCGCGTTGGCGCGATGTGCCGCTCTATCGCAATTCACTTGGCCGCTGCCGGCGGCAAAATCTGGAATGTTTCAAACGCCTGCCGCCGCTGGCCAAACGTGAAATCCAAAACGGTTTCCCGCGCAATTTTCTTTCCGGCGAACAATCGCTCGATGCGTTGCTGGAAAAAAACCTAATTGAATTGGAGCACACTTCCGGCACGACGGCGGAACGATTGCCGGTCATTTTCGGTCGCGGCTGGTGGAACGCGCAGGAAGAACGCGCGCTGCGGCTCAATTCCTTTGTCGCAAAAATTCTCGACGAATTTCCCAACGTGCGCCGCGCCACGATTGTGCCGCCCGCGTGCAACGGATTTACCTGCCCGACAGTTTGGCAATCCGTCGCGCAACGAACGGTCGGCAACACGCTGTTCGTCAATTTGCAGCGGATTCCATTTCTCGTCAGCGAAGCGGAATTGGCGCGCATGGCCGAAGAGATTGCAAATTGGTCGCCGCAATTTCTGGATTTGGACCCGGTTCACGGTGCGCGCTTCGCCATTTACTGCGAACAACGCGGCATCCAATTTCCGTCGCTGAAATTCATTTTGTGCAGCTACGAATTTGTCAGCGTCGTCCATAAAAAAATTCTGGCGCGCGTTTTCGGCGTGCCGGTGTTCAATCTTTACGGCTCGACCGAAACCGGCCATTTGCTGATGGAAAACGAGCGCGGCGAAATGAAACCCAGTTACGACACGGCATTTCTCGAAATTGTGGACGCGGACGATTCCGGCATCGGCGATTTGGTCGTGACGACGTTGAGCAACGATTTCATGCCGCTGTTGCGCTATCGCATCGGCGATTTGGCGGAAAAAGTCACGCAGCCTTATGGCAATCATTTCATCGTTCACGGGCGCGCGCGTGATTCACTGCTGGCCGGTAACGGTTCGCGTGTAACGGTTTGGCAGATTGACCAATGTTTTGCGGAGACAAATGGCATCGCGCATTACGGCTTGCGGCAAAATGAAAATGGCGACTGCGTTTTGCGCTTTGTGCCTGAAACAAACGCGCCAACGGAAAGTGAATTGAACGACTTGCGCCGGCTTTTGGAATTATTGTTGCAATCGCGCAACGAAATCAAAATCGAAAAGGCAGACGTTCTAGTGCCCGCGCCTTCGGGAAAATTCCGGCTGACCTCGCGGGTCGCTTAAACGCGCAGATAAACGTAGACGGAAAACGCAATCGCCGCCAATCCCGCCGCCGCCGCGACCGACCACAGGAAATTCCGTTTGCGCGCCGCAATCGCAAACGTGGAAATAATCACCGCCATTTGCGCTGCGAGCATTCCGTAAAAAAATTCCTGACTGCGGCGATGATGTTTTTCCGCGGACAGATTGCTTTTGCGGACTTGCAATTCATAAAGACCGGCGGTGGTCGCGTTCAATTTGGATTCCGCATCATAACGCGCCGCCGTGTAACGCAACCGCGCCGCGCTGAAAGCGCGAAATGTATCCTTGTCGCCGCGCATCAGCGCATCATCGAACTTGTCGGAATTTTTGTTGATGGACTTCGTTGCGTTGTCGAAATCAATCGCGGCCTGCTTCGCATCGTTCAAGGCGGTGGTCAGTTCCGCGTCTTTCACATTGGCGAGCTTCGCGGCGATTTCCGGTTCCGGCGCGGAATTTTCCAGCGCGTCCAGCGCGGTTTGCACATTATCGCCGAATTTTGCCGAAACAACTTTGGGCAATTCGCCTTGAGTGAACGCGGTGATGGTCGCGGCGTCGGCGTCGGTCAAAACGGATGCGTCGAGCGGCTGGAATTCCGCAGCGGCTGCCAGCAAATCGAGCGTGTTGCGCGCTTCCGCGCCGCGCAATTTTTTCGCCTGATAATAACTCCACTGGTCGCCGGCCTTGGATTGCAATTGCGCGCCGAGCGAGCGGTCGTATTGCGCCTTCGTCATTTCGCTCGACGCGAGGCCGGCGAGCATCGTAGCGACGACCGCCATCACGACCGGCGTGGCGGCGAGGATTTTGCCCCATTTTGTCGGCGGCAAATCCGCCTTGAGGTTTTCGGGAATCTCAATTTTTTTGGCCATGTTCCGTTTCCAAGTTCGATGGCAGCCTATACCAAAAAATTGCCTTCGCCAATTTGTAAAACGCATTGCCCGCCGCCGGTGGAAAATTCACAATCGTCCGGTGAACGAAATCTGGCAAAGCGACGCCATCATCGCACACACGCAAATGCTGGCGCGCAGTTTCCGCAAATGGACGGGACGCGATTTGCTGCCCGGCCTGTTCAATCCGGCGGGATTGGCGCGCAATGTTTTTGAGGCGCCGTTCGTTCTCGTTTCACACGGCACGGAGACCGACCCGGTTTTGAATTACGGCAATCGCGCCGCGCTCAAATTGTGGGAAATGTCGTGGGACGAATTCACGCGCACGCCGTCGCGCCTGACTGCCGAAGTGCCCGAACGCGCGGAACGCGCGCGATTTTTGGAAACAGTTGCGCGCGATGGTTTCATTGAAAATTATTCCGGCGTTCGGATTTCCCAAAGCGGGAAACGTTTTCGCATCCGCAACGCCATCGTCTGGAATTTGTTGAGCACGGACAATCAATTGTGCGGTCAGGCGGCGATGTTTGAGCGATGGGAATTTTTGTAATCCGGTCAATTGTCGGGAGGCATTTTCTTCCATCTCTTTTTGATGTGAAATATGGCAGCAATTTGTAACCCGATTCCAACCAGCGCGCACCATGCGAAAGCTCGCACCGCTTCTGCAGCGGTTTCAATCATGTCACGGTCTGCCTCAATAAATTTTTGAGAAGCATTTACGAAAGTCCATTCATTTGTTGTCAAATGCGATTTGCCACTCTGGACATTATCAATTAGCGTTTCAATCTTTTGTTGGCCGTAGTCGTATGCAGCCAGGTCTCTATGAAACATACCTGCCGTTGCAATGACACCGGCAATAACCAACGCAAACATGAGGGCGGGCGCTAACAAAGTGATGATGTCATTTCTGTTCATAAAGATTGTGCGCCCAACACGAATCAGGTGGCGTCATTTGTGGTTTGGTTTCACTATAATTGGCATTAGATTTCTGTCCAGAGTTATCCTAAATTTGCCGCTGAACGCACTAGTATTTTTGCGGTCAAATAAATATGCAAACGGCGAAAGTCACTCATTTTGCGCTGGCCATTTTATTTGCGGTGGCGGTCGTCGCCATTGTCCGTAACGTCAGCCGCGCGCAGCCGACCGCCAGCGAAAACATTTCAACCAATCAAATCAGCGATATGAAAAATTTCACAAAACCCGGCGAAGCGGAATTGAAGAAGCAATTGACGCCGGAACAATTCGCCGTCACGCAACACGCCGCCACCGAACCGGCGTTTCACAACGAGTATTGGGACAATCACGAGCCGGGCATTTACGTGGACATCGTTTCGGGACAGCCGTTGTTCAGTTCGCTGGATAAATTCGATTCCGGCTGCGGTTGGCCGAGTTTCACCAAACCGCTCGCCGACAAGGATGTGACCGAACACGCTGATTATTCGTATGGCGTTCGCACCGAAGTCCGTTCCAGCGTTGCCGATTCGCATCTTGGCCACGTTTTTGACGATGGTCCGACGGACAAAGGCGGTTTGCGGTATTGCATCAATTCCGCATCGCTGAAATTCATTCCCGTTTCGGAAATGGAAGCGAAAGGCTACGGCGCGTATCTCGAACCGTTCGTGAAAGCGGGTTTGGTCAAACCAGGCACTACTTCGACAAATGCAGCGGCGAAGAAATGATTACTTCATCGCGGCGTAAACGCGATGCACATCGTCGTGGTCGTCGAGCGCGTTGAGAAAATCCATGACTTCCTTGCGTTGCGCGTCGGATAATTCGACAAAATTTTTCGCAAGGTAACGGATTTCGGACGCGATGACGTTCCAGCCGGCGGCCTTCAACGCTTTGGAAACGTGGTCTAAATCTTTGATTTCCGTCAGGAAACGCGCGCCAATTTGTCCGGCGGGAATTTCCTCCAGTTCGAGCGGTTCGATTTCCTGCGCGCCGGCTTCAATCGCGTCGGCTTCCGCATCGCGTTTCGCGTCAGTGTGCGTGGCTTCGACGACGCCGAGATGATTGAAGAAAAACGCGACGCTGCCCGGCTGGCCGAGCGAACCGGCCTTGAACAAACTTCGGATTTCCGGCGCGGTGCGATTGCGATTGTCCGTGAGACATTCCACGACGACCGGCACTTTGTGCGGCGCGAAGCCTTCGTAAATCACCGTCTCGTATTCGATTTTTTCGTCGCCGATGCCCGCGCCTTTTTTGATGGCGCGCTCAATCGTGTCCTTATACACGCTGGCCTTCTTCGCCTTTTCGACGGCGACATACAGGCGCGGATTGTAATCCGGGTCCGGGCCGCCGAGCTTGGCAGCGACCATGATTTCGCGCGTGAGTTTCGCGACCATCTGGCCTTTTTTCTGCGCGTTGATTTCGCGCCCGGCTTGTTTCCATTGTGCGCCCATAGGATTACGTCAGTTTGGAAAAGTTAACGCGCCGGTTCAATTCAAATTGCACGCGAAGTCGGAAGGTTAAAGCGCGCAAAATTTCAATCACGCACCACGCCGTCCGGCAATTTATTGCCGCCATCCGGTTCAGGCGGAAAATACTCGGCCAGTAATTCACCGGCTTTGCGCACGGCGTGAAGGATGCCTTGAGTGAATTCAGATTTTTTGAAATGGCTGGACATCTCCTGCGTCAACGATTGCCAGAAGGCATCGCCGCACTGACGATGAACGCCTTCATCGCCGATTACGGCGAATTGTTGCGCGGCGGGCGCGACAAAAATCAAAACCGCATTGCGATGTTTGGTTTTCGTCATAGCCAGCCGGTGAAATTGTTTCGTGGCCGCGGCCAGCGCATCCACGATCTTTTTGTGGCTGATGAACACGCGGATTTCGCCGGAAGTTTTTTTCTCCGCGTCGCGGATCGCCGCCACAATGTCGTCATCACGCAGTTGTTTCAGAAAATGGTTTATTTTCATGTCACCAACTTCCTCCGGCTCCGCCGCCGCCAAAGCTGCCGCCGCCACCGGAAAATCCGCCACCGCTCGAAAAGCCACCGCCACCCCAACTTCCGCCACTGCGCCCGCCGCTGCTCATCATTCCGCCGAGGAATCCGCCCATAAAACTCGACATGCCGCTGCCGCGATAAACCGTTCCGCTGCGGCGGGAAAAAGAGGACAAGAAAATCAAAATAAAAATGATGATGAAAACAATCGTGATGGGCGAAGGATGGCCGTTTGACGTTTGCGCGTCCGCCGCCGTTCGTCCCGTGCCTTGATATTCGCCTTTGGTCGCGGCCAGAATCGCATTCACGCCTGCCGTCACGCCGCCATCAAAATCGCCCGCTTTGAATCGCGGCGCAATTTCGTCTGAAATGATGCGTTTGCAAATCGCATCGGGCAACGCGCCTTCCAGACCGTAGCCGACCTGCAAAAACATTTTGTGATCTCGCACAAAAATGAAAAGGACCGCGCCGTTGTCCTTGCCTTTTTGTCCGACGTGCCATGATTGCGCCACGCGCACCGTGTAATCTTCAATGGACGAATCCGACTGCATCGTCGGATAAATGGCCACGAGAATCTGGCTGGAAGTAGCGCGTTCGAAATCTTCCAGCGTGCGATTCAGATTCTCCGCCGTCGTCGCGGAAATGACTCCGGCGTAATCGTTGAAATACTTCGCGGGCGCGGGCGCGGGCGGCATGACTTCCGCCGCCTGCATCGCGACAGCGCAAAACAAAATCAACGCCGCAAGAAATGTGCGCACGTTCATGGCTTCGTCGGAGCCGCGCTGGAAGGATTGTTATTGTTGTTGAAATCAAAATTCACTTTCGGCGCGGTCTCCGCGCCCGCCGTGGCGGTAAAATACGGTTTTTCCTTGAAACCCATCATGCCCGCGAACAGCACGGTCGGGAATGATTTCACCGCCGTATCGTAAGCCTGCACGACTTCATTGAATCGTCCGCGCTCGACGCTGATGCGGTTTTCCGTACCTTCGAGTTGCGCCTGCAAATCGCGGAACGAATCCGTCGCGCGCAATTGCGGATAATTTTCCGAAACCACCAGCAAACGCGACAGGGCCGTTCCCAATTGGCCTTGCGCCTTGTCGAACGCTTCGAGTTGCGCCGCGTCCGTCGGCGCGGAACTCGCGTTGATTTGCACCTTGCCCACCGACGCGCGCGCTTCGGTGACTTCCGTCAGCGTGGACTTTTCAAAATTCGCAGCGCCCGAAACCGTCGCCACGAGATTCGGCACGAGGTCGGCGCGGCGTTGATACACATTTTGCACCTGCGCCCATTGCTTGTCCGTCGCCTGCGAAAGCGAAACCAGCCGGTTGTAAATCCCGACGCCCGAAAGCGCCACG
>DASZXB010000036.1:0-48785 GCA_035546095.1 Verrucomicrobiia bacterium | reverse complement strand
TTTTTGTCCGAGCGATGAAAACAAAAAGCCCGGGCAAGCCATTGGCGTTATCGCGATAGATTCGTTGTTTTCGCCGGTCACGCGTGTTCGTTACAATGTCGAGGCCGCGCGCGTCGGCAACCGCACGGATTACGACAAGTTAGTTTTGGAAATCTGGACGGATGGACGCCTGACGCCCGACGACGCGCTCACGCAGGCATCGGCGATTTTGGCGCATCACCTCGACGTGTTTGTCGGCTATGACAAAAACGCCGTCGAATTCGAGGCGGCTGCCGACAAGCAGGACGACGAAAAATCCAAGTTGAAGAAACTTCTCAACATGAGCGTCAACGAAATCGAGTTGAGCGTTCGCGCGGCAAATTGCCTGAACAACGCGAACATCACGACCGTCGGCCAGTTGGCGATGAAATCCGAGCAGGAAATGCTCAAGTATCGCAACTTCGGCAAAAAGTCCTTGAACGAAATCAAAGATAAATTGACCGCGCTTGGCCTGTCGCTCGGCATGAATTTTGAGCCGGGTTTGATTGAAACCGCGCCCAAGGAAAATCTGGAGAACAATTAGCAGTTATGCGACACCTTAAACGCACGGCCAAATTGGGCCGCACTTCCGAGCACCGCAACGCGATGCTGGCGAATCTTGTTTGCAGCCTGATCAAGCACAAACGCGTGGCGACAACGTTGGCAAAGGCCAAAGCTGCGCGTCCCGTCGCGGAAAAAATGGTCACGCTTGGCAAAAGCGGAACCATTCACGACCGTCGTCTGGCGGTCGCGCGTTTGCATCAGGAAGACGCGGCGAAAATTCTGTTCAAGGAAATCGCTCCCGCGTTCAAGCAACGCAACGGTGGTTACACGCGCATCATCAAAATGGACCAACGTCAGGGAGATTCCGCTCAGCGCGCGATTTTAGAATGGGTTGATTTTTCGACGGAAACTCCGGCGGTGACCGAAACTGCTCCGACAACGGAAACCAAGCCGGAAGAAAAGAAATCTTAATTGATTTTATCAATGCAAACCCGCTCTTCGGAGCGGGTTTTTTTCTTTTACAGCCGCAGGAAAATTTTTCGTTGATAGAGAAAGCGGGCCATCCCGAACGCCAGAATCAAACCGACAATTGAAATCATCAGTTGTCCGAAACCCGCCGCGATGTGCGCGTCAAAGAAATTTTTGATACTACCGCCGACCAACCGTTCTGCCGGACTGGTGAATTCCTCGATGATGGCGGCTGTCATATAAAGAGTGATGGAATTCATGCCGAACCAGACAAAAGGCCGGCACCAGAATTGCCATTTCCACATATCAATGATTGCGTAAAAAATACCAAGCAAAATAGCGCTATAACCGCCGGCGACCAGCACATAAGACGAGGTCCAAATCTTTTTGATGACCGGAAATTGAATTCCCCAGAGCCAGCCAAGTGTTGCGCCAGCGATACCAAAAGTTAAAAGCAAAATGACCTTTTTTTGATCCGGGACTGTTTGATTGCTTAATAATAGTCCGGCAAAGACCCCGAGCAGACAAGTAGCGATAGCGGGCAACGTGCTCAGAATGCCTTCAGGATCCCAAGTGCCGTCATATTTGCGTCCGGGTAAATATTTTTGATCGAGATAATTTGCAAGATTTACGCCCTTGATAAATGTGTCGGTCAGGTAATTTGTGCTGACCATGTTCAACTGAGAGATTTCTGTGAAGCCTTTTTCTTTTGCGATAATGCCTTCTCCGGGCGTCGGACGAACATCAGGAAACGGAACAAAGGTCATCAAAGCCCAATAGCTGACGAGCAAACCGGCACAAATTGCGATGAGCGTGCGCGGGTGAAAGAAGCAGAACAGCAATCCGGCAAAAAAATATGCCAGCGCGATACGTCCCAAAACACCCATGATCCGGACATCCGGCCATTCGTGTGAGAAACCACCGTTGTAAATAATTCCGAAACTGAAAATCAAAAGGCTTCGGACGAAGACTCGTTTTAGTGCCATGGCGCGACCGGCAACAGCGATTGTTTTACTGAGTGAAAATACGAGCGAGACACCAACGATGAAAACGAACAAAGGAAAAATCAGATCATAAAAATGAAAACCTTCCCAATCGGCGTGATCCAATTGTGTCGCTAAAAATCCGGTGACTGGATTTTGCGTCATATTGTGCAGCGCATAAACGAGTGAATCTGCGCCGATAATCCAAAACATATCGAATCCGCGTAGAGCATCCACGGACATTAAACGTCGGTTGATTGGATTTATCGCTGGTGATGTGGATTTCGGCTGGGTTGGCATGGACAAACGGCTAATCTAAAATCGCCACCGATTCAAGCCGTAAGATTTTCAGCCAGCGGCGCTGGCGTATTCTTCATCCGTCTTCAATTCTAATCCCATTAAAATGTAGTCGTGCGTGATGGCCTGCATGTCTTTGACGTAATCTTCAAGTTGAAGCAACTTGCTGAAACCGAGCAACGCGAACATTTTCATCGCACCGTCCTGTTCACCGATGAATTCAGCTTCGGCTTTTTCCAATCCGGCGCGGCGCGCGATGGCAATGATTTCGCTGATGAGCACGGTGGCCAGCCCGCGTCCGCGTGATTCAGGATGCACGAGCACACTGACGCGCCCGATGTGCCGTTTCCAGCCGCCGAGTTGTTGATGCAGCGTAGCGACACCGACGATTTTTCCGCCAGTCAACCCGACCAATGGCAGGTTGCGCCCGTAATCAATGTTCCGACACCAGTCACGGATGACCTTCGCATCCGTCACGCGATGTTTGATGAACATCCGCTCGGGTTCGGGAATGCCGAGGAAAAGCTGGTGAAAATCTTTTTCATCATTTGGTCGCAATGGTCGCAACGTAGCTTTTTTCCCGTCCTTGAGCACAATCACTTTCGGAAACTTCTGTAGTTCGAGTTCGATGCTGAATGACATAAGGTTCCTTTCCCGCGCACTCTGCGCCAAAGTTTTCGGAACTGCAACTAATAAAGTCGCGACGATTCGCCGGCGATGCCGTCGCCGCGATGCAAAATGACCGGGTCAATGCTCCAACGCGCCGCCAGTGCCGGAACTTTAGCCACATTAGCCACAGTGCTTTCGGGATTTTCAAAATCATCGCCGTAATCGTTGCATTTCAGACCCAATTCAACTTCTGACAAGGTTTTCTGCCCTTGATTCCAGACTGTTTCACCCGCCCACGCAAACGCGCGCGTCACGCAGCCTTCGTCCAAACGCGCCCACGCGTGATGCGCTGAAAATTTTTCCGCGTAAAAGAATTGCACGTGCCCCAATTCGCGACTAATCGCGATCAGGAAATGATAACACGCATCCACGTCATCATCGGGATGCGGCAAGTCAGGGCCGGTGACAATCACCCAGCCGTTGACGCGCGGGCTGACAAAAAATTTGCCTTGGCCGGACAACATTGAGCGGACAATTTCCGATTCCAACGACCGCACGGCCAGCCAAATGGCCGGACGTTTTCCAGACGCAAACGAAGAGAGGATATTTTTTTTGGCCGGTACAACAGTTTGCCCCAGCCGTCGCGCATGGCGATGCAGGTAAATCATCCACAGAAAAACCATCGCGCCGACGCCCAACGCCAGCATGTGCGCCACCAATAACATTAACGCTTCTGCATCCGCCGAATTCATAAGTTGAATTTACGCCCGCGCTGCGCCGGTTCAATCAAAATTTTAATCGCAGCTGGCCGCCAGCCAATCGAGATATTTTTTATTGCCGCCGCGCAACGGCAAAACCAAAAACTCCGGCGTGTCGTAAGGATGTTTGGTCAAAATCAATTTTTCTAGCGCGACCAGTTTCGATTTTGTTGTTTTCAAAATCATCAAGACTTCCGTGCCGGATTCAATTTTTCTCCGCCACCAGTAATGCGATTCTATTTTTGGAATCAAATTTGCGCAGGCGATCAATTTTAATTTGAGCGCAGTTTTTGCCAGCAAGCGCGCTGTTTTCAAATCCGGCGCGGTGGCGAGAATGATAGAGAATTTCGCGGCAGATTTCATTTACCATTCGATTGTGGATTCCAAATCATCCGACCAAATTTTTTGTTCTAATTCTGCTGTAAGAAGTTTAGTTGGTTCATGATTTGGTCGGTTCAGATATTGAATCCATATCGGTGAAAAATCTTTATCCATTTGAAAAGCTACGCCGTTCCATTGGAAAACACGATGAACCCAAAAACTGTGATATTGACCATCCACGGACAGCCCTTGTCGGAAGGCCGTGTGAATCAAACGAAAATTTTTTGTTTTCGGATCGAGAACAAGATTTTGTGGGCCAAGTTCCCATGTGTTGATTCGAGTGAAATGATAGTCTTTGTTTTCGGAAAAGGCAAAAATGCCAATATATTCTTCACCTGCAAGGCCATTACCACCAACAGGTTTAACCATCATAAAATCTGGAATGCCGTCATTATTAAAATCACCTGAATAAACTGCGGATAAATACGGTCCCAGAATAAATTTATTGTAAGTCTTGAACGTGGAGCCATCTGGAAATTGTATGACAACGGTTGTGAAATCGGAATCCTCTTCATGGATTTCCTGAATCGTTGGAAATTTTTTTGGAAATGAAGGGTGAATCCAAATATTCGATGCGCTTTCAACGTAAGTGACGACTGGTATTTGAGACCACGGTTGTCCGTTTAGAAAGGGCATATAATCTGCGACAAGCGTCTCATTGGCTTCTGCCAAAATTTTCGCATCGAAAAATATAAAAATTGCAAGAAAGAGTGATAATTTCATATTTCAATTACTGAATCCGGTTTATTTCCACCGAATTTTTTGTTTAAGTCAAGACATGGAAAATGAATTGCCACCGCTCACGTCTTCGACGCTTTACCTCGTCGCCACGCCGATTGGCAATCTGGAGGACATCACGTTGCGCGCGCTACGGGTCTTGCGCGGATGCGACGTGGTCGCCGCCGAGGACACGCGGCGCACGGGACAATTGCTCAAACATTTCGGAATCTCCAAACCGCTCGTGAGTTATTTCCAATTCAACGAAGCCAAACGCAGTGAAGAAATCATTGAACGACTCAAGCACGGTGAAAAAATTGCGCTCGTCACGGACGCGGGCAGTCCGGGTATTAGCGATCCGGGTGAGCGCGTCGTTAAAGCGGCAATCGCGGCGGGATTTCGCGTCGAGTCAGTTCCCGGCGCGTGCGCGTTGGTCGCTGCATTGACGGCGAGCGGTTTGCCAACGGATGAATTCCATTTTGTTGGATTTCTGCCGCACAAATCCGGCCAGCGAAAAAATAAATTGGAATCGCTCAAAACAATTTTCGGCACACTGATTCTTTATGAGTCGCCATATCGCGTCGAAAAATTGTTGAGTGAATTAAAAAGCGTCTTCCCCGAACGCGACGTAGTTCTCGCGCGTGAATTGACAAAGAAATTCGAGGAATTCCTGCGCGGCAAACCGGCGGAATTACTTGCGCTCGTGGAAAAGCATCCGCCAAAAGGCGAATTCGTGGTTTTGGTCGCAAGCGTCAAATGACGCGCGCCAACGTATCACTTCGCTTTAGCGGCTTTAACTTTGGCCCAACGTGCTTTGGCCGCTTGTGAAATCTTTTTGCGGGCGGCAGCGCTCAATGTGCGTTTTTTCGGCGCGGTCTTTTGCGACGGCTTGAACGGACTGTTGCCGGCCAGTTTTTCGAGTTGCGATTGCAATTGTTCAATCTTCGCTTTTAACGCGATGATTTGCTTCAATTTGGCGACGGATAGATTTAGAACTTCTTTCATAATTCGCCTTGAGTCTAGTCAATCCTGTTAAAAAACAAAGCAGTAAATTATGGCGATTACATCAGACAAATTTGCCCGGATTTAGAATGCCGTTCGGGTCAAGCATTTGTTTCAACGCGCGGTGCAACTCGCGAACTTCGGGCGAAACCGCCTGCGGCCACCAGCGTTTTTTAGCGAGGCCGATTCCGTGTTCGCCGGTGATTGCGCCTTTGTTTTTCAAAATCCAGCGGAACAATTCGTCCAGAACTTTGTCGCAATTCTTTCGCACGCGTGGATTTTTTTCGTCCACCATGACATTGACGTGGATGTTGCCGTCGCCGGCGTGGCCGAAACAGGCGATGGGCAAATCAAATTTCTTCTGCAAACGCGCGGTGAATTGGAACAACGTTTCCAGTTTTCCGCGCGGAACGACGATGTCTTCGTTCAATTTTCTCAAGCCGGTGACTTTAAGCGCGGTGGAAAATTCGCGGCGGATTTGCCAGATTTTTTCGCACCCAGTATTTCCAAAACCGCGCTCGACGAACAGCGGTTTGAACCGGCGAATGATTTTTTCCACTTGCGGCAGTTCGCCGCGCACGGAATTTTTCTGTCCGTCCAGTTCCGCAATCAAGTGCGCCTTACAAACGCCGAGGCGATGATTGCGCGTGTATTCAGCAGCGGCGGCGAGCGTAAATTCATCAGCCAATTCCAGCGCGCTCGGCAAAAATCCGGCGGCGAGAATCGCCTGCAACGCGCCGACGGCATTTCTTATGGAATTGAAACCGACGGCGAGCGTCGCGCGAAATGGCGGCAACGGAATTAATTTCAAGGCTGCTTCAGTGACGATGCCAAGCAAACCTTCCGAGCCGACAAATAGTTTTGTCAAATCGAAACCGGTTTTGTTTTTGTGCGTGCGTCCGCCCACGCGAACGATGTCGCCGTTTGCCAAAACGACTTCCAGACCGAGAATGTAATCGCGCGTAACGCCGTATTTCAAACAGCGCGGCCCGCCGGCATTGGTCGCGATGTTGCCGCCGATGAAATTATGTGCGCGACTCGCCGGGTCGGGCGGATAGAAAAGTTTTTTTCGCTCGACGGCTTCCTGAAATTTTTGCGTGTTGACTCCGGGCTGCACAATAGCAACGAAATCATTCGCATTGATTTCCAAAATGCGGTTCATCCGCTCCGTTGAAATAACAATACCCCCGCGAACGGGCACGCAGCCGCCGACATAGCCATAGCCGCCACCGCGCGCGGTCACGGGAATTTTGTTTTGATTCGCAAAGCGCAAAATTTTGGAAACGGATTGAGTGGAGCGGGGCAGGGCGACGGCATCGGGTTGATGCACGGCGAACCATTTATCGCCGGAGTAATCGGCGAGTTTGCGCGGGTCAAAAATGATTTCGCTGGGCAGAATTTTTTTGAGCCGGCGAAGAATTTTAATTTTCGCGGGAGTCATTTCGCGTTGAGAAATTCCGTGGCGTCGGCGGCTTCGTTTTCGGGAACTTGCACGCGAATGCCGCCGATGGCCATCGAATAGCCGTCCGTGCTCAAGGCGGAAAATTCATCGGCGACAAAAGGATGAAAATTCGCGGCTTCCAGACGTGAGCGGACCAATTGCGCTTCCGCCGGACTGAAGGCCTTGAAGATGGTTACAAAGTCCATAATTTCAAATTCAGCGCGTGACGAACGCGGTGTCGGTTTTGGCGGCGTTCCGCAGATCAGCAAAGACGATGACGCCCGCGCCGGTTTGCAACAAAGTTTGAACCTGCACTTCGACCTGCTGGCCGACATGCGGCTGGCCGCTGTTGACGACGACCATCGTGCCGTCGGGCAAATAGCCAACACCTTGCCCTTTGTCCTTGCCTTCACGCACGATTTTCAATTGCAAAATTTCGCCGGGCAACAAAATGACTTTAAGGCTTTTGGCGACTTCGTGAAGGTTGATGCAATTGACTTTTTGCAGTTCGGCGACTTTGGCGAGATTGTAATCGTTGGTGAACAATCGCGCGTTCAGATTGCGCGCGAGGCGGACGAGTTTGGCATCCACTTCCTTTTCGTCGGGAAAATCGCCATCGTGAATGCGGACTTCAATCTTATTGTTGCGCTGAAGACGATTGAGCATTTCCAGTCCGCGCCGCCCGCGCGCGCGTTTGATAGCGTCAGCGGAATCGGCAATCTGTTGCAGTTCGCGCAGCACAAATCGCGGCACGACAATCAGACCTTCGAGAAACCGAGTCTCAATCAAATCCGCGATGCGTCCGTCAATGATGACGCTGGTGTCGAGCAAAAGCAGATTGTCGGGTTTGTTTTGCGGCGAAAAGCGGACGTAGGGAATGATGAGCGAAAAATCCTCCTTGTTGCTGCGCATTGCGAGGATGATGCCGATATAACTAAATCCCAAGAACAATCCCAACCGGATGAGCCAGCGGGTTTTTTCGTCGGTATTATCGAACAATCCGGAATAATTAATCAATAAAGCAACGACAATCCCCAGCAATAAACCAAAGGTCGTGGCGGAAAAAGCGCGAAGCGAAAAACCTTTGAGCATTTCGTCCACGGCAATCATCAATCCACCAAAGCCGAACCCGATTAAAATTCCATAAATCGCTGCGTTGCTGACAGTGGAAAATTCGGGACGCACCTGGCTGATGGCGTAGCCGCCCGCCATGCACAGGCCGAGAAATAAAATGCGGATGGCCCAAAGTGGCTTCATTATTTTTGAGTGGTTTGTGCCGGATCGTTGGTGCGCGGTGGTTCCTTATGCCAGAGAAAACGCCAAAGTCCGAGCCGGTTCAAATTGCTGGAAGCGATGTCCAGATTGGCGGCGAGATTTTGCACGTTGGTGGCCAATTGCTCGTTTTGCAAAATGACGCCGGCAAGGCCTTTGCCGGATTGTAAGTCGTCCGCGATTTTTTTCAGAGTTTCCGTCGAAGCATTGACATTTTTTACGGCGGCGGAAATCTCCGCGCCGTTGGTCGTTAACAAATCATTGGCGGAATCGGAAAGCGTCGTCAATTTTTGCGAGAACAGGACGAGGTTGCTCACCGCCAGATTGATTTGCGCGGCATTGGTGTTGACGATGAAATTGATGTTGCTCATTGTGCCGACCGCTTCGCTGGAGAATTCGCGGAAATTGACGAGCGCCTCGGCGAAATTGGTCAGCGTCTGATCGTTCAACACTTCGGTTTGCAGGCTGGAAACCGAGGCGTTCAATTTTTTGGCCGTTTCATCCACCCGCTGAATGAGGCCGGAGGCCGACCGCGCGACTTCCTGCAAATTGAACGGCTCTTGACATTCCACTTCGTCGCCGTTGACGAGCAGTGGACCTTGATTCGCCGTCGGGATAATCGAAACATATTGGTCGCCCAAAAAACCGGATTGCTCGATGACGAAATGCGCGTCTTTGTAAATCTTATAGCGATTGTAAATTTTCAGAAGAATCGTCACGCTTTTGCCGTCATCGGCCAGTTGGATGTCCGAAACGCTGCCGACCTGAACACCCGCCAGCAACACGCCCGCGCGCTGCTTGAGGCCGCCAACGTTATGCGCGTGCAATTGCAAATTATAGACACTCTCGAATAAACTTGCGCCCTTGCTGAACTGAATCACCAACAAGGCCAGCAACGCCAGCCCGATGAACACAAACAAGCCGACTTTGATTTCCAACCGCGATTTTTCCATCGCGGAAGAAACTAACAAAACATCCGCCCGTTGGCCAACTGGGATTTTCCAAAGGTAATGATTAATACATTGAGAAATGCTGCAAATAAAGTCGTCGCAGGAACTGAACTTTCACACGCCAACCATGGCGCCAGCAGTGCCAAAGGAAAATGAACACAGCAACAGCTTCTCGGCTATGAACGCGATCTAAGGAAGCAAAGGTTACCTACAGACTACACAGGGATGCGGTCCGGAGTTTCTTTCAATTCACAGCATCCAGTTCGCCTTCGGTGAGGGATGCGACCATTCCGGTTCTGTGTCAACATTCAGCCGTTGAGCGCGCGTTCGAGCAAGATTTTTTCGCGTGGCGCGTAATTTAATTTCAAGGCTTCGGCGCGGGCGGTTTCGGTCATTTTTTGCAACGACTTTTGCAATGCCACAATCATTTTGCCTTCGGTCGTTTTATCGGCAAGTGCGGCGAATTGGTGTTCAAGGAAAACGAGGCAGAGCGCGTCTTCAATCACGCGGCCTTCGGGATCATTCGGGAAATTTTTCTTGAGGTTCAATTCCTGCACGCGGCGGATGATGTTTTCGTCGTAGCCGGTTTCTCGGAGAATTTCGCCGGCTTTTTGCGCGTGAAATTTTTTCAAGTCTTCGCGCCATTTCAAATAGCCGGCGCGCGTCATGGGATAGGAATCGCGCGGAATCTGCCAACGGCAAAGATGCTGGCAACGTGCGGCGAGACGCAATTCCTCGCTTGCGTTCGGGCAAAGGCGCAAAACCCAATCACTCAAGCGTTGTGCGTAGAGCAACTCGCGCGGCTGGCCGTTTTCGGAATTCGGGTCGCGGGAATTTCCTTCATCAAAACGGCGGAGCGCGGCGGCAAATTTTTGCGGGTCGCACGGTTGAAATGGTTCGGACACGTGGAAAGTTTTGCAAATGCGCGCTCAAGCGCAAGGCAGTTTATGGTTTACGCTGGCCATTTTGGATTGTCTTCGTAAAATTCGGTTCACCATGAAATTTTCCGATTCGATTCGCCGGTGTTCGGTTTTAATTTTGGCCGCTTTAGTTTTTACCGGATGTCAAAGCGCGCGGGATGTTTCGCATTATCCACAAGACTCTGCGGCTTTGCCGGGCAAAGGTCCGGCGACGGCGTGGAGCGGTTTGCCAAAAGTTTGGGCGCAGCGTCACGCGCAATGGGCGAAGACGGCAAAGCAGGACAAGGGCGCGGTGGTTTTTCTCGGCGATTCCATCACGCAAGGCTGGAATTCGCTGGCGCGGGATTTTCCTGATTTGAAAACGGCGAATCGCGGTATTGGCGGCGACACGACGCGCGGCGTTTTGTATCGGCTCGACGCGGACGTGATTACGCTGAAGCCGAAAGCGGTGGTGCTTTTGATTGGCACCAATGACATCGGCAACGGCGCGAATCCGCGGGACGTGGCCGACAACATTGAAATGATTCTGTGGGCGTTGCAAAAATCCAATCCGAAGATGCCGATTGTCGTTTGCCGGGTGATGCCGCGCAGTGACCAAAACGGACGGTTTGTCGGCAAGATTGAACAGCTTAATTCAATGATCGACGATTTTGTGAAAAGTCAGCTGGGCTTCGCCGAATGCGATACCTGGAGCATTTTGGCGGACGCCAACGGCGGCTGTCAGAAAGAGGATTTTCATCCCGATTTGCTGCACATCAACGCGGCGGGTTACGCCAAATGGACGGCGGCGTTGCAGCCGGTTTTCGCCAAACTGAATCTTTGACGCGAAGGATAATTCTGTCGGCAGGATTATCTTTCGTCGCCGATGGGTAAATGAGCATACACGGCGAGAGCTTGGGCACGGGAGCGCACGTGAAGTTTTTCGTAAATGCGGCGAATGTAAGTATTGACCGTTTGCACGCTTAAACCGAGCGAGTCGGCGATTTCCTTGTAAAGAAACCCGCGCGCGAGCAATTCCAAAACTTCCTGTTCGCGCGGGGAAAGTTCGGCGGCGCCTTCGGCTGAAGTTCCAGCGCGGCGAAACGATTGCACCACTTTGCGGGCGATGTTGCTGCTCATGGGCGAACCGCCGGCGTGAACTTCCTTCAGCGCGGCGAGCAGCATCTGGCGCTGGGTTTGTTTGAGCAGATAACCGCTCGCGCCCGCGGACAGCGCGCGAAAGATGTGATTGTCGTCTTCATAAACCGTGAGCATCACAAATTGCGTATCGGGCAAGACCGGCTTGAGACGGCGGATACATTCGATGCCATTGACGCCGGGCAAATTGATGTCCACGAGCACCACGGCCGGTTTTTTCTGGGGCAAAATTTCCAGTGCGCTTTCGGCGTCATCATGTTCGCTCGCGCAATTAAAACCTTCCGCGCGACGAATCCAGTCCGCGAGAATTTCCCGCGCGGGAACGTCGTCTTCGATGATGGAAACGCTGACACTCATGCGTTTGTCAATTTTATCCATTTCAGTCAAAAAGGCTTGTCACGAAAAATTGGGACAAGGCTCAAATTTTAATTTCTTTTCACCGGCGAATCTTCCATTGCCACTGGCACGATGAATTTCACATCCGTTCCTTTGCCGGGCGCGCTGATGATTTCGCAGCGACCGCCGATTTTTTCCAGTCGCCGGCGCATATTGTTTAGTCCATTGCCCGACACTAGCCGTCCCGATTCCGGCGGCGATTTTTGCGTCAAAGTTTCCGGCGTGAAACCGCGGCCATTATCGCGAACACTGAGTGTGAATGAATTCGCAGCGGTCGTGAGTGAAATGGTGACTTCCGAAGCGGTGGCGTGTTTGACGACGTTATTCAAGGCTTCCTTGACGGCGAGAAATAAATTGTGACGCACTTCGGCAGTGATAAGCCATTGCGGGAGTTGCATCGGCAAATCCAAGCGGCAACGAACGTCGAGCGAACCGAGAAATTCCTGGCCGAATTTTCCGAGATAATTCACCAAGCTGTCGAGCGTGTCATGTTCGGGGTTCACCGCCCAAACAATTTCGTCCATCGCGCGTGTCAATTCGCGCGTGGTGTTGTAAATGCGATTCAATTGCGCCGCAGCTTGTTCGGGATTATGCAGTTCGCCGTGAGCGGATTGGCTGAGCAAAGAAATGCGCGTCAGATTCGCGCCAAGATTGTCATGGATGTCGCGGGCGATGCGCGTGCGCTCGCGTTCAATGGCGCGTTGCCGTTCCAGACGTTCCAGTTTCCGGCGCATTCGCCGGCGCGTTATCCACAACGCGCTGTAACCAATCAACGCGACTGCCGCCAGACTGCCGACGATGTGAAACCACAACGTCTGCCAAAAGTAAGGCAATACGGTGAACGCCAGCGTCGCACCTTCGGGATTCCAAACGCCGTCGCTGTTGCAGGCGGTGACGTGAAAACGATAGTTGCCCGGCGGGATATAACTGTAAATGATCGTCCGTTTTGTTCCGGCATCAGCATAATCTTTTTCAAGCCCTTCGAGCCGGTATTTGAAACTGACTTTTTCCGGCGCGACAAAACTTAAACCAGTGTAACGAAATTCAAAGCGTTGCCGGCCGGGCGGGATTCGCAGCGGAACATTTGTGTTGCCGGTAATTTCCATCGGATTGCCGTCCACGAGCATATTTTCGATGAGCACCGGCGGTGGCAGTTGATTGACCTTGATGTTGCTGGGGTCAACGACGGCAAGACCTTTGCTGGTGGAGAACCACAATTTGCCGTCTTCCGTTTTGCAACTGGCCGGTTGAAATCCGCCGGAACATTCCAAAGTCGGCATTCCATCGCCGATGCCATAAACCAAAGGATGCACTTCGGAAATTTTCCCGGCCAGGCACTCGTTCAATTCCGTTTTGCGAATCCGAAAAATGCCGCCGTGCGAACTGAACCAGAAATTGCCGAAATCATCCTGTTCAATGTCGCAAATGATATTGTTCGGCAGACCTTGATTTGCGTTGATGACTGAAAAATGTCCGTGGTCGGAGCAGGCCAGTCCGTCGCCGTAAGTGCCAATCCATAATTTCCCGTCCGCGTCCAAGTGAAGGCATTGCACGAAATCAGGAACACCGGCGGCTTTCCTGAATTGTTTCAGGACGTCATTTTGCAATCGTCCCAAACCGCCACCCATCATACCGAACCACAAAGTCCCATCCGGCGCTTCCACCAAAGCGCGAACGTCCGGCAGCGCCAGACCTTCTTTTTCGCCGTAGTGGGTGAACGCGCCGTTTTGATAACGTAACAAACCCGTGCCGGTTCCAATCCACGTCACACCATTCCGGCCATGTAAAATGGCCAGCGATATATTGTCGAATCCCTTCAAGCCGGCCACGCGTTTGAAGTGATCTTCGTGTTGCACCAATAAGCCGCCGCCCCAAGTGCCGACCCACAATTGATTTTGTGAATCTTCACAGACCGACCAGACAAACAGATTTGAAATCCCGTCGCTTTCCACGAAGTGCGACCAGTTGTTTTGATACAACTGATATAAACCTGCGCCTTCCGTGCCAATCCACAACGCACCGTTGTTTGCCCGGGTCACGGAAAGCAGACTCGCGCCCTGCCAGCCGTCCGGCGCGTTGACCGTCGTTACCCGGCTCGGACGCAAAGCAATCAAACCGCTGCTGCCGGTGCCGACCCACAAGGTTCCTTCACGGTCTTCGTAAAGTGTTCGCACCCAATTTTCCGGAAACCCGCTGGCGCGATTGAGATGCACCACGCCAAGTCCGGGAAAAATCAAGAACAATCCCTGCTCCAAAGTTCCCACGGCGAGGCAACCGGATTTCATTTGCATCATGGCCGTGATGGAACTTTGTCCCAACGGACTCGGCCCCAAATCTTCATTTTTATCTCCGTCGCATTTGAAAATGCGGTCTTGCGTCAAGACCCAAAAGCCGCCATCGCGACTCGCGCAAACTCCTTTCGCGTAATTTTCAGGTTGCCCGGTCAAAGGCGATGGCAGCAAACGCCCGCCGTTCAAAATAAAAATTTTACCGTCGCAAGAAATCCATATTTCACCTTGACGACTTCGCGCCATGCCCACAGCAATGCCTGGGTCATTGACGCCTGACGGAGAAAGCGCCTCGCCGTCCAGATTTGCCAGTCTGGCATTGGCGTTGAGCAGCCAGATTTTTCCTGAAACATCATCGTTGATGATCAGAATTTTTTTATTTTCCCACGGCACTTGGAAATTCACCGGATAAAAATGTCCGTTCTGATAACGATTCAATTCACCGGTTTCGTAACCGATCCAAAGATTGCTTTCAGCGTCTTCAAACAAACTGGTCACGCGGCTGCTGCGCATTTCCGGCGTGTTGCTGTTATCGAACCGCGTGAAACTCGCGCCGTCGAACCGCACCAATCCGTCGTAAGTCGCCAGCCAAAGATACCCATTATGTGTTTGCACGATGGCGGTCACGGCATTATTCGGCAAACCATCGTCCGTCTGCCAAATGCGCGTGAAATAACTCGGCAAATTGGTCGTTTCCGCGCCGGCCAGAAAAGGCAACAACCAAATCACCCAGACCAGAAATCGTTTTTTAAGTGCTACTGACAATGGACAATCCTCTGAAATTTGTCCCCAATCTGAAAAACATTTTGAACAAAAACCGCGGGTTCTCAAAGATGTCGTAGTTAAATAAACTCCTGTAAAATGGCTCTTAAACGAGTATTTTGAGGACATGAATCAAATTTGTGGCGAGAACCGACCAAGCGCAAACACAAACTGTCACCAATTCTCGTGACATGACACTTTTGAGACTGATGTTAAATTGCATCATCGCATTAACTTCGCCTTTCAGCCATGCTTTGACGCTGTGCAGTTGTGTGAATGTGGCTGGATGAAATTAAGTTAAGTGCGAAGCGAATGGTATGAGAAGATTTTATTTTGTGTCGGCTTTGAAAATTTAAAAGCAATTGTTCGTTGTATCACGCTTAAATGTTTAGACATTGTCCAATGCCAATCAGCAAAACTCCATCCATAAAAAATATGAAAGTAAATCCACGTAAACGTTCAATATTCACGACATCCGCTGCCATAGCATTAGTTTCTCTGGCAGGCATAAGTAATGTGTGGGCAGATTATGATTTTGCCACATTTGACACTGATATTTCGGCAAATGATAGCACTGCTGGCAGCTTGGCGGCAACAGCCACGACAGCTTGGGATGGCAGTGTAAATGGGCCAAATGATCCCAGTATTTCAAGCGGATCGGAGTATGTGACCGTTCCATTCACGGGTGCCGGTGGCTGGCAGGAATTGCAGTTAAATTTTACGCAGGGATCACCGCTTGACATGGATCCTTATCTTAACGTGGAACTTGATCTCAAGGTTGATACGGCTAATTCACAGCTTGCGTCGGATGGCACTTATGGTGCGATTTATCCTGTTCTTCAGAACTGGGATGGAAGCGGTTCGCCGTCATGGGCGCAGCTTCCGGCCTTGATCATTACGAATAGCGCTGATTGGCAGCACATGAAATTTAGCACGGCTTCCTTCTCGGGATCAATAAACAGATTTGTTCTCGATATAAACAATGGTAACAGCGCTGTGGTAAACACTGTTGCTTTTTGGGTTGACGACATCGTGTTTACTTCTCCTCCGCTTCCACCGCCGACTTTGGCTAAGCCGACTTCCGCTCCCAAGCAAAAAGGGCTTATGCTTCTTCCTGCGTCGGGCAGCCAATATCAACGTGTCATGGTATATCCGAATGCGACTGCTTTAGGCGCTGCTTTTGGATGGTATAATCAGGCCAGCAGTGGCAATCCTGTTTCGTATTCCTTTACGATTACCAATTTTCCCGGTGTTGGTAATTACACGGCGCAAATCTTTTGGATTCCCAATAATGCTATGGTTTATGGCGACAACGATACTTCCATAGATTGGAACTGTACGAATGATTTGGTTTTAACCATCTCGGCGACTTCCACTAATCCGGCAACGGGTTGGGGCGTTACCATGGCGGCTAAAACGAATTCTCCCGGCGCTTTGGGCAACGGAAACCCCAATCTGACAATCACTAATTTCCCTTATGCCAGCCTTCCTGTCGGAACTTGGACTGTCACATTTAACAACAACACTGATTTTACGATCACCGCGCCGGACAGCACATCTGTCAGCGCTTCATTGCCATCCGACGTGGCTGACATTGTCAGTGGAAATGCTGCCGGTAGTTCTGCTGCGACCGTGTTTTTTGGGATTCAACCCAACAGCACCAATGGCATTGGGCTGCCAACGGTGATGAGTAACATCAAGGTCAGTGGTACGCCTCAGGTTATCAATGACAATTTCAATTTGGGTTATCTTGATACCACCAATGTTTGGTCCACGCTTACAGACGTTCAGGGCGACATCACGGTCAACAACGGTGATCTTGCTTGGTATCTTACGTGGAATACGCCGAATGACCAAGGTTACTCGGCTTTGCAAGGTGCAGCGTCAATTTCGGGGCCATGGCATGATTTGGTGCCGAACGGCCAGTGGCTTTTGGTGAATGGAACACGCACGGCAGCAGTCAAGACAACGGATTTGGCAAGCATTGGCGCGACGAATTCCTCGTTCTTTAGACTCATCAAACGGCAATTTTCACAGTTGCAAGTGTTGCTGCCCGGCGAAACCAATGCTCCCGGAACAGTGACCGGCAAAGTGGGAACGCCTGATCCTATTAGTCTGGGAGACGGCGGACTTGTAACCGTGACTGTCAACGCCTGCGATTCCGCTTGGAACATTGTCAATGCCAGCGACACAGTTCAGATTGACACCACGGACGGCAATGCGATTTTGCCGAGTCCAAGCGGACTTTCGCATGGAACGGCTCAAATGGCTGTGGAATTCGTTGATACGGGCAGCTTTACCGTGACGGCTACGGATAATACAAATCCAAGCATCACTTCGGGCACAAGTTCGCCGATAACGGTTAATCCTTGATTGTTGTTATCGCATTAAACAAAGGCGGACGTCATTTGAGAACATGGCGTCCGCTGTTTTTAAGCAAATTTATCATTATCCGATCAATTCCAATGAATGTCCGAGGTCAAAATAAAGCGTTCACATTGATTGAACTGCTGGTCGTCATTGCCATCATCGCTATTTTGGCCGCGATGCTGCTGCCCGCACTGGCTAGAGCCAAGGCTAAGGCGCAGTCAGTCAGTTGCATGAACAATACTCGCCAGATAATGTTGGCGTGGCGAATGTATGCCGACGACAATAACGACCTTTTGGCACCCAATGATTATCCCTATACGACCGCTTATTTCATACAGACACCCGATATGAAACTGACAATGAAAAATTGGGTGGTCGGCACGATGGCGCAATCATTTGATGCTACCACCGTCAATGCCAACAAGGAATTATTGGACCCGAACAGTTTGATTTCGCATTATCTGCCCAGTGTGGCGGTCTATCATTGCCCGGCGGACAATTTTTACGACGCTGTGTTCGCAAAATCCATACACGCACGCAGCTATTCTATGAATTCAGCCGTTGGATCAACTTGGAACGCTTTTTATAAATACGGCACGCCGCCATTGGGGGCGGCGGTTCAAGGTGGGTGGCTGCCGGGAAGCTCATATAATGCAAATCAGTCGGCGTGGCTGACCTATGGTAAAATGTCCTCTTTTACTCGCCCCGGACCTGTTGATACGTGGGTGATCATGGATGAAAATCCCTTCACCATCAACGACGCCTCGTTTGCGGTCTCCGCGTATGCCGCGCCGGGAGCTACTTATTTAATTGATTTTCCATCCGGGTTGCACGCGGGTGCTGGCGGCTTGGCTTTTGCCGATGGTCATGCAATAACTCATAAATGGCAGGACCCAAATACATATACACCGCAAAACTTTGGTGTGGGTCAAGGTCAGGGCAGTGGGGGGGCTTACCATCCTCCGCATGATGATGTTGATTGTTTCTATTTGGCGCCACTTACTTCTGCACCGCGTTAATAATTATAATTAATTGCAAAAACTTTTTATTGTCGTGCAATGCCGTCTTGTTTTTTTGCCAGTCGTTGGCCTGATTTCTTTGTTGACGATTCAGTCAGCCAGCACTCAAGCAAATCTTGATTTATACACTGATAATCTCGTCAACGGTTTTCAAAACTGGAGTTGGGCAACGGTCAATACGGAAACCAATGCGCCCGCGCCGGTTCATTCGGGCGATTATTCCATCAGCGTCGGCACCGCAAATTATTCGGCGCTTTATCTGGAGCATCCTAATTTTGACACCAGTCCTTATGCCAGTTTGAGTTTTTGGATCAATGGCGGGTCCAGCGGCGGACAAAAAGTGCAGGTCGCGGGGTTGTTGGACAACACGGGTCAGACCGCTTATTCATTGGGCACTTTGTCGGCGAATACCTGGCAGCAAATTGTCATTCCGCTGTCGGCATTGAACGTGAACAGCAAGCCAAATTTCACCGGCATCTGGATTCAGGGAAGTGTGAGCGCGACGCAACCAACGTTTTACGTGGATGACATTCAATTGGTGGCTGCACCCGCGCCGGCGGTGGTTCATCTTGAAGTCAATGCCGGGCAGATTTTGCGCACGGTGGACGCGCGGCATTTCGGAATTAACACTGCAACGTGGGACGGTTACCTCGGCAATTCGCAGACGCTTCCATTACTTGAAGAAATGGGAAGTCTGACGTTGCGCTGGCCGGGCGGCTCGACTTCCGACCAATATCATTGGGCGAGCGACGTTTCGGGAAACGCCACGTTCAGAAACATCGCCACCAATTTGCCGGGCGCACAGGTTTTTACCACGGTGAATTATGGCAGCGGCACGGCGGCGGAAGCGGCTGGCTGGGTGCTGGCGGCGAACGTCACCAATCATTGCGGTTTCAAATACTGGGAAATCGGCAACGAATGTTATGGCACATGGGAATATGATTTGCATTCGCTGGCTCACGACCCTTCCACTTACGCCTCCAACGCCGTGAGTTACATCCAGCAAATGAAGGCCGCCGATCCAAGCATCAAAGTCGGCGTCGTGATTGTGCCGGGCGAGGACAGCAGCGTGAACGATCAAAATGTTGCCGCCACCAACTCGCGCACCGGCCAGATTCATTACGGCTGGACGCCGGTGATGCTGGCGACGTTGAAAAAACTGGGAGTCACACCGGATTTTGCCATCTACCATTTTTACGACGAATACACGCCAACGAATTGGGAGCCCAATTCACCGGATAGTGATGCGCTCCTATTGCAGGTGGCCGGAACTCCGTCTTCGGCGTGGACGGATTGGGCAAGTGCCGCCGCGAACTTGCGCCAGCAAATCAGCGATTACATGGGAGCCGCTGGCACCAACATCGAACTGGTTTGCACCGAAAACAACAGCGATTCCGGCGCCGGTTTTGGCCGCCAATTGACCAGCATCGTCAACGGACTTTATCTGGCGGACAGTTCCTGCCAGCTCATGAAAACGGAATTCAACGGCTACCTTTGGTGGGATTTGCGCAACGGGCCAAACAGCCAGGGCACATTTGACCCGACAATTTACGGCTGGCGCACTTACGGTGACGAAGGCGTTATCAACGGCGCGTCCGGCCGTTATCCCACGTTTTACGCGGAGAAAATACTGAAGTATTTTGCGCGTCCCGGCGACTACGTGCTGGATACTTCGAGCGATTATCTTTTGCTTTCGGCTTACGCGATTCATCGCACCAACGGTGCGCTCACGATGCTGGTCATCAACAAGGACGCGACGACCAATTTCACCGCGCAGATTGCGCTGAACGGTTTCGTTCCTTCGGCGAATGCGACGGTTCAATCCTATGGCATTCCGCAGGATGAAGCCGTGCGCACCAACGCTGACATCACGTTGCAAGACATCGCGACGACCAATTTTTCAAATGCGGGCACAAACTTCGATTACTCGTTTCCGCCGTATTCGCTGACGTTGTTCACATTTTCACCGGCGGCGCCGTGCTTGCAATCGTCACTGGCCTCGAATGGACAACTTGTCCTTCAATTGCAAGGACAATCCAAAGTGCCGTATGTCGTTCAAACTTCGGCGGATTTGTCCACTTGGACATCCATTTCGACCAACATTTCCGACAGCGGGCTAATCAATTTGACGAATACAATTTCGCCGGATTCCGCCGTGCAATTCTGGCGCGCGGTGTGGCAGCCTTAAAGCGATTGGTTTTTCTTGATCAGCTTGCAGCGTTGTTCAACGCAAATTTTCGAGCGTCTTCCGTCTTCTGGTGTGTTCAGGGCATAATCCAAAAGTTTGTCCACCGTGCTGGTCGCCACGTGCGTGCGCGTGTCCGATGAGCCGTAGTAAATAAAAACGTCACCGTTCGCGCGCGCGACCCAGCCGTTGGTGAACAAAACATTTGAAACGTCGCCGATGCGTTCTTCGCCTTCCGGCGCCATGAAATAACCGCTCGGCGCTTTGACGATTTTTGTCGGGTCGCGCAAATCGCACAAAAAAATGTAAAGGACGTAACGCATTCCGGCGGCGGTGTTGCGAACGCCGTGCGCGAGATGCAGCCAGCCTTTTTTGGTTTTAATCGGCGCGGGACCAAGGCCATTTTTGCCTTCCTTGATGGAATGATAAAAGCGTGGGTCAATGATTTGCTCTTGGCCGATGGCCGCTTTGGTGATGTCCTCGCACAGTCCCCAGCCGATGCCGTCGCCACTGCCGGTCGCCGCAAAATCAGTCATTGGGCGGGTATAAAAAGCGTATTTGCCTTTGACGAATTCAGGATGCAAAACGCAATTCCGCTGGTGCAACGAATTTGTTTTCAAATCCGGCAGGCGTTTCCATTTCACTAAATCTTTTGTCCGTGCAATACCGCAACGCGCAATGGCGGCGGAAAGGTCCCCGGGTTTTGCATCGTCGTGACGCTCGGCGCAAAACAATCCGTAAATCCAGCCGTCTTCGTGACGCACGAGCCGCATGTCGTAAAGATTGGTTTCCGCATCGTCCAGTTCGGGCATTTGCACCGGATAATCCCAGAACCGAAAATTATCCACACCGTTTTTGCTCTTGGCGATGGCGAAAAACGATTTGCGGTCCCAGCCTTCGACACGCGCCATGAGCACAATGTTTTTATTCCACTCCAGCGCGCCGACATTAAAAACGGCGTTGACACCCAATCGCGTCATCAAATAAGGATTGGTTTTTGGATTGAAATCGTAACGCCATTCCAGCGGCGCGTGTTCGGCGGTCAACACGGGAAATTCGTAGCGGTCGAAAATGCCGTTGCCGTTTTTTTGCGGACGATTGCGCTGTCGCAACAATTTTTCGTGTTCCCGTTGCAGCGATTTGAGCTTTTGGGCGAAGGTTGATCTTTTCATTTTGTAAAATTCATTTTGTGACGTGCTCAATTTGTTTCAACCGGCGCAGGGTTTCAAGGCAGGCGCGGGAATTGTGATACGGACATTTCCATTCGCTGACTTTTGGCCGGCTCGAATCGGGTTTGCCGTTTTCGGCGATGCGCCAAAACCAATCACCATGCGCGCGGTCAACCAGATGTTCGAGGATGAACTGCCAGACATTTTTTGCGGTGTTGAAGAATGTTTCATCGCCCGAAATCTGGAAGGCGTTGAGAAATCCGACGACGGCTTCGGCCTGCGGCCACCATTCCTTGCCGGAATCAATGATTTGTCCGTCGCAACCTTCGTAAAAAATACCACCGTCGTGGTCTAGGCCTTCGCGCAAAACCGTGTCGGCGATTTTCAGGGCGATGGCGCGGATTCGCTGGAGCAGGGGAGCGTCGTCCAAAACTTCGGCAGCTTCCTGCAATAACCATGATGCCTCGATGTCGTGGCCAAAAGTGTAAGTATCCGAGCGCACGTTCCAGCGCTCGTCAAAAAAATGATGCAAATGATTTATGCGCGAATCGAGAATTTTTTCAGCGAACACATCCAGCAATTCGCGCAGACGATTTTCGACGCGCTCATTTTTCCAGATGCGATAAAGATTGGTGTAGGCTTCCAGAACGTGCAGATGATTGTTCATGGATTTTTTTTCGGCCATGTCTTTTTCGCTCAAGCTGGCGTTTTCCGCCAGCGACCAGTCGCGCCGGCAAACTTCAAAGTAACCGCCGTTGACGGAATCGTGCGCGTGGCGTTCGATGAGTTCAAATAATTCGATGGCGCGGTTGCGCGCATCGGAATTACCAAAGGCCAGATGAAATTCGGTCAGCGCGTAAATGGAAAATGCCTGGCCGTAGATTTTCTTTGAATCGTCTAAAATTCTCCAATCATCCGTCAATTGCCAGAACGCGCCACCGTTTTTTGAATCCCAAAAATGTTTGGTGATTATTTCGTAGGCACGGTCGGCCATTTCCCGATATTTTTGTTTGGGCGATTCGCGAAAAACGGCAGAAAACGTCCAAAGAATCCGGCTGTTGAGGATCAGACCTTTTGGTTTAGTCCGGTCAATGTTTGAAGCATTGTCCAGCCACGCAAGCCAGCCACCTTGCTCATGATCCAGCGCATCGTCGCTCCAAAACGGCAAAATGTGTTCGTAAAGTTGTTTGCGAACGTCACCGGAAAAGTCTGCGAGGATTTCTGGATTCATTTACGCGTCCGTTGGCTTTTCCAGTTTGTCATACCAATTGAATTTTATGAAAACGGATGTGGCCACAAGTAAAATGAGCACTCCGCCCGCCCAACTCCATTCACGAATGGCAACAAAAATGGGCAGGGCGACTAGCGTCAGTTGCCAAATGATACCAACGATGACGTTGATACAATCGCGCCCGAAATCTTTATTTGGTTGAAATCCGGGATTTTCCTGCATGACTTTGATTTTAATCGGTCCCCAGAATCCCCACGGGCGGACAGTTTTGTAAAAATCCTTCAGGATTCGTTCATCTTCAGGTTCACTCAAAAATGTTCCGAGCAGGCAGCCGATGATTGAAAAAACAAAGATAATCGGAAATGAATAGAGCGCGTTGACGCTGTGACCGGCGATTTTATCAACGCATTCAGGAACGAACATTGCGCTGACGATGCCTGCAATCATTCCATAGAAATAACCGTAGCCGTTAAAGCGCCACCAAATCCATTTCAACACATTGGCCATGACGTAGCCGCCATAAAGTGCGCCGACAATCCACATCATCACGTTGGTGATGCGTGTCGTCAAAAGGCCAAAAGCGATGCCGACCACCAGCACGGCGAGCGAAGCGACGCGGCTCATGCGGACTTGAGTTTGCGCGGATGAATTTGGATTGATGAATCGTTTGTAAATGTCGTTGACGATGTAAGCCGGCGCAGCGTTGATGGTCGCGGCGAAATTGGACATGAACGCCGCCACCAAGCCCGCGAGCAAAAACCCGACGACACCGACGGGAACATATTGATTCAAAATATCGGGCAATAATTTTTCAAAATCCGGTGTCGCTTCTCCGCGCAACGTCGGCATGTAAAATCCCAGCGCGAGAATTGTGATGCCGGCGACCATGAAATAGCGCGGAATATACAAAACCACATTGACCATGCCGCTCATTAGACTTGCTTCCCGCGTGTCGCGCGTGGCCAAAATGCGTTGCATATCATAATTTGGCGCCGGTCCGGCAAGACTGGCGAGGACGCCTTTGAAAAACATCATGCCGAAAATGATGCCGAACCATTCATTACCGTCTTGTTTAATGGCATTGTTGACCTGATCCAAAATGCCCGTCCAATCCAAACCAAGTTTCCAGCCAAAAAACGGATTCGTCCAACCTGCGGGAATCGCCGCGTGAATCATCTCCGGCGAAACTTCATTCATCGCCACAATTCCGATGATGATGGAAGTAACGGTGAGAATCGCGAATTGCATCACTTCGGTGATGACAACGCTTACCATGCCGCCTTTGATCACGTAAAACGAGGTCAACGCCAGGATGATAATTGCGTAAATGTTTTCATCGCTGAACGCGCCATGATTATCCGGGTTGAAATGCCACGGCAACATTTCCACAGCGAATTTGCCGATGCCCTTGAACGCGTAAGCGAGCATTCCCACGACATTGACGAGCGCGAACAAAACGACGCTCAAATGGGCAAGATTCGCGCCGGTGTTCCGGCCAAAACGCGTTTGAATCCATTCCGCGCCGGTCAACACATTGGAACGCCGCAACCACGCACTCATGAACATCATCAGAAAAATTTGATTGAATGTCGGCCATAACCACGGCAGCCAGATGCTTTTCAAGCCATAGACGAACAGGATGTAAACCAGCCACATCGTGCCCGAAATATCGAACATACCCGACGCGTTGGAGATGCCCAGCAGATACCATGGCAAAGCCCGTCCGCCGAGGAAATAGGAGTTCAAATCTTTCGAACCGCGACGTGAAACCCAGATGCCGATCAGCACGGCAGTGATGAAATAAACAACGACAATGGCAACGTCAATTGAATGTAATTTCATAAGCACATTACGGCTTTATTTGCGTGGGAAACAGGTGCTTTTAGTTTAGAAAAAAATCGAAAAATCACAATGAAATTAGCCGCAAAACAGGACTATTTTTTGACGAAAATCGGCTGAAAAGATTTGACACCGGAATAAACCTCGCAATGATTTGCGCGAACCTATGGCAACCATTGTCACTGCTCAATCGGCGTCTTCGTCTTCACCAGGAAACGGCCAGACTTATCGCGGACCGTTCGCCATCATGACGATTCTTTTTTTCATGTGGGGATTCATGACGGTGTTCAACGACATCTTGATCCCGCGATTCAAAGAAGCGTTCACCTTGAATTATTTTGAGGCGATGCTGGTTCAATTGGCGTTCTTCGGAGCTTATTTTATCGGCTCGCTGATTTATTTTGCGATTTCGGCAACGACTGGCGACCCCATCGCAAAAATTGGATATAAAAATGGCGTCATCATCGGCCTTTTGATTTCCGCCACCGGCAGCGCGCTGTTCTGGCCGGCGGCAACAGCTCATTCCTATCCGATGTTTTTGGCTGGGTTGTTCATTGTGGGAATGGGATTTGCCATGTTGCAAATCGCCGCAAATCCTTATGTGACAATTCTTGGCCCGGAACGAACCGCGTCGAGCCGTCTGAATCTGGCGCAGGCGTTCAATTCGCTGGGCACGACGACCGGTCCACTGATTGGTGGTTATTTGATTTTGCAGTATTTTGCAAAAACCGGCGTGCACGGCGCAGAATCCGTCAAGATTCCGTATCTGATATTTTGCATTGTTTTCGTAGTTCTCGCTGCGGTTTTTTTCTGCATCCATTTGCCGCACGTCGGCGAGGGCAAAGTGGAACCGGGCGTCGGCGCGTTGAAATATCCCCACGTCGTTCTCGGTGTGCTGGCCATTTTCATGTATGTCGGCGGCGAAGTTTCCGTCGGCAGCGCCATCATCAATTTTCTCGGCCAGCCAAACGTCGCCGCCATGAGCGCGCTGGAAGCTAGCAAATATGTTTCATTGTTTTGGGGTGGTATGTTGATCGGCCGTTTCATGGGCGCGGTGGAATTAAGTGAAATGAAAAAAGCCAACAAACAATTGTGGCTCGTCGCGATTCCAGTTCTTGCATTCTTGTTGTTTTGGGTTTTGCGCAGTTGGGATTCGGACCAGCACCAATTTGATTTCGCCGCCGGCTGGATGATTGTTAAAAACTATTTGCCGTTGGTTGCGTTTTGCTGGTTGCTGTTCCAATTTGGCAAAGGACTTGCCGGACGCACGTTATTTATTTTTTCTGCGACAATTGTCGTATTGCTCGCCGTTTCAATTCTTTTCGGCGGCAAATTGGCGATGTGGTGCATTGTCGGCATCGGTTTGTTCACTTCCATTGGCTGGCCAAACATTTTCTCGCTCGCGTTGGACCGGATGGGTGTCTTGAAAAGTCAGATTTCATCATTGCTCGTCATGGCTGTCGTTGGCGGCGCGGTGTTGCCTGCCATTTTGGGACGCATCGCCGACGTCTGGAATTTGCAAGCCGCTTTCATCGTGCCGCTGATTGCCTACGCCTATGTCGCGTTTTACGGAATTGTCGGCCACAAAATCGGGCGCGGCAAATTGCCGGAAGCCTGAAATTTTCCGGTGGCATTTCGCCGATTGGCAGTTGCCAATTTACGTTCGTTGTTGTAAACACAAGCCGTTGATTGGCAATGGAGTTTGCCGCTTTGCCTTGGGGCAAGGAAGCCGCTTGAAATCTTTAGCGCTGATAACTCACGAGTGAAAACATTCGCAGAAATTTTATGATTGCATATTTCTGGGTGGCAATCGGCGGCGCGCTCGGCAGCGTCGGACGATTTTGGCTGGGCGGACTCGTCGCCAGCAAATTGGGCGAAACTTTTCCATGGGGCACGCTGACCATCAATGTCACCGGCTCATTTCTCATCGGGCTTATCGCCGCGTTCGCCAGTCCTGAAGGACGAATGGATTCCCAATCGCGCGCGTTCGTCACGCAACTTTTCATGGTCGGTGTTTGCGGCGGCTACACGACGTTTTCTTCCTTCAGTTTGCAAACCTTGAATCTGTTGCGCGAACGTCAATGGCTTTATGCGGGCGGAAATGTTTTGCTGTCGGTCGTGCTTTGCATGATTGCCGTCTGGCTCGGTTATCTGCTCGGCTCGACATTCAATTCGATGAAAGGAAATTAAAATGCGAATTCCAAATGACGCAATGCTCCTGCGGGTTTTCCTCGGCGAAAACGACCAATGGGAACACAAACCGCTTTACGAAGCCATCGTGCTCAAAGCCCGCGAATTGCATCTGGCCGGCGCAACGGTTTTGCGCGGGCCGATGGGTTTTGGCAAATCCAGCCGTTTGCACACGGCAAAAATTTTGCGACTCTCAATGGATTTGCCGCTGGTCATCGAGATTGTGGACAGCGAGGAAAAAATCAATTCGTTCCTGCCGGCGCTTGATAAAATGATGAAAGGCGGCTTGGTCACGCTCGAAAAAGTCAAAGTGATTGATTATCGCGCCAATCAGGACAGCGGAAATGCCTGAACTTGGTTTTGGCTAAAATCTGAAACTTGCCGTCCGGTGATTTGCTGCTAGAATCTCCGTCTGGTTTGCCTCGGTAGCTCAATTGGTAGAGCAGTTGACTCTTAATCAATTGGTTCACGGTTCGAGTCCGTGCCGGGGCACCACTTCAAATGTTCGAGTCGGATTTCGATGGTTCCGCTTTTTCTTCGGGTTGTGATTCCGGCTTCTTTTTTCGTTCGTTGAACCGTTGCAGGATGACAAAAAAAGAAGGGACGAATAGAACAGCCAGACAGGTTGAAGCCAACATGCCGGATGCGACGGCGATGCCGAGCGATTTGCGCGCGCTGGCGCCGGCGCCGCTGGCGAATACCAGTGGCATCACTCCCAAAATGAAAACGAATGACGTCATGATGATGGGGCGGAAGCGGACTTGTGCCGCGCCCACGACGGCATCCAAAACATTTTCGCCGGCGGCGCAGCGTTCCCGCGCCATTTCAACGATGAGAATCGCATTTTTTGCCGAAAGCGCGATGAGCAAAACCAGTCCGATTTGCACGTAAATGTTATTGGCGATTCCGAGCGCGAGCAGCACGCCGACGGTTCCCAACAGAGCCAGCGGCACGGCAAAAATCACGGCGGCGGGCGTGATCCAGCTTTCGTATTGTCCCGCGAGCACGAGATAAACCAGCAGAATGGCAAGGCCAAAAATGAAATAAGCCGAACTGCCCACGAGTTTTTCCTGATACGACATCGCCGTCCATTCAAATTGCATTCCGGGGCCGAGAGTTTTATCGGCGATGGTTTGTATTGTGTCCAGTGTCTGGCCGGAACTGAATTTAGCCGCCGTCGCGCCGTTGATGGTGGCGGAAGGGAACAAATTGTAGAGCGTGATGACGGCCGGACCGACGGTGGATTTGATGTCAGCCAGAGTGCCGAGCGGAACCATTTGTCCCTGCTGGCTGCGCACGTAATAATTTTTCAAGTTATCTGCGGTCACGCGTTGGATTCCATTAGCCTGCGCAAACACCATGAAATTGTGGCCGAATTTGGTGAATTGATTGACGTAGCTGGAACCGAGGTAGGTTTGCAATGTTTCATAAACGTCGCCGACGGGCACATCCAGCGTTTCCGCCTGCGCGCGGTCCACGTTCACGGAAATCTGCGGCACTTGCGCGCGGAATGGCGAGAACGCCGCTTGAATGACTTTGCTTTTGCGTGCTGATTTCACGATGGCGTCGGTCGTTTGTTGCAGGCGGACGAAATCAAAACTGCCATCGGTCAATTCCACTTGCATTTGGAATCCGCCCGACAAACCCAAACCTTGAATCGGCGGCGGCACCAACACCAATGTTCCCGCGTCCTGAAATCCGGCGAGTTTTTTGGAAAGGTTCAGGTAAATGCTTTTCAAATCTTCGCCGCGACCGCGTTCGCCCCAATCTTTAAGAATCAAATAAACGATGCCGGCATTGGCGAGCGAAGCGTTGTTGTCCAAAGGTGAAAGGCCGCCGATGGTGATGACGCGATCCACTCCGAGAACTTCACGGCTGATTTGCATGACTTTGTCCATTACCTTTTCTGTCCGTTGCAGCGAAGCACCGTCGGGCAATTGAACCGCAATCAACAGATAACCCTGATCTTCCGTCGGAATAAATCCGGTTGGGACGCGCGTCAATCCCCACGCGGCCAGCGCGACCAATATCAGCGCGATAAAAACCATAAGCGCGCTATGCCGCACCATGCGGCGAATCAATCGGGTGTAAAATTGTTCGACCGGCGTGTAAGCGGAATTGAACCAGCGAAAGAAGAAATTTTTCTTTTGATTGGGATTGTGCGGCCGCAACCAGAGCGCGCATTGCGTCGGTTTCAGCGTCATCGCATTGACGGCGCTAATCAAAGCGGTCACGGCGATAACGAGCGCGAATTGACGATACATCTGGCCGGTGATGCCGGGCATGAACGCCGGCGGAAGAAAAACGGACATCAACACCAGCGTGATGCCGATAATGGGGCCGAACAATTCGCGCATGGCGTCAATGCTGGCCTGTTTCGGAGTTTTGCCGCGCTCAATATGTTGGGTGGCGCCTTCCACGACCACAATCGCGTCGTCCACCACAATGCCGATGGCCAGCACGATGGCGAATAATGTGAGCAGATTGATGCTGAAACCAAGTAGCGCCATGCCGGCAAACGCGCCGACAATGGTCACCGGCACGGTCGTGGCAGGCACAAGCGTTGCGCGCCAATCCTGCAAAAAAACCATGATGACCAGCAGCACCAGCACGCCGGCTTCAATCAGGGTGCGATACACTTCGTTGACCGACTCGCGTACAAACTTTGTCGTGTCGAACGGGATTTCATAGTTGAGGCCTTGCGGAAAATTTTTTGAGTAACCGGCCATCGCCGCGCGCACGGCTTTCGCGGTGTCCAGCGCGTTTGCTTCCGGCAATTGATAAATGGCGATGCCGCCCGCCGGTTGGCCGTTCATTTTGAAAAATTGGCTGTAAGTTTGCGCGCCCAATTCCACCCGGCCGATGTCGCGGATGCGCGTGATTTGGCCGCCGCCTTGCGAACTGGATTTGACGATGATGTTTTCAAATTGATTCACGTCGGTCAGCGCGCCGGACACGTTCACCGTGAGTTGAAAATCCTGGCCGACCGGAACCGGCGGCATCCCGATTTGACCGGCGGGGACTTGTGCGTTTTGTCTTTGGATGGCGTTGATGACGTCTTTGGGCGTCAACGAGCGTTGCATTAGCAATTCCGGGTCGAGCCAGATGCGCATACTGTATTGGCCGACGCCAAAAATGACCACGTCGCCGACGCCGGGCAGACGGGCAAGTTTATCGCGCAACGCGATAGTTCCGTAATTGCTCAAGAAAAGCGCGTTCTGATCCTTATTGGTCGAGGTGAGTGTGATGATTTGCAAAATGGCGGTGGATTTTTTCTTGGTGACAACGCCTTGTTGCTGGACGGATTGCGGCAATTGTGACATTGCCGCCGCGACGCGATTTTGCACGAGCACTTGTGCGAAATCCAAATCCGTGCCGACCTTGAACGTGATGGTGAGTGTGTAACGGCCGTCGGAAGTGCAGGTGGACTGCATGTAAAGCATGTTCTCGACGCCGTTGACCTGCTGCTCGATGGGCAGGGCGACGGTTTCCAGTAATGTTTTTGCGCTGGCTCCGGGAAAACTGGCGGTGACTTGAACAGTCGGCGGCGTGATGGGCGGATATTGCGCGACCGGCAACGTCAGAATCGCCACAAAGCCAAGCAGAACGAAAAGCATGGCGATGACGTTCGCCAGCACCGGCCGCTCGATGAAAAATTTCGCGAACATGAAATTATTTTTGCGCTGGGATTTTACGGTGACGAGGTTGCTGGCGCGGATTCATTTTCCGGCGAAACCTTGTCTCCCGGTCGCGCGCTGGTCAATCCGTTGACGACAACGTGGTCGTCGGCGTTCAATCCGCTTTCGATGGCGCAATCATTTCCAGTTAGTGGTCCTTTCACGACCGAACGCCGCGTAAGAATGTCGTTGGCGTCCACCACCAAAACGTAATCACCTTCCTGATCGTTGCCGACCGCACGGTTGGGGACGATGAGCATCGGCTTCGGTTCATCAACCGGAATGTGCAGCCGCGCGAACAATCCCGGAAACAAGGCTTTGTCTTCGTTGGCCAACACCGCGCGCAGTTGCAATGTTCCCGACGAAGTGCTGACGCCGGTGTTCACAAAATCGAGCGTCCCTTGATGCGGATAGCCTGTCTCATTTTGCAAACCGACGAATACCGGCGTTTTGCCAATACGCGATTGCGCCTCTTCACCTTGTTTGCGGATGGCGGTGCGGATGCGCAACGCGTCGCGCTCGTTCATGTTGAAATAAACATAAATCGGCATAATTTGATCCAAGGTGGCCAGCGTGGTGTCGCCGCTGACGCCGACCATATTGCCCGCGTCCACCAGATGTCGTCCGATGCGTCCGCTGAACGGCGCGGTCACGCGCGTGTAGCCGAGATTGATTTTGGCGATGGACACCTGCACTTCAGCCTGGTCGCGTTCGCTCTGCCATTTTTCGACATTCGCCGCGGACGTGGCGTTTTGTTTTACCAATTCCAGTTGCCGGTCGTATTCCGATTGCGTCTGCAACAATTGCGCCTGATACAATTTTAATTGTTCTTCGTAGGGTTTCGGTTCGATGACGAACAATAATTGTCCGGCATCCACAAAGCTGCCGTCCGTAAAATTCACTGATTGCAAATAGCCGGGAACGCGCGCCACCAAATCCACGGATTGCGACGCGGCCACCACGCCGGACAAATCCAGATAAGCCGTCACTTGTTCCAGATGCGGATGGCTGACGGTGACGGGCGGCGGCGGTTGTTCATGCGCGGATTTTTCGCAGCCAGACAAAAACACGGCCACAACCGGCGCGCCGATGAATCGAAGAAAAGTTTTTGATTTCATAAGTGGCCTCAAGGTCAAATCATCGGGGATTGCCTTTCGTTTCGGACGCATCCGCCAGCGGCGGCGTTTGAGGCAGATGATGCGAAGGTTCCAGCATTTTTCCCCAATCCGTGCGCCGCGACATTTCGGCTTTAATTGCTTCTGAAACCACGTCATTGTCGCCACGCGCTTCCCATCCGCCGCCAAGCGCGCGATAAACGGAAATGAGTCCGAGCGCGACGTTTCCCTTCGTGACGGCGACATTGTTTTCCGCAGTTAATTCCGATTGTTCGGCAGTCAGCACGGTCGTGTAATCGGTTTGTCCGCCTTTGTATTGAACCATCGCCAGTTCGGTCGAGCGCCGCGCCGAATCCGCGGCGCGATTCAGCGAAACCAGCGCGTTTCGTTCATTGGAAAATGAAGCGAGTCCGTTTTCAACTTCCTGCTGCGCTGCGAGGACGGTGTTCTGATATTTCAAAACAGCCTGTTGAAATTGAGCGTCCTGCACGCGCACCTGATTGATGATGCGCCCATAATTGAAAACCGGCATCACCAATCCGGCGCCGGCGTTGAGCGCGCGGCTTTGCCAGTTGAACAAGTCGGCGAGCGAACTGTTGAATTCGTTGTTGGCGGAAAAGCCGAATTCGCCCGAGAGCGAAAAAGCCGGATATAAATTGGCTTTCGCCACGCCGATTGAGGCCGAGAGTGCCGCCGCTTGAAAACCGGCTTCGCGGACATCCGGCCGCCGCCGCAACAAATCCTTGGGAATGCCCACTATCACATTGGTCGGCGTGGCGGGAATTTGCGGAGTGCCGGTCAATTGTCCGTCAATCCGGTCCGGCCTTTCGCCCAGCAGGATGGTGAGGCCGTTTTTATTTTGCGCCAGCGCTTCATTCAATAACGGAATCTGCGATTCGGTTTGCGCGAATTGCGTTGCGGCCTGTTGCACATCCAATTCGCCGGTTTCACCGGCGTTGTAACGCGCGGTGGCGATGCGAAGGCTTTCCTTTTGCAGATCAAGATTGCGGGTCGCGACGTTCAATCGTTCCTGCAACGTGCGGATGTTGACATACGTGCTGGCGACGTCGGCGATGAGCGTGACCATCGCGTCGTCGTAGGAAGCAATTGAACCCAGAAAAGTTGCGCGGTCGGATTCGATGCCCCGGCGATACTTGCCCCAAACGTCTATTTCCCAGGTCGCCGCGAACAAGACCTGATCCGCGAGATAATTGGCGTTGATGCCCGGAATTTGCGAGACCAGCCCGTCGTCTAATCGCGTGTAATTCAACTGGCCGGAAATGCCTTGTTGTTGGGGAAACAAATTGCCGATGGATTTATTCAATTGCGCGCGCGTTTCAAGAATGTGAACGCCCGCCGCCTGCAGGGACAAGTTATTGCTGCAAGCGTCGGCGATAAGTTGATTGAGAACCGGATCGTTGAAGTTGCGCCACCAATAGATTTCGGCGGGAATGGCTGATGAATTCGTCGCGGAAGAGCTGCCGGTCCATCGGTCGGCGACATCGGATTTAGGCGTGACGTAATCCGGTCCGACCTTGCACGAAACAACGAAAACAACCAGCGCGCCGATGAAAATTCCAAGCGCGCAATTCTTGATGGTGATAAATTTTGTCATGGCCGGCGTGAAAATAATTTCCCAAACGCCTTCATGAAAAATTAAAAATCGGTCTTTTTGTTTTGGTTCTTGTCGCGCATCTGCGCCATGTGTTGATCCAGATGCGCCGACCAATAATCCATCGCCTGTTTCACGTCTCCCCAGGTGCCGTCAAATTTTGAGCGCAATGCTTTGGTGCCGACGCGGCGATCCACCACGGCAGCCAGTCGTTCGCCGGTTTGTCCGTCAAGAAATTCGCCTTCAACTTGAGCTTCGCCCACGCCCACACCTTTGCCAAAAACAACTTTATCAGCCATGCTCAATGCTATGCCGTAGGGGACGACCGTGGAAGCCAGATTGGCAACCGGACGTGATTTTTTAGCTTCCGTGATGGCCACGTGGATCACCAAAACTTCCGGTCCAACTTGATTGACCAGATGAAAATCTTTTCCAAGATTGTCAATCAATGCGGTGTAAAAATAACTGACCAGCATTTGCTTGTCCGCCTGGTCGAGCCGTCCCAATTTTGATTTTGGATCGTCTGATTGCCATAATTCAATCGGTTCAATGTAAACCGCATTATATTTGTTCCAATCCACTTCTGGGCGAACATAAACCAATTTGGCATCGGCGTCGGGCTTGAGTTGCGAGTAATCCTTCAAAAAACCGGATTCGTCAACGCCGCGCATTTCCGAAGTTGTGGAGCAGGCGGATAAACCCAGCAACAAAACAAACGCCAAAAGATTCAGTAGAAGCGTTCGACCATTGATTTTATTGCTTTCGCGCATGGCGTTTTGAAATCAATGATTGTGTCCACAGCCGCAGCCGTGACCGCACGACTCGTTTTCAAAATCCGCTTCGGTCGGCACGCGCCCGGTTTCGAGCGTCTTGGAAATATATTTTTGGACGGAATGTTGAATTTCGTGAAGTTCTTCGCGCGCGTCCAAAAAACCGCGGGCGATGGAATTGTTCAGCAACACCTCGCGATGTTTTTCAAAATCGGCAACTTCCGCGCTGGTCGGTTGCGCACCCTGATGTTGTTTCTCATGCAGCGTCTGGCCTTTGTTGACGACGGTTTCGTAAAGTCCGCGCGCCGTGGCATCGGCCATGAAAGCGTCAATGCGGTTGCGAATGGAAATCATTTCCGGCTGGTCAACAATCGTCTGGCAAAGTTCTCTGGTTTTTTCGACGATGATGCTTTCTTCGATTTGTGTTGGCATAAAATTTACGTTGCCAAGATGCGCCATGTTGCTTGTCGGCGCAATCCAAATAAACCAAAACTCACAACCGTCGGTTTCGCGCCGGCGGTTGTGAGTGAATCAGGTTGCCAGAAAGTTCAATAAGTCAGGCCATAGCCGAACTTGAACAGGGGAGTGCCGGTCATTTTATCTTCGGCGAATTGTCCACTGTCGCTCGGCCAGTCGCGCGGCAATTTTCCGGTTGGCTTCACATCGCCGAACAGAACGTCCGCAATGCCTTCGCCTTCTGTGCCGGGCAGCCATGCAGCGATAAATGCGTCGCTGGCGTCCAACGTCGGGCCAAGAACTAACGGACGACCAGAAATCAAAATAGTGATTGTCGGCGTGCCGGACGCTTTGGCCTTTTGAATCAAAGCCGCGTCTTCGGCGGAAAGGTCAAGACTCGTGCGATCGCCTTTGAACTCCGCATAAGGCGTTTCACCGACCACAACAATGATGGCATCCGCGTTTTTCATGTTGCTGCCGTCGGATGAATAAATCACGTCGGTGTTGGGTGAAACCACTTGGCGAATACCCTGAAGAATCGTCGTTCCGCGGGTCAATTGACCCGCGCCCTGCCAAGTGATTGTCCAGCCGCCGCATTGCATTCCCAAATCATCCGCGCCTTTGCCGACGACGAGCAGGCGATTGACGTTTTTCGGCAGCGGCAAGAGGTTCTTTGAATTTTTAAGCAACACGAGCGATTGCTGCACGCATTCGCGCGCGATTTTGCGATGTTCTGGCGAGCCGATTTGCGCCGTAAGCGACGGGTCGGTGTAGGCATTTTCAAAAAGTCCCATCTGGAATTTGATTCGCAAAATGCGCGAAACGGCATCGTCAATCCGCGCCTGCGAAACTTTTCCTTCCGCGACCAACGCCTTCAAATCTTGAATAAATTCGACATAATTGTTTTTCTGCCCTGGACCGAACGGAATCATAATCATGTCAAGTCCGGCGTTGATGGAAGTTTCCACGTCCGTTTTGTAATCCGGCGAAAGCTGGTCAATCGCCGCCCAATCGGAAACCACAAATCCTTTGAAACCGAATTCGCCTTTCAACACGTCAGTGAGCAGATATTTGTTGCCGTGCATTTTCTGGCCGTTCCAACTGCTGTAGGAAACCATGATGGAACCGACGCCCGCATCCACCGCCGCACGGTAGGGCGGGAGAAAAAGTTTTCGCAAAGTCACTTCGTCGCAAACCGTGTTGCCCTGATCCTTGCCGTTTTCCGTGCCGCCGTCACCGATATAATGTTTCGCGCACGCGAGAACAGAATCCGGTTTGCTGGAAAGCTGGTCGCCCTGTAAACCTTTGACTGCCGCTGTGCCTAATTCAGTGACCAATTTCGTGTCGGAACTATAACCTTCGTAACTGCGTCCCCAGCGTTCGTCTTGCACAACTGCGACGCAGGGCGCGAACGCCCAGCGGATGCCCGTGCCTGCGACTTCCAGCGCCGTGATGTGTTCGGCTTGCCGCACGAGATCGGGATTATGCGTCGCGCCCATGCCGATATGATGTGGGAAAATGGTTGTGCCAATCACGTCGTTGTGACCATGAACCGCGTCAATGCCGTAAATCAATGGAATCTTCAACCGCGTTTTCAACGCCCACGATTGAAGTTCATTGACGGTTTTCAGCCAGTTTTCAGGATTGTTTTCGCCCGGCGGTTTTGAATCGCCGCCGCTCAACATTGAACCAAAACCGTATTTTTGGATGTCGGCATGGTCTTTGACCGCGTTCAAGTCAACTTGGACAATTTGGCCGATTTTTTCGTCAAGCGTCATGCGCACGAGCAAATCCTGCACGCGCGTTTCAATTGGAAGTTTTGAATCAAAATAAGGCGCGGCTTTTTCCGTCTGGGCCTGGGTGACATTCATGGCAAATGAGATGGCGGCAAGATAACTGCACGCGGCCAAAAAACGAGTTGGAATTTTTTTTAACATTGTGATTTTGGTCAGGTTGATGGTTGGTGTTGTGCGATAAATCATTTGGTCGAGAACCGGACAGCAATCGTCTGCCGGTAAGTTTGGCCGGGCTGCAATTCCGTGCTTGGAAATTGCGATTTGTTTGGCGAGTCGGGGAAATGTTGCGGCTCAAGGCAAAAACCGGCGTGCTGGGGATAAGCCTGACCGTTTTTGCCGACAATGGAACCGTCAAAAAAATTGGCCGTGAAAAATTGCACGCCGGGTTGCGTGCTGAAAAGTTCCATGACGCGACCTGAAATCGGCTCGTGAACCGTCGCTGCCAATTCAAGTTTGTCGGACGACTTGCCCAAAACCAGATTGTGATCGTAACCGTCCGTGGATTTGAGGCTGGCGTCGCGGATTTGCGCGCCGATTTTTTTGGGCTGGCGAAAATCAAACGGCGTGCTTTCAACCGATTTGATTTCTCCGGTCGGAATCAAATTGGAATCCGCCGGTGTGAAGCGGTCGGCGTGAAGTTGCAGTTCATGATTCAGCACGTCGCCGTTGCCCGCGAGATTGTAATAGGAATGTTGCGTCAGATTGCAAACCGTCGTCGCGTCGGTCGTCGCGGAGAAATCCAGTCGCAATTCATTTCCGTGTGTGAGCGTGTAAATGGCTTTGACCGAAAGATTTCCCGGAAAACCTTCCTCGCCAGCTTTGCTGAGGTAGGTCAATTTCAATGCCGCACCGTCGGTGGTTTTGGTTGCCTTCGCCTGCCAGACAACTTTATCAAATCCTTTAAGCCCGCCGTGCAAACAATTTTGCCCGTTGTTTTTCGGCAACGAATACGTTTTCCCGTCCAGCGTGAATTGCCCGCCGCCGATGCGATTGGCATAACGCCCGACCAGCGCGCCGAAATACGGCGTATTTTTCAAGTAAGCATCAAAATGGTCATAACCGAGAACCACGTCGGCGAATTTTCCATTTCGGTCCGGCGCGGTGAGTGAAACAACAATGCCGCCGTAATTCGTAATGCGCGCTTCCATGCCCGCTTGATTGCGCAGCGTGAAAATTTCAACCGCCTGACCGTCATTCGTGCGACCGAACGGAGCGCTGACGATGGCTTTTGCCGGTTGATTTGCGTGCGACATTGGCTGCGAAATTAACAGAACGCGCCGCGCCGCGTCCAGTTTCTGTTGATGTTGTTTGTAATTTTTTTATGGACACACCGGCGCGAACAATCCAGTTGACTTTGATTGGGTGAATGGATAATGCTCTGAAAACTCTTATGCAACCGATTCATCTCGCGTGGGTGGACTACTCCATTTTAATCGCTTACGTCGTTTTCGTTTTAGGTATCGGCTGGGCGCTGGCGCGTTACATGAAAACGTCGTCGGACTTTCTCACGTCCGCGCGTTCGATTCCGACTTGGGTGACCGGCCTCGCGTTCATTTCCGCCAATCTCGGCGCGCTCGAACTCGTTGGCATGGCCGCCAGCGGCGCGAAATACGGCATCGCCACCGCGCATTTCTATTGGGTGGGCGCGATTCCTGCGATGATTTTTCTTGCCGTGTTTATGATGCCGTTTTATTACGGCTCCAAAGCGCGCTCCGTTCCCGAATATCTGAACATGCGTTTTAATCCGTGGGTGCGCGGCCTGAATTCCATTGCCTTTGCTGTGATGACCATTTTTGCCTCGGGAATTTCCATGAACGCGCTGGCGAAATTATTGAACCAGCTTCTTGGCTGGAATTACAACATCGCGCTGTGGATTTGTTCCGTCGTCGTGCTGCTCTACGTTTTGAAAGGTGGCTTGACCTCGGCGATTTACACGGAAGTGTTGCAATTCTTTATGATTGTCCTCGGTTTCGCGCCGGTCGTTTATCTCAGTTTGAAAGACACCGGCGGCTGGAGCGCGATGACCGACAGGCTTCATGTCGTGGCTCAAAATCCGGCGGCGTTGGATTTGAACAGCCGGAGTTTTGGAGCGGATGCCTGGACGAGCGCTTGGAAACCTTTGCTTGGCGGTTCATCACATAATCCGATGGGCGTGGATTTGTTTGCCATGCTCTTTGGTCTCGGTTTTGTTCTGTCGTTTGGCTATTGGTGCACCAACTTTCTGGTTGTGCAACGCGCGATGGCGGCGAAAAACATGACCGCCGCGCGCAACACGCCGCTCGTCGCCGCCGTGCCCAAAATGCTGTTTCCATTTCTCGTGATTGTGCCGGGCATGATTGCCATCGCGCTGACTTCCATGCCGGACAAAAATTATCGCATTCCGCCACCGATTATTTCGCAGGAAACCTATGATAAAGCCGTCGCTGCGGTAAAAAATGCTGATGTCGCCAATCCCGATGCCGGTGTAAAAGCCGTCGGCGACGCGCTGGGCAAAAAGGTGGACACCGCCAAAATATCCGCGCTCATCTCCGACAACGCCGCGAACAAACTTTCTGACGAACAAATCAAGCAGGGGATTTACAATGGCGTTGCCGAATACGATTACGACAGCGTGATTTTCTCGCTCGTCAAAAAATACTGTCCGTCCGGTTTGCTCGGACTCGCGCTGACCGCGCTGCTGGCCTCATTCATGTCCGGCATGGCCGGCAACGTCACCGCCTTCAACACCGTTTGGACGTATGACATTTATCAGGCCTATTTTGCGCCAAACAAAAGCGACGCGCATTATTTCTGGATGGGCAAATTCATCACCGTTGTCGGCATTTTATTGAGCATTGCCGCCGCCTATTTCGCTTCGCTTTACAGCAACGCGATGGACGTTATTCAACTCGTATTCAGCTTTGTGAACGCGCCGTTGTTCGCCACATTTTTGCTCGGCATGTTCTGGAAACGCACCACCAGCATCGGCGCATTTTTCGGCTTGCTGTGCGGCATCACCGGCTCGGCGGTTGTTCACGGCTTGACCGTTGCCGAAGGTAAAGGCGGCTGGCTCGGCCATAAACTGTATGAATTTCCCTCGACGATGGCGCAGAATTTCTGGCTCGCCGCGATTGCCTTCACCATTTGTTTCACGCTGACGCTGGTGATTTCACTGGCAACCAAACGCACCCGATCGGATGAAGAATTGAAAGGACTCGTCTATTCGCTCACGCCAAAAATTGTAAATCACGATCAACCCGTCTGGCAGCGGCCTGCCGTGGTCGGCGTCGTGTTGCTCATCGCGTGCGTCATTTTGAATTTGATTTTCTGGTAAAACAAACGAAAGGAACTGATTTATGGGACTCGACATTCGCTGGCCAATCGGACTCATGTTCACGCTCATCGGCGTGTTGCTCACCGGCTATGGCGCGGGCAATTCCGCCGGCTCACAATCGCTCGGCATCAACATCAATCTGATTTGGGGCGTCGTGTTGCTCATCTTCGGCGTGGCAATGTTGCTCGGCGCGATTCGCGGGAAAAAAAGCGATGATGGAAAATAGCGGATGGAAGATGGCGAGAAATTTTTCTGTCTTTTTCCATCCTCCATCTTCCATCTTCGTTTTGAACATGAATCTTCAGGAACTGGCCGCGCACGTCGCGGCTAAATTTCAAAAACATTACGGCCGCGCCCCGCGTTGGATTGTCGCCGCGCCCGGTCGTGTCAACGTCATCGGCGAACACACGGATTACAACGATGGCTTTGTCCTGCCGATGGCGATTGAACGCTACACCGTCATGGCCGCCGATTCCGCCGCTGGCGAAAAAATTTCCATTTACGACGCGCATTTCAAAGAAACGGCGACGATTGATATTTCCAGCACTGTGACCAAAGGCGCGCCAAAATGGTCGAATTACATTCGTGGCGTCATTTGGGGGGTTCAGAATCGTGGCCAAAAAATTCCCGCGCTCGACGTGGCGTTCATGTCCACCGTGCCGCTTGGTGGCGGCTTGAGCAGCAGTGCTGCGCTGGAAGTTTCCACCGGAACGTTGATTGAAGCCGCGACCGGCAAAACGATTGATCCGGTGGAAAAAGCGTTGATTGCGCAAAAAGCGGAAAATGATTTCGCGGGCGTGCCGTGCGGTATCATGGACCAATTCATTTCCGCGCTCGGTCGCGAAGGAAATTTGCTGTTGCTCGATTGCCGTTCGCGCCAGACCAAACTTGTACCGATGAACGACCCGGCGGTTTCGCTGCTCGTCATCAACACGAACGTGAAGCACGAATTGAGCGGCGGCGAATACGCGGAACGCCGCGCGCAATGCGAGGAAGCCGCGCACCTGCTCGGCGTGAAATCGTTGCGCGACGCGACGGCGGACATTTTGGAACGCGAGAAAAATAAATTGTCCGAAATCGTTTTTCGTCGCGCGCGTCATGTCATCGGCGAAATTGAACGGACGTTGCACGCGGCGGAAGGCATTGAAAATTCCAATTGGCCGACCGTCGGACAATTCATGTATGCAAGCCACGCTTCGTTGCGCGACGATTACGAAGTCAGTTGCAAGGAATTGGATGCCGTCGTGGAAATCGCCGAAGATATTGGCATTGGCGGCGGCGTTTATGGCTGTCGCATGACCGGCGGCGGCTTCGGCGGCTGCTGCGTTGCGCTGGTAAAAACGGATTCCATCGAGTCCATCACGAAACGCATTTGCGCCGAATACAAAACGAAAACCGGAATCGAAGCGACGATTTTCAGTTCGCGTCCGGCAGCAGGCGCGACGGTGATTAAAGGCTAAATTTGCAGCCTATCATGATGTTAGGCCATTGGTGTGCATCATGCCTTCTCCTCTGGTTTTGAGTCAGTCTCTCGCGTCAACGCGCTGTAATCTCCGCGGCTTATCGCTCGTAAATTACGAGCAGCTTGTTTGCGCAGACTTCTGGGCACTGGGTTCGCGGTTGGATACCTCTGTCGGGCAAGCTGCATCTTCTGTTCGCTGTAGAAACGGTCAGCCCATATCGAACTTGGCTTGGCTAACCTAAACACCGCGATAAATGGCCATAACTGCAACGGCTCGGTGACGATATGATGCCAATAAGTTCCGTATATCGAAACAGGCGACAAGAGAGCGGCGGCAAGCGATAGAATCATCACAGCAAATCTGCCCTTCAAGAAGAGCACAACAAATGCCGCTAGAAATCCTATCGAAATCCACAAGTCTATTTGGTAACGCGCGTGATTGTTTGAAAAGGGTTATTTAGATGGCTGAAAAGGGTAGGTTATAGAAAATCGATTCGGATGATTTCACTGTCGGTTAAACCAGCTTTGACAGCTTTGAAATAAACCGAAGATTGGGTGGGAGTGAAGCCGGTAAAAGGATTGGATTGAGGGGCAGACCAACTGCCAGTAGCAGCACCATACAACGCCGCATTCATAAATTCTATTTCCGCACCCGGCGTCGAGCAAGCGATTGTGTAATTCCAGAGATTTCCAGTTTTGGAAATGGCAGTTTGAACAGGGTTCGCGCAAATGGTGGTGCCGATTCCACTGCCGCCGGCGCGGATTTGCACAATGACTGCACCACCGCCGCCGATGCTCTGCAATGGGAACTCCGCAAGCCTGCCATTTGACGTGTTGACGAGCGCAACAATCTGGTAATCGCCCTCACTGGCAATAGAAAAGGTGGGGGACGCAGAATAAGTTGAACCGCTCAAAGTCTGCGACCACAGCAATGTTTCAACCGAGCCTTGCCGCGCGACCAAACGCGCGGAACTTAAATCGCCGGATCGCGACACAATGCCAAAAGTAAACTGAAACTTATCGGTCGGCAGAAAACTAACAGTGTAATCACTGATTGGCGCTCCGTTCAGGTCTTCAATTTCCCAAGTCAAATCAGCCGCGAATTGATCGTAAAAATCAAAAACGGTTTCAACCGTGATACCGGCTGGATTAGTTGTCGCATCATAAATATCGGCGACATCGCCTTGAACCCAAAGACTCGACGGCACAAGCCGGAAAGTGGCGCTACCCGCCGCCTCAAACAGGTTTTCAAAAGCCGCGTTTTCGAGCGGGAAAACAGTGTCTTGGAATTGAATAAAAATCGGGTCGCTGGCGTTCCAAACATGGGAACCGTCGCCACCGGCGCGCGTGCCGAATTGTTCGCGGCGAACGGCAATCCGATACTCACCGCCACCGTCGGCGATGATGTTTTTCACGGTGAGAATTTCATAATTCGAGGGTGAACCAGTTTCAAAGGCGAACAAAAGCAATTTGTTGTCGGCGATTTCATCCGCCGTCAGCGACTGGGAAATGCTTTCAACGTCAGAATCGGGAGTGGTTTCGGCCAGTGTGACGTGGACATAGATCGAGTAATTCACGCGCACATGCGAACCGTCCGTGATGGCACCACCCGGCACGATGAAAATTTTACCCGCCGCCGGATCAAGGGAGAAATCCGTTCCCATCGTCGCCGCCGTCCAGCTCGAACCGTTTCCCCATTCCAAGGTGAGATTCCATAAATCCTGATTTGCCAGATTGTAATTATCTCCTTGCGCACTGGCCGCCGTGATGACTTCATTGACGACATCCGCGCCGTTGATGGTATCATTCATGACGCCGGCGACGGCAAAACTTGTCAGTGTCCCCAAGTCCTGAAAAGCGTCTGCATCCGCATTGCGCCAATAAACGTCAAGCGCGGTTGTGATCGAATCATTGCGCGCCGCCAACAACGCCAACCGATTGGTCTGGCCGTCCGCCGCGAGCGAATCCGGCATTTCCAAAAATTGAAAATTGGTGATCCGCGAAGGCGTTGGCAATGAACTGCGTTCCGGTTGGGGAGGCGTTGCGCTGTAAGGTTGATCGGCAAAACCTCGTTCTGTTTCCACGTCTACATCAATCTCGCCGACGGGCGGCGCTTTGAGGGTGACGGCAGTCACGCGCATGGGCTTTGATTGGCCGAGCAAATCATCCACAAGCAGCACGTGGCCTCCGGGTTGAACGTCAGCCACTTTTTCAGCCAGACAAGTGAGCGTTCCTTTCTCCGATTGATCGCCGTTGATTTTTGCGTCTTCCGTCGCCTGCAACGCCGCCTGATTTGCGCGCACGATGAAGGGCCGGCTGACCGTGCGCGTGGCAAGCTGCCCGGTGAGGATGCGATTGAACAGATTTGACGCGGGCATCGGTTGCGTTTGAAAACCAAAATTGATGTCGTTGAAATTGAGGGTGGTGAAATTGGTCGTGCCGCCCCAGCCATCCGAATCGAGTTTGATTTCACCAAGCAACGCATCCAGCGTAATCGTGTTGGCGGCGACCCATGCCGGCGGGGCCTCGCCATGCGGCCAATGTCCAGCGTAAATCAAACCATCCGGTCCGCGATAGACAAAACTGTCCGTATAAGAGAGCAAATCAGAAACCATGTCGCGCGCCTTTTGCAGATCGTCATAAACCGGCGAAATATAAGTCTGGCTCGCAATCGCCATGCACCGCTCCGCTTCCGCCTGCCAACTGTCTTGGTGGAACTCGGCAAGTTTCCGCCCCAGGCCAATGACAGGGTGCGTCAACATTTCCGCCAGGACACACCACGGATTCGCCTGCCAGTCCGCGTCCAAAAGAGTGGCGTCGCCGGTAATCAACGATTGCACCGGGGCGCGACCGCCCAGCACAATCATGTTCGGCGTTGGCGGCGGTTGCGCTTTATCCGAAGACTGGCCGAACAGATATTTTTTCAAGGCCAATATGGAACGGTTGCGATAAGGGGGATGGCCTTTGTCGGATAAAAATTTTTCGGCGGCGAGATCGAGCACTTGATCCGGGGTGCCCCAATACAAATAGCAATCGCCGTTATTGGCGACGGTGATTTTGAACGGATTCGTCATCCCGGCGTCCGTGCGGTTGCGGCGAAACCGTTTCCACGGGGGCGCCGGCGGTTGGGCATTGGTTGCGCTGGGCGTTTCCCACACAATGCCATTGTAAGCGATGATGCTGTTGGCGTGAAAAGTCGTTCCCGGCCACGGATCATTTCCGTTCACAATTGTCGCGGTGGGCCACACGAGATAATCGTTCTGAATGAGTCCCCAGATGAAATCCAGTTGGCCGCAACAAACGACGCCGGCGATGTCGGCAAAATAATTTTTGTTGTTGGAATTGGTTTTGCCGCCGTGACTCATATTCCTTTCGACCCTTTCCCGCTCGTCGCGTTCGTGATGACGTAATTGATCGGCAGCATCAACCAGCTTACTTTCAGACGGTTGATGCCGGCGAAATAAGTGGACGGCACGTTGGTTTCCGTCGTCGCAACATTTTGCTCGCCGACGCCGCCAACTTTCGGCTGCTGGCTGGGATTGATCAGTTTCTTGCTCATGCCACCGGCCTCCATGCGGTCGTCAAGCGCGTCCGCCAGGTGGGATCAATCAATGAATCAACGGCGGTTTTTTTGTGCATCAAAACGTGGATAAAATGCGCGCCCTCCTCAAGCACGCCGAGATGATCCGTGCAGTGATAAATGCGCAATCCAATCAGATCGCCGATGCACAAAAATTCCTTTTCGAGGTTCAACCGCCGGAATTCCGGCCGCGCATCGAGGAACGGTTCCATGACGCTTTGTTTTTTGTGGCGCGTCACATTCGGGTCGCTGACCACGACCGGGAAGGCTTCCGTCAAATGACCGCACGCTTTGTAAAGGGCAATCGGCAGGTTATGGCAACTCACGCCGCCGCGTTCGCCTTTGGCCGCTGAATTTGCCGCCCACGGCGTGCCGAGCCACGAATTGATTTCCTCATGCAGTTTTCGCCGCCGCTCAAGCGAATTGAAAAAAAACTGTCTCATTTTTTTCCTCCCTGCACCGGCTCGATGGCCGCGCCGAGCAGCGTCGGATTGCCCGCCGGCGTGAACGGTTCGCCGCCAAAATTCAGGTTGTTCCCGAACTTGCCGGTCGGGTTGGAAGCGGCGTCATAGGCTTTGCAGGTGTTGAAAGCGCCGTCGCAGCCCGGATAAAAAGTCACCGCGTCGCCGCTGGCCGGACCAGCGCCTGTGAACCATTTATGCAACGTCAAGGTGAGCGCGCCGGCAACCGGAACCGTGCTGCCGATGATTTGCCGGCGTTGAATGTTTTTTCCCGCGCCCCATTCAATCCATCCCAGCGCGAACCAATCCGCGAAGACCGCGCCGCCGGCAAGAGCGGCGGCGGAATTAGCCCCCGCGCCCGTCAAGCCGGTGAGATTAAGCTGGTAAGGGAAGGCGCTGGAAACCGGATCAGCGACCGTCGCGGTGCATTTCCAACTCGTTTTGAGCATGATGGCGTCCGGGCCCGTGCAGCCGATGCTGACAAGGTGCATTCCATCGTTCGCGCCGCCCAGATGATTGCACATCGTGCCGCGGATCAAGCGGGGAACTTGCGAATCGAACACGTTGTCGCCGGTCGAAAATTGCGGCGTGAATTTTTTCCCCTGCCGCGACGGTTTCGACAAAGGGCCGGTGAACATCTTTTGGACATTCGTCAAATTAACGCCGTCGTAATCCGCCCAAAAAATTGTCAGCGTCACCGGCGCTTCCGCGCGCAAGGCGATGTCGTCGTTCAACGGATTTTCGGCAAAATAAAACGACGTGAGCGTGAGCACGTCCTCTTCCAGGTTCAGCGACCGTTGGATGTCGCCGTGCGCGAAATTGGCTGATTTCCAAATGATACTCATGTGGTCAGCGCAATTATTATGGTGTAATCGCCCCAGACGGGCACATAATTGTTCGTGGTCGGCGACCGCTCCACCCCCACTTGGATACTTGTTGCCGCCCCACTATTAAGCGCGGCTAAAAGGGCCGAATCATCCCAGTCCGCCGTATCGTTTGCCGTCAATGGCATGTCGTCCGGTATCGTTGGCTCCCCACTTCCTTGCGTGCTGGCTAATTTTTCGGGAGTCACCGCCATCCCGGTCAAACCAATCGTCGAGAAATTCGGAGTCTTGGCGGCGTCGGCAGAAATCGTGAAAAGTTCTCCGACGTTCCAGTGGTCGGAAATATCAATTAACGGCCCGCCCACTCCCAGCGGATCGTCCCCCGCCAGATGCAGATTAACGGAGAGCAGATTGTCCACCCCCACGCGCGGGTTTTTGCCGCTCCACTCCACTGTGGCGTCCGGCAACGCGCCGTTAAAATGGTCAATGGTAATTGCCAGCGAATAAAAAGGCGCGAGCAAACCAGGAACCTCCGCCGACCAGCCGGAGCAGGCGGAAGTTACCGCTTCCACTGTGAAATAATAATCCTGCCCCAGCGTGAAGCCGGCGCCGGAATACGTTGTGCCGGTGATGCCCGTGGCCACGGGAGTTTTTGTGCCGCCGGAAACCGTGCTGGAATATAAATTGTAACCTGTCGCGCCCGTCGCCGCCGTCCAACTGAAATCGAATCCGTCCTCCACCGTGTCGCTCGGCGTGACCGTCAGCACCGGCGCGTCATTCGTCGTCGCGCTGGCCTGGTTGGAAGTCGTCGTGCCTTCGTCGTCAAGCGCGTCCACCTCATAATAACGCAATGTGCCCGGAGACAATCCCGTGTCTTCGTAGTGCGTCACTGTCAAACCACTGGCCAGCAAATTGCGCGCGCCGGACGGTGTGTCTCGGTAAAAAACAGAATAGGTTGCTGCGCCTGATGAAGCGGTCCAAACGAGATCGTTTTCACACAAAGAAACAGATTCGGCTGACAAAGAAAATGATCCGGGTGGATTAATCTGCTCTATGTCCCGCTCGTAATTGGTGAAATACTGCGTGTCCGTCGTGCCGTTGCCGTAATCGCGGTCGAACTGGAACAGCACGACGCGCTGTTTCAACTGGCCGAGATTGTCCCCCACCGTTTCGCCCGCCGCCGGAACGTATTCCGGCACCACTTCCGTCCATTGCAGTTCACATTGGGCGGTCGCCGGATTCAGCCAGGTCAATTGCGCCGTCGGCTTGTCCAGCCGCGCCAGACATAACTGGGTGATGAGGCTCGTGACGGGAAAATCCGCGCCGAGAGGCGCGGCCAGCGTGATCGTGTCGTCGGTGTGCGACAAAACTTTGGCGCAGCCGCCCTGTGTTCCGGCAAAAAACGCAAGGTAAAATCCATCCACGATGCCGGCGGTGTCCCGGACGTGCAAAATGGTGTCGGTCGCGCTGACCGCGGCGGTCAATTCCGCAAGTTGCAGCCAGCTCGCCGTCCAATAGCTCGCGCCGGGAAACGCCAGCGTCCGCAAAAAATCCAGCAGCTTGCCGATGTCGCCGTCGCACAGCAGGTAATCCACCGTCTGCGCGCGACGCGGCGATTGCGGATAAACCGTCTGCGACTGGTCGCGCGTGAAGCCGATCTGCTCCCGGTTCACTTCCACGCTGATCTCCTCGCTCACCTTCGAGAAATCCGGCGCGAGCGGGAAAAGTTTCGGCGCAGCCGCGTAGCCGGCCGGCTGCGGCCCGGCGGCAAAGTCGCCGCCGCGGGGCTGCCACGCGTAGATCGCGGGGGACGATTCCGTGAATTTCACCTTCCACGTCGCGGCGAGCGGATTCAACATTTCCGGTTTGGCCACGTCCAGAAAGCCCATCAGCGCCGGCGCCCAGTTGTCCGTCGCCACCGGCCAGTCCGGTTCATCGTCGCCTGTCGCGTAAATCGCCCACTGCGACCAGTCATCCCGCCACACCACCATCAGACCGCCGGTGATCGGCGCGGTCGCGCGGTCAGCCCAAGCCACCGCCGCCGGCCAGAACGGCATGATGACCGGCTGCGCGTCGGGCTGGTCCAGTTCAAACAACGCGCCTTGCAACCGGCGCAACTCAATCCCTTCCACGAGCGCCGTGTATTCAAAATCGCTGATGACCAGCGTCGCGGAAAAAGGCCGCGCCGTTTCGTGCTGCGTCAGCGACGATTGCGTGTCACGGATCAGGCCGATTTGTGCCGTGGGATTGTCCGTCCACGCCGGCGGATCGTTCAGCAGGAAAACCGTTTGCGAATTGAATTCCGTCTTGATCATGTCGTGCGTTTGTAGCGGGACACATTTTTGCGCATCATGTCGTTGAACCAGACATCCGCGTGCTTGGAGCGGAAGGTGTGGCGCGCCATTTCATCCTTGTCCAAAAAGTTGGCGAGATGCAGGTGCATTTCGTTTTTGGAAATCCCGCCACCGCCACCGCCACCGCCCATATAAGATTGAAGCTGATGATTTGGAATGATGGTGCCGTCGCGATCCGGCACAAAAAGTTCATGGCCTTTTTCTCCCACGATATAAGGCATCCCACTGCTCACGGGACCGCCGGAAGCGCGGCCAGACAATCCGACCGCTAAAGCCGTGGTTGAAAGCATCCCGGCTTGAGTGGCCGCCGTCCCGATATACGCCGCCGCTCCATAACTGCCGATGGCGGCGGCGACAGCCGCCGGCGCCCAAGAAGAGGCGGCTTGCGCGGCGAGAAAACTCGATTTGTCTGCGCCAACAATGTTGGCGATTTCCATGAGAGCCATTTGTTCCAGCCAC
>DASZXB010000035.1:0-2295 GCA_035546095.1 Verrucomicrobiia bacterium | reverse complement strand
AAGTTCGCTCGCGCCACGCATACGGCTGAAATCGTGCCGAATGAAAAAGTGGCCAAGTCATTTGAATTGGAGAAAACATACCTTCTGCACCAAATGGCCATCGCGCAAAAGACCGCTCATTAAATCTTATTACTACGGTTTATTTGATTCTTTTGTAAAAGCTACCAGTGATTTGATGTTCGCTTTTGCGGCGGCGTCGCGGATTTTCACGATTTTTCCCCACGGCGCTTTTTCATCGGCATTGATGGCAAGAACGAGCTTCGGATTTTTTTCCGCCTGCGCAACCAATTCGCTCTGCAATTGTTCAAAGGTTTTCGGCAATTTGTCCACGTAATAAATGCCGCTGGCGTCCACGCTGACGACGAATGGTGGATTTTCATTCGCGCCGGATTTTTTGGATTGCGACGAATCCGGCAGTTGCACTTTGAGCGCGGCTTGTTGTTTGAAGGTCGTCGTCACCAGCAGGAAAATCACCAGCACAATCAGCACGTCAATCAAAGCGACGATGATGACGGCGGGCGTGTTGCGGCGTTTGCGGACGTAAAAACGCATGGTCAATTCTTTTTCTTCGCTTCCAAAACTTTGTCTCCCGCGGCGTATTGCTGGCGGATGAATCCGTCGCAGAGCGCTTCCATTTCAACGGCGAAGACTTCGACTTTTTTGCTGAAATAACTCCACGCGATGAGCGAGGGAATGGCGATGAGCAGGCCAATCAACGTCGCGCGCAAAATCAAAGCAATGCCAGCGGCCAGTTTTGCGGCGTCGTTCAAGCCGGTTTGCCCGACATCGCCGAACACGGTCATCATGCCGGCAATCGTGCCGACGAGACCGAGCAGTGGTGCGATGCCGACGATGATTTCCAAAACGACAAGGCCGCGTTCGAGCCGGACGATTTCATGGCGCGCGGCGGTTTGGAGCGCGTCTACATTGTCAGCTTTGGACCATTCGAGTTGATTGGCCGCGAGTAGCAACAAACGTCCGAGCGCTGAAGGTTTTTGGTGGCAGACGCGCGTCAGCATCGCCACGTCGTCGCGCGATTTGCAGGCGGCGAGCGCGTGGGTAATTTCCAGCGGCGCAACTTTTGACCAGCGCAAGGCGAGCGCGCGTTCGATGATGAACGCGAGTCCGACGATTGAGGTCAATCCCAACAAAATATAGATGAGCAGGTCCATAATTTTTTAGCCGCAGCGCGCGGCGCAATTTCAATAATAGTAAAACGTGAATGTGATTTCCCGATAATTTTCACCGACCATCCGACGCATGTCACCCGGCCACGGCGCAAACGGCGCGGGGTCTTCGATGGCTTTCTGGCAAACGTAACCGAGCAAATCGCCGACGGTGTTTTCCACGACCTGCATGTCAGTGACGCGGCCATCATAATTCAAATGGAAGCGCAAAGTCACTTTGCCGGTGCGGTCGCGTGAAAATTGCTGGCTGTCGAGCAAATCGTCCCAACGTTGTTGCACCGCTTCGATGATGGCTTCGTCGTAAGCGCCAAACGGAGTCGCTTTCACATCAAGCGACGGCACGAGCGATTGGCGATGCACGCCGCCGCTCTGCCGCATTTGCACTCCGGGCAAATGATTTTGGGCGAGTGCTTCTTTAAGCGTGCGCGGCCGGTCGGGTTTTTCCTGTGGTTGCGGACTGGGTTTGCCCATAATCAAATCGCCTTCCTTCAATCCCGAATTGGCTTGCTCGCTCGGCTGTTGCGGATTGGGTTGCAGTTTAGAGAAATTCGGCTTCGGCACGTTTTCGGTTTTGGCAACTTCAATCTGTTTGCCGTTGATTTGTGGATTTTTTGAATCCTCTTTCGTATCTGGATTCGCAGCTTGCGAATTATGGCTGGAATAATACTTCGCGTCCTTTGGAACTTCGGTGGAAGGTTGATCAACTTCGACAAACGTGAGCGGCTCTTCGGTATTTTGCGTCACGAGCGGCTTGGTTTTTTCCAAGTGGTGCAACCAGGCCGGCCAATGCCATGCCTGCCAAAGGTTCAGCTTTTTACCTAGTTCATAGCTGCCCCAAATGGACAAATGTGCCGCCAAAGATAAGGCCAAAACCAGCACAAATCGTCTTAATTCAAGACGATTTATGCGCAGGGAATGGACACTTACAACTGCCATGTAAAACCAGTTTGCCGCAGGTTTGACCGCTCAGCAACTTCTTTGCCTTTCAAAAATACCGTTGATAATCAACCGTTTGTGTCCAAAATTCGTATTTGCCTTTTTCCAAAAACTAGGCAACATTATCAAACTTTTGGCGGGGCGTAGCGTAGCCTGGCTAGCGCGCTTGTTT
>DASZXB010000034.1:0-8556 GCA_035546095.1 Verrucomicrobiia bacterium | reverse complement strand
TGTTTTCTCCAATTCAAATGACTTGGCCACTTTTTCATTCGGCACGATTTCAGCCGTATGCGTGGCGCGAGCGAACTTCACCGCACAACGAAGTTCTCCTTTCGGCGAGGTCAGCCAACAAACACCCATGTCATTGTCGTTAAAAAGGAATATCAAAACGTCGGAATTTTTATTTTTACTAACGGCAACAAGATGATTCATGCCGTCATTACGCGTTCTCCAACCGTCTTGAACAACCGGCAAATCCTGATTTCCCAAATTCAGTGGTTTGAGAAGATAAGCTTCTGCATTCTCCGTCGAACCTTTTTGCAACACATAGCTGACAATACCTGAAATCGGTTTTGGCGTGACAACTGTTTTTGATTCATTCGTTTGCGCGCGGACGGCAATCATTGCCGCCGCCGAAAACAAATTCACCAAAAACAAAATGCGCTTCATTTCAACAATTCTTCCGCAATCTGAACGGCATTGAGTGCCGCGCCTTTGAGCAATTGGTCGCCGCTCACCCAAAACGCCAAACCGTTGTCCAGCGCGCAATCCAAGCGGATGCGCCCGACTTCGCAATTGTATTTTTCCGAAGTGAACAGCGGCATCGGGTATTTTTTGTTTTCCGGCTCGTCAACCAAATCCAGTCCGGGCGCGTTTTTCAAAACGGCGCGCGTGGCTTCGACGGAAACCGGCTTTTCAAATTCGGCGCTTACGGCGACGGAATGCGAGCGATAAACGGGAACACGCACACACGTCACGCTCGCGCGAAAATGCGGATGGTGCATGATTTTGCGGCCTTCGTTTTCCATCTTCATTTCTTCCTTCGTGTAGCCGTTCGGCAAAAAAACGTCCACTTGCGGAATCACGTTGAACGCGATTTGATGCGGAAATGTTTCCTTCGTCGCCGGTTTGCCGGAAACAATTTCGTTGACCTGCCGTTTCAATTCTTCAATTGCCTGCGCGCCCGCGCCAGAAACGGCTTGATAACTCGAAGCAAGAATTCTTTTCACGCCAAACGCTTGATGCAGCGGATACAACGCCATGAGCGTGATGGCCGTCGTGCAATTCGGATTGGCGATGATGCCTTTGTGCAACTTTACGTCCACCGCGTTGATTTCGGGAATCACGAGCGGCACGGCATCGTCCTGACGAAACGCGCTGGAATTGTCCACGACGACACAACCGGCTTTTGCCGCAATCGGCGCAAATTCTTTGGAAATGCCACCGCCTGCGCTGAACAGCGCAATGTCAATGCCGTTGAAAGAATCTTTAGTTAATTCCGTGACGGCGATTTCCTGCCCGCGAAATTTCAGTTTCTTGCCGACCGAACGCGCGGAAGCCAGCAACGTGAGTTTGCCGACCGGAAAATTTCTTTTTTCCAGCGTTTGAATCATTTCGATGCCGACGGCGCCGGTCGCGCCGACGACAGCCACATGCGGATTTCGGTTCATAAAAGGCTGGGTAAATTATCAGAAATTTCGGGCGCGTCAATGCCGCCGCTTTGCCCGTGCATAAATTTTTTCGATTTATGATTGACCAACGTTGCGGCGTATGACGAAATGATTAGCCTAGTTTTCAAATGCCGAAAATCTCAATCCGAAACGGAAACGGCCACAAGGCCGGAACAACCAAATACGACGCGCATCACAAGGTGCTCGCGCAAACCTACGGCGCGTTCGCCGATTTGCGCCGCGAATTGTCCGACTCGAAGGAAACCGTCGGCGGGCGCGAGGAAATTTTGAAGAATTTCGCGGCGTGCCCGGATTCACAGCGCTCGTGGCTGCTGCTCGAAGATTATTTCGACAAACTTTCGCTCTCGCGCCGCGATTTTCCCGACACAAACTGGTGGCCGAAATTGTTGAACGCACAGGGCAAAACGCGATTGGAAGAACTCGCGTTTTTATTTCTCCGCGCGAAACGCTCCGTGCCGCCGGAATTGCAATCGCACGCGAGCCTCGACCGTTTCGCCCAAGCCGAGGAAGCCGAGCAGGAAATCAAACTGGTGCAGGAATTGGAAAATTGGCTGTCGCCGCCGGCGATGCCGTTGCTCGACACGCCACGCGCGACGTTGCGCGTCGTTTGCCGCGCGCAGCCAGACGAGGAAGAACCGTCGCGCCATCGGCTCGCCGTGCAATTTCTTTTGTCGCGTCCGCGCACAGGCGAAAAGGCGCGCACGCTGCACGACATGATTGACCTCGTCGTCCGCGCGACGCATGAGCAGGAACTTTTCCCGCCGCACGACTGGGAATTCATCCAATGGATTGCCGACACGCATCGTCATCGCAACGACGGCACGGACACGGTGATTTTGTCTGACGCGGAATTGCTGCAATGGCTCGCGCGCTGGGGTCACACCCATCGCCTGGAATTTTCCAACGGCCAGCCGCTGCAATTTCACGGGCAAATCATTTCGCTCGCGCCACATCTGGAAAATGGCGACAAGGAATTGTCGTTCACGCACCGTTTCAATTTGCCGGACGGACAAAATCATTCCGTTGCGGACGCAAAATTTTTCAATCAACAGCCGCCGCTCGCGCTGGTCGGCAACACGTTTTTCCTGTTGCGCAATTCGCCGCCGTCGCGCGTGTTGAAATATCTCGCGGCCAAACCGTCCGTGCCCGTCCGCAAATTGAGCCACCGCTTGCTGTTGCATCTGCGGAAAACACAATCGGCCAACGGCGTGGATTGGGAACAGCTTTGCGTCACGCACAAGGCCGCGCCGCAATTCGTTTTTGAATTGCTCGACGACACGGTGCGTCTGCGCCTGCTCGCCAAAAGTCACCGCGACCAAAGTGTCTGGTTTTGGAATGGCCATGAATGGGTCGCCAACGATGCGAAAAAACGTCCGCACGACAAACCGGAAATTCTCGACGATCCGCGCCTCGAACCGGCGGCGCAGTGGTTACGCAAACTGGATTGGTTCACGCCTGAACCCAGCTTGTGGATTGGCGACGCAAACGAAAATTTTCTCGGTTCGCTCGCCGAAGCGTGGGCGTCGCGTCCGGCAGATTCGGAATTTCTCGGCAACGGCGCGTTTCATCGCCTGTTCCTCACGCCGCGCACGCTCAAACCGAAATTGATCGTCAAAGGCAGCGGCATTGACTGGCTTTCCGTTTCCGCCGAATGGGAAGCCGAAGGTTTGAAATTGAGCAAATCGGATTTGGAACGGCTCGCGTCGGCCACCGGGCGTTTCGTGAAATTGCCGAATTCCGGCTGGGTGGAATTGGACACCGCCGCTGTGCAAGGCGCGCACGAAGCGATGGCCGACATGGGCGTGGAAGGCTTGATTGCCGTGCCGCAAAAGGTCGGCATGGAGCACGTCGCGCATTTGGACGAAAATGAATTGAACCGTTTCGCCGATTCGCCCGAAGCAAAGGAATTACGCAAGCGCGTCACGGAATTCAAAGGCGTGCCGTCCGCCGGTTTGCCGAAAAATTTGAATGCTGAATTGCGTCCGTATCAAAAGGACGGTTTTGATTTCCTCGCCCACCTCGTGAAAATCAAACTCGGCGGCATTCTCGCCGACGACATGGGTTTGGGCAAAACGCTGCAAACGCTGACGTGGCTCGCGTGGTTGCAGGAGCAGAACAAAAAAAATCACAAGCCGTCGCTCGTGATTTGTCCCGCGTCCGTGCTGCACAACTGGCGGCGCGAAGCGGAAAAATTCACGCCTCATCTGAAAGTGCTCGTGCTCGAAAGCGGCGCGGCGCGTCACAATTTGCGCAAACAGATTCCGCAGCACGACATCATCGTGACCAATTACGCCCTGCTCCGCCGCGACCTTGAAGAATTTCACAAATTCAGTTTCCGCGCCGTCATTTTGGACGAGGCGCAATTCATCAAAAATCCCGGCGCGCAAGTCACGCAATCCGTCAAGCAGTTGAAATGCGAGCACAAACTCGCGCTCACCGGCACGCCGCTGGAAAATCGTCTGCTCGATTTGTGGAGCATCGTGGATTTCATTCAGCCTAGTTATCTCGGCACGCAGGAACAATTCCTCGAAACTTACGAACCGAAAGCGGGCGAAAACACCGAATCCGCGCAGCGCATCGCGCGTCGCCGTTTGTCGGCGAAATTGCGTCCGCTGTTGCTACGCCGTTTGAAGAAGCACGTCGCGAAAGATTTGCCCGACCGCATCGAAGAACGCCGCGATTGTCCGTTGGGCGACGAACAACGCAAATTATATCTCGCCGAATTGCGCCGCAGCCGCGATCAGGTGATGAAAGTCGTCGAGACGCAAGGCTTGAACAAATCCAAAATGCACGTGCTCGCCGCGCTCACGCGATTGCGACAGGTTTGCTGTCATCCGTCACTCGTCGGCAGCGACACCGCCAGCGGCAAAACCGAAACGCTGTTTGAATTGCTCGACCCGCTCATCGCCGACGGCCAAAAAGTTTTGGTCTTTTCGCAATTCGTGCAAATGCTTCAATTGCTCGAAAAAGAATGTGCCGCGCGAAATATCCGCACGCATATTTTGACCGGCCAGACGAAAGACCGACAGGAAGTCGTCAACGCATTTCAAAGCGACAAAGGCGCAGGCGTTTTCCTGTTAAGTTTGCGCGCGGCAGGAACCGGCTTGAATCTGACGAACGCAAGTTACGTCGTGCTTTACGACCCGTGGTGGAATCCGGCGGTGGAAGCGCAGGCGATTGACCGCTCGCATCGCATCGGTCAAACGCAAACCGTGAACGCGTATCGTTTGATTGCGCCGGGCACGGTTGAAGAAAAAATCTGGGAATTGCAACAAAGCAAAGCGCAGACGATTGCGGACGTGCTTGGCGAAGAAGGCTTTGCGCGCAGCCTCACCGCGACGGATTTGGAATATCTGTTTGCGGAGGATTAATTCGCAATTATGTCGGACGTGCCAAAAATTCCTTTGTGCCGTTCGGAATTTCTTCAAGATTTTTCAATTCATCTTGGAACTTACTTGAAATCCGCAAAAACTAATCACGGCTGGAATTCATTTAGTGCTAAATTGGATATTTGCGAGCATGAAGGCGAACAGCTTGAACGCCTGACAATTTGGGTCAGGACTTACTATTCGACTGGAATAAATTTAACTTTGTGGGAAGATAAAACGATTTGGGTAAGTGTCGCTTATTTTCCAGAACACGGCGAAAAATTTCAAATAGGGTTTTATCCGGATTTCGAATCGCTGACTTTTGATCGAATTGTTGAAGCCTTGGTTGAAACAGTTTCTATTTCAACACGTCTTTGTTACGATGAATCACCAGAACCTTTGCTGCGGAAAATTTGGAAATATAGCGGTGAAATTGAAACAGAAGGGGTAATTTAAATTTCACTCATACCGCAACGATTCAATCGGGTCGAGGTTCGCAGCTTTCCATGCGGGATAAGTTCCAAAAATAATTCCCACGGCGGAGCAAATCAAAAGCCCGATAATCACCCAATCCACCGGAACGGCGGCGGGCATTTTCAAGAGCCACGCGGTCGCGTTGCCGCCGATGATTCCAAAAATCACGCCGATGATTCCGCCGAGTTCGCACAGCGCGACGGCCTCCATAATGAATTGCAGCATGATGTTGCGTTTCTTCGCGCCGATGGCGCGGCGGATGCCGATTTCGCGCGTTCGCTCCGTGACGGAAACGAGCATGATGTTCATGATGCCGACGCCGGCGGCCAACAATGCGATGGAACTGACGAGCATCACGCCGAAACGCACGGCAAACGTGAACGATTTGAATTGTGCGATCATTGAATCGTTCGAGGAAATCTCGAAATCGTTCTTCTCGCCCGGCGGCACTTTGCGCAGCACGCGCAACAATCCTTCCGCCTGCTCGACGCAATCGTCATAACTGTCCTGATCCGGCGCCTGCACGAGAATGTCAAGGCTGCGCCATGTGCTGCCGTAACGGTTCAAGCCCGTGGTGACGGGAATGACGGCGAAATTGTCCTGATCGCCGCCGAGCGACGCGCCATTGGTTTCGAGCACGCCAACGACGAGATAATTGATGCCGTCAATCTTCAACCGTTCCCCCACGGGTGAACTGGACGGAAATAACTTTTTCGCCAATCCGCCGCCAAGCACGCAAATGTCGCGTGCATTGTCCACATCAAAGTCGAGCAATGCGCGGCCTTCAGCCACATTCCAATTACGCGCGGGAAAACTGCCGGGTGTTTCGCCCAACATCTGCACGTCGGGCGCGGTTTTTTCGTGCATCGTGTCAATTTCGCCGGCCCACAGTTCCGTTTGCAATCCGACGTTGCGCGCGAACGTGGCGCGTTCCTGAAATTCCAATCCCTGTTGCAGCGTGATGTTTTTGCGCCGCGCGATTTTCGCCGTGCCTTTCGGTTGATTATAGACGACGCCGGGCGAACGCCGGATCATAAAAGTCTGGCTGCCGAGCCGTCCGATTTCGCGCTCAATATTGTTCTGCAACACGCGCATTGCCGTCATGACGACGATGATGGAAAAGACGCCAATCAAAACGCCGAGCAACGTCAGCGCCGAGCGCAATTTGTGCGCCCGCACCGCGCTCATCGCCATGAAAAAGCTTTCGCGCAATTCGGCCAGTAGAAATGCACATTTGATTTTCATTCGTTTCTCAAAGCATCCACGGTGTTCATCCGCGCCGCACGCCACGCCGGTAAAAATCCCGAAATCAATCCGGTCAACAACGAAACCACGATGGAGACGATGACAATTGGCAGCGACATTTCGACTGGCATGATTTTTTGAATCAAAAAGGTTGTCGCCCACGCAAGTCCCAAGCCGATCATTCCGCCAATCAAACAAATCGTCGCCGCCTCGATCAGAAATTGTAGCAGAATCGTTCGTTGTTTCGCGCCGATGGCTTTGCGGACGCCGATTTCGCGCGTCCGTTCGGCAACGGAAACGAACATGATATTCATGATGCCGACCCCGCCGACAAACAACGAAAGTCCCGTGATGAACAGGCCGATGATGGCAATTGTTCCGGCGACGCGATGAAAAATAGTGAGAATCTGGTCCTGTTCATTGATGGAAAAATTATCGTCGTCCGTCGGCGCGAGACGGCGCACGATACGCATCGTCGCGTGCAGTTCATCGCGTGCATTATCCATGTCGGCCATATTGTCCACTTTTACCCGAATGCCGTATTCCGAATAACCGGGAATGGAAACAAGCATTTGCGATAATGGAATCATCGCCTGATTATCGAGACTTTGCCCCAGAAATGTCCCCTGCTTTTCCAAAACGCCGACGACCTCGAAGGGTTTGCGGCCAATCAGAATTTTTTCACCGAGCGGAGATTCGTTGGGAAAAAGATTCGTCGCGACATCCGAACCAATGACGCAAACGGCGCGGCCATTGTCAGATTCCAATTCGGAAAAAAATCTGCCATCCGTAACCGCAGTGCTACTGGTGAACTGGAATTGGTCGGTCGTGCCGATGATTTGCACCCGATTTGCACTGCGCTTTTTGTATTGAATCGTTGATTCCGAATAAATCATCGGCGCAATCGCCCGCGCCAAAGTGTATTTTTCCTGAAGCGAATCAATTTCGGCGCGCGTGATTTGCGGGCGCTTGTTCATTTTCAGCCATTCCTCCTGCGAATCAACGAACCAGTCAATGCGCGAGACGTAAAGCACGTCCGCGCCGAGAAAGGAAATGCTCCGCAAAAACGCGCGGTTGAGTCCCGTGATGGCCGTGCCCATGAGCGTGACCGTGACGATGCCGATGACAATGCCCAGTGTCGTGAGCACGGAACGCAATTTGTTCGCGCGGATGGCGCTCCATGAAATCGCCAAACCTTCGCTCAATTCGGTGAAGAAATTCATGCGCTCGTTTTCTCGTCGCTGGCAATCAATCCATCGAGAATGCGGATGATGCGCTGCGCGTGGCGCGCGACCGTTTCTTCGTGCGTGACGACAATCAACGTGTTTCCTTTTTTGGCGAGTTCATTGAACAGTGCGAGAATTTCCAATCCGGTTTTCTGGTCCAGATTTCCCGTCGGCTCGTCCGCGAGCAAAATCGAAGGATGATTCGCCAGCGCGCGAGCGACGGCGACGCGTTGCCGCTGGCCGCCGGAAAGTTCGTTTGGCTTGTGATGAATCCGGTCGGCGAGACCGACGTTCTTCAATGCTTCCAATGCAATCTGCCTTCGTTCGTGCGACGGAATTCCCGCGTAAATCAAAGGCAATTCCACGTTCCGCAACGCGTCGGAGCGCGGCAACAAATTGAATGTTTGAAAGATGAAACCGATTTCGCGATTGCGGATTTCGGCCAATCGGTTGTCGTCCATTTCCGAAACCTGGACACCATTCAATTCATAAGTGCCGGAAGTCGGCGTGTCGAGGCAGCCGATGAGATTCATCAGCGTGGATTTGCCGGAACCGCTCGGTCCCATGATGGCCACGTATTCGCCGCGCGCAATCTCCAGTGAAACTTCGCGCAACGCGTGAACCATCTCCGCGCCCATCTGATAACGGCGCGAGATTTTTTGGAGACGAATCAAACTCACGGAGTTTTTTCCACGTCAAAACCGGCAAGACCTTTTTTGATTCGCTTGCCGTCTTCGAGGTCGCGGCTGATGGCGCGATAGCTGCCGGTGACAATTTCCTCGC
>DASZXB010000033.1:0-33930 GCA_035546095.1 Verrucomicrobiia bacterium | reverse complement strand
CAATCGTCTCTTGATGCAAATCGGTTATCAGGTTGATTTGGCCGCGAACGGAAAAGAAGCGCTCGAAGCGTTGGACCGCAAGCCATACGATTTGATTTTCATGGATGTGATGATGCCGGAAATGGATGGATTGGAAGCCACCCGTTTGATTCGTGACCGCCAGAAAGTAAAACGAAAAAATTATGAATCGCGCATCGTCATCGTGGCGATGACCGCGCAGGCGATGCAAGGCGACCGCGACAAGTGTATTGCCGCCGGCATGGACGATTATTTGGCCAAGCCAATCCGGCTGGCCGATGTTCGCAACATTATTGAGCGCTGGGGTTCGGAAACAAATGCGCCGAAAACCGAAGAGCCGGCAAATACAAAAATTGAAACCGACGACCTCGCAGAAAATCCGCCCGTGGACATGACGCGACTGAATGACATGTGTGATTGCGACACGGATAATTTGCGTGAACTGGCATCGCTGTTTTTCAAACAAACCACGCAACAACTTGCCGACCTTCAAGCCGCCGTGCGCGCGAACGACGCGGTCAAAGTCCGTCACGTGGCGCACAGTTGCGCGGGTGCGAGCGCGACTCTGGGCATGGTGCGGATTGTCCCGATTTTGCGCGAACTGGAAAAACAAGGCGCAGAAGGCGCATTGACAAACGCCGTCGAATTATGCGAAAACGCATTCCGTGAATTCGACCAAATAAAGAAGTTTTTATCGGCGCATCCGGCCATCGCTAATCCATCCGTGGCCATGAGCGAACCATGAAAAAAATTCTCATCATCGAAGACGATCAGATCATCACCAACATTTATCGCAATAAATTGACGGTGGAAGGGTATCAGGTCGAAAGCGCGTTGGACGGCGAGACCGGTTTGAAGCTGATACAATCGTTCCAGCCCGAAGCTGTCGTGCTCGATTTGATGCTGCCTAAAATGTCCGGCATCGAAGTCATCAAAAAAATTCGCGGCGATGCCGAGACCGCCAAATTGCCCGTCATCGTATTTTCCAACATTTACCTGACCAACATGATTCAGGATGCGTGGAAAGCAGGCGCAACCAAATGCCTTTCCAAAACCGGCTGCACACCGCGCGACTTTATTGAAGTCGTGCGCCAGACCATCGGCGACAGTGGTGCTGTGCCGCGCGCCCGTTCCGGCGACACCAAATTCCGCAAAAAACCAAAACCGCCTACGCTCGCGGGCGCGGCGGATTCCGAATTCCACGCCGACCTTCGCAAATCGTTCATTGACAGCCTGCCCGTGACACTCGCCACGTTGCGCGCCGATTTGAAAAATCTGACCAAGAGCGACCGTCAGGCCGAACAACTTCAACACATCCATTTGCTCTACCGGCGAATGCGCGCGCTGACCGGAAACGCCGGCGTTGTCAACCTCACGCAAATCGCCCAGATGTCCGGCGCGATTGAAGCGCTGCTCAAGGAACTTTACGAAAAACCGGAAAACATCAACCCCTCGACTCTGCGCACCGTCGTTGGCGCTGTGGATTTTCTCGGCTTCCTGTTTGAACGCGGCACTGCATCAGGCAAACATGAACTGCCCGCCGCCAACGTTTTGGTCGTGGATGACGAACCCATTTCGCGGCGCGCCATCATTTACGCGCTGGAAAAGGCCTTTCTGCAATCCGTTGAAGTCGGCGATCCGAAAGTTGCGTTGGAAATGCTCACAGAAAAAAAATTCGATCTTGTCTTTCTCGACGTGGATATGCCCGGCATGACCGGTTTTGAACTCTGCACCAAACTACGTGCCCTGCCCCAGCACAAAAAAACGCCCGTCGTCTTCGTCACCAATCTTGGTGATTTCGACAACCGCACCAGTTCCACGATGGCCGGCGGCAACGATTTCATCGCCAAACCATTTCTGTTCATCGAACTCACCGTCAAAGCCTTGATTCACGTCCTGCGCAGCAAATTGCAGGCGGCAAAATAATTTACAAATTCACAATCGCTGGGTTGCCATAGAGAGTAAATGAGCCGGTGCGCTCGATTTTCAAATCCATGATTTGGCCGCGATGACGTTCGCTGCCGTCGAACAAAACGATTCGGTTGCAGCGCGTGCGTCCGGTGTAACGCGCGGAATTTTTTTTGCTCGGGCCTTCCACCAAAATCTGCACTTGTTGACCGATAAATTTATCGTATTTGCGTGCGGCGATTTCGTTCACAAGTTCGAGCAAGCGACGATTGCGTTCTTCGCGAATTTCCTGCGGCACTTGGTCGGGCATTTCGGCGGCGGGCGTGTCGCGGCGCGGCGAGTATTTGAAAATGTAGGCGTTGTCGAATTCCACTTCGCGGCAGAGCGAAAGCGTCTGTTCAAAATCGTCTTCGGTCTCGCCCGGAAATCCGACGATGATGTCGGTCGTGATACCGATGTTCGGTTTGGCGGCGCGCAATTTTTTGATGATGTTCAAGAACTTTTCGTGCGTGTAGCCGCGGTGCATCAATTTCAAAATCCGGTCGCTGCCGCTTTGCAACGGAATGTGCGCGCTCTCGCACAATTTTGGCAAACGCGCGTAAGCCTCGGCCAAATCGTCGCCGTAGCCTTTCGGATGCGGCGAGGTGAAACGGATGCGTTCGAGTCCGTCAATTTCGTGAACGGCTTCGAGCAGTTGGACGAAGGGTGAATTTTTCTCCCTCTCCTCGCCCAACGAGGAGAGGGCCGGGGTGAGGAGTCCGTTTTCTAAATCGCCCCTCACCCCGCCCCTCTCCCCGCTCGTTCCTCGCGGGGCGAGGGAGTTGATTTTGTTTGTTCCACGCCGGCCATAGCTCGTGACAATTTGTCCAAGCAAGGTGATTTCCTTCACACCGCGCGCGACGAGTTCGCGACATTCCGCGACGATGTCGGGAATCGTGCGACTGCGCTCTTCGCCGCGCGTGTAGGGCACGATGCAAAAGGTGCAATACTGGTTGCAGCCTTGCATGATGCTGACGAAGGCGGACACGGACGTTTTTGAATTGCCGCTCAAAATGTGTTCGCGAATGGTCGCCTCGCTGTTTTTTTCTTCGGCGACGTCCACGATTTTTTCGCGTTTGCCGGCGAGCAATTCGTCCAGATAATCCGCCGCGCGATGAAATTTTTGCGTCCCGAGCACCAAATCCACGTCCGGCAATTTATCAATCAATTCCTTGCCGCGGCTTTGCGCCATGCAACCCATGAACCCGACGACTTGATTGCGCTTTTCGCTGCGCGCCGTGCCGATCAAATTTTTCATTTTGTTGATGGCTTTTTGTTCGGCGAAATCGCGGACACTGCAAGTGTTGAGCAAAACGACATCGGCATTCGCTTCCGATTGGGCGAGCGAATAGCCTTTGGCGACGAGCTGCGCGGCGACGGCTTCGCTGTCGCGCTCGTTCATCTGGCAACCGTAAGTTTTGATGAAAACACTCGGCATGATTTTGCGACCGAACAAAATACGTTTCCCGCGCAGCGTTGCAAAGCGTAATCCGACTCCGCCACGAAGCAACTCGCTTGCGAACGCGCGCCAAATTTGTATGCTTGGTCGAGGGCGAGTGATTTGGCCTGAGTTTTGCAGCAAGGGCAAATCGCATTATGCAATCTGAATCATTGAAAGTTTTGTTTATCGGCCAGGACGAGCGTTTCGCGCGCGCCGTCGCCGATATGCTGCGGACGATTTCAGGAACGATTACAATTGATTCTGCCACGTCTTTGGAAGCCGGTTTCGATTTGTTGGCGAAAAACTCATTCGACATTGTCCTTTTTGAATTACCCGGCGCCAATGCTGCCGGATTGTTTCAAGTCACTTCTCTGGCGGTGAAAGCGCAGCGCGTGCCGGTCATCGTTTTTGGCGCGGCGGCCATTGAAGATTTTGCCATCGAAGCCGTTTGCGCCGGCGCGCAGGATTATCTGGCCAAAGAACGACTTGAAACCAAAACGTTGTATCGCATCATCCGTTGCGCGATGGAGCGCCAGCATGAACGGGTGGTGCTGATTGACGAAAAGGAAAATTATCACAGTATTTTTGACCATCTGGTTGAAGGTATTTTCCGCACAACACCGGATGGCCATTATCTTTTGGCAAACATCGCGCTGGCACGCATTTACGGTTACAACTCGCCGATGGAAATGATGGCTAACATCAAAGATATCGCACGCAGTCTTTACGTGAAACCGGAGCGGCGTGATGAGTTTATTTATTTGATGCAGCAAAACGACACGTTGACCGGTTTTGAATCGGAAATTTATCGCAAGGATGGCTCCAGAATTTGGATTTCGGAAAATTGTCGCGCCGTCCGCGACCCGCAAGGGAAATTGCTGCATTACGAAGGCACGGTCGAAGACATCACTCATCGCCTGCAAACGGAGATGAATTTGCGAAATTCCGAATCGCTTTATCATTCGCTCGTTGAAACGATGCCGCAAAACGTTTTTCGCAAAGACCTGCGCGGCCGGTTCACTTTTGCCAACCAGCAATACTGCGACCATTATCATTGCAAATTGGAGGATATTCTTGGCAAGACTGATTACGATTTTTTCCCGAAGGAGTTGGCCGAAAAATATACGCATGATGACCAGCGCGTGATGGAAACGGGCCAGACTTACGAAATCACTGAAGAACATCATCCGCTCGGACAGGAAAAAACTTTTGTTCAGGTCGTCAAGACGCCGCTTTACAATGCGGAAGGGAAAATCATCGGCTTACAGGGAATTTTCTGGGACATCACGGAAAAAATGCGCGCGGAAGAACAAATCCGCAAAACCAGCGCCGAACTCACCCGCAGCCGCGAGGAATTGCGCGCCAAAAATCTTGCGATGGAAGAAAACTTGCGCATGGCGCGTGAAGTCCAACTCGCGATGTTGCTGCAGCAATATCCGACATTCCCGCACAACGCGCCGCCGGAACAAAGCGCCTTTCAATTCGCACACCGTTATTTTCCAGCGGAAACCATCGGCGGCGATTTTTTCAGCGTCTCGGCGCTTTCCGACAAGGAAGTGGGTGTTTTCATTTGCGACGTGACCGGCCACGGCATCCGTTCCAGTCTCGTCACCGCCATGATTCGTGCGCTGGTCGAGGAATTGAAACCGCTCGCGCACGATCCCGGAACCTTTCTGCGCAAACTCAATTCCGATTTGTTCACGATTTTGAAAAATACCGGCTCGCCCATGCTGACGACGGCGTTTTATCTCGTCGCCAATTGGGAAACGCGCGTCATGCGCTTTGCCAACGCCGGCCATCCCAAACCGCTGCTATTGCGCCGCGCGCGAAATGACGTGGATTTTCTGCGCAACGCTTCCGGCAAAAGCCAGCCCGCGCTCGGCCTGTTCGACAATCCGCCGTATCAAACAACCGAAATCACGCTCGAACCCGACGACCTCGTGATGCTGTTCACCGACGGACTTTACGAAGTTCAAGGCGCGAACGAAGAATTGTATTCGCAGGAACGACTGCTGTTGGATGTCAAAAGCCGGTTGAACCAGCGCGCCGGCCCGTTGTTCGACGAATTGCTGAATGCCATTCGTGCATTTTCGGTTGATAACGAATTTTCCGATGATGTTTGTCTCGTCGGCGTGGAATTCATGCCGCTGCAAAAATCGTGATTCAAACTTTAATTTTGTCACCCAGGGCTGACTTCCTTACGAAAGACGCGAAAGAATTTTTTAGGAGGCAACAACGTCAACGAAGTTTTCAAATTTGAACCTTCGCTTCCTTCGTTGACTTCTGTTCAAATTCCGCCTACAGGCGTCTGTGGGCGCGTCAGTCAACGATGCCCTCACTTCGTCAAATAATACTTCTGCGTGTATTCCTTGACCATGCGATCGGTGGTGAATTGCGGCACGAGCGTGACCATCGCGCGGCGGATGCGTTGAAGCCATTTGCGCGGAATGCCGTTGGTGTCGCGGTCAAAGAACATCGGGATGACCTGTTCGGTGAGCGTTTTGTAAAGGTTCGCGCTGTCCACGCGGTCTTGTTCCTCAATATTGTTCGGATGCAGGTCGCCGCCGATGGCAAATCCGTTTGTGCCGTCGTAACCTTCGCGCCACCAGCCGTCCAAAATGCTGAAGTTCAAACAGCCATGGCAACTGGCTTTCATGCCGCTCGTGCCGGACGCTTCGAGCGGGCGGCGCGGATTATTCAGCCAAATATCGCAGCCGCTGACCATTTGGCGCGCGATGTGAACGTCGTAGTTTTCGAGAAAGACGAGATAACCGGCGAGTTCGCTATGTTTGCTCAAATGAATGATTTGCTGAATGAACCGTTTGCCTTCGTCGTCGCGCGGATGCGCTTTGCCGGCGAAAATGAATTGAATCGGGCGTTGTTTGTCGTGAACCAGTTTCACGATGTTCTCGAATTGCTGGAAAATGAGCGGCGCGCGTTTGTAAGTGGCAAAACGGCGCGCGAAACCGACGGTCAACGCGTCGGGATTCAGCAATTGGTCGAAACGGATAAAATCCACCTGACCGAGCCGCTGATTTTGCAGGAGCAAACGGCGACGGGCGAATTCAATCAGTTCGCGGCGCAATTTGTAACGCAATGCCCAGAGTTCCTCGTCGGTGACAAATTCCGTGTCGGCCATTTTCTGCCAGAATTCGGGAAAGTTCACGGCGGATTCCCAGTCCACGCCAAATTTTTCGCGGCAAATGGAAGCGGCATCGTCACCGTTGTTCGTCAATTTTTTGCGCCAGAATTGCCGCACCGACCCTTTCATCCAGCCGAGCAAGTGAATGCCATTGGTGATATGGCCGATGGGAACTTTGCCTTCGGGCGTGCCGGGGTAAAGCGATTGCCACATGTGACGACTGATGCGACCGTGCAATTCGCTGACGCCGTTGGCGGCGCGGGAAATCTTCAACGCCAGCACCGTCATGCAAAACGGTTCGTTCGCGTCGGCGGGATTCACGCGGCCAAGACCGACAATGTCCGGCCACGGCGCGGGCACTTGCGCGCGATAGGCTTGAAACGAATCATCCATCAAGCCGGGCGAGAAACGGTCGTGCCCGGCTTCAACCGGCGTGTGCGTGGTGAAAATACATTCGGCTTTGGTCGCGGCCAGCGCGTCGGCAAAATTTTTTCCGGCGGCCATTTTCTCGCGGATCAATTCCAGCGTGAGAAACGCCGCGTGCCCTTCGTTCATGTGAAAGACGGACGGCTGCGCGCCGAGTTTGCGAAGCAATCGCATTCCGCCGATGCCGAGCAAAATTTCCTGCATGATGCGCGTGGTGCTGTCGCCGCCATAAACGCGCGCGGTCAAATCGCGGAAATGCTGCTCGTTTTCCGGGCGATTGGCGTCGAGCAGATAAACCGGCACGCGCCCGACATTCACGCGCCACGCCTGAAACGCGATGACATTCATGCCAATTTCCACATGGCAAACAACCGGCTGTCCGCTCGCGTCGAGCACCGGCTCAACCGGCACATTTTGCGGGTTCAACAAAGTGTAGTATTCCGTCTGCCAATTATTCGTATCAATCGTCTGCTGGAAATAACCTTCGCGATAAAACAAACTAACGCCGATAAAACCGAGGCCGAGGTCGCTGGCGGATTTCGCGTGGTCGCCGGCCAAAATGCCCAGACCGCCGGCGGAAATCGGCAACGATTCATGGAAACCGAATTCAGCGGAAAAATACGCGACGGGATTTTGATGCAACTGCGGCGCGTTTTGGTGACACCAGGTATTTTGGTCTTTCAAATAGTGGTCGAAATCATTCAAGACGGCGCGGGCGCGTTTTTCAAAATCGTCGTCCTGCAAACGCACGCGCAATTCGTATTCGGAGACTTCGCGCAAAATGGCGACCGGATTATGAAACAGATTTTGCCACGCGCGCGGCGACAATTCCTGAAACAAATCCTGCGCCTCCTGATTCCAGCTCCACCAGAGGTTGCGCGACAAGCGGTTCAAGTCAGTGACCAATTCGTCCAATTCAGCAGTTGAGAGCGGTTGTTTTGTCATGCGGTTGATTCCTTGTTTATCAGCCTGCGTCCAACGCCCGCGACATTAACGCGGCAAAAAGTTTTCAGCAAACAAAATTTTCCGGCGCGGAAGAAATAAAATTTCCTGAAATGACAACAATAAAAAACCTTGTCAAATTTCTCCGAAAGGCGTAGAACCGGATTGTCACACAGAAGTTCCAAACGATGAAATAAATATAAACCACAAACCATTTGCGTAGCTCGGCTACGGTCTCACTGAAAACCGCGAATTTTCTCTCTATCAGACCTGCCAGCACGCGCCCCATCGGGCGCGGCTTGGCGTTCTCTGATGGAAGGCGCTTCGCGGTGCCTCAGTGAGGGTGCGTTAAGTTCGCGCCTTTCCGTTTCTGAAACTCCGCAGGAAAGGAAACATGAATAAGCTAATAGTCGGAATTTGCGGCATCCTCGGACTCCTCATTTCAATTGAAAACTCGCTAGCCATTGAAGGGCTGCAACTATCCGTTCAATCGTCCAACGTCGTGCTGTCCTGGCCGAGCACTAACATTGAAACCTACCTTGTTCAATACCGGCAAACGCTCAATGCAACGGATTCTTGGGTCACGCTCACCAATTATTATCCGGCTTCCAGTTCCAACTTCACTTTCTTCGTTCATTCCAATATCGTGCAATATCCATCCATTTCTGGTGGCGGAACCAATGGCGGTGGTTTACCGCCGATGCCTCAATTGCAGATGAGCGGAATATCCGCCAAGCCATCTGTGCCGATGGTCAAGCCCAAGAATGGTTCGGGTGATGCCGCGCCTTTGGCGATTTATCCGCAAGGTTTCGATTTCTCCAATTTTTTGATTTACGACCCGGCGACCGCGAAATGGGTGGAGGGAAGTGATTATTTGTTTCCTTTGACGACTGAATCGGAAAATGGTGGTTTCGAGCCGATGGATTCAATCAGCGACACCAATCAATACACCGGTTTTTATCGCGTCGTCAGCGATGGTGTGCATCTTTTTGGCATCACAAATGGAGAAACTTTTTCCGGCATTGTGACAATTCCTGTTGAAGCGGAAAGCGATTCTGGCTATTTAGCAAATTTGAGCCTGAACGAAAATGATACGCCTGTTAGTGGCATCTCCATTTCAACTCCTCCGTTTCAATTACCGTTACACGTGGCAATGGACACTACGCAAATGAGTAACGGCGTCCATCAAATCACAGCAAGTGCCAGATGGGAAACGACTGGCAATGGAGAGGACGGAGACAGTAGCTTTGTAGAAGATGATTCGCAACCGATTTCAATCAATGTTTACAATGAAATTTCTTTTCCTAATTGGATGCCTGAATTTGGTGAGCTTGGGAACACTTTATTGATTCGAGCAACTTCAGCGCATACGAATGCAGACTGGTATATTGACGTGTATGATAGCCAAACTAATTATGTTGGAACACTTGGTGGGCATACAGATGATGGAGAAATTGGAGTCGTTTGGAATTTGATTGGTCCGCCACCTAATTATATCAATTATACAAATGACAACTCTTTCGAGTTTGTTATTTCGACTGAATTTAGCGGGAACAACTTAACATTTACTCCTCAAGGTACAGGTGGCGCAAATGTTGTTGCGCCCCCGCTTCACAAACGTCTTGAGCAATGGTCGGGGCATGGAGCTTGGGTGGCAGTTGAACAACACGCTTGGGACAATTACCTCGGTTCTGACCAATTATACGCCGAATTAAACGGATTTATAGGAGCGGTTAAACAAGTGCAGTGGACTGTTTTGCCAAGTCCTGATGAAAGTGGAAATGCTTATGCATTGCACTACGGTGCTGGCGATCCGCAAGGTGATACCGATTGGGCTAATTTCCGAAATGCCTTATACGATGCTCGCTCTCGAAATGTTATTTACTTTGGTCACGGCGGACCAGATGGTATCGGTTACAATCCTGCAGATATTAATCGTTATATTACTGCTAACGAAATTGCAAATACACTGCACACAATTCCTGTTGGACAAACTAATAGTCATTCATTTCGTTTTGTATTTCTGGATGGTTGTAGCACAGCTAAAGGCACTTTACCTGAATCGTTCGGCATTTTTCACAAAGAGAATGTTTCTGGAGATGATTACGCAGATGCTTCATTACGTTATTCTGCATTTGTTGGTTGGCCAAAAGACAAAGGGATTGGGATTTTGCAAGGAAGTGGCTATATTAATTTCGACCATGTAAACTTCGTTACATATATTCAGTTAGAAATGTTGGGAAGCGGTTATAGCGGTTCTCCACAACCAATCAAGCAAGCCATCATCAACGCTAGCCAATACCCCAATTTGTTTGGCTTCGGACAAAACAGTTTAACAGTTTATGGTTTTTGGGGGTTAACTTTCGCACTTGGTAATTAACAATCCATTTTGTGATTTCACTCATTCATATAACCGCTACTTATTCAAATGCAGTATTAGTAGCGATTTTGCCGCACATTTCAAATGTTGTGCAAAAATTGGATTTGTCTATTCCGACGCCCATAACTGCTGGTCAAGTTGAATACATAAATGTCTCTCTGTGGAAGGATAATGTTGGTGGCACGGTTTTTTTAACTAATCAATATTCATTTGAATTTCAGCATGGTTATGTGAGCGCATTTCACGCACTAAAAAACAATCCATTTTACGGCACTGGAGATAGAGATGCCTTACAAATGTTAAGACCTTATGTCGGTAGCGATAATATAACTACCAACGAAGCGATTGAATTAGTTCGTAATTCTTTTTACAAACTTGGATATAACACCAAAGATTTTAACATCGAAGGTTCTCCAACCGTACTTCAGGGGCCAATTAATTCAAAAAAACTTGGCCATATTCCTTACTGCCAAATCGAGTGGGATAGTCCGCATTCCCGAATCCGCAATTGGTTGAGCTTGGATTACAACATCCGGTTTGAAGTTGATATGCAACGCAAACAAATTGTGGGAATGAATTTGTCCGGCAAACCATTTTTCCAACCTAATCCCCGAATAGACGTCAAGCCGGAGTTGGAAACGAATTATCAAAGTGCAGGAATGGCTGGCCAAATGGCTCAACTCATCAATAGAGAACCGCTCATTCACATGACATCCACTTATTCCAACGCCACATTGACGGCTGTGCTTCCCTACGTTACTGATTTTGCAAAAAATCTTGATTTGCCGACAATCCAGCCATTGACCAGCAATCAGGTTTTTTTATTTCTGCTACCACGTTACTACACTAATGATGGTTTTAATTGTACTGTTATATTGACTAATCATTTGTGGTTCACTTTCCTCACGGGCTTCATTACTGATTTCGGTTCGCCCAATGATTGGTTTGAAGAAGGAGAAACAAAAACGAATTGGCCAGCTTTTGATGAAAAAACTTGCATGACTACGAATGAAACCATTCAGTTCGTGCGAGACATTTTTCGTGAATTGGGCTATCCGCCGGAAAAATTTCATCTCAATGATGCTCCAACCAGTTTTGAACTGGCGTCGGATAATCAAAAAAATCGTTATGCTTATTGCCGGGTGGATTGGGAAAGCACGGATGAAGAACAAAACAACATATACCAAATTCAATTTGATATAGACGTGCGGCAAAAGCGGGTCGTTGGCGCAACTTTAATCAGCAAAGAGTTTATGCGGCCTCTTCCTCAAATTGACATTAAACCAGAATTGGAATCTGATTATCAAAAACGGATTCAGGGCAAAATGTTTATCCGCACAAATGCGCCAACACAACTAAACCAATCATCGCAATCACCGCCATACACAAACCAATTCAGGCAATTTGTCGCCGCCGGTTGAATTAAAGTGAATCGCAAAAAAGTTTGCATAAACATTTCGATAATCCTTTTTACAGGAATTGTTGTCTGGCTGTTTTGTGCTATTTTCCAGCCATTTGAATCGCGTCAGCCGGAACCGGAATATCAAGGTAAAAAACTCACGGAGTGGGCAAAGGAAATTTATCTGATGGATTTTTGGCAATTGCCGGCTTACCAACAGCATCAAAAGCAAAATGAACAGGCCATTATCGCCATCCAGCACATCGGCACAAATGCGTTGCCAACAACTTTGAATTTGCTCGCCGCAAAAGATTCATGGGTCAGAACATATTTGGCGGAATGGATTGCGCACTATAATGACAATCATTGGCCAAAGCATTTTCCAATCTATATTAAACCGGATTGGGAAAAAAACTTCGAGGGAGTGAATATCATTTGGGCTTTGGGTCCCGTGGCAAAACCAATCATTCCCGATTTAATCCGGTTACTGCAAAGCCAAAACCGGCAAATCGCCGAAACAGCCATGATGGCCTTGCCCGGTGCAGGCACAAATGCCATCCCGCCATTGCTGGAATTGCTCAGCAATCCTGATGAAAATGTCCGGCTGCGTGCCGCCATCGCTTTGGGAGATTTTTTTCGTCCACAAATGCCTCCCGACAAGTCCGGCGATTCCCTGATTGTAAATGGAAGCGAAAACTTCCGGTCGCAAGCCGGTGCCGCCGTTCCGGTGCTGTTGCAATCGTTTGATAATCAAAAGCTGGATTCCGTTGCGCGCAGTCGCGCCATCCATGCGCTTGGTTTAATCAGGGAAAATGCGCCGACAGTGGTGCCAGTGCTGATTCGGCACATTCAAAGCGAAACGAATGGGATAATAGATTACGTATCACGTGGAAATTATTTCTGGGCGCTGGGTTGTTACGGAACCAATGCGGAATCCGCCGTTCCGATACTGGTCAATCTTTTGAAGTCAATGGTTGAATCGTCAAATAAAAATGATTTTCCCTTCGTGCCGCCTTTGGTCGCACTGCAAAAAATAAACCCGGCAGTCGCCAAACCATTCATGGAAAAATGGAAGGTTGGACAAACTAATTCAACAAATCTGTCGCCGGGTAAATCAAAATAAACCACTAGAAGTTTATTTGCATTATTTGAAATTTTGTCTCATTTCAGAACAAAGTTGTCTTGAAACAAGATATTTCGGCCTTTTGACGGGTTATTGCCTGCCTTGTTCATCAAGGATTTAACCAAGGAAATGGTTTTCCTTCCAAAAAACGCGATTTTTGGTGGAAGAAATGCGGTTTTCCTTATTTGGCCAGACATTTTCCTTCCAAGGGAAAAGTTTTTCCTTGGAAGGTTGGAGTTTTTTTTCCAAATGAAATCATTCCTCTTCCAAGCTAGAGCATTTTCCTTCCAAGAAAAATTGCGAACCAAACAAGGAAAATCCGCTGGCATGGCTGATGCAAAGTCCACCCGCAAGAACTTCCCGTGTTGTCAAAGCCACAACGGTTTTGTCGGGTCGTTCAGCGTAAATAGAAAGTGAGAAGTAACATCATGGCAAACTACAGAGTCAGTCTAGCGTTCACAAATCTGCCGGATTCCGGTCTGGACGAATTTGCGAGCAACATCGTGGCGAGTCTGACGGGCAATGCGTCGTTTCCCACGCCGTTGATTCCGTTGACGGACATCACGGCGGCGCAGTCGGCGTTTCACAACGCGATTGTCGCGGCGGCGGGCGGCGGCGCGCAGTTCACCGCCGCCAAAAATGAAGCGCGGGTCGCGCTGGAAAATCTGTTGCGACAGGAGGCGGCGTATGTGCAGGGTGTCGCGGGACAAAATTTGTCCGTGCTGTTGTCATCAGGGTTTGAAGCGGCGAGCACGAACCGCACGCAATCGCCTTTGACCACGCCGGTCATTGTCGGTTTGGACAATGGCCAGACGACGCAACTGATTCTGAAAATCCAGCCGGTGGCCAATGCGCGGGCGTATGAGGTGCAGACCAAGAACGGCGGTGGCTGGACTCCGGCGGGCGTTTTCACGCAGTCACGCGGCATCGTGTTGCCGGGATTGACGCCGGGGCAGGTGTATTCGGTGCAAACCCGCGCCGTCGGCGGCAGCGTGGGTTATTCGGATTGGAGCGACCCGGTCAGTCACATGGTGATATAACAAACGTAAATCGGAAAATGCCGGAATGGATTGGCTTCATTCCGGTATTTTCATTTGGGATTATGTCTTTGACAAACAAACGCCGGAAGATTGACCAATTTTTCTCCCTCGCCCCCTTTGGGGGAGAAGGCCGGGGTGAGGGGGCAAATTTATTTGAATTAAAATCCCCTCACCCTGACCCTCTCCCCATTGGGCGGGGAGAGGGAATGAATCGTTTGCAAACGATATAATTCCATTTTCAAATTGATTTACTGAAAATCCGGCGTCTGATACGCTTCCTTTTCAATTTTTGCATGAGCGACACTGTTTTATCCACGCGCAAATCGGCGATGAAAATGCCGACGCTGCCCGCCGGCGTCACGTTGACCACGCTCGAAAACGGTCTGACCATCATCGTGCGCGAAGACCACAGCGCGCCGGTCGTTTCCGCGCAGGCGTGGGCGATGACCGGCAGCGTCCACGAAGGCAAATGGCTCGGCGCGGGACTTTCGCACGTGCTGGAACACATGCTGTTCAAAGGCACGACGACGCGCCCCGGCAGCCGGATTGATCAGGAAGTGCAGGAAGCCGGCGGTTACATGAACGCTTACACGAGTTTCGACCGCACGGTGTATCACATTGACGCGCCGAACACGGGCGCGCGCACGGCGATTGACATTTTGTGCGACATCATGCAGCACGCGACGTTGCCGCCGGATGAATTGGCGAAGGAAATGGACGTGATTCGCCGCGAAATGGACATGGGGCAGGACGATCCGGGCCGTCGCGCGAGCCGAAGATTGTTTGAAACCGCTTACACTCGCAGTCCGTATCGGTTCACCATCATTGGCTATCCCGACATTTTCAATGAGGTGAAGCCGGACGACATCCGCAATTATTACGCGGAGAAATATGCGCCGAACAATTGTTTTTTCGTCGTCGCGGGCGACGTGAAAAATGACGAAGTCGTTTCGCAAATCAAAACCGCCTACGAAAAATCTAAAGCGCGTCCGTTGTCGCCAATTGTTTTGCCGGAAGAACCAAAGCAAGTCGCGCCGCGCGAAGTCGTCGAGGAAGCGCCGGTTGAACTCGGCCATTTTCATTTCGCATGGCATATTCCCGAAATCCGGCATCCCGACACAGCGGCGTTGTCCGTACTGGCGGTGTTGCTCGGCCACGGCCACAGTTCGCGGCTGTATCAGGAAGTGCGCGAACGTCAAGGCGTCGTGCATCACGTGGACGCATGGACATATCATCCGGGGCAGGCCGGATTATTCGGCATCAGCGCGATTGCCGACGGCGAGAAATTTGCCGTCGCGCGCGCCGCATTGCTGGTCGAAGTTGAAAAATTGAAAGCCGCGCATGTTTCCGCCGCCGAATTGGAAAAAGCCGTCAAACAATTCATTTCCGCCACGCTCGCCGCGCGCAAGACGATGGAAGGACAGGCGGCCGATCTCGGCGGAAGCTGGCTCGTCGCGAATGACCTTGAATTTTCCGAACGCCATCTGGCCGCCGTCAAACGCGTCACGGCGGAAGATGTTCATCGGGTCGCGCGCGAATATCTTACGCCAGAAAACCGCACGCTTTACGCGCTGTTGCCGAACGGCGCCGCGCCCAAACCGCAAGTTGAAATTGAAAAGGCCGGCGACGAACCGATTCAGAAATTCGAGTTGGACAACGGCTTGCGATTGCTCGTCAAAGAAAATCATCGCCTGCCGTTCGTCGAATTTCGCGCCGTGTTTCAAGGCGGCGTGCTGGCCGAAACGCCGGAGAACAACGGCATCACGCAATTGCTCGCCAAGACGCTCATCAAAGGCACGAAACGCCGCAGCGCGAAGGACATCGCGCGCGAAATCGAATCCGTCGGCGGCAGCCTCGACAGTTACAGCGGCAACAACAGTTTCGGCGTCAACGCCGAAGTTTTGAGCGACGATTTCAAGACCGGCCTCGAACTCGTCGCCGACGTTTTGCTGCATCCGATTTTTCCCGCCGACGCGCTCGAACGCGAACGCGAGGTGCAGATTGCCGGCATTCAGGCGCGCAAGGATGATTTGCTCAAAAGCGCAAGTGTGGCGATGCGCCGCGCATTGTTCGGCAAAACCGGCTATGGTTTGGATTCGCTGGGAACAGAAGAAATCGTTGCCAAATTATCGGCGGCCGACCTTAAATCGTTCCACCAAAAATTGGTCGTGCCGAATAATTGCGTGCTGGCGATTTACGGCGATGTGAAAGCCGAGAAAGTCAAAGCCTCCGTTGAAAAGGCGTTTGGCGATTGGAAAGGAAATTCCACGCTAAAACCATTTGATCACGTGCCTGAAAAATTCAATTCTGCGCGTGTCGAGGAGATTGTTGACAAGAAACAAGCCGTGCTCGTCATCGGTTTTCCCGGCACGACGATGAACGGCGAGGACAAATACACATTGGATTTGATTCAGGAATGTTGCAGCGACCTCGGCTCGCGCCTGTTCCTGCGAATTCGCGAGCAACTCGGTCTTGCGTATTACGTCGGCGCGCAACATTTCCCCGGACTCATGCCCGGTTACTTTGCGTTTTACACCGGCACCGAACCGTCGAAAGCCGGACTTGTCGAAAAAGAATTGCTGAAGGAAGCGGAATTATTGCGCGCCGAAGGTTTGACGGCGGAAGAATTGAAACGCGCGAAGGCCAAAATCATCGGCCAGAAAAAAATTGCGCGTCAGGACTTGGGCAGTCTCGCGTCACTGACCGCGCTCGATGAACTTTACGGACTCGGCTATCAGCGAACGGAATTGGACGACGCGAAATATGAAGCCGTCACGCTTGAACAAGTCAAAGCCGCCGCCCAAAAATATCTCAAACCAGACGCATTTGTAGTTTCGATTGTGAAACCGGAGAAGATTTAATCCTTCATGCAAAACTGAAGCGAAGAACACAAAATCATCACCCCGCTTACCGTCCGCAAAATTCAACAATTGGTTAATTTCAAAACCAACCAACGCGTTAAATTTCTTGTAAAGTTTCATTAAAAATTCATGCCAAAGTTCAAACGCGAAAAAGTTTATGGCGCGGTTAATTGCCGGCCATTGTCGGTGGAACTGATTTTCAGCAGAAATGGCGCGGCGGTTTTGGCCCATTCGCGCGCGGTCGGATAATTATTTGCGTCGCCGGCAAAACAGCTTTGCAGCATATCCGTGTTGATAATGCCGGGATTGAGCGGCACGGCGGCCATGCCCAGCGGCAATTCCTGCGCGAGCGATTGCGTGAGTCCTTCAATCGCCCATTTGGTCGCGCAATACGGCGCGACTTCCGCGTCGGTCGAACGTCCCCAGCCGGAACTGAAATTGACGATGATTCCCCTACTCTGTTTGACCATCGCGGGAACAAAATGCCGGATGACGTTGGCAACGCCTTTGATGTTCACGTCAATCACGTCTGAAAATTCCTTGGCCGGAATGAGCCAGAGTTTTGCGTTGCGATTGATGAGCGCGGCGTTATTGAGCAACAAGTCCGGCACGCCGTGTGATTTCAAAATTTTCTTCGCCCATGCGGAAACTTGCGGGTCGTCGGCGACGTTGACAACAGAGAAATCATGCGGCGACGGAAATTGTTTTTGCAATTGCGCGATTTCTTTTTCCGAACGCCCACAACCGACAATGGTATGACCCAGCCGGATGAATTCTTCGGTGAGCGCGCGGCCAAGTCCGCGCGAAACGCCGGTGATTAAAATAGTTTTAGCAGGCATAGCTAAATTAAACACATCTCGCATCCCGTCTTTCTCCCCGTTTAGCAGGGAGAAGGTGTCCGCAGGGCGGTTGAGGGGTCAATCGCGCGGATTGAATTTGGATTCGCGTTTTAATTGTTCCCACAATTTTTTCTCCGCGTCGGATATTTTTGTTGGCGCAACAATTTTGGTGACGACGAACAAATCACCTTTGCCGGCCAAGCCGCGTCCACGCACGCGCAGTTTTTGTCCGCTTTGCGTTCCGGCGGGAATCTTGATGTTCACGCGACCGTCCAAAGTGGGAACAGAGAGTTCCGTGCCGAGCACGGCTTCCCACGGCGCGAGTTCGGCTTCGTAAATTAGATTGTGGCCGTCCACTTCAAAGTCAGGGTGTTTAGCCAGCCGCACACGCAAATATAAATCACCGGAAGCGCCGCCGCCGCTGCCGTGTTCGCCGCGTCCGGCCAATCGTAATTTCTGGCCTTCAGTGACGCCGGCAGGAATTTTGACCTGATATGTTTCCGTGTGCGAGCCGTGCTGGACGGTAACGGAACGGATGGAGCCGCGTGCGGCTTCTTCGAGCGTGACCATGATGTCGCCTTCCACGTCCTGTCCGCGCTCGGCTAAATCGTCGCCGCTAAAATGACCGCCTTGGCGCCCAAAACCGCCGTGCATCCGCGAGCCGAACAATTGCTCAAAGAAATCGCTGAAGCCGGTGCCGCCGAAGTTGAATTCAAATTCCTGCGCGTCCGGTCGTCCGCCGCGAAAGGTCTGGCCGCCGCCAAATCCGCCGTAGCCGGGCGGCGGGCGAAATTCCGCGCCGGATTTCCAGTTTGCGCCCAGTTCGTCATATTTCTTGCGCTTGGCCGGGTCGGAAAGAACTTCGTAAGCCTCGTTGATTTCCTTGAATTTTTCCTCGGCGCGTTTTTTGTCCTTCGCCACGTCGGGATGAAATTCGCGCGCGAGTTTGCGAAAGGATTTCTTGATGTCGGCATCGCTCGCGTTACGCGGCACGCCGAGGGTTTCGTAATAATCTTTGTATTGAACGGCCATCGTGGTTGCAGATTACAGGTTCAAAGCCGGAAGTTCAACCGCCGGTGAACTTCCCATTTGAAACTGTCGCGCGCAACTTACTTTTGGTGTTCGGTATTGTCCACGGAGAGAAAGGTTGTGGTGGCCAAATCGCCGGTGCGCCGCCAGACTTGCAGGAGAATCCGGTCGCCTTTGGCGTCATTGCACAATTTGACCGCCGTATCGGCGTCTTCGACGGGCTGCTGATTGACTTGGATGATGATGTCGTTCACGCGCAATCCGGCGTCGGCAGCATTGGAATCCTGCCCCACATCGGTGACAATCGCGCCCTTGATGTTATCGGGAATCTTCAATTGATAGCGCGCGTCCTGACTCAAGTCGCCGACGGTCACGCCGTCGAGCGCGTCGGGATTGTTGGACGAATTAGAATCATTTTGCTCATCATCATTTTGCGCCAATTCACCCGGCAATCTACCTAATTTGACGGTCAGCGTTTCCGGTTTGCCCTTGCGAATCACTTTTATCAAGACACTGGAACCGGGCGTGCTGCCGGAAACCAGCAATTGCAGACTGTGTGCGTCGGTGACGGGCTTGCCGTCAAAGGCAATGATGACGTCACCGGTTTTGATGCCGGCTCTTTGCGCCACCGAATTAGGAAGGAAACCGCCGACCAACGCGCCGTTTTGATCCGGCAATCCAAACGCCTTCGCGAAATCCGGTGTGATGTCCTGCATGCTGATGCCGAGATAGCCGTGAAGGATTTTGCCGCCGCTGCTAATGAGTTTATTCATCACGTCGCGCGCCATGTTGATGGGCACGGCGAATCCGATGCCCGCGCTGCTGTCGCTCGAACTGATGATGGCGGTGTTGATGCCGATAAGCCGGCCTTCCGCGTCCACCAAAGCGCCGCCGGAATTGCCGGGATTGATGGGCGCGTCGGTTTGGATGAAATCCTGAACCTGCATCCGGACATTCTGGCTGAAATCATAACCGTTGCGCCCCAGCGCGCTGACGATGCCCATGGTCACTGAAGCGGAATCGCCCGCCCGCCGCGCGATGCCAAAAGGATTGCCGATGGCGAGAACAACGTCGCCGACTTCCAATTGGTCGCTGTCGCCAAGCGTGATGGCGGGCAAATTCTTCGCGTCAATCTTCAGAACCGCCACGTCAGTCGTCGGGTCTGTGCCGATGATTTTGGCGATATATTCTGTTTTATCGTTGGCAATGGCGACTTTGATTTCGTCCGCGCCTTCGACCACGTGATTGGCGGTCAGGATGTAGCCGTCCGGTGAAATGATGACGCCGGAGCCTAAACTGTGCTCTTTGCGCGTAAGATTTTGGCCTTCATCAGGAATGCCAAAATAGCGGCGAAACATTGGGTCGTTAAAAAATGGATTTTGGACCTGGCGAACATGCACAATATGCGTGGAATAAATATTCACGACGCTCGGCGCGGCTTTTTTGACGACGGGCGCAAAACTCGTAACGCCTTTCATGTCGCGATTGATGGGCGTGGATTCAACCTTGATGTCGGGCGCGACATCTTTGGCCAGCAAATTCAAATGAAAAGCGGCGGCGGCAAGCAATGCGCCGGTCATGACCGATAAAAATCCGTAAAGTGGTTTGGTGATAAGTTTCATATTCGTCTGTGGAATTGACATAAAAATGCCGCAAATGTTCAACACATTTGCGGCACAAAAGAGAAAATCAGATTATTTTGACTGGCTGGTCGTTTGATTCTGAAGTTTTTCCGCGTCTTCAGGCTTGATGATTTCGACCTTGGCTCCGTTCTTCATTTCCTCGGCGGAAGGAACTTTGATGATGTCGCTGGTCATCGGCTTGGGATGTTCGACCGAAAGCAATTCAACGTCAAAAATCAGCGTCGCGCCGGGCGGAATCTGCGGCGGGCGTCCATAATCGCCATAAGCCAAATCGGATGGAATGAACAATTGCCATTTCGAGCCGACCTTCATTTTCTCCAACGCTTCCGTCCAGCCATGAATGACGCCACCCACCTTGAACGTCGCCGGTTTGCCGCGTTTGACCGAGCTGTCAAATTCCGTTCCGTCAATCAACGTGCCGGTGTAATTCACCGTCACGGTGTCATCCGCCGCAGGTATTTCGCCGTCACCGTTGGTGATGACTTTGTATTGCAATCCGTCCGGCAGCGTCTCAATGCCGGGCTTGGTTTTGTTCGCGGTCAAAAATTCCGCGCTTTCCTTTTTATTTTTCGCCAATTGTTCCTCGTGCAATTTTTGCTGCTTGGCCATCATCTCACGCTGGAATTGATTCAACGTGTCGCGCATTTCCTGTTCCGACAATAACGTATTAGTGCCTTTTTGAGCGTCTTCAAAACCGCGCACGAACATTTCCTGATTCAAATCAATTTCCTGTTGTCGCAGGCGTTCGCCCATCGTCATGCCGATGGCGTAACTTGTGCGGTCTTTCGTGTCGCTCAACACATTGGTTCCATTTGCGGTTTGCGCGCGGGCTGTGGAGCATGGCAACCAAAGCGCCGCCAGGGTCAAAGAGGAAATCGTTGTCAAATAATTGATCGTCTTCATGGTTTTGATTTTGGACATCTTCTATTTTTTTGGCAAAATTGCAACGCAATTTTTCCACCAACTGTAAATACAATCATTTGAATGAAAATCATGGTCATTGATGTGGGCGGCACGCACGTCAAAGTGCACGTCACGGAGCGCAGGGAAGCCATCGAAATTCCTTCTGGCAAAAATTTGACGGCGAAACAAATGGTCGCGGCAGTCAAAAAAGCAACTGCCGGATTGAAATACGATGTCGTGACCATCGGTTGCCCTGCCCCGGTGATTCACGGGCGGCTCGTCGTCAAACCGCACAATCTCGGCACGGGCTGGGTCGGTTTCAATTTCAAAAAAGCCTTTCGCCGTCCGGTGAAACTCATCAACGACGCGGCGATGCAGGCGCTCGGCAGTTATCAAGGCGGACGAATGCTGTTTCTCGGGCTCGGCACCGGATTGGGTTCGGCGATGATTGTTGACGGCGACCTTGAGCCGATGGAACTCGCGCATTTGGCCTACAAGAACAGCAAGACTTACGAAGATTATGTGGGATTGGCCGGACTCAAGCGTTTGGGAAAAAGGAAATGGCGGCATCACGTGAAAGACATCGTCAATCAACTTAAAGCTGCGCTCGAAGCGGATTATGTTATTTTGGGCGGCGGCAATGCCAAGTTGCTCAAAAAACTTCCGCGCGGTGCGCGTTTGGGCAACAACGCCAATGCGTTCAAAGGCGGCGTCCGGCTTTGGGCAAAAAACGGCAAAACTACCAAATGAATTCACCCGATAAATCCATCGCTTTCGGTGCGCCGGGAATCGAGCCGCGCTGGACTTCCAGCGCGAAGGAAGGCTTGGGCACCGCGTATCACACCAGTTGCCGTCTTTGGTTCACATTGAGTCACGGCATCGTAAATGAAATTTATTATCCGAACGTTGACCAGCCGAACACGCGCGATTTTCAATTTCTCATCACCGACGGCGAAACCTTTTGCCACGAAGAAAAACGCGACCTTCAACACAAACTCGAATTTCCCGAACACAATGCTCTGTGTTATCGCCTCATCAATTCCGACCCGATGGGCCGTTATCATCTCGTGAAATGTTTTATCACCGACCCACATCAATCGGTTTTCCTGATGCACACCAAACTTGAGGTGCAAGACCCATCGTTGCGCGGCAAATTGAAACTTTATGCGTTGCTGGCGCCGCACATCACGCGGCAAGGGGCTGGAAATTCCGGTTATTGTTGTGAAATCAGCGGCGTCAAATTATTGCGTGCCGAGCGCGCCGGAACACATTTGGTCATGGGTTGCAGCGCGGGTTTTCTGCGCCGTTCAGTCGGTTACGTCGGCGCAAGCGACGGCTGGCAGGATTTGACGAACAATTTCAAGATGGATTGGGAATTTTGCGCCGCAGAAAATGGAAACATCGCGTTGACCGCCGAAATTGACCTCGAACAAGGAGATGAATTCACCACGGCTGTTGCTTTCGGCGGCAGTTACCAAAGCACGGTCGCAAAATTATTGCAATCGCTGGCCAAACCGTTTGATTTGCAACGCGAAAGCTACGTCCGGCAATGGCAGCGCACGGTCGTAAATCCAAAATTTGATTTCGACAAACACACCGCCGACGGCGGCCACATTTATCGTTTGAGCCGTTGCCTGTTGCTTTCGCACGAAGACAAAGTATTTCAAGGCGCGATGGTCGCTTCCATGAGCATTCCGTGGGGCGAAACCAAAAATGACGATGACTCCGGCGGTTATCATCTGGTCTGGACGCGCGACTTGGTGCAGAGCGCCACCGCGTTGCTGGCGAGCGGCCAAACCGGAACGCCGTGGCGCGCGTTGATTTGGCTGGCGGCGACTCAACGTCCCAATGGCAGTTTCCCGCAAAACAGTTGGATCAACGGCAACGCGTATTGGCAGGGATTGCAACTGGATGAAATCGCCGCGCCGATTTTGCTCGCGTGGCGGTTGCATCGTGAAGGCGTGCATTTCGGTCAGTTTGACCCCAGCACCATGATTTTGCGGGCGGCGACTTACCTCATGCTGCAAGGGCCGGCGACCGCGCAGGAACGTTGGGAGGAAAATTCCGGCTACTCGCCCTCGACGCTGGCCACAGTCATCGCCGGACTTATATGCGCCGCTGAATTTGGAAAGAAATGCAACTATTCTCACACGGCGGATTTCATTTTCACCTACGCTGATTGGTTGTCCGAACACATTGAAGATTGGACGGTGACCACGCATGGGGAATTGGTCGCAAATTTTCCACGCCATTACATTCGCATCAATCCAACCAATTCCCAATCGCCCGACCCGCACGCGAATCCAAATGAAACCATGCTGCCAATCGCCAATGGCGGCGGATGGCATCCGGCGCGGAATGTTGTCGGCGGCGATTTCCTTCATCTCGTGCGATATGGGATTCGCGCCGCTGACAATCCAATCATCCTTGATTCCATCAAAGTTTTGGACGCAGCGCTGAAACGTGATTTGCCGCAAGGCCCGTGCTGGCGGCGATACAATCACGACGGTTACGGCCAAAAGGACGACGGTAGTGCGTTTGACGGAACTGGTGTTGGCCGCTCATGGCCGATTTTAACCGGCGAACGCGGGCATTACGAACTTGCCGCCGGACGCGACGCCGCGCCCTTCATCGCCGCGATGGAAAAATTTGCGAACTGTGGCGGCATGATTAGCGAACAACTTTGGGACGCCGCCGATTTGCCCGGCGGCATGAAACGCGGCCAGCCGACCGGCGCGGCCATGCCGCTTTGCTGGTCGCATGCCGAATACATTTCGTTGGTGCGAAGCCATCGCGACGGCGTTTGTTTCGACCGCGTTGAACCGGCTTTTCATCGCTACGTTGCCAAACCGGTAAAAAGCCGGCACGAAATCTGGAGTTTGCGCCACGCCATTCGCCGGATGTCACACGGAAAAGTTTTGCGCATTATTCTCGCCGCTGAAGCAAGTATTGTTTGGACAACCAATCAATGGGTTGAAACTGAAACGACAAATACAAACAGCACAAGTCCGTTGAACCTGTGGTTCGCTGATTTTCCGACCAAACATCTGACCAAAGGCTCCACAATCGAATTCACTTTCTTTTGGGGAGCCGAACAGCACTGGGAAGGGAAAAATTATTCAATTAGAATTGATTTGTAGAAATATCGCCGTTTGAAATCCTCCTGATTTGGCTGAATTCAAGCCAATGCCCAGCTTGGAATTATTTCCGCGTCCAACGCTGGAATTGAAACATGGTTGAGCAATTTTCGCTTGGCCAGAATCCCAATCATCGCGGCATTGTCGGTGCAAAGATTTTTTTCAGCCAGATGCAACGAAAAACTTTCGCGCGCGCAGGCCGCCGTCAATTCCCGCCGCAACGCGCGATTACACGTCACGCCGCCGGAAGCGGTCACGCAATGAACGCCGTTTCGCTTCGCCGCGCGAAGGGTTTTCGCGACGAGCACTTCAACGATTGCCGCTTGAACGCTCGCGCATAAATCGCGGATTTTTTGCGCGTCGTTCAAAAGATTTGGATTATCGCGCAAAAAATAGCGCACGGAAGTTTTCAATCCGCTGAAACTGAAATCGTCGTTCGCTTCGTGAATGAGCGGACGTGGAAAATCGAATGCTTTCGGATTCCCCTGCTCCGCCAATCGGTCAATTTCCGGCCCGGCAGGATACGGCAAACCCATCAATTTGCCGGTTTTGTCGAAACATTCGCCCGCCGCGTCGTCCATCGTCGAACCCAACACGCGATGCTTCAATTCGGATTCGACCAAAACCAGAATCGTGTGGCCGCCGCTGACAATCAACGAAATGTTCGGCTGAAAATCCGAAAAGTTGATTGTGGGCGGTTCGCCGCGAATCCACGGTGAATACAAATGCGCTTCATGGTGATTAATGCCGACAAATGGCTTTCGCAACGCAAATGCGACCGCTTGCGCGGCTTTGAAACCGACCAGCAACGCCGTCGGCAATCCCGGCCCTTGCGTGGCGGCGACAGCGTCCAATTGTCGCGGAGAAATATTTACGTCACGCAAAGCCGTTTGTGCCACGGGCAAAAGATTTTTCAAATGCTCTCGCGCGGCAAGTTCCGGCACGACACCGCCGTATTCTGCGTGCAGTCTGATTTGTGAGGAAACGACATTGGATAAAACTTTTCCGTCGCGCACGACGGCCACGCTGGTTTCGTCGCAAGAAGTTTCAAACGCGAGAACGGTCATTGTTTTGCCGCGACTTTTTCCGGCTTCGACAATTCGCCGTAGAGCAAAATGCCTTTGAGCAAATCCTGCGCGCGAAGCAATTGCGTGTCCTGAATTTCCCCGATACGAACGCGATTGGTTTCGTCGAGCGATTCAACGCCGCCCGGCGAACGTTTCAACAATAACGCGGCTTGTTCGTTGTCGGACACGGGCACATAAATGTCGGGTGTGATACCGTGTTCGTGAATGACCTTGTGGCTCGGCGTGTAATACTTCGCGGTCGTCAATTTGAGCGCTGAACCGTCGTCGAGCGGAAAAATGCTTTGCACCGAGCCTTTGCCGAACGTCTTTTCGCCGAGAACCACCGCACGATGCAAATCCTGCAAACAGCCGGTGACGATTTCCGCCGCGCTGGCGCTGCCAAGATTCACGAGCACAACAATGGGTTCGCCTTTCAATTCATCACCGTGACCGTCGGCCAGACGAACTGAATTTTCGCGCGGGTCGCGGCCTTCCGTCGTCACGATTAATTGCCCGCGCGGAAGAAATTTGCCGCAAACATTCACCGCTTCGTCAAGCAAACCACCGGGATTCCAGCGCAAATCCAGAACCAACGCTTTCATGCCCTGCGCCTGAAGTTTTTTGATGGCGGCCTCCAATTCATCGCCGGTGTTGTCTTCAAATTCAGCGATGCGGATGTAACCGATTTTATCTACGCCGAGCGGAAATTCCTTTTTGCCGTTGATGTCCTTTACCATGTCCATGTGGATGATGGCGCGCGAGAGAGTAACGTCCCTTTCCGCGCCGGACGACGGGCGTTGCACGGTGATTTTCACCTGTGTGCCCGGCGTGCCGCGCAATTCCTTCACCACGTCTTCGAGCGATGTCTTTTCAACCGATTGACCGTCCACTTTGACAATGCGGTCGCCGGATAAAATTCCCGCGCGAAAACCCGGCGAATCATCCATCGGCGCAATCACCGTTACGTAACCATCTTTCATCGCGACCACCAATCCCAGTCCGCCGAATTGCCCTTCTGTGTCGTCCTGTAATTGCTCGTAATCATCCGCATCCATGAATTCGCTGTGCGGGTCAAGCGAGCCGACCATGCCCTTGAGCGCCGAATAAACCAATTGGCGATACGTCAGATTCGTGCCGTCCACGTAACTCGTGCGGACTTTTTGCAACACGTCGGCGAAAAGTTGCAGATTGGCGTCTTGCGAATCATCGGGATTGGCCGCGCGCGCCGAACTCAAATAAATTTTTGCGCCGACAATCAAATTGATTGCCAGCAGCGCCGCGACCAGACCAAAAATCAAACGCCGTTTCATAGCCGAAAAATTCTAACACAAAGTCTCAATGACACAATTGTTTGGATGCCGCGCAATGGATTTTATTCAATTCTGTTTCAAGAGCGTTTCCATCAACGGCAAATCCGCCGGTGTTGTCACTTTGGGATTCGGTGTTGCGCTCTCAACCAATCGAACCGGCTGACTAATCAATTCGCACACCGCCGTGTCATCGGTGAAAATCAAGTTCTTTTCGCGCGCGGCGGCAATCGCGCGCCGGATGATTTCCACGCGAAACGTCTGCGGCGTTTGCACCGACCATAATTTTGAACGGTCGAGCGTCCGTGAAATCGTTTGACTGTCACCCGATTCTTTGATGGTGTCGGTGACGCGTTGTGCTGCCACTGCCGCACCGGTTTCGCGCGCCGCAGCAATTGTCACTTCAATCAATCGCTCGCTGACGCATGGTCGCGCGGCATCGTGAATCGCCACGATTTCAATTTTTGGCGACAATACTTCTAATCCGTTCCAGACAGAATCCTGCCGTTCCGCTCCGCCAATGACGATTTGAAATGGCTTGTCGAATTGGAATCGCTGGGCAAGTTCGGAAATTTTTTCCTGCATTCCGTCTCGGACAACGAGAATGGTTTCGTCAATGTACTTCGCATCGTTGAATTTTTTCCAAGTGTGCGCGATGACGGGACGACCGGCTATTTCCAGCCACAATTTGTCCGCGCCCATGCGGACGCTTTTGCCGGCGGCGACAAGAATGGCGGCGTTCATTTCAGGAAATTGCCGCGACGGTTTTCAACCGATGCGCCAGACGATGCGCGCTTTGTTGAGGTCGTAAGGCGACATTTCCATTTTCACGCGGTCGCCGACCGTAAGACGGACGAAACGCTTGCGCATTTTGCCGGAAATGGTCGCGAGCACCTGATGCTTGTTGTCCAGTTCGACGCGAAACATTGTTCCCGCCAACACGGTCAAAATACGACCTTCCACTTCGATGTGTTCTTCCATGAATCGGGAATCAGTCTAGCGAAGGCCGTTCGGTCAGGCGACAAAAATTTCGCCGTAAAATGACACGAGGCGACGCCCGCAAGGAACGTCGCCCCGGTCATTAACTAAATGCGTTCAGAAATTAGTAACGCTCGCGACGACCACCACGGTCACCGCCGCCGCTGTATTCGCGGCGCGGACCGCGATCATTGCGCGGACGCTCTTCTTTCGGACGGGCGACGTTGACCGTCAATTGACGATCAGACAAAGTCGCGCCATGCAAGGCCTGGATTGCTTTCTGCGCTTCTTCCGGTGTGGACATGGTTACGAACGCAAAGCCGCGTGAACGACCCGTCATCCGATCCATCATCAGATTCGCTTCGACGACCGTGCCATGCGCGGAAAACGCCTCGTGAATCTCATTTTCAGTGGTGTTGAAGGAAAGATTTCCCACAAACAATTTCGTACTCATTTTCTCTCGATTTCTGTTGAACTAACCGCCTTCTCGGACTGTTCCCGACTGCCGGGTTTCAAATCATCACTGAACTGCGTTCACCTGAAGATTTACCATGACCTAATTGTGGCAAGTTATCTAACAAACGCTGTTACTTTAGCAACTCCATAATAAAATGCAAGCAAAATTGAAACTCTTTGATTTCAAAGTGTTTAGGTTAACTTTGCGCCGCCGGCTGCCAATCCAAAACTTTCAGTTGAATCGCGCGATTGCCGTTGAACTCGTTGATTTGCGGTTGAAACGCCAAGTCAAATTTGCCGACAGGCAGCGATTTGTCGCCGCCGTTCCACCAAACGGCTTCAAACATCACTAAACCGTCCGTTATCCACATTTTGACGTGTTGTTTTTCCTTGCCCATGCGCAGCAGCGGTCGCGCGTGGGACAAATTGCGCGCGCAGAATTGCACCGCCGGATTCCCCTGTCCGTGTGGTTTCAATTTTTCCAATTCGGCGATTAGTTCAAAATTGATTTCAGACAAATTCACTTTGGCATCCAAACGCAGCGGCGGCTGTAAATCATCGGGCTTTAATTTCAAACGCGCGAGTTCGTTCAATTTTTCGCGCAGCAAATCAATTTTGTCTGGCAAAATGCTCAAACCGGCGGCCATCGCGTGACCGCCGTGGCGCAGCAACAAATCGTCGCACTCGCGTAGCGCGGCGGCTAGATCGAATCCGGCGATGCTACGACCGGAACCACGCATCTCGCCGTTTTCGCCGCCGATAATAATCGTCGGGCGATAAAATTCCTGCAATACGCGCGACGCAACAATGCCGACAACGCCGATGTGCCAAAGCAATTGACCTTCGACGATGACGAAATCATTTTGCGTGTCAAATTTGGAGCGAATCGTGCCGATGACTTCTTCCACCATCGTTTTCTCAATTTTTTGCCGTTCGCAATTTCGCAAATCCAAATTTTGCGCGAGCGGCATGGCAACTTCCAAATTTTCGGCGAGCAATAAATGCAAGGATTCTTCCGCTGTTTCCAAACGTCCGGCGGCGTTCAAGCGCGGCGCAAGTTGAAAGCCGACTTCGTAAGTTCCGATAATGTCTGCCGTCTGTGCGACCTTTTTCAATGCAAGAATTCCGGCGCGTTGTGTTTGGTTTAATTCACGCAAGCCGGCGAAAACGAGAATCCGATTTTCGCCGGTCAACGGAACCAAATCGGCAATCGTGCCGAGCGCGACCAAATCCAAAAGCGGTTTCAAAGCAAATTCCGCAAAACCAGACAAATTCATGTCACGTCCCCGCTTGAGAATTGCGTGGGCTAATTTGAATGCGAGTCCAGCAGAACAAAGTTCACGAAATGAAATCTCATTTTCGGTGGCGAGTTGTGGATTAACGAGAGCAACCGCGTCCGGCGCAGGATTTGAGATTTGATGATGGTCCAGAACAATCACGTCCACGCCGTATTCGCGTAATTTTTGAATCGTTTCAACCGCCGTTGAGCCGCAATCCACGGCGAGAAGTAATTTTGCCGGAAATTTTTTTAGGCAGTTTTCAACGCCGTCGGCGCTCAAGCCGTAGCCTTCGGCGATGCGGCTGGGCAAATAAAATTCCACGCACCAGCCGAGCGACCGCAACACTTCAACGAGCAACGCGGTTGAGGTCACTCCATCCACGTCATAATCGCCGAAGATGACGAGCGATTCATTCTGTTCGCGCGCGCGGAAGAGTCGTTCGACGGCTTTGTCCATGTTTGGCAGCAAAAACGGGTCGGCCAGATTTTTGAGGCGCGGCGAAAGAAAATTTTCAATCGCGGGGATTTCACTGAGGCCGCGATTGAGCAAACATTGCGCGAGCAGCGGCGAAATTTTCAGTTTCGTCGCGATTTGTCCGGCGAGCAACGGTTGCGACGGCGAAATTGACCAGCGGAATTTCATGTTCGAGATTCGTTAAATCGTTGAATGGTTGAATCGGCGCGACGATTTAACTATTTAACGGTTCAACGATTCAACTTTTTTTCATGACGCGCGACAATCACGGACAAAATGATGCACGTCAAAAAAATTCCCGCGATGACGAGCAGGGAAATCAGCGTTGAAATTTCAACCTGAAACCATTGCGGCTCGCGTCCGTGCGGTGAAAGCAGCATTTTGACGCCGACAAAAATCAGCACCGCCGCGAGGCCGGTTTTCAGGTAACGGAAATAATCAATCGCTTCGGCCAGCACGAAATAAAGCGAGCGCAAGCCGAGAATGGCGAACACATTTGAAGTGAAGACGACAAAGGGTTTGGTGGTCACGGCAAAAATCGCGGGAATGGAATCGAGCGCGAAAATCAAGTCGGTGAACTCAATCAGAAACAAAACAAAAATAAAAGGCACGGCAGCTTTGCCGGATTGGTTAGCCAGGAATTTGGGAAAGAATTTTTTGGTGAAGCGGATGGCGATATTGTTTTCCGAGTCTTCCGGTTTGCCACTGGAAAAAAACATTTTAGAGCCGGTGAATACAAGAAACGCACCGAGCAGGTAAAGAATCCAGCCGAAGCGCTGGATAAGTCCGACGCCGGCCAGAATCATCGCGCCGCGCATGATGAGCGCGCCAAGCACGCCCCAAAATAATAATTTGTGCCTCGCTTCGGGCGCGACTTGAAAGTAGGAGAAAATAACGGCGATGACAAAAATGTTGTCGAGCGACAGAGAGTATTCAATCACGTAGCCGGTGACAAATTCTACGGCTTCTGCGTGGCTGCGCCAATAGGCCATCAAGCCGGCGAATAACATCGCCAATGAAAACCACAACGCGCTCCACGCGAGCGCTTCCTTGAATTTGACCACGCGCGCGCGCCGGTGAAACACTCCCAAATCCAGCGCGAGGAAAAACAGGATGCAAAGGATAAAACCAATCCAATGCCAAGGCGTGATTTCTGTCATTTACGATTCACGATTCACGATTTGCGCGCCGACTGCAATTCCAATCGCCAATCACAAACCGTAAATCTTCACACCTTTGCCGAGGAAACGTTTTGCATCGTCACTTGTGACGCGCCGATGTTCGGGCGATTGCCTTTGTGCCACCACAGCACGAATACGCTCGCGATGTAAATCGAGGAATATGTGCCGGTGATGATGCCAATGAGAAACGTGAAGGCGAAATCGTTGATGACGCCGCCGCCGAAAATGAACAACGAAAGCGTCGCGAGAAACACCGTGCCGCTGGTGATGATGGTGCGGCTCAATGTCTGATTGAGCGCTTGATTGATGATTTCCTTGAACGTGCCGCGCATCCCTAATTTCAAATCCTCGCGAATCCGGTCGAAAATGACGATTTTGTCGTTGATGGAAAAACCGATGATGGTCAACACCGCCGCGACGACCGTGGCGTTGAATTGCCGCCCGGAAATCTCATTGGCGATGCAATAACAACCGATGGCCAGCAACACGTCGTGGATGACGGCAACAATCGCGCCGACTGCGAACGAAAATTCATAGCGGAACGCGACGTAAACCAGAATGCCAAACAGCGACAACAAGCAAGCGATAATGGCCGATTGCGTGACTTCCATGCCGAACGTCGCGCCGACCTGTTGCTGGCCGATGGCCTTGAGTTGCGCCTGTGGAAATTTCTGCTCCAACGCCTGCGTCACTTGTCCGGGCGTGGCGTCCGAAGTGGTCACACACAATGTTTCGCTGCCGCCGGAAACATCTTTTTGATATTGGATTTGTGAATCTTTTTCGCCGATGGCGTTCAGCGCGGCGCGAACCTGATCAATTTCAACCCGTTGCGAAAAACTGAATATGGTGCTGTTACCGCCGCGGAAATCCACGCCGAACAATTTTGAGCCGCGCGTAAAGCCAAACGCCAGCGAAAGAACGACGAACAGCCATGTGATGATGAACAACGGTTTGGCCGCCGCCATGAAATTGACTTTGGCGCTTTTGATGACGTGCAACATTGGCAACGATTTGAGCCAATTGCGGTCGAGCAGAAAATTGAAGATCAATCGCGTCACGACCAGCGCCGTGAACAAACTCGCGGCGACACCGATGGTCAGCGTCACGCCGAAACCTTTGATTTCGCCCGTGCCCATGAAAATCAAAATGATGGACGAAATGAGCGTCGTGACGTGCGAGTCAAAAATGGTTCCGAACGCGCGCGCGTAACCGGCGTCAATCGCGCCGCGCAATGATTTGCCTTTGGCGATTTCCTCACGCAGACGCTCGTAAATCAACACGTTCGCGTCCACCGCCATACCGATGGTCAGCACTACGCCCGCAATACCCGGCAAGGTGAGTGTCGTGCCGATGGAACACATGACGCCGAGCAAAATGATGATATTGGTGATGAGCGCGACGTTGGCCGTCAATCCCGCAATCCAATAATAGCAAAGCATGAACGCAGAAACCAAAATGACGGCAGCAATCGAAGCGCGAATACCACTGCGAATAGAATCCAATCCGAGCGTGGGCGAAACGTCGCTGGAAGAAATAGGTATCAATGGCGCACGCAACGGATTTTGTAAGACGTTGGCAATCGCAAATGCTTCCTGATCAGAATAACTGCCGTGAATCATGCCACTGCCACCTTCAATTGGTTCATCAATACTGGGCGCGGTTTGCAGTTCACCATCCAAGACAATGGCCATTCTGTGCCCGACATTATCTCGCGTGACTTCACCGAATCGTTTTCCAGCGGCAGGCGTGAGTTCAAAATTGATTTGTGGTTCTCCCAAACTACCGCGGGAAACAAAGGCATTTTTGACAATATCGCCGGACAAACCGAGTTCGGCTTTTTTCTTCACCACAACAATATCCGGCGGCTGTGGTTTTCCGTCTTTCGGTGGCAAAGCGTGACGCAACACTTCATAACCCGGCGGAATCGGCTCGTTATTTTTAAGGATTTGATCGCTATCGTCCTTCACCATCCGAAATTCCAAAAATGCCGCCTGTTGGATTTGTTTCTGCGCGCTTTCCTTGTCGGCTTGCGACAAGCCCGGCAGTTGAATCAAAATGCGATTGCCGCCCGCCGATTGAATCACCGGCTCGGCCACGCCGAATTTATCAATGCGTTTGCGCAAGACTTCGATGGCTTGCGAAATCGCGCCGCTCGTTTCCGTTGCGCTGGCGACATGATTCGTGTCGCCGGACGCGGCGGCGAGCGCGTTCGTGTCCATTCCGACGAGAAACGACGTGCCGCCCTGCAAATCCAAGCCAAGCTTTATTTTGCCGGAAGCGTCGCGTTGAAGTTGATTCAAAATGAACGTGTTCGGATACAATTCATTTTTGGCGTCAATCAGGAAATATTTTTGAATACTGTTCGTGCCGATGGCTTCCTGCAAACAGGCAAACTCGCTGTTCGTCCCGGCCTTTTGAAGTTCGGCTGCCCGCATCAAAATGTTCGTGAACGTCGCGTCCTGATTTTCCGCGCGCGCGGCGAATTGCTGAATCAAATCGCGCGAGGTCGGCGGATAAATCTGGTAAAGCGACCACAGGACAATGAGGACAACGACAATGAACCAGCCAAAATTATTCTTTTTCATGAACAGATTAGGATTCGGTCGCACCGCCGGATTCGATGACTTCCGCCACGGAAGCCTTTGTCACTTCCATTTTCGCATCAGCGGAACGAAGCGAAACACTTTTGTCTTTGACCGTGATAACCACGCCGATGATGCCGCTGGACGTGACCACTTTATCGCCGGATTTCAGCGATTCCAGCAATTTCATCTGTTTTTTGCGCTGCTGTTGCTGCGGACGAATCATCAAAAAATACAGGATGACGAACATCAACACAAAAAGGATAATCGGACTGCCAAACAATCCTTGCATTGGTGTTGCTGTGGTGGCTGGCGCATTTGTCGGCGCAGCAGTT
>DASZXB010000032.1:0-27941 GCA_035546095.1 Verrucomicrobiia bacterium | reverse complement strand
GCTCTCGCGGCCTAATTGCCGCGACGTTCGCCGGTGGACACCTGCTACGCCGGACGAACGCCACAGCAGGCATGGCGTGACGCGGAGACCGCGCGCGGCGCGCCGAGAAAATTTCATGCGGACTAGGCAGTGCGAATCGAGCTTGGACGCCATCGCATAGCAGAAAAAATTTTCCAAGATAAGCATGTAGTCGCGGCTGGTTTATTGGTCAGGGACGCGGGTTCAATTCCCGCCGCCTCCACCATATTTTATTGGGCTTTTTTAACAGTTTTACTTTTGGAGACAAATTGGAGACAGTTGGGTTGTGAAAGCCAAAACCGCCACGGTTTCCAAGCGTCCGATTGAAGTTAAAAACGGCAGCGTCACCGTCAAAATCTACGAAGGGACAAATCACGTTCAAGGCAATTCCTACACGCAATTCACCGTCGTCCACTATCACGGTAGCCAGCGCGTCAAACGCAAGTTTGCCGACTTGAAGACAGCGCGCCGCGAGGCCGAGACGATTGCCGCGCAAATGGCGAAGGGAGAAAACGATGTTTTGCGCCTGACCGCCGCCGACCGAGTGGTTTATCTCCAAGCCCAAGAAGATTTGCGGCCATTGAATTGTCCGCTGAATGTTGCCGTCAGCGAATATGTCAACGCCGTCAAGTGATTGCCGCAAGGTGTCAATCTTGGCGAGACCGTGGATTTTTTTCTCCGGCGTCATCCAGCAAAGTTGCCGCGCAAAACCGTCCGTGAAGTTTTGGACGAATTACTGGAAACCAAAACCAAGGCCGGACGTGGCGCGGTTCACCTGAAAGATTTGCAAAGCCGTCTTGGACGTTTTGCCGAGGCGTTCCAAATGCAAATCAGCCAGATCACCGGCACGATGATTGAACGGTATCTAGAAAATCTGAATCTGGCGGGACGGACGAAATTAAACCACTTGCGGCACATCAATTCCTTGTTCAAGTTTGCCATCCGTAGAAAATACCTGCCGAAAGGCGCGCTGGACGAACTGGCCGAGATTGAAAAGCCGGAAGATGACATCACAGAGGTTGAAATTTTCACGCCCGCCGAAATGAATGAAATGTTGTCCGTTGCGAGATTGGAAATCGTGCCGTGGCTGGCGATAGCCGGATTTGCCGGACTGCGGACGGCGGAATTGCAGCGGCTCGACTGGCGGGACGTAAATTTGACCGAGCGGCACATTGAAGTCACGGCGTTTGGTCGCGGCGCACGAAGAAGCAGCCAAAGCGGCGTTTCGGGAACTGGAAACATCCGGCGCGTTCTGTCTCAAAGTCAGTTGATTTCCCGTTTGCGGATGCTGATTTTCGCATAGCGCATAAAATTGTTCACGCGTGACCTGCCCGCCCAAGCCCAATCGTTCCGTGCTCACGCCGATCCACTGGCCGGGATGGATTTCATCGGCGGTGTAGTAATCGTTCTGCGACAGGTGCTCGACGAAATAACCTTCCGCACCGGCCAGATTTTTATGTGCAACGGCACTGAACATACGGTGTCACTTTATCAATTTCTAAAAATGCTTTGTTACCTTTTGGAACAATGATTTTCCCATAATCGGGAACGATGATTGTGCAATCTTTACACAAAATGATCGTCCGGTTTTGCCATGCTGGACAATTTCCATGACAACCATCTCGGCGCTTTGACTGTCCGGCTTTCCGGTTGGCGCGGCGGAAACCGGACAGACAAATCGCCTCGACACAGACCTAGACGGCAGCGCAGTCAACGTCCGTTTCCAAAATCCCGCGACTCCACAATGGTTCCATCCGCTCCGATTTCAGAAACGGCCGTTCACTGCGCCACTTCACACAATCCGAGACGTTCAATTGAATGTGAACGCCGCCGGTTTCTGAAATTGAAAATCGGCATATTTTGGTTAGACACCATCCCCTTGATGCAATCAAGGTTGGCATTTGACGAAGCACGTCTGAAAGCAGTCCGCTTGGCAGACGCGAAGCGTCCGCACCGCATCCGGCGGTGTGTCCGGCGAAGCAGCCGGATGTTTGCCGGGCAACTGCCGGGTGTTGTCCGTCGACGTCCGGTAAATTTCCGCTCAACGGCCGTTCAACATCACGGTCAACGAAAAGCTCAATTCCGTTTGCGTCCAGTCCGTTCTCGATTCAAACTTTCCGTGATGCAGCCGAAGCCAAAACCGGAATCGCTGGACGACCTGCTCGCGAACGCCGAGCATTTCCTTTCCACCCGCTCCTTGAAGATGCTGGATAAATCCGTGGTCAATATGAAAAAAGGTCTGGCGTCTGCGCCAATTGATTTAGCCGCTTTCATCGAAGCCTGAAAAGTTCAAATGGCTTTCAACATCCGCATGGGGTTGCCGGAAATCATTTATATTGTTTCGCGCGTTTTTTCGCCTCGTCCAAAAACGCTTTAATCAATGGTGTTGCCACGCCATGCCACAAAACACCGATGACGACTGGCGGGAAATCATTCAGTGGCAAGGCTCGCACATTTGGCGGCAAAGGCTTTTTCGGGATAGGGACAGAAACACCAATTCCCAAACCCTTGGAAACGTAAATGGCGATCAGTTCCGCAGAACTTGCCTCGATTCCGGGAAGCCAATCCACATTGCGCCTTTCAAGCCATTGCTGAAAATTTTTGCAAAGTGGTTCTTCGCGAGGAAGGCAGATGAGCGGCTCAACAATTTTGTCGCGTCGCCAAAGTTCATCAGCCGATTTAATTGGACTATCTTTTTCGACCAATAAAACGATCGGCAATTCCAACAACGGCAGTGAATGAATTTCCGACGGTGTGTGTTCAATCAAAGTGACCGCAATGTCAATTTCCTCCCGGCGCAAAAGTTCTTCAAGTTGTGCCGGAATGCCTTCCCGTAGCGACATTTTTGTTTCAGGAAATTTCTTTTGTACGCTCTGAAATAATTCAGGCAAATGCTCCCGCAAAATAATGTTCGAGGCGCCAACGCGAATGTGCCGCGCGTGGCCGCCTTGAAGTTCATTGGCAACTTTTTCAAGGTTGGAGAAAAACGGCGCGACAAATTCGTAAAGTTTTTTCCCTTCCGTCGTCAGTTTGAACGGACGGCGTTGAAACAGCGTCATTCCAAGGTATTCTTCCAACTGCGAAACTTGTCCGCTGACAGCCGGCTGTTGAATGCCATAAGGAATTCGACGCGTTGCCTCGGTTACGCCGCCATGTTTGGCAACATAATAAAATAATTCGACATGGTGGATGTTCATTGTTTTAGCCTGCACCGCAAGAATTGAACCAACGAAATCAAAATGACTCCGATAACAAGTCCGCCGATGCCATAAATCAATTTTGTCTTCTGCCTTTGGTATGAGACAAAAATGTTGTTGATGGGATCAAGTGTCGCTTCCACGCGAAAAATTTTCCACACGCCGTTTTCCTTATGACACACTGAAGTCCACGATGCGCTGAAATTCAATTCTTTTCCATTCGGAAGCCGAATGGTTTCATCCGTTGTCCCGCGAGACACAGCCACGTCGCCAAACAAATCCGTTTTGTCCGCATTCACCGTGACATGATAGCTGCCGCCCGGACCGATAAGGTTTTGAACTCCCTTCCAATAATTCACGAGGTCGTTATAGCCTTTCACCGCTTCGCCGGTCACCATGACGCCGGTGACATCGCTGCTTAAATCGTTTTTCAGTTTGGACAAGTCGCCGGAATTGACGGCTTCCATATAATTTGTCCGAATCAACCGTAGTGCCGCGCGTTCGGCGTCATCATCGGCGCGAGCAGCTAAATTGAAAAAGCAAATTGCGGCAACGGCCAAAACGAGCGTGAATTTTATTTTCATAGCGAGTTTGAATTTGATTGGGTTAAGTTTGCGGTCACGGATTGCAAATCAGTTTTGTGCTTCGAGATGAAACTCCATTTACCAAAAACACAATTGAAAATTCCAAAGCCCAGCGCGCTTCCGCCAAGAATGTCCAAAATGACGTGCTGCTTCGTCGTCAGCGTCGCCAGCAAAATCAGAAACACCCACAGCCAAAAAACGATTTGCCAGATTTTGGAATTGCTCAATTCGCGCATGACCATCGTGCCACACATTGCCGAATACACCGCGAACGCTGCGTGAAGCGATGGAAATGCGTGAAAGGAATTATCAATGCTGACCAGCGTTTGATAAACCGCATTTGTTCCCCCTGCATTTGGACGCGGACATGAAGTCGGCCAGAATAAAAAAATGACGTCAGCGATTGCGCCGATCAAAACGATGCCAAAAGCGTAGCGGAAAATTTGCTGTCGTCGGTTCATCAGGAACGGACCAATCGGCATCAGAAAATCAATGGAAAGATAAATCCAAACGGTCTGCGGCAAAAATGGAATGAGCCGGTCGCAAAAACTCGAAGGCATTGTCGTCGTCGGGAAAAAATGATGGCGTTGCAAAAAAAGATACGGCGCATAAACCCAAAGATTGAGCGTGAACAAGAAAATAATTTTCAACAGCCACTCGGATTTCAAACGGCTGCCGATTGTCGAAGCTGCGACAATTTTTGTGTTACTCAATTTCATTAGATTGTTCGCCTTTGATTCGTTTGCCGTCTTTCAAGACTGAAAACGGCGGTGAAAGCAAACGCGCCCGCGTCGTTTCATCCGCCGAAATTTCCGTTCCCGCCGTCAGCAGCGAATAACCGCCGATGACGGCGCGGTCGCCGATTTTCAAATCCGCCAAAAGCAATTCCATTTTGCCGTCTTTATTTTTTGTGAGAACGTGCGCGTTCAAGCGAACGCCCGCGCCAAAAACCACGTCGTCGCCGATGCGCAAAAATGAGCGGTCGGTGATGGTCGTTCCTGGCGACCAATAAGTGAAGCGGCCAATGCGCGATCCCCACAGCCGCAGCCAGTTTGAATAAAGGCCGGGAACGAGGCGCAAAATTTCTTCCAGAAACGGCAGACGGCAAAAAACAATTTGAAGTTGAAATGTCGTCCACCAACTGAAAAAAGTTTTGCTGCCGACGGAAATTTGAACTGCTGAAATCGGCATCGCGAACAAAATTACTCTGGCAATTAGCGGCGGCAACAAATAAAGCACAGCCAAAGCAATCGCGATTCGGATTTTCCAATTCGCAAACGGCATCAAAAAAATGGTTGCCACTAAAATGGAATGAATTGCCGGAATGAAATTAAGGAGTAGCATCAACACGCGACAGCTCCAACGGATTTCCGCTGAAGTCATCGCTGTGTTGACGGCTTTCAGTTCAGCCATCGGATTATCTGACGAATTTGCCTGCATGACGATTGGTGACTCGTTCAAAAGTAAATCGCGGGCCGCGCCATTGGCGGAAATACGCCTTCCAAAACGGAATCGGCGCGGCGTTTTCAGATTCCAATTTCGGCAGATAAATCCAAGGCACGGTCGGCGCGAGGTGATGGTTCAGATGCCAATGATGGTTCAGCCAGATCAGGTCGAAGACGCGCCAGGTGCGGACGTTCGACGCACCTTTTTGCACATCGCGTGGCGTGTCGTAATGATGAATGTATTGCAGCGTTGACCAAATGAATCCAAAGCCGCACAAAACGGCGAAGTAATGCAAAATCGGAATTTTGAAAAAATAAATCATCGCGCCGTGCAGCAGCAGAACCAAAAACGCTTCGAGTTGCAGCAAGCGGAAATATTTTGGATTCAGAGTTTCCTGCAATGCGGCGGTCGGGCGATCCAAGTTGGTTTTCATCGCGAGCCATTGTGGATTTATGACGGCGATGAAATTGCTGATAACAATCACCAGCCAGAAAAAGCCGGTGAGGATTCCGTAGAATTGCAGCCATTTCCAAACCGGATTTTCACCTTCAAAATACAGATCAAACGCTTCGTCATCGGTGCGATTTCGCAAATGATGTCCCAAATGCCCTTGTCGTCGCAGTTGAAATGACGCCGGAAAAAACAACGTGACTATCGAGCCGCAAACATCGTTGACCATTTTGTTCGGATGAAAAATATCGTGCTCGGCTTCATGGCAAAGCGCATAGCCGGTGTTCATCACAAAACCATAAATCACCGCCAGCGCCGCGACCGCCCACCAACTGTGAACTTGTCCCGATGCCCAAAGCAATGTTGCACACGACAGAATGACGAACGTCGCAAGGCAGATGTTTAAGCGTCCCGGAATTGGATAAATTTTTGCGCTCACGAATTGCCTCCTCGATTGTAACTTGGCATCGCGCCGGTCATCATCTGAAATTCCGGCCACGCATCGAATCGCTTGAATGTCATCGGCACATTTTCCGGGGAATACAAAGAGCGGCGATAAGTTGCGTCATTTTCCAGCGCGTGCAACTGGCGGCAAAATTCACGACGTTGCGGTTGCAATTCGGGAAATTCTTTTACCAGCGCATTGATGATTCGCGGAGCAGTCCGTTTTGGCGTGGTGAAATACTCTTTCACCATCCACGAAAAAATCTGGCTGTTAATCCGGCGCGACCATGCGGTGGTTTTCGGCCAAATCCAATCCAGCAATGATTCGTCCCAGCGCACATGGCCGATTTCGTCCGCCAGATGTTTGCGTTGCGTTTCCACAAAATGCGGCTCAAGCAATCCGGCGTGCTTCAAAAAAACTTTTCCAAAAAACATCGCCCGTTCTTCCTGCAAGTGCATGAGCCAAAGCAGAAATGGAAATTGGCGCGGATGTTTGGAAACAACCTCAAGAATTTTTGCGGCGAGCGGCGGCACTTGAATGAAATGAAAATCCTGTCGCGAATAAAATTCCGGCGCGCAGCTTCGGTTGAGTTGCCGGAACATTTCCGTGTGCGCCTTTTCTTCGGCCAAAAACTGCCGCAATCCGTCTTTCAATTCTTCCGGCAGCGATTGCGACAGGAAATATCCCAAAACATTTTGCGCCAAAGTTTTTTCAAAGAACATCGTCTGCTCGTTAAAATAAAGCGCGTTGAGCTGGTTGTAGCGCAGACGCTGCGCGTCCGTCAGGGTTTGATAAATCGGCGTGAAGAAAAACGGCGTCAATTTTTCCGGCATGAATGGCCGCGAAAAATCAATCGTGTCCGAAAGTGAATCCGGTTCGAGAATTTCAATTGACGATAAACTGTTCACAATTTTTGGCGTCTGGTTGCGGAGAAAAATTGCCGCCAAACGGAAACGAAAAATGAACGATGATTTAATTCCGGCCTCATGTTTGGCTCGATGTGTTGCTGGTGAAATTCCGGCAGGCGGCTCCAATGCAGCGCGGGCCGCAAATGGTGCGCCGTGTGAAATCCGTTGTTCAGAAAGAGCCAGTTGATAAATTTTCCGGTGACGTTGCGGGAATGATTATATGCCGAATCGTGCTCGCAATCCTGATGCTGGAGCAAATTGATCGCGACGATTCCCCACTGTGCGAACAACCACGGCATGCCGGAATAAAGCAGGGTTGCACGCCAATTCAAAACCAGCAGAGCCGCGATGAAACTCAAGACGACAATTCGTTCTCGTCGCGCGCGAAAATATAATTCCGGCTTTTCTTCGCGCCAGCGGCGCATATCGGCGGATTTGACCCGATAAACGTTCCAAATGGCAACGAATGGAAATGCAATCAGATTCAGCCAATTCTTCCGAAAGTTCACGAGCGAACTGCGGACGCAATCTTCGTCGGAATGATTTTGAGCGTGATGACGCTCGTTGTGGACGGGGATGATGGCCGCAGTGGATTGGCCGGTGCAAAATCCCAAAATATATTCAAAGACGCGATTCCAATGATGATTTGAAAATGTCCGGCAATGAATATGGTTGTGTTTGATGATGCAGGCAACAAATGCAAGAACACACGTCATCGGCAGCAAAAACCATTGGCGAAAAAATCCCGCCCACTGGACAAAAAATAAAACACTCAATAACGTCAGGAAAAAAAGTGAGCGCCAATCGGCGGAATGACGCAACGGCAGAAGGGCGGGGACAAAGTCTGGCGTTTGGAAAAATTTCCAACGTTTTCGCGCTTGAGCAATTGGAAACTGCGCCTGCATCGGACAAATCGTAATTGGCCGCCGAAAATCAAACAACGTCAAACCGCATTTATCAACATCGAAAAGTTTTTGATTCCATCAAAATTTTCAATCCAATCGCCAAACCATTCTGCTTGAACGCTTGAAAGATGAGGTTTATACCTTTTCAGCAAAACGCAACGGCTGCAAAATTATGTCGGCGCGAAAAATAAAAATTGTTTTGATTTCCCCAAAAGGCCCGCTTTACCGGCATCGCAGCGGCATCTGGAAAAAATCACTGCGTTATCAACCGTTGACGCTCACGACGCTCGCCGCGCTTGTGCCGCCAGAAATTCCGACCGAATTGCAATTGTTCGACGAAGGCATCGCCGACGTGCCGTTGGATTTGGAAGCGGATTTAATTGGTTTGACGGTCATTACCGGCACGGCGATGCGCGCTTATGAATTGGCCGATCACTTTCGGCGGCGCGACATCACGGTGGTTCTCGGCGGACCGCACGTCACGTTGATTCCCGACGACGCACAGCCGCACGCGGACGCGATTGTCACCGGCTACGCGGAAGATTCGTGGCCGCAATTGCTGCGTGATTTTGCCAATGGCAAATTGAAATCATGTTACGAGCAATCACCAAATTTAGATTTGGCAGGCCGGCCATTCGCACGTCGTGAACTTTTGCCGAGTCACCGTTATTTGACAAATAATGTTTTTGAAGCAACGCGCGGCTGCGTCCACAGTTGCGATTTCTGCGTCGTGCCGACAGCGTGGGGACGCAAGCCGTTTCAAAAACCCGTCGAACAAGTCATCGCAGATATTCGACAGCATGGCGCGCGCAAATTGATTTTTGTAGATTTGAATCTCATCGCCGACCGTGGCTACGGGCTAAATCTTTTCAAGGCACTTATTCCGCTCAAACTTCAATGGTATGGCCTCGCCACTGTTTTGCTGGCCGACGATTTAGAATTATTGGAACTGGCTTCACGCAGCGGTTGCAAAGGTTTGCTCATGGGCTTGGAATCCATCTCGCCGCAAAATTTGCGCGAAAGCCACAAGGGTTTTAATTCGCCGGAAAAATTTGTCCGCGTCGTCGAGCGTTTGCATGAACATGGAATTGCGCTGCAAGGTTGTTTTGTTTTTGGCCTCGACCACGACGAGCCGGACATTTTTTTCAAAACGGCGGAATTTGCGGTGCAGGCAAAAATTGATCTACCGCGATTTGCCGTCGTCACGCCGTTTCCGAACACCGCGCTTTACAAACGCTTGCTCGCCGAAAATCGGATTCTCACAAAAAATTGGGAGCTTTACGACGGCCAGCACGTCGTTTTTCGTCCGGCAAAAATGACCGTCGAAGAACTTCAACAAGGCATCGAAGTCGCGTGGAAGCACGCTTATAGTTTTCGTTCCATCGCCAAACGCATCCGCCATTCGCCCGCGCCCTGGCCCGTGAAACTCGGCACGAATCTTGGCTACCGTTTTTACGCGAATAATTTGAGCCGGTTTTACAATTGCGATTGGATCATTGGCCGCGCGCCGTCGCATCAAAAAATTCCGGTCGAACCCATTTTGACCGCCGCTTGAGTCAGCAATGAAACTGACCATCATCCATCCCTGCATCGGCCGCAAACCGGGGCAAAAATATATCCGCACATGGCAAATGGAAGCGTTGCCCGCCGCGACACTGGCCGGACTGACGCCCAAGGATATTGAAATTCGTTTTTACGATGACCGGATGGAAAAAATTCCGTTCGATGAAAAAACAGATTTGGTCGCCATCAGCGTCGAGACTTACACGGCCAAACGCGCTTATCAAATCGCCACGGAATTTCGTCAACGTAATGTGCCGGTCGTGATGGGCGGATTTCATGCGACACTTTGCCCGGATGAAGTCGCGCAATATGCCGAAGCCGTTGTTTGTGGCGAAGCTGAAACGCTTTGGCCGCGAGTGATTGACGATGCGCGTCACAATCGTCTGGAAAAAATTTATCGTCAAACAAATCGCCCTTCGCTGACCAATCTAAAACCCGACCGTTCCATTTTTCGCGGCAAACGTTATTTGCCGATTGGATTGGTCGAAGCCGGACGCGGCTGTCATTTCAAATGCGATTTTTGCGCGGTGCAAACAGTTTTCAATTCCACGCAAACGCGCCGTCCGATTAATGCGATCATCTCCGAAATCGAAAGCGTGAAACACGAACGCAAACTTTTCTTTTTTGTGGACGACAACATCACATCGAACATCGAACAGGCAAAGGAATTTTTTCGTGCGCTGATTCCGTTAAATGTTCGCTGGGTGAGCCAGTCTTCCATCAACGCCGCGCACGACGAAGAATTTCTTGAACTGCTCGTCCGCAGCGGTTGCCAAGGTGTGTTGATCGGTTTTGAAAGTTTGAATCCGGCAAATCTCAAAGACATGAACAAGGCGTTCAACACGATGCGCGGCGGGTTTGAACAGGCATTGGAAAATTTGCGGCGGCACAAAATCCGCGTTTATGGAACTTTCATTTTCGGCTACGACCGCGACACGCCGGAAAGTTTTCAGCACACCGTCAAATTTGCGAAAGAACACGCGCTTTACATCGCGGCATTTAATCATCTCACACCATTCCCCGGCACGCCGCTTTATCGGCGGTTGCAGAATGAGAGCCGCTTGCTTTACGACAACTGGTGGCTCGACGAACGTTACAGCTACAACCGGATTCCATTTCAACCACGCGGCATGACGCCGGAATTGCTTCAACGCAATTGCCTCGAAGCGCGTCGTGAATTTTATTCGTGGCGCAGCATTTTCCAGCGCGGCTTTGACCGCGTGAACCGCAGTGACTGGTTCATGTGGCGGAATTTTTATCTCATCAACGCGATGCACCGGACGGATGTCACGATGCGCGACCATTATCCGCTCGGAGACGAATCATGGCAGGGACAATTATTGAAGGCCAATTGACGCGCACACGTTCTTCGACAATCCGATTTGCTCTGGCAACCGAAGAAGACGATGCGGCGATTCGCCGTTTGCTGCGCGAAAATCCAATGCGCGGCGCGATCAACGTTTCATTCGAGCGCGAGCCAAATTATTTTCACAGCGTTGGAATTGGCGGTGCGGATGATCAAACTATTTTAGCTTTTGAAAAGGGCCGGTTGGTTTGCATGGGACGTTGCTCAATCCGCGACCGTTATGCGAACGGTGAAACTTGCCGTGTCGGTTATCTTTCGGATTTGCGCTTGGATTCAAGCGCGCAAGGTCGCTTCGACATTTTGCGGCGCGGCTATCAATTTTTTCACGAGCTACATCAGGACAATCCTGCCGATTTTTATTTTACCAGCGTCACCGCCGACAATTCTCGTTCGCTTCGTTTTCTCCAACGCGGCTTGCCGGGAATGCCTATTTACAAGCCGTTCGCAGATTTCGTAACGCTGTTGATTCCCGTTCCTCGTTATCAAGGAAAATTGTCGCGCCTGAAATCCAAAGAAATAAAATCTGAAAACGGCTCGCAGGAAAATCTTTCTGAACTGGTCAATTTCCTGAACACGCACGCGAGCCGATGTAATCTTTCAACTGTTTGGGACGAAGAAAAAATTTTGTCGTTGGAAAATCATGGTTTGAGGCTTTCGGATTTCAACATTTTGTTCGATGATAAAAAAATCATCGGCTGCGCTGCCGTTTGGGATCAGCGCGATTTCAAGCAAGTGGTGATTCGTGAATACAGCCGTCAATTGTCATTTGCACGCCCATTCATAAATTTCGCCGCTACTTTATTCAACACACCAAAGTTGCCACCGCTCGGTTCGACATTGGCACACGGGTTTTTATCGCCATTGGTAACTGCGTCCGATGACAAAGAATCTTTGCTCGCATTGGTGGAATCTTCACTTCACATCGCTGCCGAACGCGGAATGGAATTTTTGAGCGTGGGTTTTGTGGCTAATGACCCGCGCCTTGCCGTTATTCGCAACCAATTTCGTTGTCGCGAATACAGAAACCGATTTTTTCAAGTCCGATGGCCGGATTCAAAGCGACTTGCGCTAAACAATAATTTAATTTTTCCCGAAGTCGCGTTGCTATGACCGAAACAAAAACATTTCATACTCCGCGCGTCAAATTAAGCGTGTCGCAACGCGAAGAAATGTTCGCCTTGCTCTCTCGCCATTTCGAGGGCGTTACGCGGACACAATTCGAGAAAGATTTGATTGAGAAAAATTGGGTGATTCTTCTCGAACGAGATTCGCGGCTTGTCGGCTTTTCAACATTGCTCGCTTACGAGACCTTTTTCGACAATGAACCAGTGAGCGTGATTTATTCCGGCGACACCATCGTTGCACCCGAAGCGTGGAATTCACCCGCGTTATCGCGCGCGTGGATTGCTTGCGTCCGCGAATTGCGAGTGCATTATCCGCGCGGCAAATACTATTGGCTACTGTTGACTTCCGGCTTTCGCACTTACCGATTTCTGCCGGTTTTCTGGCAAGAATTTTATCCGCGATTTGGCGAATCAACGCCGCCGGAACAAAAACCCCTGCTGGATTTTTTGGCGCAGGAGCGTTTCGGTTCACAATATGATGCCGAAAAAGGAATTGTCCGTTTCACACATCCGCAACGATTGCGCGATGAAATAAAAATCATTCCGACAGGAAAAATTGCAGACCCACACGTTTCGTTTTTCCTTAAACAAAACGCCGGGCACATATTTGGTGATGAATTGGCCTGCTTGACGGAACTGGCAGACGAAAATTTGACGCCTGCCGGTCGTCGGATGGTTGCACCGCAAACCAATGAATTTCACGCCTGCCATCGCTAATTCATTGTGGTTTGCCTCGAATCTGCCAGCGGCGGCACGATTTCGCCGCGCATTGAATTATCCGGCTGAAACACAGGCGCAGTTGCTGCGCGATTATCTCGCTCGAAGTGCGGAAACGGAATTTGGCAGGAAACATGGCTTCGCTGGAATCAAAAATTACAAAGATTTTGCAGCGCGCGTTCCGCTGCATGATTACGATGACTTGGAGCCGTGGATTGATCGGATTAAACGCGGTGAAAATTCAGTGCTCACGGCTGAAAACGTCACGCATCTTATTCCGACCAGCGGTTCAAGCGGCGCAAAAAAATTGATTCCTTTCACGGCAACTTTGCAACACGAGTTCAATCACGCCGTCGGCGCATGGACGAATAATTTATATCGCCGTTTTCCGTCCATCGTTTTCGGCTCGGCATATTGGTCAATTTCGCCGGCGATTGAAAACTCAGAAAAATCAATTATCCCAATTGGTTTTGAAGATGACTCGGCTTATCTCGGCGGCGCGAGAAAACGGCTTGTGGACGCAGTGATGGCCGTCCCTTCGGAAATGCGTTTGGTTTCCGACATGGAACAATTCCAATATTTGACTTTGCTCTGCCTGCTGCGGCGAGAAGATTTACGCCTGATTTCGATTTGGCATCCGTCATTTTTATCGCTGTTGCTGGATGCGCTTCCGGTTCACTGGGAAAATTTGCTGCATGACATTGAAACCGGAAATTGCCGCCACGCAAAAGGGCTTTCGCCAAAAATTCTTTCGGCGATGAAATTTCGTCCGATGCCGCATCGGGCGCGACAATTAAAAAATTTGAATTGGGAAAAACCTGAAACACTTTGGCCGCATTTGAAAATCATCAGTTGCTGGGGCGACGGCCACGCAAAACTTGCGCGCGCCGAAATTCAGCGGCGCTTTCCTTCTGTGTTTGTTCAGCCGAAAGGATTGCTGGCAACCGAATGTGCCTTGACCATTCCGTTTTTCGATTTTTACCCGCTGGCAATCACGTCGCATTTCTTTGAGTTCTCTGATGAACAAGGGCGGATTTTTTTGGCGCATGAATTGGAAAAAGGAAAAATGTATGAAGTGATCGTCACAACTGGCGGCGGACTTTGGCGTTATCGGCTCGGAGACCAGGTTGAGGTGAATGAACTTGTCGGCAAAACGCCGTCGCTGCGATTTCTTGGCCGTGCTGGAAACGTATCCGACCGCTGCGGCGAAAAACTTTCGGAAGCGTTCGCAACGCAGGTCATCCAAAAAACCATTGGAGGAAAATCTTCCATTCGATTTGCTCTGCTCGCCCCGCACGAAGAAGGTTTGGATTGCCGCTACATTCTTTATATCGAAGGCGACATTGAAAATGGAATTGCTGAACGATTGGATAATTCGCTTTGCGAAAATCCTCATTACGCATGGTGCCGAAAAGCCGGTCAGTTGCAACCGCCGAGCATCTTCAAAATAAAAAACAACGGTTACGAATCTTTTGTCGCTCGCGAACTTTCAAGAGAAAGGAGGCTGGGAGAAATAAAACCCACCTTCTTTTCAAAAGAAAATGATTGGTCCAAACACTTCTGTGGAGATTTTTGTAACGGTGAAACAGCACATCAACGAGCGACATCATCCGTAAATCCGGCTTAACAGGCGCAAAGGCGCAATTTGTAGCCGGGAAATCTTTCCAAACCTCAATTGCGTTGACAACACGAGTGTGCCTCGCGCTTTAATTATATGGCTTGCTCGCGCCGTCAAGGTCGAACGCTCCACCCCGCGTTTCCACCGTTGACTGCGCTCGCTCCGCCAAGAGGGTGCGCTTTTAGGAAGCACACTCGGAGTGTGCATTTCGGATTTTGGAAATAATTTACACTGAAACCGAAATGTGAAACATTTTTTCGAGGTTTGATATTTCCAGCCTACTAAATCGGGGTGGCGCGATGAGTTAATTTATGGAACTCTCAAAAAATAAACTCTCATGTAAAATTAAAGATGGATTTTTTGGAGACAATTGGAGACAAATTTTGTTCGTTTTCCTTCGCAAAGCTGACTTTTAGCAAAATTTCTCGATGTGAAAAATCGCAAATGTTCACCGAGTTAAAACACACTTTTGAGAAATTTTAAGAAACAATTTTATTGGGTTCAATTCCCGCCGCCTCCACCATATTTATTGGTGTTTTTTAAATTTGTGCAGCCTGTCAGAATTGTTTTTGCCACATATATTGAGATTAACTGCAATACACCAATGATCAGCAATGCATAACGTAATGCAAATTCATTTGATATTTTGAAGGCCAGAATTAAAAACAGGCCGCAACCTAAAAATCGTCCGATATAAAAGCCGAATTCCTGATTAAAAATATACGCGTATTGATTGCGATTTTCGATTGCTGAAACGGTGTCAATGACCAACATTTGAATGGTAAAATAAGCTATATCAGCCAATGGACGCCCCAACACCAGCAAAAGCATGAAAATCAATACACCAACTTTGTTATATAAAATTCCGTTTGCCAGCGCTCCCAGAACGAAGAAGCTCAATCCGGCTGAAAAGAGATAAATCCGGTGACGTGGTTTGGCAACCCGGCCAATTACATATAGCAGACAGGCGGAAAGGATACCGCCGATAGAGGTAATCATCCCCAGTGATCCTTCCTTGCCAACCAGTTTCATAACCAACATTGCTGGAGCGGTGACAATATAACCTTGAGCCAATCCTTTGAGAACCGCCAGTAATAACATGCGGTTCCACAACCAATAAAATTTGAAAAACAAAAATGTGCGGCGTGGCGGATTGCTGAAATCACCTTGATGCACAACGATTGAAGCAATTATGGTTAAGACAAAAACAATTCCGGTTATGATTTGATAGGCCTGATTAACATGGACCGGACTATTTTGGCCATACCAACCAATGAACGCACCGATGAGGAAAGGAACTATAATCCCAATGTTCGTGGCGAAAAAATTTTCCAAGCCGTAGTAATAATTGCGATTGGAATCATTGGTGCTGGAAAGCGCCAGAAAATCACGGTTTGACCAATATAGTCCAAATGACATTCCCATCAATAACCCCGCTATGCCCAGGCCGGCCAAACTCAAATGATTCAGCGACATCATTACAGTCATTGAAATGCCGCTCAATAACATTCCCATTGAATACAGTTGTTTGACGCTGACATAACGCAACAGCCAGCCATTGATGAAGAATGTAAAAGGAATACCAGTATAAACTGCCAGTTGATAGGTGACCACCATTCTGACGTCGTCTGATTGGCGCATCACATAGGCACCGATGAATATTTCAATCACCGGCATGACCAATCCGTAAATGAGATTGGTCACCGTCAGAACCCGCATGTTCCACGGATAAGTCAGAAACAATCTGTATTCTTTAAGAATCCTGCTCATGCGTGTTTAAGCAACGCCAAAATTTCATTGATCGAAAAATGTGCGCCGCAAATGACGCTGTCAGAAGCTCCGTAATACATGGTTATGACGTCTCCGTTGACGATGTGTCCGTTGGTGAAAATGACGTTGCCGAAAAAGCCGTTTTGTTCGTAGCGGGCAATAGGTTCCATGATCGGATTACGCGAACGGGCCAATACTTTCCATGGCTCCCGCAAATCCAGCAATAATGCCCCAAGACAATAACGATGTTTGGCATCGGCACCATGATAGATTTCCAGCCAGCCTTCCGCCGTGCGAATGGGCGCCGCACCGGCGCCGACTCTTTGACTGTCCCATGAATCAGGTCGAGTATGGGCGATGCAACGATGATTGCCCCAGTGAATCAAATCCGGCGATTCCGCCAGCCAGATATAATTGCCGCCGAGTTCAGGGCTGCTGGGGCGGTGCAACGCATAATACTTTCCATTAATCTGTTGATCAAATATCGCGCAATCTTTGTTGTGCGGCGGAAAAATCATTCCATGCGTCAGGATATTTTTCCAGTCGCTTGTGCTGCGCAGTCCAACGCCCACGCCATTTGACGATACCTGTGTGTATGTCAGGTAATACCGTTCTCCGATTTGAGCCACCCGGCAATCTTCGATGCCGTATCTTTCCAACAATCCTTGTCCAAACAACAGAGAGTGCGTCCGAGATTCGAAAAAGTGAATTTCATCTGTGCTGCTCATCAACCGCAAATGAGATAGCGTCGTCAAAAAATCCACGCCGTCGTAACGCAGCACGCGCGGATCGGAAATATCAAGTTTATCATCGGAGTTATTGAATTCCAGTATCTGCGGAACTCCAGCGTCATTGAATATGGGAAGACTGGTTTTGCCGGGCTTTTGTTTCGGACGTTCCGCCACGCGCACCAGCAGCCACGTTTTGCCGTCAAAGCGGAAGACACCCGGATTCAAAAGGCATTCCACTTTCATCCCGTCAGAACTGGGATAAATATCCGCCGGCGTAAGAATCGGGTTTTTCGGAAAGCGTCTGGCAATGTCACTCATGAGCATGTTATTTAATCTTGAAAATCAACGATGACACCGTTGACGAGAAATTTTCCGCCTTGTTTTGTTTCTTTGCCACCGGCTGGAGTTATGACCATCACCGCCGCGGTATTGGCGTTAATATCGAATTTGACTTGGCCGGAGACATTACGAGCCACAAAACGTTTGGCAACGGTGTCGTAAATATCTTTAACTGTGTTTCCCACTTCAATCGTTACTATTTTTTTAATGTTGTATGGGTTGTAATAGAGATAAGTCGGGTAAGCCGGTTCGTGGAAATAATCCGTCTTCAACAGGTCTATTTGGAAAATTTTATCCACGTCGGTGGATTGGAGGATTCCACCCAGGTTGCCGACATACGAACTGCCATATAAACCTAAATCGGTTGCCGCTGATTCCGGACGATACAGGACGATAGGCACGGAATAATCTTCCAATAGCGTCACCCAAGTCACGCGAACATCGCCCTGCGCATACGGACCTGTGTCCGCGCGACTGGAAATCGCCATCGCATCCACGGCCAGTTTGTCACAAGCTGCCTGGTGATTCAAATTGTCCGTGCTTTCGACTCGCACGTAGAGTTTGCCGACAAATGAATCGGGTATTTTGCAAGTATGAACGGAATTCAAGCCGGACACGGAAAACGCTTCGACGAATGGCCCGTTGGGAGCGTCGGCAAAAGAGAAACGAAAAGCATTTCCGTTATGCCCGCCATTCAACCGGCTGGCGGCCACCACCAAATAGCGGCTTTCTCTCTTTGGCAAATCGAAAGTCCAATCATGCTCCAATCGCGGGCCGTTCGCTGACGGCGATTCTTCCAACAACTCTTCGTCCGCCGGTTGGTCATGGTAATAATGGGTGGAAATATAACTGCCTTGAACCAGTTTTCCCGCGCTGGTTTTGCCATCGGCGGTGGCCACGGTTGCCTCGCGCTTCCAACGACGCAAGCCTTCATAAGCAATGACGGATTCCGGGTCGTTCGTCGCTGCCCACGAATAACTGGATTGATCCTGCGCATCCCGCGCATTGGAATAAAAAAGCCGCGCGGCATTGGCCGCGTTGAGTATCCATTTACCCAAAACACGCGCATAGCGTGAATCATAACGCGCCAACGGGGCCAGCGTTCCAACGTATTCAAACGTATTCATGGCAAAAGCGTAACCGCCGCCGTCGCTGACGCTGCCAACCAAGCCGTCCACGTCCAATCCATTCCAGGTGCCGGTGATGACTCCCCAATTAGGACGCGCTTGTGGAGCGGGACGCGGTTGGAAGCACCAATTCATCAACCTGGTTACGTCATATTTTTTTCCGATTTCGGCATTCATCCGTGCCGCGGTGATAACTGCATAAGGCAACAAAACTTCATAAAGCGGATTGGCATTCAGCGGCTTGTTTTCCAGAGCGCGAATCATCCAATCGGCCGCCGTCTGGAAACGGGGGTCTCGAGATTTTCTCCAAGCCATATATTCAATCCACGCAACTCCGGCGGCGCCTTCCGGTTCAATCCGGGCGCCATTGTCAAATGGTTGCATGGTGCGAAAATTAAAAGCTGTATGGTCAATATCCGGCAAGGCCGGTGGATTCAATTTGCCACCCAGCGAAACCGCCGCCTCATACCAACGTTCAGCTACCGTTGAAGTCAGTTTTTCACGGATTGAATTACTTGGATATAAATCGGTAAGTTGATAGAAAAGCACGTTCGGCAAAACATCATACCAGAATGATTCGCCGGAAACGCCGCCGTGCCAGTCGAGGAAAATCCCATCTTTCGGACTAAAAAAATTTGTCCCCATCATTACCCAATCCTGACCGCGATAGAAACGCATGTCCAGACCGACAAGGGAACCGCTTACCAACGCCCCCAGATAATTGATGCTTTCGGGGCCATCCACGTTACCAACATACGATGGCATCCAAACCATGCTTTGATGCGTGTCCAGCCAACGTATCAATGGCAAATGATCGCCGTGTTTGTCAAAGTCAAACAAGTAATCTATGTAATCGCGCGTAACCTGATGCCAATCTCTCATCAGAAAGGGTTGCGGCAAATCGGGCATTTGATCTATCCGCGGAACCAAAGATGAACTGACCTCTGGCGTTTCCGTCAAATCAGCCATCGCCGGGTAACTGAACAGCACGACACCAATGGTAGCTGAAAGTTTAACAATCGCTTTTCTTATTGGCAAAACGTATGAATTATTCACGCTTTTTGATTTATTTTGACTGGCTGATTTAGATTTGAAGATTTGCCACCGGCTTTAATTTAATACTTGATCGCATAACGGTCGGCCATCCATTGAAAATCAACGTAGCCTTGATTGGCGGTGGTAAATGTCGGCGGATGATAACCAGTTGTCGTAACCTGAATCTTAGTGGCGTTGCTCTGCCAGCGATGGCTTTCCGCGTGGCCGTCGGCGAAGGAAAGAGAACAAGAGCCATTATGGTAAGATGCCGGAGTGTCGCCCCAGTAACTGACCGTGCCGATATCCGGATTGTTTTGAAACCAGCCGTCGTTGATGCAATCGGCGTTTTCTTCAATGGTGACAAATCGCTGCGACGCCTTATCAATTTGCGCCATCCTCACCCATTGCCGGAAAGCCGGAGTGAAATCATTATGCCCCTGTTGCCAGAGGCCCGACGGATTATCCGCCCCCATGTAACAATTCATGGAAAAACTTCGGGTGCGCTCGGCAAAACCCATCGCCCGTTGTGCCGCGCTCAAATAATAATCCGACGGACATTTGTATATTCTAGTGGAATTGCCGACATAACTGGCAAAGATACCTGACGTCAGCAAAACAACATTGGTGATTTGCGGATCGGTTCCCCAGTTCATGACATTATTGACCCAGGTGCGATAGGTTTTGTTGTTAATCTCATTTTGAATATCGTTGGCGTCGTAATTGTTAACCAAAAAGTCATTATTATCACCGGCATACATCACCCAGCCCAAGGCAAACTGTCTGGTGTTGTTCAAACAGGTGATGCCTTGCGCTTTTGACTTGGCCTTGGTCAAAGCCGGCAGCAGCATGGCGGCGAGGATGGCAATAATGGCGATGACAACCAGCAATTCAATCAAGGTAAAAGCGGCTGCCGGTTTTCTGGAAAATGAATTTTCCGCGTTCACTTCCATCCCGGAGTTATTTGCCACAGTTTTTTGTGTCTTGTTCATCAGTTGATTTTTTTAGTTATGACAATACACGTTATTTTCACGGACTGACCAATTGCACCCGGTAGAACCGGCTGCCAGCCAAGTCACTATCAATAAAAGAGTGGTTTGTGGCGCCGCCTAAAACCGTGTTGGTTTCAGTCACGGACATTATTTCGGCAAACACGCTTTGATCATTTGCCAGGCTGTTCGCGCATTGGACGGCATAAGTCTTGCCGCCTATGGAATTCCAGGAGATGACCGGAAATCCGGTCTGCGGCTGGAGATTGATTCGGGCTTTGAAAGTGGACGCCGGGTCTTCAGGATTAAGCCCCAATTGATAACATTGCTGATTGCTGAACCCGTTGGCCGCCATCGCTTGCGGCAATGCGTTTGTTGGATTGCCAAAATAGAGACTTTCCCACCAATCAGGCAAGCCGTCGGCGTCGGAATCATTAGTGGCATTCGCATAGTCAATCACCACACCGGAGTCGAACAATTTTCCCCTCACTTGACTAAACACGCCGGCTGCCGGGCAAATGACCAGCACGACGGCGCTGTCGGGTGAAATCGAAATAGATGTGCTGCCAGTGACATTGGTAGCCACAAAAATTCCTTTCACCGCGTCATATAAATGCTTAGCCGTTGGCCCGACATCAATTTGAATTTGTTTGGTGACAGTGTAAGGATTGTAATACAAGTAAGTCGGATTGGCCGGTGGTGGAAGTGTTTCCGTGGCAAGGCAATCCACCTGAAGAATTTCCGGGACATTGGATGTTTGAAAAAGCGCGGCCATGAAGCCGCTTCCCCAGGCACCGTAGGGATTCAAATCCTGAACCGGAACCGCTGCGTCGCCGGTGGCGTAAGGCGTGGTTGCCCCCAAATTACGAACGCCTTCATACGAAATGTTGGTCACGCCGGTTTGCTGCACCCAGCCCGAACTGGATTGCATGTTGGCCGGCAATGTTCCGGGATAAAAGAGATTGGCATTGGCGTCAAGCTGTAACAGCCAACGACCAATCAGCCGGGCATATTGCGGCTGGTAACGCACCACTGGCGTGATTAGTCCGGCGGCAACGTAAGTATTCATCGAGAAAGCGTATCCACTGGAATCGGTGGTGCTGCCCATGAGGCCATAGGCATCATAACCGCCCCAATTGCCGCTTTCACAACCCCAGCCGGGTCTGGCATCAGAAGTGGGCGAAAAAATCCAATTAAGATGTTTGGAGACGGAATAATTTCTTCCCAATTCCACATCCATGCGGGCGGCGAGAACCGGGCCATAGAATCCAAGCACTTCATAGAATGGATCCAAGGTATTAGTGTCCATCTGCGACATGCAAAGGTCAGCAGCAGCAAGATAGTTTGAATTTTGAAACTGCAAATAAGCCATATATTCCAGCCAGGCAATGCCAATGGCCATGTCGGGTTCAACCCAGCCGGAATCCACCGGAGACATGGTTTTGAAATTAAATCCAGTATGTTGCCAGTTATTGCTCAAAACCGGCAAAGCCGACCGCCAGCTTTCGGCCATCGCCACCATATTGCTTTGAAACAAAGGCCGCGGCGGGTAATGTGCGCTGATTTGATAAAACAAAGTGCCCGGGAAAATGTCATACCAGCCTGAACCTGAACCTTGCGAATTGATATTGTTCAAAACCAGCCCGTGACCGTTGACCACCGAATAAAACGCTTCGCATTGCGCCACGTAATCCACGTTGCTGTATGAAGCCATGTTCAGCCCAGCTAAAGTTCCGCCTAAAACCGCGCCCAAAGCTGTTATCCCTTCGCCACCATCATGCGGATTTCCAACGTAGCTCGGCAATCCAAAGGCCGGCCCGGAATACCCGGCCTGCGTAGTCAAAGTGTAAGGATAGAGCAACGGCAGATACTCGCCCGAAGCCGACGCATTGAACGCAAGCTGATGATAACTTAAAGCGGTTTGTTTCCAGTCGCGCAAGTTTGAAGGCGTGGGCAATTGGGGAAAAGTTTCGAGGTAATGGATCAAGGACGAGTTTGTTTGCAATGCCAGTGAAACATCATCCATATAAGCCGTGCCGGTGACAGATGCCGTTCCGCCGGAAGTGAACGTTAAGCCCAATTTGGCGGCAGTCGAAGGGATCACAACTGGTTGAGTAATTTCCGTCCACCAATCATTCGTTTGAGAAAAAGAAAAGCTAAGTCCTGACAGCAGGTTATTGCTAACATCGTAAAAATTGACGGAAACGCGCATATTTCCGCCGCTGGCGACAGAGTAACGAAGATTGTAACGCAATAAATAGTTGCCGCTGCTGATGACCGGAAGCAAATCGGAATACCATTCGCCATAGTCGGTTGCACTGTTATCGTTCAACATCAACGCGTGAGTTGCGCTGACATAAGTTGTGGTCGTCCACGAATCTATGTCAGGGTTTGAACCGCCCTTGTTCCAAAAGTCGGGAACGCTTGAAGATATTCCAGTCGTCTCCAAAGTTGAGTTAGGCCATACGTTATCTGTCAACAATCCGGCTTTTGATGATTGTTGAGTTAGAAATAATACTCCCAATCCAATCGCACGAAGTAGGTTTTTCAAACGCCAATCAAACCTGCGATAAATCTGACAAACGGCATTAACAAAGTTATGTTGGATACAGGTATTCAAGTTAAATTTTATGATAGTTATGACAGGAAAGGCTGTCTGAACCAGACAGACAGCCTTTCGCGCTGTGAACTCATTTTGATTTACGACAACCTTCGAATCATCATTGTTGGATCACCTGATAAAACCCTTGATTTCCCGGTGTCGCCAGATCCAAATTTGAAGTGGACAACCCGGTTCCCGGCAAGTTAGTCGCAATGACGCTCCAATTCGCGCCCGTTCCCAATGCACTGCTGAAGAGCACTGAATACATCTTGCTGGCCATGCTGTTCCAAATGACATTATATCCGCCAGCTTGAGGAACAATGCCGGTAATTTGCGGCAGGCTCAACCTGATTGACAAATCATCAATCAACATGACCCCGGTGACGGTGGACGCTCCACCGGAAGCAAAGTTGACGCGGATTTGCGCGGTTCCGGCAGGCACGGCCAGACGCTGAAATTGCCGTTGAAATGGAGATGAAGCCAGGTCTCCGGTCCAACCGGGGCTGTTGGTTGATGAATCGGTATTGAAATCCTGCGCGGCCAGAGTATTGCCGCCGCTGTCGAGAAAGGCAAATGACAGGCGCATGTTGCCATTGGTCACGCTGTATATCTGATACCATTGGATGTCTATGGCGTCGTTGTCACTAATGTAACCGGCGGTGTTTATCGTCATATACCATTCTCCGTAATTGGCGATGTCATTATCCACCAAGGCCAGCGCATGGCTTGGGCTGACGGAATTATTGGTCAATACTTGGTCAATTCCGGCGGTGCCGCCGCGTTGCCAGCCGCCGGTCGGGATAGCAACGGTCGGGTTATCCAGTTGCACACCATTTTCAAAAGTGGGATTGGGGAAAAAATTGTAAGACAGCACGGTGGCCGGATAAGCCGCCCGCGCCACCGACAAATCATCAATCACATACACACCGGTGGCCGATTCCGAGCCGCCCGAAACCAACGAAATCCGCAGGATGGCCGCGCCGTGTGGAATCATCACCTGTTCATTACGCAAGCTCAAAGTTGAACCCGTGATTTGACCGGACCAACCGCTGCTGTTGCCGGTTGAATTTGCATCCGTTTCACTTAATTGGTTGGTTTGAGCATCAAAGAAAAGCACACTTACCCGCATAGGTCCGTTGGTGATGGAATATAATTCAGACCATTGAATGTTTAACGTGTCACCCGGACCAGCATTGGTTCCTAAAACAAAGTCAGCGTCCCATTCAGCGTAACCGTTGTCATTGTCATCAATCACCGCTAGCGCATGGGTTGAACTTGAATAAGCATTGGTGGTTACTTGACAGATGCTCAAGTCATCTCCAGCGGCCACCCAGCCAGTGGGAACGCCATTGGTCTGATCCAAATTCTGGCCGGATTCAAAAGTGGGATTCGGCCAGAAGTTATTTGTCAAAAGCGCCGGCATCGGCGGCGTCGCAATAGATAAGTCGTCAATCAACATGATACCGGTCGTGGAAACGGGGCCGGCAGAAACGAGTTGCACCAAAAGCTTGGTTGCATTGGGCGGAACAATGACCTGTTCATTGCGGCGAGTGAAACCTGAACCGGCCACCACTCCTTGCCAACCCGCGCTGTTGCCGGTAGCTGTGTAGGAAATGTCGCTTACATCATTTCCGCCGGAATCATAAAAGGAAAAGGTCACGCGCATCTCACCATTGGTGACACTGTAAAGTTCAAACCATTGCAGGTTCAAAGCATCGCCCGGATTGGCCAACCCGGCCAAGGAAATTTGATCCGAATACCATGAACCGTAATTATTCGGATCATTATCCACCACTTCCAGCGCATGACTGGAACTGACATAATTATTGGTGGTGATTTGGTCAATGCTTCCATCGCTGCCGCCGCGATTCCAGCCGGTCGGCGTGCCATTGGAACTGTCCAAGTTTGCGCCTGCTTCAAAAGAAGGGTTCGGCCAGAAGTTGCCGGATAATAATTGCGGAGTAGCTTGTAAAGCGACGGAGAGATCGTCAATCAACATAATGCCTTGCGTGCCGCCGGAACCGCCGGAAACCAAAGCCACGTGCATTTGCGTGGCACCCTCGGGAATCACAAGGGTTTCGTTCGTTTTCGTGAACGTGGAGGTGGAGATATCGCCGGTCCAGCCGGAACTGTCTCCAGTGACAACCGAATGTGTTTCACCGACCAGATTCGTGTTGGCGTCGAAGAAGTCAACCGTTACCCGCATTTCACCGGAGCTGATGCTATACAGCTCATACCATTGCACGACAACGGAATCACCGGGATTGGCGTGACCGGCCAGGCTCAAGTTGGTGGAATCCCATTCACCATAATCAAAACTGTTGTCAACCACCGCCAGAGAGTGGGTGGGGCTGACGGAATTGGAATTCAATACCTGACAAATAGTCGGGTCGCCACCGGTGCGAGTCCAGCCAGTGGGAGTTCCGCTGCCATCGGCGGCGTCCAGATTGTCGCCTGACTCAAAACTTGAGTTGGGCCAAAAATTGTTGGGAAGATAGTCAGCGCGCGCGAAACAACTGGTCAACGCCAAAGATAAGACGGCCAAGTATTTCCAAGCCAATCGGGTTATTTTATTTTTCATGTTATTGAGTGATAAGTTATTTTTAAGTTATGTGTCTGGGAAAAGAAATCATCAGTCGCCGATGTATTCATTATCATCAGGAATTAAGATAACCTGCGGGCATGGCGAAAGATAATTTTAGCGCGGATGATTTCATTGATATGCTGGCATCATAACTCGAATCCAGAAAATGACGTTTGATTTGCGCTAGTGACATTTGTTGAACAAAACCAAGGGTAACTTCCGGCGTTGCACTTGCAATTTCTGGTTTTCGATTGTTAAATCCTTTTCGTGAAAACCCCGTCAAACCGGCCAGCCACGTTGATTCCATGGAGCCGTTCCAGCAATCAGCGCGGTTATGAACGGGAGACTTTTGAAGATGAGATGCAACTTCTACCGGAATTGGAAATTTTCGGCTGGCTGCGGTTTCACAGTTCATTGCCCGGCGGCCTCAAACCTGACCGGCATCCGGGTGCATTTGAAATTCATTACATGGTGCGCGGCCATTTGCATTGGTGGGTGGAAAATAAGCAATACGAATTCAGTACGGGTCGCGTGTTCATCATCCGCCCCGGCGAACTCCATAGCGGCGAAGGCAGTTCTTTGCAACCATGCGAACATTATTGGCTGCGCGTGAAATTCCCGGAAAAAGGGGCGTTAGGCTCTCTGCCCGAAGCCGAGACTGCTTGTTTGCGGGACGCCTATGAACGATTGACCAGTCGCACTTTCAACGCCTCTCGCGAGGTCAACGAGTTTTTCCTGCGATTGCTTGAAGAACATCGGCATCGTCATGCTCCTCACGTGATTCCGATGGCGCGCTCGATGTTGCACGCGCTGTTGATCGCAATCATACGTGATCATGACCATCATTGCCAGATGGCCAATCATAAGCCGCTGATCACCTGGCGGGTGCGGCGCACGTTGGATTGGATTGAAAACCACCTTTATCATGACCAAGTCCGATTCGACGGCGTGGCGAAAAATGTGGGGTTAAGCCCCGCCGGTCTGCGCGCCAGATTCAAGGCAGAAACCGGTTATACCTTTCACGAATATCTACTTCACCGGCGGATTGAAGAGGCACAATTGCGATTGGTCGAAGGAAAAGACGACATCATCACCATTGCCCATGATTTGGGATTTTCTTCCAGCCAGTATTTTGCAACCGCGTTCCGCCGACAAACTGGAGAAACTCCCAGCCGCTATCGTAAAAGACACAGCAAATTTTGAATGCGCCTATCATTGGCCTGTCTCATGCACTCCGCAGTAGCCCACAAATCCGAGACATAGCCACTTGAACCTTCTTGAATCTTGGCCAGAACGCGCCAGGCTTTCTCTGTTTCCGATGGTTCCAATTTTATATGATAAAATGTATGCGAGGCTTGCTCATTTCAGGCATTGCAGCTTAATCTGCGCGCGATGCGGTTGCTTGACCGATATTTGTTCCGTGAACTGCTTACGCCGCTGGCATATTGCCTCGGCGGATTTTTGATTTTTTGGATTTCATATGATTTATTTGATGAATTGGATGAAATGCAGGAACGTAAATTGCGTCTTTTGGATATAATTGAATACGCGCTTGCAATGACGCCGGAATTTATCGTTACAATCCTGCCGATTGCCTTATTATTAGCGTTGCTTTATGCCCTTACAAATCACGCGCGGCACAATGAAATTATAGCCATACGTGCCGCCGGCGTGAGTCTGTGGCGAATTTGTGTGCCATATTTCATTGTCGGTTTCATGGCCAGCGCTATGTTATTTGTTTTGAATGAGTTATGTGTTCCTCGCAGCACTGACTTGGCGAATCGCATCAAAACAAAATATGTTCAGAAAGCAGGTGACGTGAAAACACAAAATAATTTTCTTAATTTTGGATTTACTAATGCACGCGACCATCGCACATGGCTTATCGGTGAATACCGCATCAAAACCGCAGAGATGATTCGCCCGCAAGTAGATTGGACTTTAGCTGATGGCTCGAGCCGTCGTTTATATGCCAATTATGCTGTTTATACCAATGAAATCTGGGTTTTTTCCGATGTAAAAGAATATATACAAACCGATGCCCATGCTCCGCTCTTGCCATCTTTGCAAACTAATTTGCTGGCCATGCCGGAATTTGATGAGACACCAAGCGAGATTCAAAGTGAAATTAAAATCAGTAGTCAACAAAACCTTCACAGCACTCGAAAATCTGATATTCCACTCGCGGACATATTTTCTTATTTAAGTTTACATCAAAATTTGCCAAGTGCGGACAAGGCTTGGCTGTTGACAAAATTAAACGGCCGTTTGGCCGCGCCTTGGACCTGTCTTATCGTAGTTTTAATTGCGATTCCATTTGGCGCAACGTCGGGCCGACGAAATCTTTTTGTTGGTGTTGCCGGCAGCATTTTCATTTGCTTTAGTTTTTTTGTGTTGCAACAAATTGGATTGGTGCTTGGTGTGAG
>DASZXB010000031.1:0-50402 GCA_035546095.1 Verrucomicrobiia bacterium | reverse complement strand
AATGGCCGTTCTTTGCCTCTCAAATCCCAAACACATCATGGTAACATCCTCAATTCCGGGAGTAATATGCGCGCTGCCTTGACAATTCACACTGACCGGCTGTTCACCGATGATTGATAAAATGATGGAAATGTCATGAGGCGCCAAATCCCAGGCAACATTGATGTCTTTCTGAAACAAGCCCAAATTCAAACGCCGGGCACAAATGTATCGGATTTCCCCGATGTCGCCGGAATCCACAATTTCCTTTATTTTTCGCACCGCCGGGGAATACAAAAACGTATGCCCGGTCATCAGGACCAAGCCTTTTTTTCGCGCGATCTGGATTAATTCTTCACACTCCGCAGAAGAACTGGCCATTGGCTTTTCAATAAAAGTATGCTTGCCGGCCAACAGGCTCGCCTTAGCCATCGGATAATGAGACCGCACCGCCGTGGCGATGATTACGGCATCAAGACCGACGCCGTTAAGCATGTGATTGTAATTGGTTTCACCTTCAACTTCCGGGTACAAAGTTTTCAAATGTGTCAGGCGTTGTGCGCTGACATCGCACATCATTCTCAAATCACAATCCGCGAGCGATCTGAAATTGCGGATTAAATTCGGCCCCCAATATCCACATCCAACCACTCCAACTTTTATTTGTTTATTCATATATCTCCGTTCCTGTTTGCTTCTAATTATAGCTATAAATCACACCTTGGTCGTCCACCCCAACGGCCTTTGCGAAATTTGTTCCTGTAAATTTCGTGGTTTGTCAGAGAAATCCGCAAATACATTAGGCGCGGTCCCTTGCTTTGATTGTTTTTTCTTTTTTCGCGAAATTATCACTTGAGCAAACAGGGCTGGAATCGTTAACAGGATGATTTTCAAATCCAGCCATATCGTTTTGGTTTTTGCGTATTTGATGTCCAACTGAATCATCTCATTAAAAGTGGTCTTGTTTTTTCCGCTGACCTGCCAAAGACCTGTGAGGCCGGGCAATGTATTGAAGCGTTCCTTTTGCCATGGCAGATATTTCTCAAACTCATAGGGCAAACAAGGGCGCGGGCCGACCAAACTCATTTCGCCCCGAAGCACGTTGATTATTTGAGGCAACTCATCCAATCCTGAAGCGCGAATCCATAAACCAAATGGGATTATCCTTGGATCGCCGGTTACATCCATTTTTGTCATCGGCGTGTTTGAATTCATCAATTGGCAAAGATGCCCCTGATGCGTCGAGGTATCAGCATCAACAAACATGGTCCTAAATTTGAAGCACATGAAACGCTTGCCTCGATACCCGACACGTTCCTGCCTGAATAATATAGGCCCTGTTGAAACCGAGCGAATCGCCAAACCCAGCAGAAAAGATAAAGGAATAATTATTGGTAACGCCGATAATACAATCACGACATCCAATATTCTTTTCCAACGAGGGATTTCAATCTGAATCGTTTTATTCAAAATGTCTTTTTGTTCCATCTTTTTATTAAAAAACTGGCAAATTAAATATAAATAACCGCGTTTACTTAGTAATTAAATTAATAAAGCTAAAGCTCCGCACTTGTTGGCAAAAGCTTATTTTGCCAAAAAATCAACACAACCATTTCTCTGAAAACAAACAGAGACAATTACCCTAATTTGTTCGCGCGAATTCAACTCACACCGAAACCAACACGGCCTTCGCACTAAGACGTGCGGCTAAAACCGGAACCAAATCCACTACGCTATTTCTTTCAACTATTGCCGAACTTTCATCAACTTCGGCGGGCGTTGGACGGCCCAAAAAATCTAACAAAATTTGAATCCGTCTTTTTGCGGGCATCACACGCAAAACAAAAGCCCGCATTCCAGCAAATGCTCCATCGGCCAGCAACACTTCATCACCCGGCGCAATCCGGTTCTCCACGGCCATTGCTTCTTCTCCGGCAAAACATTCTATCAATTCATCAATGATAGTGTCTTCTATTATAGGAATTCTTTGCGCAAAATGGACAACCGTAGTCACCCCGCCTGTTCTTTTAATTTGATTTATTTTCTCATCAATTACACAACGGACGAAAATATAACAGGGGAAAAGAGATTCGTTCGTCCGCACCAAGCCGCGTTTCGTGACGCGTTCTACCCGCAAACGCGGATGAAAAACCTGAAGATTTAAATTTTTCCGCAGATTGGCCGCAGCAATATGCTCATGCTTTGGCTTGGTACGAACACAATACCAAGCGTCAGATTGAATTGAAGTGGTGAAAGCGGATAGCATGAATCTCCAATCATTAAAAATGTTTGCATTAAAACCCGCTTAACCAAGCGAAAGAATTATCAGCAGGCAAAAACATAATATCGAACGATGTCTCCAAAATTTGTTTTATTTCAATTCACATTCGAGTCAGTCACGAACATATTTTAACACATTCCGACCAGCTATCTACAAGGTTTTGCCTTATTTTATTGTAGTGATTTTAACTACTTTTGATCTTATGAACTTGAAAACAGGCGTTGACGACAATTGAAGACATCAATTAGCCATGGTATCCTTTGGCAACATTTGAAAGCGGATCGCGTATTGAATCAATTCGCGTCTGTTTTTTAGATTCAATTTCTCCTTAATTCTTGAACTATAAGTATCTACCGTGCTGGCATCTATATGTAAAATACCTGCAATTTGCCGCGTGCTTTGCCCTTGTCCCATCAGTTCAAACACCTGCAACTCGCGGTCTGTCAAAAATTCCAACGAAAAACTGTTGGAAGATCGAGGGCGCATAGCAATTTTTGAGGCAATTTGTGCCGCTGTTTTTTCACTCCAATAAATCTCACCTTTCAAAACCTGACGTATCGCCGTGAGAATTTTCGCCGGGTTTTCCTGTTTGGTCAGATAGCCACGCGCCCCGGCTCGAATCACTCTTTCAGCAAGCATTGATTCTTCATGCATTGAAAAAACCAAACTTAACACGTTGGGATGGTGTTCTCTTAAATCTTTAATCAGTTCCAACCCGTGTGAATCCCTTAAAGTCAGGTCAAGAATGACCAATCGCGGGCGGGTTTCACTCACCAGCATCAGCGCTTGCTTGCAATCCTCGGCTTCGCCACAAACTTTCAAATTGAGGTCACGTTGAATAATCAGCTTCAAAGATTCCCGAACAACTGGATGATCTTCGACCAGAAGAATTCGAACTGCCTCATCGTTTTGGCAACAACCATTTTCCTTCATAATTTTCAAACCAAATTGCTTTTGCGCTCCCCGCCAAAAGCATTTAGCAATCCAATTTCTTGGACTGAAATTTCACCGGCCATCATTTTAAGTTTGGAACGCCGGTTTAATGAAATGAAATTTAAAAATCCGTGCGTTCACCACGAGTCTGCGAATCCAATTGTAGTAAGAAAAGCGAAAGTGAAAAGGAAGAACAGGAAGAGCAAAATCGGCAAATCTTGAATTGCCGGATGAAAACGAAATGGAAGACGCAAGACAGAACTTCGTTGAATGCATCGTTCGTCAACGATTGCTGGCCGTCTTCGTTTATTTGTTGGCGGCTTGTTTCACGCCAAAATGAAATCCTTTTTCATCCTCGTAACCAAGCGGCACCTGACTTTCAACCATAGCGCGCAACTTGGCGATGAGGCTGACAAACAATAAGCTGGCCAAGCTAATCTGTACCCATAATTTGGTCATACACTGTGTTTTCAGCATTAAAAATGCCAACACAAAATTAACTCAAAATCTCAACTTAAACACGTTTTCAAGCCTAATTGTCTAAAAATCGTGTATGATTTGTGTATAATTTCAAGTCATTAATGCTTTCAAGCTCTTTTACTAACGGGATTTCGCACGCGTTTCAGGCAATTTGCAAATGGCAACTTGCTTTTAGCAACAAGCGGCTTTCAGTTTTCTGAATTCGGCAAGACCAGCTAAACAAAATGGCTTGCTGTGGTTCAGCTTCAAAGGATAATCATCCCTCGCTGCTTATTTGCTCCCGTAGCTCAAATGGATAGAGCAGCGGTTTCCTAAACCGCGTATCCCAGTTCAATTCCGGGCGGGAGCACCAATTCCGTTGAATGATTTTTTCCATAACTTGTCAAAAGAAGTGACGTATTGTATTAATGTAACGCATTACCTAATTCAAAATGAAAATTCCTGTTTCTCTCAAATTTTGTCCGAGCATTCTATTTTCAATTGTTGTCTTGCTGTGCCTTTGTGTGATTCAAAATTCCCGCGCGCAAAATGAATCAGCAATGACAGGATCAAATACACCTGCAGTAACGGATAATTCTATCACACCAGGCGAATTACCTTCATATATTCCGCCCGACAGTCCGGTTGGTCAGGTGGTGAATATGGCGCAATCCGGCGTTGACGAAAGCGTCATCATGAGTTTTGTCAAAAATTTCGGCAGCGTATTTGATTTGGATTCGACCACAATTATTTATCTGAAGGATATCGGCCTGCCAAACGATGTCATCAACGCGATGATTCAACGAAATCAGGAATTGGGGGTTGCCGTCAACAATCAACCAACCACGCCTACAGATACGCCGACAAACAACCCGCCCGCAGTCGTCACGGAAGATTATTTTTATAGCACGCTTGCACCTTACGGCGGTTGGGTGAACATAGACGGTTATGGACTTTGCTGGCGGCCAACCGTTGTGATTTATGATAATGGATGGCAACCGTATTGCGATCATGGCCGCTGGGTTTATACCGATTGCGGCTGGTATTGGGTTTCGGATTATTCGTGGGGCGCGACAACCTTTCACTACGGGCGTTGGTTTCATCATCCGCGCTGGGGCTGGTGCTGGTGGCCGGAAACGACCTGGGCGCCTTCGTGGGTTTGCTGGCGTTATTCAAATGATTATTGCGGCTGGGCGCCGTTGCCGCCGCACACACTTTATCGAGCAGGCGTCGGTTTTGTTTACAACGGCAATGCCGTGAAAATCGGTTTCGATTTTGGATTACCCGCCGCGAGTTTCACTTTTGTTGCGACGAAAAATTTTTACGATTCGCATCCACATCGTTATCGCGTCGCTCCCGATCAAGTGACGAAATTTTACAATCACACAACCGTCATAAATAATTTTAATTTTAATAACCACAATCAAACCATCGTCAATGATGGCATTCCACCGCAACACATCACCGCCGTCAGCGGCGTTCAAATCCATCCAGTCACAATCCAAGCGGTAAACGCACACAATGTGACTCGTGAACGGTTTAATCAAAGCGGCCACACGTTATTGGTAAACCGTCCGCATTTTGCGCCGAATAATGCGACTTCCTTGAACCAAGGCATCCGACCACATCCGGCTGCTTCGGCCCAAAATAATTCTCCTCATCCAGACCAATATCACAACACGCAATCAAATCAGCCGGGGACTCCATACGTTGCGCCGCATTCGCAATCGCAACAACCGAACAACTCCCCCTCCGCACCGGCACATAATTACAATCACAACTGGTCTATGTCTCCGCGCCAGCAAGAACAGCAGATTCAGCATCCGATGCCGCATCCCAGCCAAGCACCAGCGCAACATTCATCACCAAATAATTCCTCGCAGGCTCCTTCCAGCTCGAGGTCAAATAATAATCACCAAAACGAAAATGGACATTGATTCATATTGATTTTGCCAGCCATCACAGTAATTATTTTTGCTTTAGTAACTTTGCATCTGCTGGCAAAGTGATGGCGTGGGCATCACGTTCCAGCAATTTGAGCAGATGCAGGCGCGCGCCGATGGTAAAACGGCATGTGAAATTTTTCTGCCGCCTTTGACCAAACACGCACCCCCTTCGAATCACGAAATCATTCTGGGCATTGATCCTTCATTGCGTGGCACGGGCTATGGACTTATCCAATTGGCAAAACCGTTTCCGCAAACATTGGCGCATGGCACCATTTCGTGTCCAAACGATTGGGAACATTCCCGTTGCCTCGCTAAAATCTCGCAGACTCTTCGCGATATTCTGAAACAAAACCGGCCAACGATTTGTGTCATGGAGGGCCTTTTCTTCGCGCAAAATTTGAAAACGGCCATCGTCATGGGCGAAGCGCGCGGCGCGGCACTGGCGACAGTCGCTGAATTTGGGATCGAAATTTTTGAAATCGCGCCGCGCAAAGTGAAACAGGCGATTGTCGGCTATGGCGCGGCGCAAAAATCTGCCGTCGCCAAAATGGTGCAACGTATGTTGAATTTGCAAAAACCGCCTGCGCCCGATGCTGCCGACGCGCTGGCGCTGGCATTGGCTCACGCGCAGGAAAATTCGCGATATAGTTTAAATACGCCAAAGAAAATTTGAGTGGAACTTCATTGTCCATATTGCAACGCGCCGATTTACAGTCGCAAAAATAAGATTTGTGGCGTTTGTGAAAAGCCTTTGCCGGAAAAATTTTGGATGTCTGACGCGGAAAAAAATTTCTGGAAAGCTGAAATGGACAAAGAAGAAAAACAGGCAAAAGATTTTGAACAGCAAATCAAAGATGTTGGCCCGCATGATGGTCATGGCAACATTGGAGGCATGACAAGATGATCACTTTTCTTCACGGCAAACTTGTTGACGCACTGCCTACACAAATCGTCGTGGACGTGAACGGCGTTGGCTACGAAATTCTGATTCCGCTGTCGTCGTTCGACAAGTTGCCGCCGCCGGGCGCGGAAATAAAAATCCTCACGCAACTCGTTATCCGCGAAGACGCGCACACGCTTTACGGCTTTATGTCCGCTGCGGAACGCGATTTATTTCGCCTGCTCATCAACACCGTTTCCGGCATCGGCCCGAAAATCGCGCTGAACATTTTGAGCGGCATTTCCGTGACGGCGTTTCGCGGCGCGGTCGCGAGCGGCGACGTGAAATCGCTTTCGCAGATTTCCGGCGTGGGCAAAAAAACCGCCGAACGAATGGTCGTTGAATTACGCGATAAAATCGGCGCTGCAGGCGCGTGGGAAGCCGCCAGCGCGCAGCGCGCGTTGTCGCCCGACGGCCAAAAAATCAATGATGCCGTGCTCGCGCTTATGGCGCTCGGCTTCAAACAAATTGAAGCGCACGACGGCGTTCGCGCCGCGCAAAATTCGCTTGGCGTAAAAGCGACCGTTGAGGATTTGGTGCGTGCGTGCCTGAAAAAGGGAAATGGATGACCGGCGAAAAAACCAGACGCAAAATTTACGAACGCAAATCCGGCGTGGTCGTGCCGGAACAGCCGAAACTGCGCCAACGCATCGGCGCGTGGATTATCGTGAGCATCGCGCGTTTGTTGACTGCAACGCTGCGTTACAAATGGAATGACCATTCCGGGTTTTGGGAAAACCCACCCGATTCGCCGCTGATTTTCGCCTTCTGGCACAACCGGATTTTGCTTTGCCCGAATGCTTATCGCATTTATTCGCGCCGGCGGAAACGCAGCAAAGTCGCCGCCATCGCCAGCACCAGCCGCGACGGCGCGTTTCTTTCCGCGATTCTCAAATGTTTTGGCATCCAGCCCGTGCGCGGCTCGTCGCACATGCGCGGCCCGCAGGCGTTGCTCGAACTCACCAGTTGGGCGCAACAAGGTTACGACATCGCCATGGCGCCGGACGGCCCGCGCGGCCCGTGTTATCATTGTTATGACGGCGTGATTTCGCTCGCGCAACTGACCGGCCATCCCATCATTCCGTTCGGATTTTATGCGCCAAAAAAATTTGTCATCAAAAGCTGGGACCGCTTTCAAATCCCCAAGCCGTTTTCTGTTTGCGAAATGAATTCGGACAAACCGATCTACGTTCCGCGCCAGATTTCCGATGCCGAGCGCGAAGCCCTGCGCAAGCAATTGGAAGACACGCTCAATAAAATCTCGCGCGATTAGCCATGATTGCCCGCGTCAGTCTCGAAATCGCGCTGCGCAAGGAATTTGACTACGCGATTCCACCTGCGCTTGTCGGAAAAATTGAAATCGGCACGCGCGTGCAAGTTCCATTCGGCGCGCGGAAAATTTACGGCACCGTCACCGCGCTCGCCGAAGAATCCGCGCACGCAAATCTCAAACCGATTCTTAAAATCATCGGCGCGCAAACATTGGTGACACCGAAAGTATTGCAACTCGCCAAATGGATTTCGGATTATTACTGCTGCGCGCCGGAAATCGCCTTGAAATCCGTCTTGCCCGAAGCCGTTCGCAAAAAAGAAGAAGGCTGGAAAAAACAATTATTTGTCCGCGCGCTGCATATGAGCGGCGAATTCCAAAAATTGCCCAAACGCCAGCAACAAGTTTGGAACATCATCGAAGAGCGTCGAGAAATGCCATTGGTGGAATTGCTCGAACTCGCCGAAACCACCGCCGCAACCGTTCGGAAATTGGAAGACATCGGACTGGTTGAAATCTCCGCCGAAATTACCGAACGTGACCCGTATGCGCGCGAACATATTTTGCCGACGCAGCCGTTGGCTCTGAACGCAAGTCAAGCAAAAGCGCTTGGAGCAATTACGAAAGCGATGGACACACGCACTTCTCCAACTTCCAACTCCCAACTTCAAACTTCAACCTTTTTGTTGCACGGCGTGACCGGCTCGGGAAAAACTGAAATTTATTTGCAAGCTATCGCGCACGCGCTCGAACAAGGCAAAGGCGCAATCGTGCTCGTGCCGGAAATTTCGCTCACGCCGCAAACGGTCGAACGATTCAAGGCACGATTCAGTTCGGGCAGATTGCAGACGCTCGTCGCCGTTTTACATTCGCATTTGAGCGCGGGCGAGCGGCACGACGAATGGCACAAAATCCGTCAAGGCCGCGCGCGAATTGTTATTGGTGCGCGTTCAGCAATTTTTGCGCCGGTCGAACCGCTCGGGCTCATCATCGTGGACGAGGAGCACGAGACGAGTTACAAACAGGAAGAAGCGCCGCGCTACCATGCGCGCGACGTCGCCATCATGCGCGGGCAAATGGAAAATGCCGTCGTCGTGCTCGGTTCGGCGACGCCGTCGCTGGAAAGTTTTCACAACGCTAAACGCGGCAAATACACGCTGCTCGAATTGCCGGAGCGCGTGGACGACCAAAAAATGCCGCGTGTCCGCGTCGTGGATATGCGACAAGCCGCCGCAAAAGAAAAAGGCGCACCGATTTTTTCTCCGCAATTGAAAGAAGCAATTCATCAACGGCTCGAAAAACGTGAGCAAACCATTTTATTTCTCAATCGTCGCGGTTACTCGACTTCGCTACAATGCGAGAAATGCGGTTACGTCGCGAATTGCCCGAATTGCAGCATTTCGTTGACGTATCATCGCATCGAGCAAAAACTCGCGTGCCACATTTGCGGTTTCATTGACAAAGTTCCGCAGATTTGTCCGAATCCAAAATGCAAAAACTCGGCGATTCGATTTTCCGGCATGGGCACGCAACGCGTTGAGGAAGCGCTCGCAAAAATTTTCCCAAACGCGCGCGTGCGGCGCATGGATTCCGACACGATGCGACGCAAAGATGATTACCGCAAAACGCTCGGCGATTTTCGCGCGGGCAAAATTGACATTCTCGTCGGCACGCAAATGATTGCGAAGGGGCTGCATTTTCCGAATGTCACGCTCGTCGGTATCATCCACGCCGATTCCGCGCTGCACCAGCCGGATTTTCGCGCGGGCGAGCGGACGTTCCAACTGCTCACGCAAGTCGCCGGTCGCGCCGGGCGTGGCGATGTCGAGGGTGAAGTTTTTGTGCAGGCGTTCGCGCCATTTCATCCGGCCATTCAATACGCGCGCCGCCACGACTACGTCGGTTTTTACAAACAGGAAATCGAATTTCGCGAGCAACTGAAATATCCGCCGGCCAGCCGCGTCGCGTTGCTCACGCTCAAAGGCCGCAATGAGGACAAAGTGAAATTTTCCGCCGAACATTTGAAACGTGAACTGGAAAAAAATCTTCAAAACGATTCACGCGGTGGGGCGAGCGTCCCCGCGAGCCGTTCTGGAAATCAAATTGGCGGCTCGTCAGTAGCCTCGCCCCACCAAAATTTGAAAAGCGAATTCAAAGATTTAATCATTTCCGGCCCGGCTGCCGCGCCACTCGCGCGTGCGGAACAATTTTATCGCTACCAAATCATGTTGCGCACGCGCGCGATGAGCAAATTAAGTCAAACGCTGGCGAAAATTGTTTCAGAAATTTCGTTGCCGGAAGATGTCACGCTCGCGGTTGACATTGATCCGGTGAATTTGATTTGAATTTGAAATACTTGACCAAAATTAAAAAATTTGGTTTTTACTTCTTCAATGAAACCAATGCTTGCCGATGTCGGCGTGCCGATGATTTTCATTCAAATGCCAGCAATGGTTTTTGCTTTTATTCCAGTTTTTGTCGTCGAGGCATTGGTAATTCGCCGCTGGCTTGCTTTAACTTACAGCGATGCTTTCAAGGGAAGCTTTTTAGCGAATTTATTTTCTACTTTAATAGGAATTCCTTTGGCATGGCTAATTATGCTTTTGCTTGAATTTATCGTGGCACTTCCGGCAGCAATGGCTGCTAACCATTGGCATTGGAATTGGCTGAATTCTCCAGTTCTCGATATTCTTCTATTTCCGATTACTATTGCTTGGCTTGGACCAGATGAACAAAATCTATATTGGCTTGTTCCAATCGCATCCGCGCTTTTACTCGTGCCATCTTTTTTTGTTTCTGTGTGGCTTGAACGGTGGGCTTACAAAAAATCTTGGGCAAATTTGAATTTGGAATCAGCAAAAATTCGCAATGCTGTTTTCAAAGCCAATTTGGTTTCTTATGTGATTTTATTTGTCATCGCTTGTTGCTGGCTTGCTTACAACGTGTTCACCAAAAAATTTCATTACTAATCGCATTTTTTTATTCCCCTTCGCCACAAATCAAAATGATACAGCGCGACGACGACGAGTGAGTGGCCGATTTTTTCGTCGGCGACGAGTTTTGGAATTTCCGCGACCGGCACAAGGCGCGTCGCCAAATCTTCGCCGTGGTCGAATTCGACTTTGTGTTTCAACCGGCAGTTTTCAATCAGCACGGTGTAGGTGACGTTGCTCAAAATCGCGGGATTGGAAAAAATTTTTCCGAGCAGGCGCGCGTTTTCGCCTTCGTAACCGGTCTCCTCGCGCAATTCGCGGACGGCGGTTTTTATCGGGTCAGTTTCGTCCGCGTCCATCATGCCGCCGGGGATTTCGAGTTCCACCGTGTTCGAGCCGTGACGGTATTGATCAATCATCACAAGTTGCTGGTCGGGCGTGACGGCGATGACGTTGACCCAATTGACAGAATCGAGGACGAAGAAATCATGCTCCCTGCCCGTGCGCGGATTGATGGATGTGTCGGAACGCATTTTGAAAATGCGAAAATCGCCGATGAATTTTGAACTGACTTTTTTCCACGGTTTTATCACGCGGAAATTTTAGCGCAGAGACGCAGAGACGCAGAGAAAAATTTTATTTCGGCGCGGCCCAGCCTTGTTTCATCAGCGCGAGCAAATGCTTCAGCGCGTCTTTGTAACTGCGATTTTTCTCGGCGGCCAATTGTCTGGCGCGTTTGTCCAGTTGCGCGGCCATTTCCGAAGATTTTTCGGCGGGACAGCCGAGCGTGACGAGAATTTTGGCGAGTTCGGAAATTTCCACAGCGGAATTTAGACAAGATTAACAAGATTTTGCAGGATTAAAATCCGGTAATTTTGTTAATCCTGTAAATCCTGTCTGAAAACTATTTCACAGAATCGGCGGGGACGATTTTGACGCTGATGAGCGTTTGCTTCGTCACGGGGCGGTCGCCGGGATGCGTGGGGGTGGTGGCGATTTTTTCCAGCACGTCGTCGCCTTTGATCAATTGGCCAAACGCGGTGTATTGGCGGTCGAGAAAGCGCGGGTCGCCGTGGCAGATGAAAAACTGGCTGCCGGCGGAATTGGGATTTTGCGAACGCGCCATCGAAAGCACGCCGCGCACGTGCGGCTTGTCGTTGAATTCGGCCTTGATTTGCCAGCCGGGGCCGCCCGTGCCCCACATATCTTTTTTGCTTTCGTCCTTCGTCAACGGGTCGCCGCCTTGAATCATAAAATCCTTGATGACGCGGTGAAAACAAGTGCCGTCGTAAAATCCATCGCGCGCGAGTTTCTTGAAATTTTCAACGTGGCCGGGCGCGACGTCCGGCCAGAATTCGAGGACGATTTCGCCCGCGCTGGTGGTGAGAATGGCAACTTCGCTCATAAATTTTGAATCAATAAGTTATTTCTTTTGCGGGCAATTCCACCGACACAATCGTCGCGGACTTGATGTAATCCAGTTTCGGAAAATCCTTTTTCAAATAGGCGTTGCCTTCGCTCTCGATTCGACCTGGATCCGGACCATTACCACCTTGTTGCGGCATGTCACCATATTCACCATTGATTTTGTCCACCACGTCCATTCCTTCAATCACTTTGCCAAAGGGCGAAAAGCCCATGCCATCGAGTCGCGAATTGTCGCCGAAGTTGATGAACAACTGCGTGGTGCGTGTGTTCGGACCAGCGGTGGCAAAGGTGATGGTGCCGCGCGTGTTGCTGCCTTTCATCGGGTCGTCGGGAATGTTCGCGTCACGCCATTTCGCGGAAACGGCCGGGTCGCCGTGAACTCCGAATTGGCACATGAAACCGGGAACTACACGGAAAAATTCAACGCCTGTGAAATAGCCGGAACGGACGAGATTGTAAAAACGGTCCGCGCCATTGGGCGCAAGCGCGCGCGTGACTTCGATGGTGAATTTGCCTTTGGTTGTGTCAAACTGCGCCTTGAAAGTTTCCGGCGCTTTGGCGGTGAGTTTTGCGGGGTTGGTAAAATCCGGCGGCGCGGAAATTTTGTTGGTATCTTCGGCGTGCAGCACGACGGCAGCGAACAAACCGAGCGCGTAAATCCAATTCATTGCTTTCATGCGCGGGATTTTTTCACGCGCGCCGACAAAAGTCACGCCGGAATTATTTTTTGTCCATCGAACGGCTGATGAGACTTTCGCGGGATTTTCCGCCGCGGCGAATCACCAGAATCACCAGCACAATTGCGACGGCTAACAATACGATGCCGATTTTCAACGCTTTGCCGTCGTTGCCGGATTTTTGGGACGGCGGTGGCGGAGCGGTTGGCGCAATCGCCGGAACCGGATTAGTCGGTTCCATTTTTTCAACGACCGGCGGCGGGTTGGTTTCGATTTTTGGCGGTGGATTGGTCGGCGCGACTTCCGGCTGTGGAGAATTGGTTTCCACCAATTTCGGCGGTTCTTCCGGCGGTAGATTGGTGCCGACGTGTGTGCCCACAATAATCAACGGCGGCGCGATGATTTTGGGTTGCGCCGGAACGATTTCCGGCGGCAGATTGGTCGGCGTGACTGGCAGCGGAGCGGCTATGGGAGCCGGGCGCGGCGGAAATTCAGGAAAATCCACACGTTGCGGCGAATTGACCGTGTATCCGACATAAACGCCCGCCTGACTGCGCAAAACGACGATGAACGGCTGATGATTCTTTTGCATCTGTTTTCGGCTTTTCTCGAAAGCAGCGTTGATGGCGTCGTCAAATCCCGTGTGATGAATTTCGCCGTCGCCGTCGCAAAAAATCAAAACCGTCAGCCGGTCGGAATTGAGCACGACATCGCTCAACATCAATGTCGTTGCTTCAAAATCCGTTTCCTTTTTGTATCGCTGCTTTTCCACGAATGCCATGATGTTCGACGCGATGTCGCCAGCATTTTCAGCCTTCCATTGTTGCAACGGAAATCTTCCCGCGCCGACGTCTTTGGCAAACGTCCACACGCCGATTGTGTCACTTTGTTGCAATTGACCGTGCATCAGCGAAAGAAGCAAATTGTTCACCGCGCCTTGCGTGGCCGGCAGATTTTTTTTCATGGTCGAGGACGTGTCGAAAATCAGAAGATAACGATTCCCGTCCGCCGGCGTCTGCGCCGAGGCCGCGAACGCGCGGAACAAAAACAGCGCCGTCACCAGCGCCAAAATAAACCGCGCCGCTCGAATGTATTTTCTTGAATTATTCATTTTCTATTTTTGAACCGGTTGCGTTCCGCGCGGTTGTAAGTCTGCAATTCATCCTGCAATTCCGTCAGCGCGTTTTCCACCATGCGGATGAAATTCGCGCAACTGGCCACCGACCCGCCGAACCCGCTCACGATGTCGCGCTCCGCAAAATCATCCGTCACCACCAGCACTTCGCCGAATTGCTGAAATCGGTGCGCGACGCGTTCAATCAGGTCGTCCGCCGTTTGTCCCGCGCGTGAAAATAAAACTTCCACATCGCGGCTTGATTCGTTCTTCGGCGCGCCCGGCGGCGAACCCGCACCGTCGAAAAAAATCGTGACCGGTTCGCCCGTCACGTCGTGGTAGCGCGTCAGGATTTGGACCAGCTCGTCGCGCGCGCGTTCGGAATGACGTGGCGCGCCTGCCGCCAATTCCGGCCAATTGTGCAGCAGCGAATAGCCATCCACAAGGATTCGCACCAACGCCATGAGGAAAGCCTACAGCCACAAAAGCTCCTCGTCCATCAAAACGCAAGGTCAAAAAAATCTGGTTTTGATTTCAGGAAATGCTTTTGCGGATGAGAGGCGCGACTTTGCCGCCGAGCAGTTCAATACCGTGCAGGAAATTGGATTGTGGTAATTCCGCCACGTCCATTTGAAACGTCAGCCGGTCAACGCCGCCGAGCGCGGCGCTGTGGCGCAGAATTTTTTCCGCGACTTCTTCGGGATTGCCCACGAGCATCGCGCCGTTTTCGCTGCGCGCCGCGTCGAAATGCGCGCGCGTGATTGGCGGCCAACCGCGTTCGCGCCCGATTTTGCTGAACGTTTTCGCGTAACCGGGAAAGAAATCGCCAATCGCTTTCTCGGTCGTTTCCGCAACGTAACCGACGGCGTGAACGCCGACTTTCAATTTATCCGGCGAATGTCCGGCGCGGCGTCCGTATTCGCGATACAAATCCACGAGCGGACGAAATTGCCGCGTTTCGCCGCCAATAATCGCAATCATCAGCGGCAGTCCGAGAATGCCCGCGCGCGCAAAAGATTCTGGAGTTCCGCCGACGCCAATCCAGAGCGGCAACGGATTTTGCAGCGGACGCGGATAAACGCCTTGTCCGGTCAGCGCGGGACGAAATTTGCCCGACCAATTCACAAATTCGTCTTCGCGCAATTTCAGTAGCAAATCCAATTTCTCCGCAAACACGTCGTCGTAATCTTCAAGCTTCAAGCCAAACAGTGGAAATGATTCCGTGAACGAGCCGCGTCCGACGACCAAATCCGCGCGGCCTTGCGATAGCAAATCAAGCGTGGCGAAATTTTGAAAAACACGCACGGGGTCGGACGCGCTCAAAATGGCGACAGCGCTGGCGAGACGAATTTTTTTCGTCTGTGTCGCTGCCGCCGCGAGAATCATATGCGGCGCGGAATCAAGGTATTCCTTGCGATGATGTTCGCCGACGCCAAAAACGTCGAGGCCGACTTGGTCGGCGACTTCAATGCGCTGTACGAGATTGCGAATGCTGTCGGACGCGCTGACTTTTTCATCGGCGGATTTTGCGGCAAAACTGTCCACGCCGAGTTGCATGAGCGTTTTCGTTATCGTTTTTGTTTCTGACAAATTTTTCATGCTGCCAATTTACTCCGTAAAAGGCATTCCCGAAAATACCGAGTTTCTTGTCTAACCATAACTTTTGAACATGACAAACCCGCTACAAATCACATTGTTTTTTGCGGCAAAATCGTGTTTAATCCGCGTCGGTAAATTTGTCATGGCCGCTGCCAAATCCATTTTTCAAAAATCCAATCGCCGCATCGCCGCGCTCGCGCTCGTCGTGTTCGCGCTCGACCAGTTCACCAAATGGCTCGTGCTGCATTTTCTGCCGATGGGCGACGAAAAAATCATCGTCGCCGGATTTTTCAAATTCGTTCATTGGGGCAACACCGGCGCGGCGTGGAGTCTGTTCCGCAACAACAACAGCGCCCTGATTTTTGTGATGCTGCTGGCGTTCGTTGCGCTGTTTCTCACGCGCCATCATTTCGACGTGGACCGGATTTCCGGCCAAATCGCCTTTGGCCTGCTCTTCGGCGGCATCGCTGGAAATTTCGCCGACCGTTTGATTCACCACGAAGTCGTGGACTTTCTCCGTTTCTATTTGCAACAACGCGGCGGCGAGGAAATCGGATTTCCCGCGTTCAACATTGCCGATTCTGCCATTTGCACCGGCGTCGGTTTGATTTTTCTCATCACGTGGCGGAACGAGCATGCGCCGAAGAAATCGGCTGAATCTTCGCCGTGAATTCGCGCGCGGAAAATTTCATCGTTGAAAAATCTTTGCCGGACGAGCGGCTCGATAAATTTCTTGGCAAAAAATTTCCGGCGATTTCGCGCGGCGCGTTTCAACGGCTGATTGAAGCAGGTCACGTCCGCGTCAACGGCAAAAATGTCAAGCCGACTCATTCGCCGCGCGCCGGAGAAAAAATTGAAATTCATTTTCCCGAACCGAAATCCGCCGCCGCGCAGCCGGAAGAAATACCGCTCGACATTTTGTTCGAGGACAAATCGTTGCTTGTCATTAACAAACCCACCGGACTTGTCGTGCATCCTGCCGCTGGCCACGACGAACACACGCTCGTCAACGCGTTACTGCATCACTGCAAAAATTCCTTGAGCGGCATCGGCGGCGTGGCGCGACCGGGAATTGTCCATCGGCTCGACAAAGAAACCAGCGGCTGCCTCGTCGTTGCCAAAAACGACGAAACGCACCTCGCGCTCTCGGAACAATTCGCCGACCGCAAGGTCAAAAAAATTTACAACGCGATTGTCTGCGGCGAATTGAAAAAGGAATCCGGCGAAATCCGCGCGGCGATTGCGCGGCATCCGAATCATCGCAAACGCATGACTGTGAGTGACGACAATTCCGGTCGCGCGGCGCACACGAAATATCGTGTGCTGGAAAAATTGAATGCCGCCACATTCGTCGAAGCGCAGATCTTCACCGGACGCACGCATCAAATCCGCGTACATTTTCAATTTCTCGGCCATCCACTACTCGGCGACAAAACTTACGGCGCGAAGCAAAATAAAAAATTCGCGGAATTGACCGGCTATGCCGCGCCGCGCGTGATGTTGCATGCCAAAGAACTTTCATTTGTTCATCCGCGCACAAAAAAAGAAATGAATTTTGAAGCGCCATTGCCAAAAGATTTTCTGGCGGCCTTGAAATTACTGTAGGTTAAAAATTAAGCGGACAAATTTGGCTTCAGGATGAACTTACCGTTCTGAAAACTAATTATACTTTTAATCAGAGCGACATCGTCGCTATTTAATGAAAACCATTCTACATTCGGTCTTATTCTTTTACTTGCAAATTCACCATGCAGAGTGGTTTCAGCTTTCATGTCGTCAACGGGAAAAGTGTGAATTATTTCATACTCGAAAGGCGGTTGCACAACGAAGGATTTAATTCGGCCATCGGGATTTTCGCTGTAACCGATTTTGTATTCGCCTGTGCGAGCAAATACTAAATAAACAAAACCATCTTTTTGCTTATCTTTTTCTGACGTCGAATTTTTCCACGGTGGCTTACCTATGTATTTTTCCCAACCCGGCCAATCAGAAGTTCCGATTTTGCAGCCATCAAGATTTTCTCGCTCCCATACACGTAACGCCATTTTCTCTTCTTCAGGCATCGCCTGATACGCTCCATACATTGCTCCATACCAAAGTACACTCATAAAAAAATTCCCTTTCTATATTTTTACATTCAAACTTTTAATCGTTTATACCATAAAAGTCAGAGGTGGCAATAGGACAAAAGAACTAGGTCTAGCGTTTAGAAAATTGATTCGCCTGAAGCGGGGAATTTTCGCATATTGCGCCGGATGAAATCCATGACGGGTTACGGTCGCGGCGAGTGCGCGCGGGACGGTTTCAAAATCACCGTCGAGTTGGGCGCGGTCAACCGCCGCCAGTCCGAAATCTCCGTAAACCTGCCGCGCGAGCTGGAAATGCTCGAAGCATCGGTGCGCGACGCCATCAACGCGCGGGTCGCGCGCGGTCGCGTCACGGCACGCATCGGCATCCACGCGGCGAACGGCAAATTGTCGGCGCGTGCACACATCAACGCGCCGCTGGCGAAAGCCTACGCGACGGAACTCGGCAAACTGGCAAAGCAGCTAAAACTTTCCGGCGGCGTTTCGCTCGACCAAATCGTCCGTGCGCCCGGCGTGTTTCAGAGCGACGAGGAACTCGTTGAAGCGGGGGAAATTTTGCCGGTCGTGGAAAAAGCGTTGCAGCAGGCGTTGGCGTCGCTCGTAAAAATGCGCGAACGCGAAGGCGCACATTTGGCAGAAGATTTGACGGCACGCATCGGCGTGATGAGAAAATCCGTCGAACAAATCCAAAAGCAAGCGCCGTTGACGGCGGAGAATTATCGCAAACAATTATTGGAACGAATCAAAGCTGCGGGAATTGAAAAGGTCGCGCCGGACGACGAACGGTTGCTCAAGGAAATCGTTTTGTTCGCTGACCGTTCAGACATTTCGGAAGAATTGACGCGCTTGCAAAGTCATTTCAAACAATTCGAGGATTGCCGCAAATCGCGCGAGCCGGTCGGGCGCACGCTGGATTTTTTGGCGCAGGAAATGAACCGCGAAATCAACACGATTGGCTCGAAAGCGAACGACGCGGTGATTTCGCGTGAGGTCGTGACGTTGAAGGCGGAATTGGAGCGGTTTCGCGAACAGGTGCAGAACGTCGAATGAAAAAACAAAAATCCGCGCCGTTGCTGGTTTTGATTTCTGCGCCATCAGGCGGCGGCAAGACGACGCTCGTGCGCCAATTGTTGCGCGTGCGGCGCAACATGGTTCGCGCCGTCACCTGCACAACGCGCGCGCCGCGCAAGGGCGAACACCACGGCAAGGATTATTATTTTCTCAAGGCCGAGGATTTTTTGAAACGGTTGCAGGCGGGCAATTTCATCGAACACGCGACGGTCTACGGCAACAGCTATGGCATTTTGAAATCGGAGTTGCTCGGCAAATTGCGTTCGGGCAAGGACGTTTTGCTGAATGTGGACGTGCAGGGCGCGGCGACGATTCGCGAGCAGGCGGAAACCGAACCGGAATTGAACCGCGCGCTGGTGACAATTTTTTTGACGCCGACTTCGCTAGCGGAAATCGAGCAGCGCCTCAAACGGCGCAATGCGGATTCACCGGAAGTGATTCAAAAGCGGGTGGCCGTGGCCAAACAAGAAATCGCGCAATGGAAAAACTTCAATTATCTTTTGGTCAGCACGAGCAAAGAGGAAGATTTGCGACGGGCGCTGGCGATTGTGGAGGCGGAAAAAATGCGCGTGGCGCGCTCGCCGTTGCCGGAGTTTTGAGTTAAATTGCAAGATGAGCGCGAATAAAAAAATTGTGTTGGGCGTGACGGGTTCGATTGCCGCGCACAAGGCGGCGGATTTGGCGTCGCTGCTCACGAAAGCGAAAGCCGACGTGCGCGTGGTGATGACCGCCGACGCGCAGCAGTTCATCACACCGCTGCCGTTCAAGACGCTCACGCGCAATCCGGTCGTCACGAATCTTTACGACGAGGAGGAAGGCTGGAAACCGGCGCATGTGCGATTGGCCGACGAAGCGGATTTGCTCTTGATTGCGCCGACCACTGCCAACGTGATTGCGAAACTGGCCAATGGTTTTGCGGATGACGCGCTGACGTGCGTTGCATTGGCGTTAAATCCAAAGGCGAAAATTTTGATTGCGCCCGCGATGAACGGAAAAATGTGGCTGCACGCAGCGACGCAGGTGAACGTGAAAATTTTGAAGTCGCGTGGCGCGGAATTCATCGGGCCGGACAAAGGAATGTTGTCGTGCGGCTACGAAGGCATCGGACGCTTGTGGCCGGTGGAGAAAATCGCGGAGCGCGCGTTGAAGCTGGCGCGTTAATTTTTAATCTTTCTTCGCGCAGTGAATTTATGAAATCAAGCCATGCACAGTGGCTGAAACGGTTTTTCACGTCGCTGGAAATCCCGGCGCCTGACCCTTCGCGCTCGCTCCGGCGTTTTGAAATCATGGAGCGCGACATCATCCTGCCGGTCAAGGCGGTCTTCATCGCCATGATTTTATATTCCTTCAAAGCGACGCCGTGGTTCGGAATGACGACGAACACGCTCGAAGTGGCGGTGGAAACCGTGCAATACATTTTCTGGTTTTACATCCTTGCCAACGCAATTTTTGCCGTCGTCTTTCTAGCCATGAAAAAACTGCCGGCAGCGATTGTGCAATGGACGATGGTCACGAGCAGTTTGGTGGACGCGCTGTTCATCGCGGGCATGGCGCTGTTGACCGGCGGCCTTGATAGTATTTTGTTCTGGCTGTTTGTGACTCTGATTATCCGCAATGCCGTGAGCCTGCCGCCAGGATTTTCGCAATTCTTCCTGAATATCGCCATCAGCCTCTGCTATGTTTTAATCGGTGTACTGGATATTTCGGTCATCAATAATCTCGATGATAACACGTTGCGCACGCTGGATTTGGGGCCGCACGACGATTTGGGACAACCTTTTGCCCTGCGGTTGGTTTTGTTGTTATTGACGACCGCTTGTGGTTACGGCGCGGGAGTTTTGCTGGAACGACAACGGCTCGCCGTCGAAGAAAGCCGTGAATTCGCCGCGCGCGAAAATCAATTGCGCTCCGCCGGACGGCTCGCCGCCGAAGTCGCGCATCAAATCAAAAATCCGCTGGCCATCATCAACAACGCCGCGTTCTCATTACAACGCGCGCTGCGCGATGGCAAAAATTCCTCCACGCAGCAAATCGAAATCATTCAGGAAGAAGTCGCGCGCGCCGACCGCGTCATCACGCAAATCATGGGTTACGCGCAATTGAGCGAAGGCCGTGTGGAAAAATTGAACATCATCGAGGAATTGAATTACGCCGTCGCGCAGGTCTTTCCCTTTGCCATGCCGACGCAGATTCAGGTGCATCACCATTACGGTTACAATTTTCCGCCGTTGTTGATGCAACGCGGCCATCTGTCGGAAATTTTTGTGAACCTTTTGCAAAACGCGCGTGACGCGCTCGGCGAAAAGGGAAACATTCATATCGCCATGAATTGCCACCCAGATTATACGATTGAAGTTTCCATCCGCGACGACGGCCCCGGCATTCCTTCGGACAAAATCACGCGCGTATTCGAGCCTTATTTCACGACCAAGGAAAAAGGCAGCGGTCTCGGCCTGGCCATCGTCAAACACAACATCGAACTTTACGGCGGCACGATTCGCGTTGAATCGAAATTTGGACAAGGCGCGGATTTCATTTTAACTTTTCCGGGTAAGACATTGATGAAATTGAAAAAATGAGCGCGCCATTGCCAGCCATTCTCGTTGTGGACGACGAAAAAAACATGCGCCTGTCGTTGCTGGCCATGTTGAAGGACGACGGCTACGCCGCGCGCGCGGTCGAATCCGCCGAACAAGCCTTGAGCCTGATTGAGCGCGAGGAATTTTTCATGATCATCACCGACGCGCGGCTCGGCGGCATGAGCGGTTACGATTTCCTCAAAAAAATTCAATCGCAAAAACCGGATTTGCCCGCGCTCATGTTCACCGCTTACGCGACACCCAAGCTCGCTGTCGAAGCCATCAAAGCCGGCGCGATTGATTATCTTGCCAAACCGTTCGCGCCGGAAGAATTGCTCCATGCCGTCGCGCGTTGCGCCGAGCGTTACCGGCTCTTGCGTGAAAACACCGTCTTGCGTTTGCGTGCCGGCGATCGAATTGGCCTTGAGCAAATCGTTGGTGAATCGCCAAAAATTCGCGAATTGAGAAAATTGATCCAAACCATCGCGCCGACTGAAGCGCGCGCTTTGATTTTGGGTGAAAGCGGCACGGGCAAGGAATTGGTCGCCGGCGCGCTGCACCATTTGAGCGAACGGCGCGACGCCAACTATATTCGCATCAATTGCGCGGCGATTCCTGAAACGCTTTTGGAAAGTGAATTATTCGGCCACGAACGCGGCGCGTTCACCGGCGCGTTGAAACAAAAATCCGGTCGCGTTGAAGAAGCCAATGGCGGCACAATTTTCCTCGATGAAATCGCTGACATGAGCAAACCGCTTCAGGCGAAGTTGCTGCGTTTTCTTGAAGACGGCACGTTCACTCGCGTCGGCGGCACGGCGGAATTGCGCGTCAACGTTCGGCTCATCGCCGCCACGAATCGCGACATCGTCCAGGCCATTGCCGGCGGCGATTTTCGCGAGGATTTGTTCCATCGCCTCAATGTCGTGCAATTCAATCTGCCGCCGTTGCGCGAACGCGGCGAAGATGTTTTGCTGCTGGCGGAACATTTTTTGAACGTGTTTCGCGCCGCGATGAATAAAAACGTGGAACGATTCACGTCCGCTGCACGGCAAAAATTGATGGCACATCATTGGCCTGGCAACGTGCGCGAATTGCGCAACGCCATCGAACGCGCGTTGATTTTGGAAACAACTCACGAAGTTCAACCTTCCAGCCTGCCGGATTTTCAAGTCGAATCACGGCTACAAAAAACCGCCGCCGCACTGGCAGTTGGAGACGAATCACTGGACGAAACGCTTGCCCGCATCGAACGCGAATTGATCTCCAATGCGTTGGGAAAAAATGCCGCCAACCTCTCGCGTGCCGCCGAACAACTTCGTCTCTCCCGCCATTCGTTGCGTTACCGGATGCAACGGTTAAAAATGAGCGACGACGAAACCAATGACAATTCCACCGCCACCAATCCCTGATGCAACACAGCCACGCCATCACCCGCAAAAGCGCTTCCAACCTCGCACTCGCCTTCATTCTTCTGCCGCGCGAAAAACGTGACGCCATGTCCGCGCTTTACGCTTTTTGCCGCGAAGTGGATGACGTGGCCGACGAAGATTCCGTTCCTACGGACACCCGCCGCGCGCAATTGGCTGAATGGCGCGCCGACGTGAAACGCGCCTGTGAAAATCAATCGCCGCAATTCCCGACGAACAATGAATTACAACCCGTCATCCAAAAATTTTCGCTGCCGTTTCAACTGTTCGACGAACTCATCAAAGGCTGCGAAATGGATTTGGACACGAAACGCTACGAAAATTTTGAGCAACTTGAATTATATTGCTATCGCGTTGCGTCCGTCGTCGGTTTGTTGAGCATCGAGATTTTTGGCCACCAAAATTCCGCGACGCGTGATTACGCGATTTATCTCGGCAAAGCGCTGCAACTGACGAACATTTTGCGCGACGTGAAAAACGACGCCGCGCGCGGGCGGATTTATTTGCCGCTGGACGAATTGAAAAAATTCAACGTCGCGGAAGATGACATTTTGAATTCGCGCTATTCCGAAAATTATTTTGCGCTCGCGCAAACCGTCGCCGCCCGCGCAAAAAATTTTTATTTGCTCGCGCGGCAAACCTTGCCGCCGGAAGACCGCAAAGCGATGGTCGCCGCCGAATTGATGGGCGCGGTCTATTGGCGTCTGCTTCAAAAATTGGAACGCAATCGGTTCAACGTCTTCGGTACGCAAGCCGTCAAATTGAGCAAACCGCAAAAGCTCGCGCTGATTGTTCGCACCGGATTACGATTTATCGTTGGCTCGACCTCGCCTAATTACGGCATCATTTGAAATTTCACGGAAAAACGATTTTCTCCAGAACCACAGCCAGCCGTTCCGCCGCAAATTTGGTTTGCTTTCGTAATTTGATTAACGCCGAAATTTTTCCCGGCGATTTCGCAATCGCCCACACCAATTTGCTGAAATCCAGATTTTTGTCCGGCTTGGCCAGCGTGTTGAAATCCAGCGGCAAATCTTCATGCGCCGTGTCGGAAATCACGCGGACAGTAGCACAAAGGATTTTTTTCTCGGCGCAAACCGCGTGAATCGTCGCCGATTCCATTTCCACCACGTCCGCGCCGGTTTGCTCGCGCAATTTTTGTTTCTCGGCGACAGTTGTGGTGATGCGGTCGGCGCAAAAGAACTTGGCCGGTTTTGCTCCGACAGAAATCAATTTGGAAATTAAATTCCCCTCACCCGGCTTCGCCACCCTCTCCCCGCTTAGCGGGGAGAGGGGAGTCTCAAAAAACACATCACCGAGTTTTAACTCTGGATTTAAGCCGCCGGCGAAACCGCAGGTCAAAACCAGTTCGGGAGAATTTTTTGAAAGAAATTCGCGCAAGGATTTTTCCGCGTTGGCGCGTCCGATGCCGGTGAGCAAAATGTGATGGCTGCGGTGCAAGCCACCCGCGATTTTTTGAAATGGCGCGGCTTCTTCTTTCAGCGCGAAGCAAATGAGTGTGGAAATCATTCGTCAATTAAATTAGCCACATCCGGGTTTGAAATCTGGGTCAGATATATTTCGATAGTTTAGTTTTGGCATAAGATATTTAATGCCGGGTTTTCTCTCATTGATAAGATGAATCAATTTTTGCCAATCAGCTCTTGAAAGTTGATGAAATTTTTTCAAGTAAATTTTCTTGAAGCTATTTTGGTCAGACAAAATTAGCACGACATTCATTCGGGCTGCCACAATTGCGCCGCCTCGAACTCGTCTTCTTCGTTCAAGTTGAGCTATTGCCAGTTTGGTAATTAAAAATGGAGTCAAAACATTTGTGTCCAAATCTAAAAATAAGTCTTTAAGACTATCCAAATCATTTTGGTCAATCGCGTGAGGCGACAACAAGCGTGAAACGTGCTCAAAGGAAAATTCGCCATTTTGTTTCAAGTCCTTAAGAATTTGTTTCTTTTCGTTTTCCTGCACCTTGTGTCGGTCGAGAATTTCTTCAACGGCCATCAAAATTCCCGTGGCCGTGTAATCATCAAGCGCTTTGTTGGAGCTTTGCTCGAAAGCGTCAATTATATTTGCTGGAACTGCATATTTCCGCATCAGATGTTCTCGCCGATAATCCATTTCTCTTCTGGCAATTTTATATTTTCCAAGTTTATGGCGATAATTTAGAAGCAGATTGTATTCTTTTTCGAGATAGAAGATGAAATCTATTTCAGAGAAAAGAATTTCTTGTTGAATTGGAATTTGAAACAATCGAAAAGGGATTCGCAAAAGTAAATCCAAAGAATAATCTTTGACGACCAATTTTTCGTCATAGACAGAAACCGACCACGCATAGCGAGAGTAAAAACTTAAAACAACAATCACAATCAGAGGCACAAAAGAACAAATAAAAAATAAACTTTTGGAATTGTTCCAAAAATTTATCAAAAGTATTGACTCAATAATAAGATAAATTCCACCGATAAAAATTAAAAAGTAAAATAAAGTCGTTTTGCTTCCGCGAAAAAGTGTTGGCCTGAAAATTTCTCTCACCGGCCCGTCTTGAATTACGTTATTCATTTTTGTTACGAGCTTTTATTTTATTCCCGCGAGCCTTTCCTTCCAAATTTTGTAAAGTTCCACGGTGGCTTTCACGTCGCGCAGGCAGTATTCGGCAATCTCGCGGAATTTTTTTTCGGCCATCAGCGTCGTCACGTCCATGCCGGTCACGCCCGCGCTCTTGGGCGATTCGATGCCGAACGCCTTGCAGTAAAAATCCAGATTGAACCGCCGCGCCGCGCCGTCGCGCCCGCTCACGCTGTAAAAAGTCAGTTGCTCCGCGAGGTCGCAGTGCGGCTCGGTGGCGTAACGGTAGCCGAGCCAGTTTTTTTTCGAGATGGGCACGTTCAAGATCGCCGAGCGCAGATAAATGAACGGCACGTCGAAGCCGCGTCCGTTGAAGGTGACGATGTTGTCGTAATGTTTCGCCACGTCCCAAAACGCGGTGAGCAATTCGCTTTCGTCGGCGCAGGGAACGAATTCGACCGGGCCGGCGTCACCGGCGTCGTCCTCAAAATCCTCGGCGAGAAAAATGGATTGGCCGCGTAACGATTCGGCGTTGAGCATGGCGATGCAGACGACCTGCGAGGTGAACGGCCAGAGCGACATGAAGCGGGTGATCTCTTCGCGTTTGGCGGATTTTCCGGCTTCGTCGGCAATTTTTTCGGTTTCGCGGAAAAGGTATTCCCGCTGCGCGTCGTCGAATTGTTCGAGCGGCAGCGCGGAAGTTTCGATGTCGAAAACGAGCGTGGCCATCGCGCAATTAAACCGCCAAGACGCGGAAAACGCCAAGAAAAAAACTTGGCGGCTTGACGGTTTAAGCCGGCTCAGCAATCAAATCATAATCGGTGTGGCCGATGATTTTGACTTTGGCAAATTCACCGATGGGCAACTGGCTGCGAATATAAACGCGCCCGTCAATGTCCGGCGCATCGGCTTCGCCGCGACCAACCAGAAAATGACGGGTGACGGGTGGCGAGTGATGAGTTTCAGCTTCGCGAATCAAACCGTGTTCCCACGAACTGACATTTGCCGCTTGTAATTGCTTTTCATCGGCTTTGCCTTCGACAAGGACTTTGATTTCGCGTCCAACGAAACTTTCAGAAATTTGTCGCGCAATTTTATGCTGTTCCGCCATCGCCAATTCGCGGCGGCGTTTTTTGATTTTGTCGGGAATTTGTCCGGCCATCGCGCCAGCGCGTGTGCCGTCTTCTTTTGAATACGTGAAAATGCCGAGCCGCTCGAATTTGGTTTCGCGGATGAAATCGAGCAGCGTTTCAAAACTCGCTTCCGTTTCGCTGGGAAAGCCGACGATGAATGTGGTGCGCAGCGCGATGCCGGGAATGCCGGTGCGGATTTTGCGAATCAAATCTATGATGTATTGCTGCGACGTTTCGCGGCGCATCCGTTCGAGCATATTTTCGTGGATGTGTTGCAACGGCATATCCACATAACGCGCGACTTTTTTGCAACCAGCGATCGTTTGAATCAATTCATCCGTCCAATGTGCGGGATGCGTGTAAAGCAGGCGAATCCAAAAATCGCCTTTGAGCGAATTGAGTTCGCGCAATAACGTGCAAATCGTCGTGGCATCCGCAGAAAGTGATTTCGTCGCGGCAGAAAATTTTCCCGGCGACGAAATCGCGCGCGAATGATTCGGGCGCAAATCCAATCCGTAATAAGTCGAATCTTGCGAAATCAAATTGATTTCCTTCACGCCGTCAGCAATCAGCGCTTTGGCTTCGGTGACGATGTCGCTTTGCGTGCGGCTGCGATGTGAACCGCGCATCCGTGGAATGATGCAAAAACTGCACGGATGATTGCAGCCTTCGGCGATTTTCAAATACGCAAAATGTTTCGGCGTGAGACGAAAGCGCGGCGTATGAAAATCAGGGATGAAATTTGGACGCTGGTTAACGTCTAAAATTGGCGCAACCGGCGCGACGACGGTTTTAGTTTTTCCGAATTTTTCGGTGCCGCGAATGGATTCTGATTTTTCGTGTTCAGATGCACCGCGATCTTTTTCCAATTCATTCAGCCGCGAAACGACTGTGTCTTTTTCAGCCTTGCACTTTGGGCTTTGGACTTTGGATTCACGATTGACGATCGCCTTGTTCACGATGTCATCGACTTGCGCGACTTGGTCAATGCCCATGAAAGCGTCCACTTCGGGCATGAGCTTGGGCAATTCGTCGCGGAACCGCTGCGGCAGACAGCCGGAAACGATGACGGCCTGACCGCGTTGGTTCGCGTCTCGCAATTCGACGGATTCCAGAATCGTATCCACGCTTTCCTCCTGCGCAGAATCAATGAACGAACAGGTGTTGACGATAACGGCATCGGCGCCGGCGGCATCATTGGTGATTTCGACGCCAGACTTGAGCAGTGAGCCGAGCATGATTTCGGCGTCCACCAAATTTTTGGCGCAGCCGAGCGAAATCATACCGACGCGCAGTGGTTTAGAATTGGAATCTTTCTTCGTCACGGACGGAAAAGATTAGCAGAGTTCGGTTATGAAGCAATTTTACAAATCAGCTCGCATCAACAATCGCCCCCCCCAAAGGAATCATTTCGTAACTGAATTGGTCGGCGGCGAATTAGTGGCTGAAATCGAAGGCGCCAGCGTATTTGTCGAAATGGTTTGCATCACGGCATTGGTTTCTGGAAGCAAATGAAGTTGCGTTCGTAAAACGGCGCGCGCGGCATAAGGCATTCCTCCTTGCGGGTCGAGCATGTGATCCAACACGTTCTGATTGATATCTTTAAATGGCGCAAGTCCGATGCGCTTTTGATTACTCACGCCTTTGTTGATGTTTTTTTCGTAATTCTGATAGACCTTTTGCGCGAGCAATTTGAAGCCGGCGGCGCGGTCGTCCTGCCCGATCACCAGTTCATAATACGAGCGCGAAAGCAAACCTTGAATGGCGGACGTGACACGTTCCTGCGATGTTTCGCCGACGTCTTCCTGTACAACCGCAATGGCATATTCGTCGAGCGTCAGTTTGGAGGGCAATGAATTAGGATTGTTCACCAGCAACGGTTTGTCGGGATATTTCTGGCCGAGATAGCGATACCATTTGGCGGCTTCGGCGATGCGATTGTTTTCGTAAAGAAAATAAACCGCGTCTTTCAGAAAATTTTTGTGGAAGGTGGCGATGTTGTCGCGATTCTTCGAATCTTCCTGCATCATTTCCTCAGATACCGCGTTCAATCGGGAAATGATGTCGAGATTCGGATAAAGTTCATATGACTGGTCAAACGGATTGAATACCAATTCGCCGTGATGAAACGCTTGCAACATGGACTGATAAATCCCGCGGCGCAGCGTAATGATGTCATCCGTTTTTACCTTGGTCGGATTTCGTTTCGCCTGCTCCAAACCGCGCGCATACCAATAAATCGCCTGCGCTTCGGGCAATCGCCAATCCAGCGGGCCGTAATCGTTGTTCACTTGAAGCGCGAACTGCGGGTCCATCTTGAATTTATCGCGCAACACCAAAGCATTTGATCTGGTTTCGGTAGTTTGCGGCTGGAGCAAATCAGCAAGGTTCGTCCCGTTCGACCCGAAAAATGGCATCATCTCCAAAGCCCATTGCTGCTTGAAATACTGGTTCGCGTCGTCAAGGTTCTGGCCAATCTTGTGTTGAAAAATCCAGCCGAGTTGTTGATACATCGAAATTTCGTCGGGATTGTAAACCAGTCCCTTGTCGCGCAAGAGTTCAAAGCCGTTTTCGACCCAGCGCCAGCGTTCAGGGAAATCTTTGAACTTGATGGAAATGTTGTAGGCCATGTTCCATGCCTCAAAAATCCAGACCTGCGGAAAGTGCGGCTCCAAATCGGTGATCCAACTCGCGAGTTGCACCGCTTCAAAAAATTTGTCGTCTTGCTGCAAATCGTTGGCGCGAATCCAAAGAAAATTGGAGATCAATCCACGAAAACCGCCGAGTGCAACAGTCGTGAACGCCAGCATCGGCGGCGCGTTTTCCAACGGCTCGACGCGGGTCAGTCCGAGTTGCGCGCGATCATGGTTCAATGATTTTTGCAATTGGCCGGAACTGAACAACAGCGCGGCGATGACCACCAACAGAATGATTTTTTTGGCGCGCGCGCTCATTGATTTCCCTGAGCGGTTGCGAGTTCACGGCGATGGAAAAGAAAAATTCCGGCGACCGCAAGAATGCCGCCCAGCAACAAAACAATTTGCGTAAATGCCAATCCCAGTTCGCTCCACGAAATGCTGCGCCCGCTGCTCAACGCGTCAATCGGCGAAAACTGATTCACCGGTTTGACCGTCGCCAAAATAACTTTGAAGAATGGAATCAGAACGCCGTCCGCTACAAAATGCCCTACTACGCCGGTCTCTTCGTTCGCGCCGGTAATGGAACCGGATTCCACCGCGTCCACTAACGTGCCGGATGACAAAACTACCACCAACAGCGCCAAAGAGAAAAATGCCGCGACCGGAAATGACAGGAAACTTGCCGCCGCCAAACCCAACGCCGACATCAATGCCAGCCAACAGAAAATGATTCCCAATCCGCGAACGAAGTTCAGCGCGAACCCGCCTTGCGGATACAAAACCTCCATGCCGTCTTCAAGCGGAAACAGCAGCGACGTGTTGTTGGGATTGACGAAATCAATCGTCAACACGCCATTCTTATCATACAGGTTGGGCGGAATCGCAAATTCATGGAATGTGTCCGGCGCCAGACTCATTGGCTCGCTACGCCAGAAGTTGGTTGAATCCGGCGCGCCTACCTGAAATAAACCAACGAACGTGCCGGAAGCGCTTTTGTTCGCCGAATTGAATTTGACCCGCAATTGCAACGGCTGGTTGTGCAGAAAATTTTTGGCGAATCCGAGGTCAATCTTCCATTCGCGCGAATAGCCCGGCGGCACCAGTTGAAAATCCGCCTTCACCTGCTCGCGGATTTGTTTGTGCACTTCCGGCAAATCTACGGTCGTCACCGGGCTACTTTTCAGGCGATTCTGCAAAATCCGCTCGGTTTCGGCGTCAATCTCCGTATTGTAATCCTGTTCTTTTGCCGAACCACGTGCGACCAAAACTTCGTTCCGCAATTTTTCCTGCTCCACCGCCGGCAGTTTAGTCGCGCGCCATTGCAGCAAACCAAAAACGCACGCGCCGGAAATCGCCAGCAACGCCGCGTTCAGCGTCACGATGCCCAGCCATTTGCCGAGCCAGATTTGCCAGCGCGCAATCGGTTTCGTCGCGACGACTTGGATTTGACATTCCTCGATGTCGCGAGCGAGCGTGCCGCAGGAAAGCCACAGCGTCGAAAACCCGAGCAACGCCGTGATGGCACCCAACGTGTAAGTGATGATGATTTGCGTGAAGCCCTGTGCCGTGCCGTCATCCTTGACGACCACCGGCAAACCGACGACCGCCAGAATCAACAACGCCGCGATGACGAGGAATAATTTGAACCGCAGCGCGGCCTTCCACGTCAACCAGCAAATGGCGAAAATTTTTTGCATTTCAAATTAATTAACCACCGATGGACACAGATGAACACGGATAAAATTAAAGCGTGTTATCGCCCATTGTATCGCAATTCCAAACGTGAAAAATATACCAGTTGAAAAACGACCTCACGCCCGGAATTGGCGCGAGCAACGCCAATGGCACATAAACAATTCCAAGAACATTGGCAGTTCGCTCGCCAATAATTCCGTAACCTTGCAATTTTACGAACGGTCCCATGCTCAACACGTAAAAAATCAACAGACACGGAATACCAACGGCCACAAATTTTATTTTGCGGCTACTTGGCAGAATGAATCTATCCGTGTGCATCCGTGTTAATCCGTGGTTAAAAACTATTTCTTTCCAAGCAGCGACGACAGCTTCTCATCCGCTTTGGACAAATCTTCTGGTTTCGGTTGCGGCGCGGATGGTTTTGATTCCGGTGTTTTGATTTCCGGCTGCGCCAGCGCATCCAATTTTTTCTCGTCCAATTTTGTTTCTGCCGATGGCGCGGAAATTTTTGATTCGACTATCGGCGCGGCCTGCGGCAACGACAATTTTTCCAAAACTTTTTCTGCCGCCGGTTGCGCTTCAATTCCGCCGCGCAAATATTCTGCAACTCGCGCGCCGGATTGCGCGCCGCTCGTCTCGCTTGCCGCGCGCGCTTTGGCGACAACATCGAGGAAATAACTTTCCAAATTTTGCGTCGGATTATCCACACGCACTTCGCCGGACGAAATGTCTTTGCGAATAATTTCCAAAACTTTTTCCAAAGTCGGACGCGGCAAAACCGGCGTCGTGATGCGCAGCGTGTCCGGTTCAGACAGCAATTCTTTCAACGTGCCCGCCGCCTGAATTTTGCCGCCGTAATAAATCACCACGCGGTCGCAAACATCTTCCACATCAGAAAGCAAATGGCTGCTCAAAATCACCGTTTTGCCGCGACGCGCGAGTGCGATAATCAAATCCTTCACTTCGCGGCAGCCAATCGGGTCGAGGCCGGCGGTCGGTTCGTCCAGAATCACCAAATCCGGGTCGTTGATGAGCGCCTGCGCGAGGCCGATGCGGCGTTGCATGCCTTTGGAAAATTCACCGACGGCGCGCGTCTGCGTTTTGCCGAGGCCGACCATTTCCAAAAGTTGTTCCGCGCGATTGCCGCGCTCGCCTTTGCTCAAATGAAAAAGATTCCCGAAAAAATCCAGCGTCTCACGCGAATTGAGGTAGCGATACAAATACGATTCCTCCGGCAGATAACCGATGCGCGATTTCGTCTGGACGTGACGCGGCGAATGGCCGAAAACTTCGATATGGCCTTTGGTCGGATTCAATAAACCGAGCAACAATTTGACCGTCGTGGATTTGCCGGAACCGTTCGGGCCGAGCAAACCAAAAACTTCGCCGCGCCGGACTTCAAAATCCACGTTGTCCACCGCGCGCGCTTTCGGGCGATTCCAAAAATCTTTGAAAATTTTTGTCAGGCCGCGAACGGAAACAATTACATCTGATGAATTATTTTGCGCCATTTTTAAAAATTATTTAAGAAAACCCATAAATAAGTTTTAAGCTTAAAAACTATTTATAATATTTTATGCTTAATTTTGTATTTCTAAAATTATTTTTGTCTAAATTACTTTAAGAATAATCGAAAATATCGTTCAAATTGAAAAAGCCGATTCCTTTTAAAACCAGTGATTTCTTGCAAAATGCTTTCCTTTACAAAAACTTTCAAAAGACTATCTGCAGAAACTTGGCTGATTTTTAATTCTTTCATAACCGCAGTTGTATTTACTGTTGGACGACGATACAAAATAGTAAGCAATTTTTGGGCATTTTTTGCACGTCGACCCATGCCGACAATTTGGCAATCTACTTCGTTTCGGAGCGCAAGAATTTCCTGAAAAGTCCTTTTACCTTTTTCCGCAGTAGCAATGACCGCATTCAAAAATACTTTTATCCAATGAGCCAAATCGTGTGATGTGCGAACACGAGTTAAGGTATCGTAATAAGCCCCCTTATTTTTTTCAAAATAATCTGAAAGATACAACGAAGGTTTAGCAAGCAATCCATGACTTACCAAATACAAAGTAATCAACAAACGACCAATACGGCCATTACCATCTTGAAAAGGGTGAATCGTTTCAAATTGATAATGGCTGATAGCAATTCGAATCAAGTGTGGCACATCAATTTCTTCATTGTGCCAAAATTTTTCCAAATCCGACATCAACTCTAAAACTTCTTCGTGATGTGGCGGAATAAAAACGGCATCGCTTAAACTAGTACCGCCAATCCAATTCTGGCTTCGGCGAAATTCGCCGGGCGTTTTATGATAGCCGCGAACACCCTGCATCAAAATTCCATGCGTCCTTAAAAGCAATCGGTTTGAAAGAGGCAATTTTTTTAATTCCTCAATCGCCGCGTTCATGGCCTTCACATAATTTTGCACTTCTTCCCAGTCGTCTCTTTTTTCTGGAGCAATTTCTTCACGTTTTGGTAGTACAGCTTCATTCATTGTTGTCGCTGTTCCTTCAATTCGACTCGAAGTATTGGCTTCTTTAATAATGTGCATTTGAATAAACAAATCCACATCAGGAACAATCAACGAAAAAGCATTTAATTCGCCTAACGCGCGCGTGGCTTGCTCAAGCAATGTGTTGATTTTCGGATCATCCCAAACCCAAGAATGATTTATCAACGACGGCGTAAAACTTTTATATTGATATTGCTGCTTGAAAACGCCGGATTTGAAATTCTTTAAGTTCATGCGTCACGCCACCTTCGGCGTCAGTTGACCGGAAGTGCGACGCGTTGGCTCTTTGGTTTCGGGATGGAAATGTTCCATTTCCTCACCTTTGCGGACGAGGCGCGCGCTGTTGAACACTACGATGAGCGTGCCGACGACGTGCAAAATGGACGCGACAATCGGCCCGATGAAACCGAACGCCGAGGCCGATAAACCGACGATGATGAACAGCACGCCAAACGCGAAGTTTTGATTGATGACCACGCGGGTGCTGCGTGAAAGTTTCACGAGAAACGGCAAACGGCGCAGGTCGTTGTTCATCAGCGCAATCGTCGCGCTGTGAATCGCCACTTCGCTGCCCGCCGCGCCCATTGCGATTCCAATGTCACCTGCAGCAAGCGCTGGCGCGTCATTTACCCCGTCACCGATGACGGCGACTTTGTAGCCTTTCGCTTTCACGGCGTGGACAAATTCCACCTTGTTCTGCGGCAGACAATCGCCTTTCGCTTCTTCGCAGCCGATTTCCGCCGCGACGCGCGTGGCCACCGGTTGACGGTCGCCGGAAATCATCGCGATGCGGCGCACGCCGGATTCTTTCAATTCCGCCAGCGCTTCCTTCGCTTCGGCGCGCGTCTTGTCCTGCAAACCGACCCATCCGACGCATTGGCCGTTGCGCGCGACAAAAATCAAACTCCAGCCTTCGGCATCGTTCACGTCTACCGATTTTTCAAAGGACGAATCCACGCCGTTGTCTTTCAACCACTGCGCGCGGCCAACCAGAATTTTCGCGCCACTAATTTCCGCCTTTACGCCGCGACCGGCGGTTTCGGCAAAATCTTTTGGCTCAGCCAAGGGAACTCCGGCTTCACTCGCAAGTGTCGCGAGCGCTTTGGCTGTCGGATGATTGCTGTATTTTTCGGCGGACGCGGCGAGCAGCAGCAATTCCGCCGGTTTGATTTCGCCAATCGGCGCAAGACGGCTGACGGCAAGTTGTCCGGTCGTGAGCGTTCCGGTTTTATCGAAAACGAAGGCGTTGATTTTCGCGGCGAGTTCGATGTCGGCGACATTCTTAATTAAAATTCCCAAACGTGCGGCGGCGGACAACGCGGCAACCATCGCGGTCGGCGTCGCCAAAATGAACGCGCACGGGCAGGAAACGACGAACACGGCGATGACGCGATCCAGTTGATGCGTAAATGCCCAAACGAGCGCACCGATGACGAGCACGAGCGGCGTATAGAAACCCATGTATTGATCCACGATTTTCTGAATCGGCAATTTCGTCTGCTCGGCGGCAATGATAAGTTCGCGGACACGCCCGATGGTCGTGTCTTCGCCCGCGCGACTGACTTTGATTTCGAGCACGCCGGTCAAATTTTGCGTGCCGGCAAAAACTTCGTCGCCGGATTTTTTGTCGGCAGGCAACGATTCGCCGGTGATGGTCGCCTGATTGAACGAACCTTGTCCGCTGACGATGACACCGTCCGCCGCGACGTTGTCGCCGGGACGGATGCGAATCATATCGCCGGCTTTCAATTCGCTCGCGGCGACTTCTTCTTCATTGCCGTCAGATTTGATGCGACGCGCTTTGGTCGGTGTCAGTTTAATCAGCGATTCGATGGATGTGCGCGCGCCTTCGGCGGTGCGTGTTTCAATCAATTCGCCGGTGAGCATGAAAAATGCGACGATGCCGGCGGTTTTATAATTGCCGGATGCAAATGCCGCAAGCACGGCGATGGCGACGAGTTCATTGATGCTCAAACGGCCGTGACGCAAATCTTTCACCGCCGTCACGACGATAGGATAAATCAAAATGAACGCGCCGATGAACGCGCTGGCGCTGGCGGCGGTGTTGCCCTGTTCGAAAAGCCAGTCAATCAAATAGGCGTTGATGACGAAGACCGCGCCGAGAAATGCCTGCCACAAATGCACCGTGGAATGTTCGTGGTCATGGTCGTGACCGTGGTGATGGCTGTGCTCGTGCTGGCTCAAAAGCGATGTGACTTGCATAAAAATTTACGGATTTTGCGCCGCACCATTGGGCGCAGGCGGCTCACGATTCAACAATAACCTCAATTCCCGCGGTTTGCCATCGGCGCGTTGCGGCAGATAAATCTTGTCCTGCACGTTCGTCAAAATGCCGCCCATCGCGGCAATCAACGTTTGTTGCTCGAACAAACTGGGATTGTTTTCGTATTTCGGCAGCAAATCACTGAAACGTTTGGCGTCAGCGGTCAGTAATTCCACGTAACGCGCGCTGCCGGATTGCGCTTGCGCGATGATGGTCGCAGCTTGGCCGGCGGCGGCATTGGTGACCTGATTTTCGTAGCTGTGCGCGTCGTTGAGCAGTTTGCTGCGATTTTCCCGCGCGGTGGCGACTTGTGCAAAAACATTTTGCAACTGGCGCGGCGGAATGCTTTCAGTTTCACAATTGTCAACGACAATGCCGAGCTGCTCTTTTTCAATTAAATCCTCGACCCTTTGCCGAACTTCATCGCGAAAACCGGCTTTATTGTTGATGAGAACGTCATCCACTTTGAAATGTGCGGCGGTGTAAAGAATCGCGTTGTTGAGCGCATTTTGAACCGCGTTGGACGCGTTCACAAAATCAAACACAAAGTGAATCGGGTCTTCGATGCGGTAATACAACTTCGCGCGCGTGTGGATGATATTGTCGTCGGCGGTGATGGCGTAACCGTCCACGCCCGGCGTCAAAGACGGGCCGGCGGGAATTTCTTCGCCGCTCAATTCCTGTTCGGGCGTCGTCTGATACCAGCCGACGGTCGAGGAAACTTGCTGGATTTCGGTGATGGGAATCCGCACCACTTCGTCAATCGGATACGGAAACGACCAGTGCAAACCAGAATTGAGCAACGCTTTCTGCCCTTCGCCGACAGGTTTGCCGAAACGCAGAATCACGGCTTTTTCCTGCGGGCCGACGGTGAAAAACCCCGAACTTAAAAACGCCAGAATCAACAGCGCCATCGCAATCTTGACGATGGTAAAACTGCTACGCAACGCTTCGGACAACGCCTGCGAACCGGCGTCGTCCGGCGCGGGCGGCGTTGGCGGCTCGTGCGAGTGGTGATGATGTTCGTGCTCGTCGCTCATGGCGCATTGGTCGGAATGCTTTGGAACAAATCAAACGGCGGTGTGCGCTCGTCAAAAATCAACGTGGCTTTCTGATTCAACGATTGCTGGAGCGCGGCCACGCGCAACAGATAATTCGCCAGTTCGGGATTCTGCTGGAATATCGGCAATGTCTTGGCCGCTTCCGCTTCGCCTTCGCCGCGAATGCGCGTGGCGTCGGCTTGCGCGTTGGCAATCATTTCAGCGGCCTGACGGTCGGCGGCGGCGCGGATTTTCTGCGCCTCGGCCTCGCCTTCGTATTGCGAGCGGCTGATTAAAATCTGACGCTCGCTGGTCATCCGCTCAAAAACCGTCTGCGTCACGCTTTCGGGCAGGCCAATCCGCTTGATTCCAAGAAACGCGATTTCAATACCGCAATTGTTCGTCTGCAATTGCGTCTGCACGGCTTTTTGAATCTGGTCCTCAATTGAATCGAATTTCAATTCTTTCGGGTCGGCGTTCACGAAATCCGAAAGCTGATGTTTTCCCACGACCGCGCTTTTAGCGCTGCGCAAAATGCTTTCGAGCAATCGTTGTGCGGCATCCACCGAACCGCCGGCGAATTTGGGAAAGAACACTTCCGCGTCGGAAATTTTCCAGCCGACATAGACCTGCACGAGCAGATTGATGTTGTCCGACGTGAGATTCTCGCTGAATTTGTCCTCAAAATTCTGCACACGATTATCGAATTTATAGACTTTCTGGATTGGCCACGGCCATTTGAAGTAAGCGCCCGGCTCGGTGATGTTTTGCGTCGGCTTGCCGAACGTTGTCACGACGGCGACTTCGGATTTGCGCACTTGGAAAACGAACAGCAGCAGCGCGAAAATGATAATCAGCACTGCGCCGATGACGATGGTAAGAAGGTTTCGTTTCATGGGGAATTGGTCACGTTCAAATTCAAAAGGTCTTCGCGGATTTTATCCTGCAAATCAAAAACGATGACGTCGGTGGTGTTGGTCACGAGCAGGACATATTTCCGCGCGTTCGCGGTCGCTTCGGGAAACATCTGGAAATAGGCGCGTTGTTTATAGACGGACGGCGCGGCATTGAATGCGGCGAGTTGATTGGTGAACATCCCGGCGCGCGCATCGGCGGAAGTCACCAACTGCAATCGCGTCGCGGCGGCGACATTGGTCGTGGTGAACGCGTTGGCGTCGGCCAGCGCGTTGGTGCGAATGGCATCGGCTCTTGCCGCGAGAATCTTGGCCAGTTTGGTCTGCGTCGCGCCGACGACTTTCTCGTAATCGCCAGCCACTTTCACCGGCGGATGAATGTCTTCCAGACCGACGAAAATGATTTTCACGCCCAATTGATGTTCGTCCGCGTTCGCCTGAATCCGGTCGCGCAGTTCCTGCGCCGCTTCGAGTCGCGTGCTGGACATCACGTCGTTCAAATCCACGCCCGCCAGAAAATGCACGACGTCGCGCGTGGCAAGGTCCTGCAACAGATTGGTCGCGCCAGCATTGTTGTAAGCCCAATCCAGCACGTTGGTAATCTGAAATTGGACGGGAATACTGACGGTAATCAAACTGACCGGCGGCGCTTTAACCATGTCGTTCGTATCGGCGTTTTGATCCTGCACCGTTGGGGTTTCGCTGCTGCCGACGAGAAAATTTTCCTCTTTCGTGTGGCTTACGCTCCACACGATGGTTTTTTCCGCTTCACTCTGCGCGTCCGGCGTGAAACCGACATTGAACGTCTGAATCTGTTCGGTCGCAAAACGATAAACTTTGTCAATCGGCCACGGCCATTTGAAATGCGCACCCGGCGCAAGCACGGCGCGTCCGGCGACCGGCTTGCCAAATCGTTCGAGCACACCGAGTTGCCCGGCGTCAATAAAAACGACGCACGTGAACAAAATCAGCGCAGCCAGTTGGGCGAGCAACAACGCGGGCAAACTCTTTTGCATCGCTTGAAAAAACCACGTTTCGGAAACTTTGAAACCGAATTGGTAATCCAGCGTTTGCGCGGCGGTCGTGAACAAACTTTCCGGCTGCGCGAGCAATCCGACGAGTCGGCTGTCGTAAAGCGGGCGCGACACCTTGCCCTTGATGCGCGGACGATAGATTTCCAGCAGCAACGTCACGAGCATTTCCACCGCCAGCAATCCGAGCAAAACCGCCAGCGCGCGCGCGATGTAAAAATCGGTTTTGGGAAATTCCGCTTTGACGCCGGCGATTCCCAGCGCGGCGATAAAACAGAGATACGCGCCGAGCAAAAGGAAACTGGCGCTCGGACGCAACAAACGGCGGTCTTCCAGTCGCGCAATCGTCACAGAAAATCGCCCCAGCAAAAATAGCAACAGCGCGAAAATGCCGAACAACGCGATGGCAGTCATCGCGCGGTCGGGCGCAATCACCGCCGTGGAACGCGCAATCCATCGCCAAAGCAGCCATGCGCCGCCCGCCTCCAAAATGAACAATAATATGCAGAAGCCGGGAATGAAAAATTTCTCGAACAATTCGCGCGCGTGTCGGGCGGGAAACACTTCTGTTTCACCGGATTCAAACAACGTGGAATCGCCTTTGCTGCGGGCAAGCTCTTCGATTTCAAGCTTTTCCAATTGCTCGTTCAGTTCCAGCCGCGATTGAAACCAACTGATGAAGGCGACGAGCGCACTCAATCCGAGCAGGATGCACACGGCCTGGCCGGCCAGCGAACCGGCATAAACTGTCGTGGCCAGCACGGCGATGAAAACGACCACCGCCACGAGCAGATTCACAATTCCGTTTTTTTGGACGTTGCGTTCCATTTAATTTTAGCCGCGAAAAAGCACAAAATTCACAAATCCCTTTGATTGAAAACTTTTGCGCTTTTTGTGTCTCATCGCGGCAATTTATTTTTCAACTCAATTCACGTTCTTCAAACAAAGCCGCGCCAGCGGCGAGCGCCGCGCCAGCGTAACAAACCGCGTAGGCGAACGCCTTGCCGACATACGCCCATTGAAAAGTGCTCTTGCCCATGTCAATCGCGTCGGCGAGCCAGAAAATCTGCCAGTTCGGGATGACGCTGTAAAGCGTTGAAGCCCACCATTCACCGGCTTCCGCGCGGCGGCCAAAGAAATAATCCGACATCAATCCGACCAGAAATACTGCCGAACAGATCGCCAGCGTCGGAATGATGTCCAAACGTGTCGAACACGCCAGCGCGACGGCGGCCAGAATCCATAATGCGAACAAAACCAGAATTCCAGCGGGTAAAAGATTCCAGTTCACCTGTGCCTGCGTGCCGAGACTTTGTCTTTGCGTTGTGAATTGAAAAATGATGAACACGGCAATGGTGGAAAAAATGACCATGGCGAACACCGCGTCACTCACAAATGTCCGCCGCAAAAAGAAATTACTGAAACCCGCCAACAGGTAAGCCAAAATCATTCCAATGCCAAAAATTACAATCGCCGGCAAATCCGTCGAGCCATAAGCGTCGAACGCCATGCGGCTGGCCAGCAAAACGCCGATCATGTTCACATAAGTCAAAACAGCCAGCGCCGCCGCCAAGCCGGTGAATTTGGCCAGTAGAAACTGCGCGCGCCCGACGGGTTTGGACAAAACCGCCAACGCCGTGCCGGTACGGATTTCCCGCGCGAGCGACGACGACGCGCTCAACACCGCGCCGAACAAACCGGAAAGCAACATCACCGCCAGCGCGGAATTTTCGACGAGCTTCGGTTCATCGCCAAACGCGAAGTAATATGGCACCGCGAGGAAAATTTCAAAAGCCACGGAACCGGTCATCAACAGCAGGAACACCGGCTGCCGGACCAATTCCATGAACGCGTTGGTTGAAATCGTAAAGAATTGCCGCATCTAAAATTGTGCCGCGAAGATTACTTTATTTTTGTGCCTGAAATCAAACGGTTAAATCCTATCGCGTAAAAATTGGAAAGGAATTTGCGATTCCTGTTCAAATAAATCAACGGAGCAAATCCGTGAATTGTTCCTTTGTCAAACCCGCTTCGCGGATCAACGCGCGTAAAGTTCCTTTGGCCAGTTCGCGATGATTGGGAACGGTCAAGCGCCGTTGCGATGGATGCCGTAGGATGATGTGGCTGCCAGTCTGATGATCCACTTCGTAACCGAGCCGGCGAAAGGCTTTCACCGCGTCCGCGCCCGAACACACTGGCAATTTGCTCACGCAGCCACCTCGACCACCTCTTCACTCACCGGCAACGGCGCGGCTTCACCATGCTTTTCGAGACTGGCTAGATAACCGGCGATGGCGTCCTTGATATTCCGCACTGCCGCCTCGCGCGTTTCGCCTTGTGAAATGCAGCCAGGCAACGTGGGACATTCCGCCACAAAAATCCCGTCCTCGTCCGGCTCGATATGAACGCGAAATTTCATGCTGAAAAATTATCCGCTTCCGGCGGCTTTGCAAGCGGGATTCGGGAAATGATTTTACGGCGACAATTTTTCCCGATGCGGCAAATGGTCGCGATTCCAGCGCGACAATGCTTCATCGCTCGTGTCCACAAAAAGAAATTTCAATGTCGGTGATTCGACGTGGCCGTCGCAAAAGACGACGTTGGCTTTGCCTTGATGCCGAGTGGTTGTGTTTCCGTAACTGTCAAACCAACTTAAATTACGCCGTTCCAAACCGCCCGCATCAAAACTGTCGGCGATAATCATCGTATCTGCTGGAACAGCAACTTCTGATTCGCCAACCGCTGTGTAAGTCTCGGAATTTGTATCGTAGTGGCCATTGAAACCAAAAGCGTTCAGCCGATTTGTAGTTTCATCCACGCCAAAACGATTGTAACCATAATAAAGCGTTTTTGGCGGCGGCTTTTGTGCAAGGAAGGATGTTTTCCAAACCGCCGACGGACAACGCCAGACTCCCGTTTCATAAAAATTAGTCGCCGGTTGTGAAATGCCCATCCCGCCCGATTCGATTTGACGAATCCAATTCCCCGTATAATCGCTGTTCGGATGAGCTTTAGCGATGGCAATGGGATAGCCATGATTGTTCGCCAGAAAATTTTGCAAGCCGACTCCGATTTGATGCAGATTGCCAACGCATTGAATCTTCTGTGCTTTGGTCTTGGCGTGAGAAATCGCCGTCAATAAAAGCGCCGCCAAAATTCCGATGACAGCGATGACAACCAAAAGTTCCGTCAGCGAGAAAGCCGGGTTCACTCTTGGTCGTTGAAATTTCATATCACGCCATCGCGCGAGCGATGCTGTTCCACCACGCATCGTGCAATTCAGTCAGTGGTGAAGAAAATTCTCCGTTCGGAAATTTAACCGACAATTTGTCGCCGCCGACTTTGCCGATTTGAATGGCCGGAACGCCCATCAATTTGGCGCGTTCGACCACTTTCACCGCGTCGAGCAGTTTGCAGGAAATGACCACGCGCGATTGTGTTTCGCCAAAAAGCAACGCATCAAGGCGAACGTCTTTGACTTGCAACAAATCAATCGTCGCGCCAATCAAACGCGGCGTATCGCGGGCGATGAGTTGGGAAATGCAACTTTCCGCAAGCGCGACGGCGAGGCCGCCTTCGCTGCAATCGTGCGCGCTTTTCACAAGGCCGGATTGAATCAATCCAATCAACGTCGTGTGCAGCGTCTTCGCCGTTTCCAAATCGCAGCGCGGCGGCGAACCGTTTTTCTGGCCGTGAACCACTTGCAGATACGTGCTGCCGCCGAGACCGAGCAACGGGTCGTTCGCGTCCGCGATGTCGCCGAGCAAAATAATCGCGTCGCCTTCGTCCTTGAACCATTGCGTCGTGACGTGCTCCGGTTTTTCGATGAGGCCGACGACGGAAATGGTCGGCGTCGGGTCAATCGGCCCGGCGGGACTTTGATTGTAGAGCGAGCAGTTGCCGCCGGTGACGGGCGCATTGAACGCCTTGCAACCATCGGCGAGGCCGCGCACGGATTCCTTGATTTGCCAGAACAATTCCGGTTTGAGCGGACTCGGCATATTCAAATTGTCCGTCGCGCCGAGCGGAATCGCGCCGGAACAAGCCAGATTGCGACACGCCTCGGTTACGGCAATTTTCGCACCTTCGTAAGGATCGAGATAAACGTAACCGCCGTTGCAATCCACCGTCATGGCGATGAGTTTGTCGGAAATTTTTGCGCCGCCGACTTTGGCTTTCAACTCTGCGGACATCACCGGAATTGAATCGCCTTTGATGCGAATCACCGCCGCGTCGCTGCCGGGCAAAACGACCGAGCCATCGCGCACTTGATGGTCGTATTGCCGATAAACCCAGTTCTTCGACGCGATGCTTGGCCACGCCAAAAGTTTTTTCAAATCGTCCGCCGGATTTTGCGTGTCGGCAATTCCATCCAAACGAAATGCGCGAACGGCTTTCAAGTATTCCGGCTCAACCGCGTCGCGAAAATAAATCGGCGATTCGTCCGCAATTTTTTTCGCCGGAATGTCCGCCACAATTTTTCCACCGTGACGCACGACCATTTTGCCCGTGTCCGTGATGACGCCGATTTCCGCCCACGGCAAATCCCATTTGTCGAAAATCCGTTTCACTTCCTCCTCACGGCCTTTGTGGACGACGATGAGCATCCGCTCCTGCGATTCCGACAGCATGATTTCGTAACTGCTCATGTTCGGCGCGCGTTGCGGCACTTTGTCCAATTCGATTTCGATGCCCGTGCCCGCGCGTGCAGCCATTTCGCACGTCGAGCACGTCAAACCCGCCGCGCCCATGTCCTGCATTCCCGCGACCGCGCCGGTGGCGAGCAATTCGAGACACGCCTCGCACACGAGTTTTTCCATGAACGGATCGCCGACCTGCACCGCGCCGCGCTGTTGCTCGGCGGATTCCTCGGTCAAATCCTGCGACGCAAACGCCGCGCCCGCCAGACCGTCGCGCCCCGTCGCCGGGCCGACGTAAAACACCGGATTGCCCACGCCCTTCGCCGCGCCGCGCGTGATTTGCTCGTGCCGCAACACGCCGAGACAAAATGCGTTCACGAGCGGATTGCCTTGATACGTCTTGTCAAAATACACCTCGCCCGCGACCGTCGGAATGCCGAAACAATTTCCGTAATGCGCGATGCCGGAAACAACGCCGGCAAATAATCTTTTGTTGTTTGCGATTTCGGATTTCGGATTTCGGATTTCGGATTTATTCGCCGAAGTTCCCGCAACAGTTTCAGATTCCGCAATCCGCAATCCGCAATCCGCAATTTCCGTGATTGGTCCGAATCTTAATGAGTTCACCGCGCAAACCGGACGCGCGCCCATCGTAAAAATGTCGCGCACGATGCCACCGACGCCCGTCGTCGCGCCCTGAAACGGCTCGACCGCGCTCGGATGATTGTGCGACTCGATTTTGAACGCGATGGCCAGACCGTCGCCGATGTCAATGATGCCCGCGTTTTCCTCGCCCGCGCCGACGAGAATTTTCGGCGATTTGGCGGGAAACGTTTTGAGCAGCGGGCGCGTGTTTTTGTAACTGCAATGCTCGCTCCACATCACGGAAAAAATGCCGAGTTCCGTGTAGCTCGGCTCGCGGCAAAGGATTTCTTTCGCGGCGGCAAATTCGTCCGGCGTGAGATTATGTTTGGCAACTAATTCTGGGGTGATGGCAGGTTCGGTCATTTGGAAAATATAAATTCAAAAATTACATGTGGAGAATGCACTCTTTTATTCAATGAAACAAGCAAATGGGAAAAGTAAATTTGGGTATTCTAGTCCGTGGACTCAAAAGCCCCCAATTTATAGCATGACTGAACGTGGCGAAACGAGCTAAAAACCCAAACCTCGCAAAACTAGGCAGCCAAATTAAAGTTGCGCGAAAATCTCTTTCGTGGAGTCAGGAAGAACTTGCATATCGTGCCAGCCTTGACCGTTCTTATATCGGTGGTGTAGAACGTGGCGAACGTAATGTCACTTTTACAACACTTTGCCAAATTGCAGCCGCCCTCAAAACTAACGCATCTGCGTTATCGAAAGGTATCCCCAAATGAGCGATGAAGACTTGAAACATTTGGGAAGTGGCATGGTGAAATATTGCACCAAGTTTGATGTCCCGCTTGAATTTCTATTTGTGATTCTCGAAGACCAGAAGGTAACGCCGATGATTCGTGGGAAGGCAATGGAATATAACGCATATCTCCTACTCAAAAAGTTACTTCCAAGGTGGGGAGTAGAAAAATTGAATTTGAATCCACAGCCCGGAACAGACGATGAAGACATCAGCATAACATATCTTCGCACCGGACAAAGGCTTGCCGCCGAAAGTAAAAGCGCGGTGCGCGGCTCGATGTCCGACGGTGAAAGGACAAAAATTATCAAGGGCGAACCTCATTTCAAGGTCAAGTGTCATCGTTCTCGTTCAAACAAATCACTCGAAACTAATGATGCTTATGCAGCAGATTCGTTTGATGTGCTAATTACAAATCCGTTAAACGCAATTTATGTAGGCGCGACACTTGGCGAAGATTTGGAAGTAATAAAATCCGAAAAGATTCGGAAAATCTTGAATGAGTTTTACAAAGTAACAACTGATGAAGATTTAATCAAAGCGTGTTCAAGCGACTGGCGGTTTTGCATTCCTTCAGATATTGCAGTTGATGGTTTTATTCCGCGCACACCATATGTGAAATTAATGAATGACCCATATTGGAAACCGCTTGCGGAAATTGAGTCTCGTATTACCCAAATCGCAACTTCAAGACGCCGCTAATTGTGTAAAAGCGAGAGTGGGCGATATAGCACGACTAGCGGTAGCCGCTTTATTTGAAAAACCGTTGGTATAATTCAAAATGAATAATTCCTTGCCCTTGTAACGCTCTCCTTTGCGTTCTGTGCCTTTTATTTGGTCATCGGTGCGTTGAATGCAATAATTCCATTCCTTGTCGTGCATTTCAGTCGCCCAAGAATAGAGCTCTCGGACTTCCGGCTCATTGTCATACGTCAGAAAAAATTTTAATCTTGACCGATTACGAAATAAACACTTTTGAAGTCGTTCGTGATCCATAAAATCAAACGCACAGGTATAAAATTTGTCCTGCTCCGCGCTGAAATACGGCGGATCAACAAACAGAAGTGCATTGTCTTGGGCATTATCAATCACTTCTTCAAAATCCAAGTTGGACAATGTGACCCCTTGTAATTTCTTGCTTGTCCTCGTGATATTAGCAGCCCAATTTTTAGGCTGCATACTATATTTATCACCATAGCCCCAATACATATTGATATGGTTCATTATCCCACTGTAACTCGTGCGATTGAGATAATACCACCGCCCAGCCCGCTCAATTTTGTTTGTTGGCTCGTATTCGTTTTTGAAAAATGTATGAAGTCTTTTTGACGCCGGAAGGGGCTCGCCGAAATTTACCTTCTTTGTCAGTTCTTCTGGAATGCGGCTCGCTCGGAACGATTTCCTTTTCAGAAAAGCAATTAATTCCTCGGGATTGTCCCGAATAACGCGATACGCGTTCATCAATTCCTTATCTTTGTCATTGATAATATTCGTGGCAACTTTAGGCTTGGCGAAGAAAATAGACGCGCCCCCGGCAAAAACTTCGACGAAAGTTGAGTGCGCCGGAATGTGCTCGAGAATCAGCTTTCTGGCGTAAAACTTTCCGCCCGCATATCTGAACGGAGAGTTAATTGATTCATCCATTTCGGGTATCATAGTCCGCATTGAGATTTTTGCAAGCAGAAAATGAGAGTTGGCGTCATATTTTCCCGTTCTTTGCAAAAATACTTTCAAAAATAAATTTGCCGTCGGCGCTGCCGAGGAGCAATTCGCAGGCGCGTTCGGGATGCGGCATCAGGCCGGCGACGTTGCGCGTTTCGTTGCAAATTCCAGCGATGTTCAGCAGCGCGCCGTTCGGGTTTGCGGCGTCCGACAAATTTCCGGTCGCGTCGCAGTATTGCCAGAGGATTTGATTATTCGCTTTGAGTTTTGCCAACGTTTCTTCGTCGGCAAAATAGCAGCCTTCGCCGTGGGCAATCGGCACGCGGAGAATTTGGTTCGCCGGAATTTGGTTCGTGAACGGCGAATCGGTCGTGATGGTTTTCAGGTGGACAAATTCGCAGTGGAATTGCAAATCACGGTTGCGGATGAGCGCGCCGGGCAACAATCCGGCTTCGGTCAACACTTGAAATCCGTTGCAAACACCGAGCACGAGGCCGCCGTTATCGGCAAAATTTTTCACGGCTTGCATGACGGGGCTGAACCGCGCAATCGCGCCGCAGCGCAGATAATCGCCGTAGCTGAAACCGCCGGGCACGATGACGGCGTCGGCGTCGCCGAGCGAATTTTCTTTATGCCAGACCAATTTGGCGGAATGGCCAAGCGCGCGAATGGCGTGAACGGCGTCTTGGTCGCAGTTGCTGGCGGGAAATTGTAAAACGGCAAAATTCATTTTGAAATTAACCACAAAGACACCAAGACACGAAGATCTGAAAATTAAATTCTTTGTGCCTTTGTGTCTTGGTGGTTTTATTCGATTTCAAGTTTGTAATCTTCAATCACCGGGTTGCTCAAAAATTTGTGCGCGGCATCGTTCAACGCTTTTTCGGCGGTGGCCTTGTCCGTGCCGGGCGCGAGATCAATCTCGATGTATTTGCCGATGTGGACGCCGGTGACATCGTTGTAGCCCATGTGTTCGAGAGCTTTTTTGACGGTGATGCCCTGCGGGTCAACGACGGCTTTTTTCGGAGTGACGATGATTTTGGCTTTCATGTGCGCGCAAAGGAATTTTGCGGAAAATTTTCGCGCCGCGCGAGAAATTTCTAAACGGCCCGGCTCGCGAGGACGCTCGCCTCACCAAATTTCACGCGACAATTGAAAATTGAATTTCCGCGCGCGTTGCGCCATTGTGTGCGCATGAATATCGAATCATCGGACGACGCGCCGGTCTGCAATATCAGCGCGGAACGCAAACCCGCCGAACCCTGTTCCATCGTCATTTTCGGCGCGAGTGGCGATCTGACCGCGCGCAAACTCATTCCCGCGCTTTATCACCTCGCCAAAGACAAACAATTGCCGCCGAACTACCGCATCATCGGGTTCGCGCGGCGAGAGAAGTCCGACGACGCGTGGCGCGCGGAATTGCGCGAAGCGCTCAACCAATTCTCCCGCACCAAACCCGTGGACGACAAAGTCTGGAGTGAATTTTCAGCAAACCTGTTTTATTGCGTCGGTGACATGACTGACGCCGCGGCTTATCAAAAATTGGAACAACAATTAAGTTCGTTCAAAAATCCCGCGTTGCGAAAGAATCTGCTGTTCTATCTCGCCACGCAACCCAGCCAGTTCGGAACGGTCATCGAACAATTGCACAACGCCAAATTGTTGCACAAAGAAAAAGGCGAACACGGCTGGCAACGCATCGTCATCGAAAAACCGTTCGGCCACGATCTTGCCTCCGCGCGCCAATTGAATTCCGAACTGATGCAATTCGCGCACGAGTCGCAGGTCTGCCGCATTGACCATTATCTCGGCAAGGAAACCGTGCAAAACATTTTGATGTTTCGCTTTTCCAATTCCATTTTCGAGCGGCTGTGGAATCGCGATTCGATTGACCACGTGCAATTCACCGTTTCCGAAAAACTCGGCGTGGGCGAGCGCGGCGGTTATTATGAGGAAGCCGGCGCGTTGCGCGACATGGTGCAAAATCACATGCTGCAAGTGTTGTCGCTCGTCGCGATGGAACCGCCCGTGTCGCTGGAATCCGACGCAATTCACAACGAAAAGGTGAAATTGATGCAATCCATCCGGCATTTGACGCTTGAAGACGTGGCAAAACAAGTCGTGCGCGGCCAATACTTCGCCGGTTTCGTGGACGGCCATTTGTGTCCGGGCTATCGGCAGGAACCGAAAGTGAAATCCGATTCCAACGTCGAAACCTACGTCGCACTGAAATTATTCATTGATAACTGGCGCTGGTCGGGAATTCCGTTTTATTTGCGCACGGGAAAATATCTGCCGGAAAGTGCGAGCGAAGTGCGGATTCAATTTCGTCCCACGCCGCACGTTTTGTTCGCCGCGCAATGCGGACCGGAACTCGACCCCAACGCTCTCGCGCTGCGTTTGCAGCCGAACGAAGGTATCACGCTGCATTTCAACGGCAAAGTTCCCGGCATGAGCGTCGGCGTGCGCCCCGTGCGGATGCACTTCAGCTACGACGCGGAATTCGGCGCTTACACGCCCGAAGCCTATGAACGCCTGCTGCTCGACGCGATTGTCGGCGATGCGACGCTGTTCATCCGCCGCGACGAAGTGGAAACCGCGTGGCAAATCGTGGATTCCATCCGCGCCGGCTGGGACGGCAAACCGCTGACCAACCGCGAATTTTACGCCGCCGGCACTTGGGGACCCGTCGCCGCCGACGATTTGCTCGCTCAAAGCGGCCACGTCTGGCGCGAGCCGCATGTGATAAAATAAATTTCATCAATGCAAATTCGTCCTTTTCAAAATTCAGACGAAGCGGCAGTTATTGAATTGTGGCAGCAATGTAGTTTGGTGCGGCCAGTAAACGATCCTAAAAAGGACATTCAACGGAAACTCGCCGTTAATCCTGAATTATTTTTAGTCGGATTGCTCGACGGGAAATTGATTGCAACGGCGATGGCCGGTTACGAAGGCCATCGCGGTTGGATAAATTACTTGGCGGTTCACCCCGAATTTCAACGCAATGGTTACGGACGACAAATAATGGAAGCGGCTGAAAAATTGTTGCGCAATTTGGGATGTCCTAAAATCAATTTGCAAGTGCTCACCAAAAATCGCGCTGTTATAGAATTTTACCAGCGCATCGGTTTTTCGGCAGATGATGTTGTAAATCTTGGCAAACGGTTAGAACGTGATGAAAAATAATTTTGAACTAATTTCCTTCGCCAACGCCGATGAATTGGCGTCGCGCGTCGCGAATTTGTGGCTGGATGAAATTGAATCCGCCAATCGCGCGGGCAAAAATCATTCCGTCGCCCTTTCCGGCGGACGCATCGCGCAAAAATTCTACAACGAAACGGTCAAATCAGTCCAGACGCGAAACATTTCCTTCGCGCGCGTCCATTTTTTCTGGGCGGACGAACGCTGCGTGCCGCCCACCGATGCCGAAAGCAATTTCAAACTGGCGAACGACCTTTTATTTGCGCCGCTGAAAATCTCTGAAAATCAAATCCACCGTTTGCACGGCGAAGTTCCGCCCGCCGAAGCCGTCAAAATCGCCGATTCAGAATTGAAAAAAGTTGCGGCGTTGGACAAAAATAATCTACCGGTTTTGAATCTGATTTTTCTCGGCATGGGCGAAGACGGCCACGTCGCGTCGCTGTTTCCGGGCAAAACGGAAGGAATGAATCCAAAAGAAATTTTTTGCGCGGTTGAAAATTCGCCTAAACCGCCGCCAAACCGTCTTTCGTTGAGCTACGCGGCGATTGCCGCCGCAAAAAATGTGTGGGTCTTGGTTTCCGCCGCCGGAAAAGAAGCCGCGTTGCGTGAATCGCTGGACCATTCCGGCAAAACTCCGCTCGCAAAAGTCATTCAATCGCGGTTGGCGACGAAAATTTTCACCGATACCCGCCTGAATTGAGTTTGTAACCAAACGGTTAATTACAAATTTCCCTTGAAATCGCGCAAAAAATTGCGGCGTTCGATAGAAAAATTATTTTTCTAAAAAAAATTTTGATTTTTTTTGAACCTAATGCGAGGTTGCGGCGTCTGATAATTTGAACGAATGGATTTCGCTGTTCGTTTAGGGTTGGCATAGAGGTTTTGCTCGCGGCGTGGCTCGAACAGCGACCCCAAGTTGGTCGCGCCGCCCTTCTGAGCGCCT
>DASZXB010000030.1:0-57934 GCA_035546095.1 Verrucomicrobiia bacterium | reverse complement strand
GCTCAAACTCAAGACCCCGGGCATCGCGGGCACGATTCACTGGCTGGGCGCGCAATTGATTTTGACGAACGTGACCGGTTCGTTTTATGGCGGCAAAGGCAACGGCTTCGCGGATTTTGATTTCACCGCGCCGCACAGCGGTGTGGATTATCAATTCAGCGTCGAGGTGACCAATGTGAATCTGCACTCGCTGTCAGTGGATTTATCCAGCGCCACCAACCACCTTGAAGGGACATTTGCCGGGTTGCTCGCCGTGACCAACGCCAGTTCCGAGGATTGGCGAAGCTGGAACGGCTACGGCCATGTGAATTTGCGCGACGGTTTGCTTTGGGACATCCGGCTTTTCAGCATCATGTCGCCCGTGATGAACGCAATCATCCCCGGTGTCGGCAACAGCCGCGCGACGGACGCGTCCGCCAAATTTTCCATCACCAATGGAATGATTTCCACCGATTCGCTGGAGATTCGCACCAAACAGATGCGATTGGAATACGTCGGCGCGGTGAGCTTGAAACAGGACGTGGACGCGAGAGTGACGGCGCAATTGTTGCGCGACGCGCCCATGATCGGGCCGCTCATCAGCAAGGCGCTCTGGCCGGTCAGCAAATTATTTGAATACAAAGTTACCGGCACTCTGGCCGATCCGAAATTGGAGCCGGTTTATGTCCCCACGAGAATCCTGCTTTTGCCTTTGCAAATTTTCCGGTCGGTCGGCGATTTGCTGCCGGGCGACAGCAGCAATTCCACCGCGCCCTGAAGTCCGGGTTCAACCATCAAGGGTTCAACAACCCGGAATCGTCCGAATTCGCTTTGGGAACAACCGTGGGCGCCGCCTGTTGAAAGAAATCGGAACTGCTCGGATTATGCTTCAAGTTTTGCTGTTGCAATTTTTGATTGGCGTTAATCAAATTGCGTTCCTGTTCTTCGTCTTCCCTTTCAACGCTGGTCACACCGGGCAGCCGTTTTTCTTCCACGGCGACCTGCGCGGCGGCAATCTCTGGTGTTTTCAGAACCGTCGGTCGCATCAGCACAAGCAATTCTTCTCGCGTGTTCGCACTGGAACGGCTGCTAAACAGGGCTCCCAGAAGCGGGATGTCCTGTAAAATGGGAACGCCCGCCCGGCTCTTGTCGTGTTCGCTTTTGACAAATCCGCCCAAAATGATTGTGTCTTTGTCCCGCACAGCGATTTCGGATGAAAGCGTCCGTTTGTTGGTGTTCGGCACGTTGCCGACGCCGCTGATTGGCGTCGAACCGCTGATGTCGTCAATCTCCTGATTGATGTCCATCACCACCAAACCGTCGGGATTGATGAACGGAGTGACATCCAATTCCACACCGACCGACAATTGCGAGTAGGATGAACTTGGCCCGCCGCCGATGCCGCTGTCGTAATAAACGCTGGTGACATACGGAACCGTTTCACCCACGAAGAACGAGGCTTCCTTCGCCTGCGAAGTCTGGATGCGCGGACGTTGAATGATTTTTATGCTGCTGTCGCCCGCCGCCGCTTGAACCGCTGCATCCCACGTCGGCCCGATATTTCCAAAGTAGCTGAATTGCCCCATGGGAATACCGCTTAAAGTCGTTGGCGATGGCAGAACGCTGGTGAAATTACCAGGAAACCCATTTGTTCCACCATTGTTCAAAAAATTGAAAAACGGCTGGCCGTTGTTATAGCCACCAGCGGTTTGAATATTTGGATTACTAGAAACACCTTTCTGATTTTGTGACACAGAAACGCCGTAGCTCAACGCCTTGCCCAAATCAACGTCCATGATGACGGATTCAATCAGCACTTGCGCCAGCAACACGTCCAGTTTTGCAACGATGTTTGTGATGGTATCCATGTCAGTCCGCGTGGCGAACACGAGCAACGAATTGCTTCGCTCGTCAGCAATGATTTTTGTCTGGCCAAAAATCTGGATTTGGTCTGAGCTGCTGCCGCTGGCTGCGCGCTGAATGATTCGTTGCAGGTTTGAGCTAAAATTATTGCCGGCTGCTCCAGTCGTGCCGCCAGCAGTTGTGGTAGAGCCAAAAGGACGGTTTTGGCCTTGTTGTCCTTGCAAGCCGCCGCCACTGTTGCCGCTATTTGAGAAACCGTTACCCGGATTGCGTGAGCCGGTGCTGCCGGGTGTCGTCGCGTTGCCGATGGCCGAGCTTTGACCGCCGAGGCTGTTCAACGCATTGGCGATGTCATCCACCATCGCGTATTTGATGGGGATGACTTCGGAAATGATTTGCGAAGCGCTGCCCGTTACGTCCACCTGATTGATCATTTCCAACATGCGTTTGACGTTTTCCGTGTTGTCGCGCAACACCAGAATTCCGTTGCTGTCAATCGGGATGATGGAATCCGCCAATTTGGCAAACGGTTTGATGACCGTCACCATGTCGCTCGGCTTGGTATATTTCAATTGCACGATGCGCGTCACATACGAGCCTAAATTCGGCATTTGTTCCGCGCTGTTGGTGCTGAAGGCCCCGCCGGCCGGCCCGGCTTGGTCGGATGGAACCGCCTTCACAAACTTGTCGCCGATGTTGATGAGCGAGACATTGTTCAGCGCGAGCACAGCCTGTAATGCCTGGATCGCTTCGTCTTTTGTCAAAAGCGTTTCTGTTTTCAAAATGATTTGCGCAGTGGGCAATCCCGCGCGCAAAACGGTGCGACCCACCAATTGCGCATACACGTCCAACACCTGACTCACATCCACACCTTGAAAATTGTAAGTGTAGGCGGGAACTTCGGGGCCGTTCGACGAATTGGGGTTGGCTGCCGCCGCCGCGCCGTTGTCCGGCGATGAAAAGTTCGGATTGCTCGGCGCCGGAGCTGTGGTTGCGGTTGGCGCCGGCGCGGGAAAATTTGGCGTCACTGATGGTGGAACAGCGACGGCATTGGTCACAGGGCTGTTTGCCGTTGGGTTCAAGCGTTGCGGCAAACGGCGCTGCCCAAACGGGTTTTGTTGCGCCCATAAATCAATGCCGGTTAAAAAAATCAGTAGAAGTGCGAGCGTGGTCGTTTTCATTTTGCCTTTGCGGTTGCGGATTTGGAATTCGATTGCGGATTTTTTTGATAACTGGCGATGAGTTGCATGTTCGCGTTGAGATGTTGATGCGAAGCATCCGGTTGCAATTCCAGATTGCGCACACGCACCATCGAAACGCTTGAGCCGAGTTTGTAAAGAAAATCCACCAATTGCTGGTCGTCGGCTACGACATTCAGATTTTGCGTCAATTCGATAAAAAACTGATTCGTGTGCGTTGTCTGCCGCGACGTGTTGTAGATTTGCGCGTGACTTTGCAATGATTGCGTCTGAATCGTGCGCATGAAATTGATTGCCTGGTCTTCCGGCGTCACCGTTCCGCCCTGACTCTCCAAATTTTTCACCTGTTTCTGATAATTCGCCGCCTGCGTGATGGCGGTTTGGTATAATTCCAATTTTTGTCGCGCCGTCCGCCCGCGTTGACGCAGTTTTTCGAGGTCGGAAAAATGCGGCCAGATGAACAGCCAATTAAACACGAGAAATAAAATGACCGCGAACGCGACGGCGAGCCGTCGTTCCAACGGGCGGAGTTGCGAAAAATACTTTTTCACGGTGAATCCTCCGAGTGCAACAATTGCAGGCTGAAATTCCACGTCGCCATGTTGTTGGCGCCCTGGCGGAAATTAAAATCATTCGCCACTTTTTGATTGAACATCGGCTGGCCGTTCAATTTAGCCTTGCGCATCGCGTCGCTGAAATCGGTGATAGCGGAAATCTGATCCGACGAAGACGTGCCGGTGAGCGTGACTTTTTTTCCGTCGGCAAAACTGAACCGTTGCAGCGTGATGCCGTCGGGCAACTGTTCCGCCACCAGTTTCCATGAATCCAGCGCGGCGTATTTCAAATCCTCGCGTTCCTTGAGCACGTCATAACGCGCCTTGAGTTGCAATGCGTTCGTGTAATTGTTGCTGATGGCAATGACTTGCGACTCGACGTCGCTCGTCTGGTGGCCGACCCACGCCACGGCGCAAAAATAAACCGCCACACACACCGCATATAAAACGGCGGCGGCGGCCAGACCGTGAAACCACAAACGATCCAAAAATTGCTGGCGATAGCGCGTGGAAAATTCCAACGGCAAAAGATTGGCCTTTTCGCCGGCGACTGCCGCGCGTTGCGCCGTGTGTGCCGCCAATTCCGTTTCCGGTAGTGGCGGCGAAACTTCTACCGGTTCATTCAAACTTTGGGTCAACAGATTTCCCCATTCCTCGGCCTGCGCCGGCTGGGCGACCAGATGCCATTTGGGTTGCGCCGTCAACCAGCCATCCAATTCGCCGGCCCAAACCAGTTGCGCCAATTGGCTTTTCAAATCTGCCGCGCGGTCACCCGCGGGCGGCAAAATGACGACGCTCAAACTGCGCAGCGCGCCGTTGAATTGCCACGCGATGAGCGCCGCGTTCTGGCCGCTCAATAAAACCGGATAAATCCACGCGCCTTCTTCCGTCGCGGGAATGGCCGCCAATTGATCCAGAAACGGCACTTCGAGCCGGTCGGCGAGAAAACTTTGGCCTTCCAGTTTACCGAGAAATTCTTCCACGGCGCGGCGTTCGGCAATGACGATCACCACCGTTTGCAGATTTTCATCGGGCGCGCCCTCGGTTTTTGCCGTGTCGCGCGACGGCAAAACGTGGATGGTCCAGACGATTTGCGCGACGGGCAACGGCGACAATTTTTCCAGTTGCAATTCCGCCATCGCGAGCGTTTCGTCGAAATTACTTTTAGGCAATTCGATGACGCGCAGGAAAATATGTTCCACCGGCAGCCACGCGACGTTCAATTTCGGCTGCCACAACGCCGTCCACGATTTGGCCGTTGTGTGTGCCGGCAGCGACTCGCCGCTGTATTCGCGGTTCAGAACGAAACCGCCGCCTTTTGCATCGAAATGCCAGAGACGCTTCGCGTCGGGCGCGATTTGCAGGATGTTGCAGGAATGCCAGCGGGTCATATCGGTAAATGGCAGTGGATTTTAACTCCGCTTGACGAATTGAGTGGGTTCATCGCCGTTCAACGCGTCCATGTGTTCCTCGATTTGTGTCACGCGCAGGACTTCTTCGATGGTCGTCTCGCCGTTCTTGACCTTGTTCCAGCCGTCGGTGCGCAACGTGCGCATCCCTTGTTCAATCGCTTTGGCGGCAATCGTCGTGGCCGGCACGCGATTCATAATGAGCGGGCGGATACTTTCCGTGACCGCGAGCAATTCATAAATGCCTTTGCGGCCTTGATAACCGAGTTGGCGGCAATCTTCGCAACCCGCGCCGTGCCAGAATTTCGCCGTGCCGATTTCGTCGGCGGGAAAACCGATTTTACGCAGATAATCGTGATTCACTTCCTGCTCGGTTTTGCAATGCTTACAAATCGTGCGGACAAGGCGTTGCGCCTGCACCGCTTCGACGGACGACGCAATCAAAAACGGTTCGATGCCCATGTCCGTCAAACGCGTGAATGCGCTCGGCGCGTCGTTCGTGTGCAACGTGGAAAACACTAGGTGACCCGTCAGCGACGCGCGAATGGCGATGTCCGCCGTTTCCTGGTCGCGGATTTCGCCGACCATCACGACGTTTGGGTCCTGGCGCAAAATATGGCGCAAACCCATCGCAAACGTCAGTCCGATTTCCGGGCGCACGGCGATTTGATTGATGCCTTTCAATTCATATTCCACCGGCTCTTCAATCGTGATAATGCGTTTGTGAATGGAATTGATCGCCGACAAAAATGCGTAAAGCGACGTGGATTTGCCCGAACCCGTCGGGCCGGTCACGAGAAAAATGCCGTGCGGTTTGACGATGATTTCGCGGATGATGGCTTCGTCTTTCGGCGCGAAACCGAGTTTGTCGAGCGAGAGAAAAATTTTTCCGCGCGTGAGCAAGCGCAGCGAAACACTTTCGCCATAAACCGTCGGCACGGTGGAAACGCGGATGTCAATTTCCTCGCCCTTGATGCGCACGTTGATGCGTCCGTCCTGCGGCAATCGTTTTTCCGCGATGTTCATGCCGCTCATTACTTTGATGCGCGAGATAAGCGCGGCTTGAAACCGTTTCAATTGTGGCGGCATCGGCGTCTGATGCAAAATGCCGTCAATGCGGTAACGAATCCGCAATTCGTCTTCCTGCGGCTCGAAATGGATGTCCGTCGCGCGGTCTTTGAACGCTTCCCAAATGATTTGGTTGACGAATTTGATGACGCTCGCTTCCTGGTCGTCCTCGGTGATTTCCTTGTCGTTGGCGATTTCGAGTTCCATCGGCTCGCCTTCGCCGAGTTCGTCGAGCGTTTCCGCGCCGACGCCGTAGTATTTTTTCAGCGCCTTTTCGATTTCCGCTTTGGGCGCGAGCGCAAATTGCACCGGCATGTGCGCGTCGAAACGCACCGCGTTCATCATCGCCGCGTCAAACGGGTCGCTCACGGCGATTTGCAACGTGCCGTCATTGACCGCCGTTGGCAACACGGCGTATTGAAAAGCGACTTTAGTGGAAATCTTGTTGCGCGCTTCCGTGGGAATCGTCTGCTTGTGCAAATCCACGAACGGCCAGCCGATGGATTGCGCGAGTCGCTGGATGAAAACGTCCTCGGCCAGTCCGCGTTCGCGCGCGATGAACGTCAGCAACGGCTCGGACGAACCGCCGTCCGCCGCCGCGCGCCACGATTTGCGCCAATCGTCAAATTGCGTCGGCGTCGCGTCCGCGACCGACGCCACCAGATTTTTTGCCGAACTAAAACCCATAATTGATGCTTCGATATTTAAGCAATTTAACAGCCAAAGCCGGAAAAAGTTGCAGAAAATCGCAGCTTTGGCAATGCGGTTGATTGCCAGCGATTTCGCGCTGAAATAAATTTCGTTCGTGCCAATTCGCGCGATTCATGTCTCAATTTAAGCATGAAGCAATTCGCCACCATCACGGTCATTGGACGCGACAAAACCGGCGTCATCGCGCGCGTCACGAATTTTTTGTTCGAGCAAAAGGCGAACATCGAAGCGCTCGAAGAACAGGTCACGCGCGGCCAGTTCAGCATGACCTTGCAGGCGTCGTGGAAACGGAGCGAGTTAAATTCAAATTCGCTCCGCGCCGGTCTGGAAAAATTGGCCGCGCAGCTCGGCATGGAAATCAAATTGCGTTTGGCCGAACCAAACCGCCGGCAAAAATTCGCCGTCATGGTCACGAAAGAAACGCATTGCTTCGACGCGCTCATGGCCGCGAAATTGAAAGCCGACGCCGCGCTCGTCATCGGCAATCACGCCGATTTCGCGCCGCTCGCCCAAAAACACAAATTGCCGTTTTTCCATTTGCCGTGGCTCGACCGCGCCAAATCCGAAAACGCCGCGCTGAAACTTTTGGAGCAGCACGGAATTGATTTCATCGTGCTCGCGCGCTTCATGAAAATTCTCTCGCCGAACTTCGTCTGGCGCTACAAAAACAAAATCATCAACATCCATCCGTCGCTGCTGCCGAGTTTTCCCGGGCCGCAGGCGTATCGGCAGGCTTACGAAAGTGGCGTGAAGATTGCCGGCGTCACGGCGCATTTCGTTTCCATGCGGTTGGACGAAGGGCCGATTATCGCGCAAGGTTCGTTTCAAATTCGTCCGGGCATGACGCTCAAAGAGATTGTTGCGCACGGCCAGAAAGCCGAGGCGCAAACGCTCGTCAAAGCCGTGAAACTGTATCTCGGCAAACATTTGGACGTTTATTGGGGCGTCGTGAATGAAGTTTGATTTCTCCTTTTCGCGCCGAAGTGTTATTTTGTTCCCGTGAACCAACTGCTCATCGGACTGGTCAGCGCGCTGGTGGCCACGAATCAACCGCAGGCCGTCAGCAATCTGCTCCAGCAAAATCTCGGCGTCAGCGTTTCCATTCCCGACACAAACGCGCCGGAGGAAAAGGAATTGCAGCGATTGATGAGCGAGGATGACGACGCGACGGCGGAAGTGGATAAATGGATTCGCGACAACGACGCCTTTACCGCGCAAGGCGCGGGTGAATCCAAAGCCGAATTGAACCAACGTATCCGCGCGCGCTTCGATTCCGTCCGCAAAGATTATGAGGATTTTCTGAAGCGTTATCCGAATTTCGCGCGCGGCCATCTGGCCTACGGCAGTTTCCTGAACGATTTGGGCGAGGAAGAGACCGCGATGAAACAATACGAAATCGCCCGCCAGCTTGACCCGAAAAATCCGGCGGCATGGAACAATCTCGCCGGTTATTTCTGTGAAAACGGGCCGCTCACCAACGCGTTCATTTATTTCGCCAAAGCCAGCGAATTAAATCCCGCCGAGCCGGTTTATTATGAAAACTGGGCGACGGCGGTTTATCTCTATCGCAAGGACGCGGAAGCATTTTACGGCATCAACGAAAAACAGGTGTTCGACAAATCGCTCGAACTGTATCGCAAAGCCGTCGCGCTCGACCCGGACAATTATCCGCTCGCGACCGAATACGCACAAAGTTATTACGGCATCAAACCGCTCCGCACCAACGACGCGCTCGTCGCCTGGACCAACGCGCTCAACATCGCGCACAATGAAGTCGAGCGCGAAGGCGTTTACGTCCACCTCGCCCGCATCAAACTCGCCGCCGGTTTTTATGACCAGGCCCGCGCGCATCTCGCCGCCGTGACCAACGACGTTTATGCCGATCTCAAAAAACGGCTCGAACGTAATCTCGCTGAACGCGAAAAAAACGCGACAAACCCAATTCCAGCAACAGCGACCAATCAATTGTCAGAAATTTCTACTAATGAAGCGTCAGCAACCAACGCGATTTTGATTTTGACAAACCAAGTGCCCGCGCTGACAAATCCGCCCGTCTTTTCCACGAACATGGTTTCAGTGTTGACGAACGTTCCGCCAAATCCGCCGAAGTCATTTACTTTGCAGGTTCCATCGGCTACTTCCAATTCTGCAACCGGCGCGACCTTGACCAACATGACCATTTCCGAAAAATAAAAATTCCAAGCTCCAATTAAACTGTGGCGCATTTTGTAATTTGGGAATTGGAAATTTCTCTGGAGCTTGGAGGTTGGAATTTGGATATTTGAATCTTCTTGTTTTGACGGTTAAACTGTCCGGCGCATGAATTTTTACGACCAATTGAAATTTGACGCTAACGGTTTGATTCCCGCCATCATTCAGGATTTTCAGACCAAACGCGTGCTGATGTTCGCGTGGATGAACCGCGTGTCGCTGGAAAAAACCGTCGAGACCGGCAAGACGCATTTCTGGAGCCGCTCGCGCCAGAAATTCTGGATGAAAGGCGAAGAAAGCGGCCACACGCAAACCGTCAAGGACATCGCGTTCGATTGCGATGGCGACGTGCTGCTGATACAAGTCGAGCAAACCGGCGCGGCGTGCCACGAAGGCTATCGCTCCTGCTTTTTCCGCTCGGTAGAAAACGACGGCCAAAGTTTCAAAATCACCGAACCGCAATTGCAAAAGCCGGAGGAGATTTATGGGAAGAAGAAGTAAGTCATCTTGAACTTGATTGACTGAAAATGACGAATGAATACCTCTGAAAAGGAAGGTCTTAAAGAACAGTTGCGAGCGATGGTCACTGGTCGGGGCGATGGCATTGACCTTAACTCTGAAAACCGTTGGCGGGTTGAAGGGTTAAAAAATCTCATCGAATTTTTTCAGCGACTCAACTTGGTCATTCCTCAAGACAGTATTCTCTATTTCGAAGGGTGTGATGTCGTAAAAGAAGTTCAAGATTTCTATCAGAAAAACCGAGCTACTAACGCCGTATCTGTTGTGCGCGATGAGATTTTTCCCATTCCAGAAACATTCCATGTAACTTTAACACCAGAGTTCATTCATGGTTTCATTGACTTGCTAACCCGCCACGCCACATCGGAATGCTTCTTTCATGTGAAGGCATACCGAAATGAAACATTACTGTTTACTTTCCATGAGGCTTTTGAAGGCTCGGATTGTTTATTCTCCGACCTTATTCCCGAAGATAGCATCAAAACTTTTGTTTCTTCTCTCGGAGGCAAATATCGCTTGGAGCCAAATGTCAATAAACGTGACCCTGAACAATTACGCAAGTTTCTTTGGGCGTTGGAAAACCCGCAGAAATTATGGATAAACCGGCCGTGGTGGAAAAAGGCATTGTTCTTTTGGAGAAGATAAGTTTGTTCGATTATTTGCTCTCTTGCACCTGCGCGGATTCCGCGTCCCGCAGGGACAAATTGAAAATAGCCCGCAGTTTCAACTGCGGGATTTGAACGGCAAACGAAACAAGCCCCGCAGGGGCGGCTGAACATTTCAAATTCCCCCGCTCGTTCAACCGTCCCTTCGGGACGGATTTATTTTTGGCCGCACACCCGCCGTTAAAACGGCGGGCTATTTTCGGACGCGCCTTCGGCGCAAAAATGGCGGACGATTTATTTTGTTCTGCGTATTTGAATTGGCTTTAACCCGCTTGTGCAAATGTCCAAAACGAAATCAGTTTCAACGGGACGGTTGAAATTCATTCCCACAAATACCGTTCGTCATATTCCACGCCATGTTTTTTTAACAACGTCAAAAACTCCTCCTCAAACGTCACCTTGCGATGGTGCTCCACCTGCCCGCGAATATAGGCAATTGTTTTGTCCAACTGCGACACGCTCACGCTGAACGCGCCGTATTCTTCCTGCCACGAAAACAATCTCTGGTTCGGAAACGTTTCGTGAATCCACTTGGATGAACCGCCTTTGATCAGTTGCATCGCTTTGGAAACCGGCACGGTCGCGGGCAGCGAAAGCAGAAGATGAACGTGGTCGGCTACGCCGCCGATTTCCAGCGCGGTCATTTTGTTTTGGCGCGCGATGCCGCCGAGAAACGGGTAAAGACGTTCGTGTAATTCCGGCGTGATGAACGGACGCCGTTCCTTCGTGCTGAACACACAATGGAAATATGCGCTGACGTAGGACATGGCGGATTTTCAGCCGCCCCTGCGGGGCTTGTCAACTTGCGATTTCAAACCCGCAGTTGAAACTGCGGGCTATTTTCAGTGCGCCGTTGGCGCAAAAATACCGACAGATTTTTGCGCTCCAGATTCCACGCCGCAAATGATTTGTTTCTTCCAGCAAAATTCTTCATTCTTCTTTTGAATCATGGACGAGACCATTCCATTCGCCAGTCGCGCGTATTTCGTTTTTCTCGCGCTGCTGATTTTTTCGCGCGGCATGGATTTTTTGAGCACGTGGGTGGCCACGCCCAATCTCGCGCTCGAAGGCAATCCCATCGCCAAAAAACTCGGCTGGAAATGGGGCGTCGTTCTCAATGTCATTCTCGTCGTGGCGCTGGCCCTGTGGCCGCTTTCGGCCATCATCATCGCCACGGCCAGCGTGCTGGTGGCCGCGCGCAATTTTCAATCCGCCTGGCTCATGCGTTCGTTGGGCGAAGACATTTATCGCAAATGGCACGTCCGGCGCATTCAGGAAACGCCCGTCGCACTTTATCTTTTTTGTCTGGCTGGAAATACTCTGCTCACCGCCGGCGTCGGCGCAACGCTGATTTGGTTCAGCCATTGGCGGCTCGTGCCATTCGCCATCGGTATGGGAATGGTCACTTACGCGATTGCCGTGGTGTTTTATTCGTTGCTTGCTTTCTGGCGCATCCATCGCGCGCTCAAACGTGAAATGCAACGGCATCTGGCCAAAAATCCGCCCGCTACCGAACGCAATTTGGCCGTGGAAACAGGCTCGCGCCCGCCCGCCCAAATGAGTTAAACTGCCCGCCGTATGTACTCGCCATCGCTGGATGAATTTTTGAAATTGGCGGCGCAGGGAAATTTGATTCCCATCACGCGCCGGATGCTCGCGGATTTTGAAACGCCACTCTCGGCGTATCGCAAAATCCGCGGGCAGGGCGAATCGTTTCTGTTCGAGTCGGTCGAGGGCGGCGAACACATCGGGCGTTACTCGTTCGTCGGCTGCAATCCTCGCGCGGTCATCAAGCAAACAGAAAGCAAAGTTGAAGTCATTGAAAACGGCAAAGTTATCGAAAAATTTGTCGTCAGTCAGGACGTGAAGGACGGTCTCGAAGTCGTCGAGCGCGTGATGAAAAAGTATCGCGCGGTGGCAATTCCAAATCTGTCGCGTTTTACCGGCGGCGCGGTCGGTTTCATCGGCTACGAATTTATCCACGACGTTGAAAAATCTGTGCCGCGTCCGCAACATGACGAATTGAAAACGCCGGTCATGTATTTTCTCGTCGCCGACCAGCTTTTGATTTTTGACCGCGTGCAGCAAACCATCACGATTTTGGTCAACGCGATTTTGGACGACGCGGAAAATCCGTCCGACGCTTATGAAAATGCGACGAGCGAAATTGACCGCATCGTTTCGCTGCTTGAACAGCCGAGTGAACATCGCGCGGTGGCGGTGACGAATGAAATTCCGTCCGTCGAATTTCAATCAAATCAGACAAAGGACAAATTTTTTGCGAACGTCGAAATCGCCAAGAAATACATTCACGCGGGCGACATTATTCAAGTCGTCGGTTCGCAGCGATTTTCCGCGCCGGTGAAAGCGTCGCCGCTGGACATTTATCGCGCGGTGAGAAATGTCAACCCGTCGCCATATCTGTTTTTGCTGGAACTCGACGGATTTTCGCTCGTCGGCGCGTCGCCGGAAATTCACGTGCGTTGCGAAGACGGTAAAGTTGAAATTCGTCCGATTGCCGGCACGCGTCGTCGCGGGAAAACTGAAGCGGAAGATTTGGCGTTGGAAAAGGAATTGCTCGCCGACCCGAAGGAACGCGCCGAGCACGTCATGCTCGTTGACCTCGCGCGCAACGATATCGGGCGCGTCTGCGATTTCGGCAGCGTGGCGGTGAAGGAATTGATGGTCATCGAGCGTTACAGTCACGTCATGCACATCGTGACGCAGGTGGAAGGCAAATTGTCCGCGAGCAAAACGAATTACGATTTGATGCGCGCGACATTTCCGGCGGGCACGGTGAGCGGCGCGCCAAAAATCCGCGCGATGCAAATCATTTCCGAACTGGAACAGACGGCGCGCGGGCCTTACGCGGGCGCAGTCGGCTATTTTTCGTTCAACGGAAATCTGGACACCTGCATCACGCTACGCACGGCGCTCATCAAAGACGGCAAGGCTTACGTGCAAGCTGGCGGCGGCTGGGTGAACGATTCCACGCCGGAAGCGGAATTTCAGGAAACGGTCAACAAATCCATGGCGATGCGCAAGGCGATTGCGATGGCGGAAGGTTTTTCGCGCTGAAAAATTTATTTTCCGCCCCAACGCCAGCCGGGTTTTTCTCCTTTGAGCCAGCAAACGATGGTCAGAATAATTGAGAGGATGATGACGTAACCGATAAAAAGTGCGAGATGCTTATCTGGACGCAAAAGAAACGATCCGCCAGAAAGCAGTGCGACATATGCGATGAGCACGACCCATCCCTGCCAACAATTTGGCGCTCCCCAACCATAACCATACTTTTTAGCGGGAAACCAAAATTTCTTTTCGTTTGGGTTTGGATTTTCAGCCATCAATTTTTTGATTAACAAGTGAATAGACGTTTTGCAAATTAAAATTGTCAACGATTATTCGTTCAGCGCGTCGCGCAATTCCTGTTTGTAATCGCGCGTCGGCTCGCCGTAACCTTCGCGGCGGATTTTCAGCGCGGGCGCGATGATTTCCTTGCGCGGGTCAATTTCGCGTCCATAAATCAGCGGCCAAAGACGGCGGCAGTTGTTCGCCATGTCGTGTCCTTGCTCTTCGTCGAACGACGGACGAAACAAATCCACGGCCATTTGCAATTCGTGAATCAATTCCGCTTCGGTCGGATGGCCAGTTTTGGCAAGCACGGTGCGAAACGCCAGCAAATCTTTTTCCTCCAACCTGTTCAATTTGGCAATCAGAATGTCATACGGATGCGGAATGATGAACGTGACATTTTCAATTTGAATTGTGCGGACACGGTCTTTCCAGCGCGGGCTGGTTCGGAAATTTAGTTCGGAGCAAACTTGAAAACCGGGCTTGTGTTGTTTGTCGGTCAAGCCGGCGCGTTCAACAACTTCTGCAAGAAATTCTTCGTCGCTGAAAATGTCCACGTCACCACTTAAAAGATTTGAATCAATGCTCAATTGTAGCGGAGCCGATCCAAATAAAGTAATCCGCAGCGGTCGCGTTTTTGGCAACGCTTCGACTAATTTACGCAACGTCTGGCCGGCGGGCGTGTCGAGTTCAATTTTTTGCGTCCACCAATTTGTCATGGTAAGAATTTGGCGCGTGATGCCAGTTGACGGCTTGCTGCACCAAACGATTCGTCACGCCCGAATCATTGGCAAACCGCTCCGCCAGCCGCCGGTCGCGCGGCGACCACGGCTTGCCGAGTTCGCGCTTGATGAGCAGGCGCGCGGCGATGCGCGCCTTGCGCCAATACGGGTCCATCAGGCGATTCAATTCATGGCTGAAATCCGGCGGCTTCATTTTCAGACGTTAGGATTGTAAGACAAATTGCTGCACGCCGCAAATCATTTACGATTGCCGGTTTTTGATTTATGATTTCAAGGGTCGGGCAATCGTTCATCCAATGAAACTGCGCGCAAAAATTCTGACGGCGGGAATAGTCTTGTTCACGGCAACATCATTGTTCGCCGCGCAAGTCGGGCTGATTAAAATTGACGGCGCGATTGGCCCGGCCACGGCCAATTATATTTCCCGCGCACTCGAAGTCGCCGCCGATCAAAACGACGAGTGTCTTGTCATTCAACTGAACACGCCCGGCGGCCTTGCCAATTCCATGAACGACATCGTTCAAAGTTTTTACGCGGCGCGCGTTCCGACGGTCGTTTATGTCTCGCCCGAAGGCGCGATGGCGGGCAGCGCGGGCGTTTATATCACGCTGGCGGCGGACGTGGCGGCGATGGCGCCGCACACGACGATTGGCGCGGCGCATCCGGTGGAATTGGGAAATGACAGCGAAATGACTAACAGCGTGATGATGCAAAAAATCGGCAACGCCTACACAAAAGTTATGCAGACCATCGCGGAAAAACGGCATCGCAACGTCGAGTGGGCGAAATCGTCCGTCACGGACAGCCAAGCCATCACATCCGAAGAAGCGTTGCGCACGAACGTGATTGATTTGATTGCGACGAACCTTCCCGATTTGCTGCAAAAACTGGACGGCAAAAAAATCGACGACAAAATTCTGAAAACCGCCGGCGCGAGTGTCGTGGAAATTCCGATGAACACGGGCGAGAAATTTTTCCAGATTTTTTGGCAGCCGGAAGTGATGATGTTGCTGATGCTCGTGGCAATTTACGGCATCATCGCGGAAATGAGTCATCCGGGCGCGATTTTTCCCGGCGTCGCGGGCGCGCTCGCGCTGATTTTGCTGCTTTACATGAATGCGACGTTGCCGCTGAACATTGCGGGCGTTGCGTTGATTGTTTTGGCGCTCGCGCTTTTCGTCACGGACATCTTCGCGCCGACGCACGGCGTGCTGACCATTGGCGGCATCATCGCGTTTTTTCTCGGCGCGCTCATGCTGTTCAATCACGCGCCGGTCGGTTATCGTTTGCCCGTGACGTGGGTGATTTCGGCAACGATTGTGACGGCGGCGTTTTTCGTGTTTTTCATCGGCAAAGGCATTCGCGCGCAATTTTTGCCGAAGCACGCGGGCGCGGAAACGATGATGGGAAAAATTGTCACGGCGAAAACGAAAATTGATTCCGCGGGCGGAAAAATTTTTGTCGAAGGCGAATTGTGGAATGCCGTGAGCGAAACGCCGATTCCAGAAGATCAAACTGTTGAAATCATCGGCATCGAAGGATTGACGTTGAAAGTAAAACCGAAATGAAAAAATACTGCGCCGAAATTTTGGGAACGTTCGCGCTCGTGTTTGCGGGCACGGGCGCCGTCGTGATTGACTCAATTTCCGGCGGCGCGATTTCGCACGTCGGCGTTGCGCTGACGTTTGGTTTGATTGTTTTGGCGATGATTTACACCGTCGGCGACATTTCCGGCGCGCATTTGAATCCAGTGGTGACGCTTGGATTTTGGGCGGCGCGGAGAATGTCGGGACGTGAAGTGTTGCCTTACATTTTCAGCCAATTTGTCGGCGCAATTCTCGCGAGCGCGTTGCTGAAATTTCTTTTTCCAAAAAATGAATTACTTGGCGCAACGCTGCCCGCCGGTTCGGAAATGCAATCGTTCATTCTCGAAACCGTGCTGACATTTTTTCTGATGCTGACGATTTTGAACGTCTCGACCGGCGCAAAGGAAAAAGGCATCACGGCGGGCATCGCCGTCGGCGCGGTGATTGCGCTCGAAGCGATGTTTGCCGGGCCGATTTCCGGCGCTTCGATGAATCCGGCGCGTTCGCTTGCGCCTGCGCTGGTGTCCGGCCACTTTGAACACCTCTGGATTTATCTCATTGCCCCGCCGCTTGGCGCGTTTGCCGCGATGCTCGCGTGCCGCTGCGTCCGTGAAAAAGATTGCTGCACGAAATTAAAAACCGAAACCGCATAAAATTATGAAAAAGAAAGTTCTGTTCGTTTGCATTCACAACAGCGCGCGCAGCCAGATGGCCGAGGCGTTTCTCAATCAAATCTGCGGCGAATTTTTTGAGGTGCATAGCGCGGGAATCGAGCCGGGAAAATTGAATCCGCTCGTTGTCGAAGCGATGGACGAAATCGGCATCGACATTTCCGGCAACAAAACGAAATCCGTTTCCGAATTTTTGAAAGCGGACAAATTTTTTTCCTACGTCATTACCGTCTGCGATGAAACCAGCGCGGAACGTTGCCCCATTTTTCCGGGCAATATGATACGATTGCACTGGAGTTTTCCCGACCCGTCAACATTTCAAGGAACGCCCGAAGAAAAGTTGGAGAAAGTCCGCGAAGTGCGCGACGCCATCAAACAGAAAATTGAAGATTGGTGCGCGGAAATTTGTTGTTTGGAAACGGCATAAACGTCAACAATTAAAAACGGAGAAAAATTATGGACAACCAATCAATTCAAAATCTCGGCAGCCTCATCAAAACCGGCCTCGCTATCATCGTGCCGATTTTCATTGTGATCGTCATCATTTTGCCGCAGGCCGTTCGCGTGTTGCGCGAATACGAGCGCGGCGTCATTTTCCGGCTCGGCAAATTGCTCGATGCCAAAGGGCCGGGCGTCATTTTCCTGATTCCCGTTGTTGACCGCATGGTGAAAATGGATTTGCGCGTCGTGACGATTGACGTGGCGAAACAGGAAATCATGACCAAAGATAACGTGCCGGTGACGGTGGACGCGGTGGTTTATTTCCGTGTCATCAACCCGACCGACGCGGTGGTGAAAGTGGAAAATTATTGGAAAGCGACCTCGCTCATCGCGCAAACGACGTTGCGCAGCGTGCTCGGTCAGGCGTCGCTGGACGATTTGCTGTCGCAACGCGATTCCATCAACGCGAAGTTGCAGGAAATCATTGACCGCCAGACCGAGCCGTGGGGCATCAAAGTCACCGCCGTCGAAGTCAAGGACGTGGCGTTGCCCGACAGCATGAAGCGTGCGATGGCCAAGCAGGCTGAAGCCGAGCGCGAACGCCGCGCGAAAGTGGTGAACGCGGAAGGCGAATTTCAAGCCGCCGAAAAAATGGTGCAGGCCGCCGCGATGATTGCCAAAGAGCCGATTGCGCTGCAACTGCGTTACCTGCAAACCATGCGCGAAATGGCGAGCGAACACAACACGACGACGTTTCTGCCGCTACCAATAGATTTGTTCAGTGCGTTTTTGAAGAAATAGGTGAAACCAAACTGAAAATCAGATGAAAAATTTATTTTCCAAATTTATTTTGCCTTTTCTCTTGGCAGTTCCCATAGGTGTGGGATTGTTCGGCTCAATAACAACGTTATTTATTGTATTTTGCGTTCTGTTGCCGAGCGTTAAATCACTGATTGTTCCCAACACTAAAGTAGACCCAATCATGTTGGCAGCCATCTATAAATGGATGACCATTTCTGTCATTGTTGCAGCTCTTGCCGGTGGAATTTTGATGTTATCCATGATGGGCGTTTGGTTGGATTTTAGAAAGTGGTGGAAGGAAACGTCAGCTGCTAATCCTAGCGCGGCAAGACGACGTTTAGTGACAGGTATTATCATCGCAATCTTAACGCTAATCGTGGTGTCAATTAGTTTTATTGCGGGCAAGAATGGTTGGTAGGGCAAACAAACGCTATTTAATTTCAGAATTTATTTTGTGCCGCTTTACGAATATGAGTTGTGCGAAGGGAGTTGCGCGGTGTGCGGCGGGAAGTTCACGTTGAACCGCCCACTGTCGGCCAAACCGCTGACGAATTGTCCGGCCTGCAAAAAGCCGGTGCGCAAAATCATTTCCAGCTTCAGCACACCGCATAAACTCAAGCCGCTTTCCATTTCGGACGCGAAAAAGGCGGGTTTTACCGTGTTGAAAAAGGTCAAAAAAGGCGAATATGAGCGCCAATAAGTTTGAATTCATTTTTGACGGGCGTTGTCCAATGGATTAGCGTTTGAGTGAAAATGGTTTCCCATGCGGCAAAATTTCGACTGGCGCTGTTGTTGTCCGGCGCGGTGGTCGCCATGACTTTACCGGTTCGGGCGCAAAACGGCGGCGAGCCGTTGTTGTTCCAATCGCCGGACGGCGGTGATTTGTCATCCAATCTGACGCGGCTTTCTTCGCCGGTTTTGGGGAATAATCCGCAAACGCCGTTTTCGAGTATCGGCGGAAGTTTGCCGGATGCCGCGCCGCTGCCGTTGGCGGTCGCACCGGTGATTTCTGACACCGGGAAAAACAACCGCAAAAGCTGGACGACAATGACTCCGAGGGAAATTCTGGGGTTGCCGAGTACAGGAAGCATTTTTCAAAAACCGGATCAAAATAATTCGTCGGATGATTGGAAGAATTTTGGTTCATTCGGGCGTTTATCCAAAACTCAAGGTTCGTCGCGATTTGGAATGACCAACGACTTATCGGTGAATGATCCGACTTTGGCCGCGCGATTTTCTGACAGTAGTGATGATTCGTCGAACCGGACGCCGAATTTGATCAGCGACAGTTTGAGCGCGATACCGCGAACTTTGAGCCAGCTTTACAACAATGTGCCGCAACGCGACGATGACCGCCCGGTCAATGACGGTTTCAACGCAAATTTTTGGAAAGACATGAATGCCGCGACGTTGCCGTCGCCCTCGTCATCGGATTCATCAAGACAATCCGATTTGAACTGGTTCAAGCAGGTGATTCAGCCGGGGTCGTCGTCTCAAATGCAGTCATCGTCTTCCTATAATTCCGGCAGTTCGGGATTTTTTTCGTCTTCGCCGATGGCGACAAGTTCCAGTTTCAATCAACCTGTCGTCAATCCCATTGGCGCGTCGTATGTGCCATTGAGCAGCGGCATTGCGACGCCGAGCGGACTAGCTCCGTTGCCGGGAATCACGGGGCAAAGTCAAAGCAGTTTGCAACAACAGCAACAATCGCTGGCCGCCCCTTCTTGGGCGCCGCAAGTGCCACCGTGGATGTCGCAAGAACAGCAATCTATCATGCCGCAGCGGAAGTTTTGAGGTTTCGGCGCGAATCAGTGCGCCGCCGTCATTACGATGACCTGTTCCAAGGTGGAAATACCTTCACGCGCGCGATCCAGCGCAACCATGCGGAGTGTGCGCATACCTTCCTCAATCGCGACTTTGCTGATTTCACGCGCATTGGCGCGGGCGATAATCAATTTGCGAATGGCGTCGGAAACGGTCATGGCTTCAATCACCGCCATACGGCCGGAATAGCCGGAATTTTTACAGCGTTCGCAGCCGCGTCCGCGGAAAAGTTGCACGCCGTTGAACGAGGAAGGTTCGATGCCGAGGTCTTCAAACATCTTCGCGGGATAAGTCACCGGCTCTTTGCAATGCGGGCAGACACGGCGGATAAGCCGCTGGGCGCAGGACAGCAGCAATGAAGATGAAATCAAAAACGGCGCGATGCCCATATCGTCCAAACGCGCAATCGCGCCGGGCGCAACGTTACAATGCAATGTGCTCAATACCTGGTGGCCGGTGAGCGCGGCTTCGATGGCGATTTCAGCCGTTTCCTGATCGCGGATTTCTCCAATCATCACGATGTCCGGGTCTTGACGAAGAATGGAACGCAACGCGCCGGCGAACGTGAGGCCAATATCTTTTTTGGTCGGCACTTGATTGATGCCGGGAATTTGGAATTCCACCGGGTCTTCAACCGTGACGATGTTGAAAATCGGATTGTTGAGTTCGTTCAGAGCCGAGTAAAGGGTCGTGGTTTTTCCCGAACCGGTCGGGCCGGTGACGAGCAATAATCCGTGCGGCGCGTCAATGGCGGCCTTGAGTTGTTTGAACGTGTTCGGGTCCAAACCCAATTTATCAACGCTGGCGGAAAGGTTTGATTTGTCGAGCACGCGCAACACGATTTTCTCGCCGTGAACCGTCGGCAAAACGGAAACGCGCAAATCGTAATCTTTTCCGCTGACTTTGACCCGCATACGGCCGTCCTGCGGCAGACGGCGTTCGGCGATGTCCAGACTGCTCATGATTTTGAAGCGCGATGTCAACGCCAGTTGCATTTCCTTTGGCGGCGGCGTGGCGTCAATCAACGCGCCGTCAATGCGATAACGCAGGCGCATGGTTTTTTCAAAAGGTTCCAGATGAATATCGCTCGCGCGGTCTTTGATGGCCTGCACAATGATAAGATTGGCAAGTTTAATAACCGGTGCTTCTTCGCCGGAAGCCGCCAGTTGGTCAATGCTAACTTCCGGCGCTACTTCCTTGATCGTTTCAATGGAATCCGCGTCGGCTTCGGCTTCGCGCAGTTTTTGCGCGTCCATGATGATGTCTTCGATCGAACCGCCGCGCGCGGAATCAAAAGCGTTGAGTTTGTCAATGATGGCGCGCTCGGAAGCGATCATCGGGACGATTTCAAGTTTGGTGAGGCGCTTAATGTCGTCTATCGCCAGAATGTTCAACGGGTCGGCCATCGCGATGAACAATTTGTTTTCCAGCCGCGAAATCGGAACGACTTTGTGATTGTGCGCGGCGTCGCGCGGGATCAATTCGGAGATTTCCGGTGGAATCGTCACGCGCCCCAGATTGACGGGCGGCACGTTGAGCACGCGCCCCATCGAGACGGTCAGGTCCTGGTCGCTGACAAAGGATTTTTCGAGCACGAGTTTAACGAAACGCGCGCCCTCTTTCTTTTGCCGTTCCAGTAATTCCTCTACCTGTTGCGCGGTCAACAGGCCGTCTTCGACCAGCGCGTCGGCGATGCGTTCTCCGAATGATTTGACCTTGCTCATAATTAGTGGAATGCCTTTCGGATGTTTTGCATCAATTCCGCCGGTGAAGCCAGATACCACAGCAACCGGAGTGACGTGCTTTCGGCCAATTCCCTTGCCGCCAGTTGATTGAACGGATTCGCCGTCGCCACTAAAATGGCTTTGCTCATTTTATCAAATGGTAGAACGCACCAGCGCCGGCACACTTCCGCCGGAAATCCACGCGTCAATTCGATGTCCACGTCGTATTTTTCCAAAGTCAAAAACGGCGTACGCGATTTGTCCGAAAGCAATTTGAGCGATTTTTCCACCGGCAAAATTTTTTTCTCCGCGAGCGTGTGAATGAAAGGCTCAATCACGTCCGACGGTGTAACAGTCAAATCCGGCGTCCGCCAGCAGGCCTCAAAATCGTCGGCGCTGATGATTTTGCCTTCGACGAAAATTCGTTCAAATGTCTTTCGGTCGCCATCGGTGCCCCCGGTTCCGGTCTGCGATTTTTTCGCGCTGGCCTTTTGGGCGGGATGTGGAGTTGCTAGAGCGGCGGGTTCGATGTCGCCCGAAGATGTGTGTGTGCCGTGGGCTTTATCCTCAATTTGCTTCAACGCATTTTTCGCCTCGGTGTCATTCGGGCGGCGCTGTAAAATCGTTTCGTATTCTAGAATCGCCGATGAAAGCTGGCCGGTGCCCACGTAAGCCTGCGCGATGCGTTTGGACGTGTTGACGATGTCTTCTTCGCGCTCCAGTTTGGTGTAAGCCTCCTTGAGAATTTCGAGCGACTGGCAATCGTCCGGTTGCGATTGCACAATGACTTCAAACATCTCAATTGTCTGCATCAATTGAGATTGTTCGTCCGCGGTAATTGTTGCTGTGGCCATGTCCTAAAATTTTACGCAACGGCTGGAAATTTAAGCAACTTCTTTGCCAGCTTAAATCCTGTCGCTACGGTGCAAAGTATAAATCATGTCCGCAATTGTCCAAAATGTTTTTGCGTTTCCCGCGCCGCGACTTCCTGCTAAAAATTTTTCAGGTGGAACCACCACTGCCCATCATGTCGCCCGCGCCCGGCGAACGCCTCCTGCGTTTCGTCGGCGACAAAGTGCTTTTTTCGGTCAGCGCCGGAAAAAATTCTGCTCAAAAAAATCTGCGCGCCTTTCTCCGCACCAACCTCGGCCGCTCCGCCACGCGCCGCCGCGAAATCATCACCGCCCGCGCCGCCGGTGAAATTTTTGCCGACGAAAGCTGGCGCGATTTGCCCATGCGCCGCATCGGCCACACTTGGGAAATCGAACTCCCGCTTCCCGCCGCCGGTTACTTCAAGGCCAAAGCCTATTTGCGCGACGAAAAAAACTGGCAGCACTGGCCGGACGGACCGGACATCGGCATCTCCGTCCACCCGAATTTCGCGCGCACCGCAAACACGATTTATTGCGCGTTCACCCGCTTATTCGGCGCGACCAAAAATCTCGTCTCCACCGCCGATGCAAAAATGGAAGCCGCGCTCCGATCCCTCGAAGCGCTCGGCTACGCCACCTTGCCGCCGTCGGGAAAATTTCGCGACCTCGCACGGCAACTTCCGCACATCGTCAACAAACTCGGCTGCCGCATTCTCCATTTGCTGCCCGTGCATCCGACGCCCACCACTTACGCGCGCTTTGGACGTTTCGGCAGTCCGTATGCCGCGCTCGACTTGACCGCCGTTGACCCTGAACTCGTGGAATTTGACAAACGCACCACTGGCATTGACCAGTTTTGCGAACTGACCGCTGCCGCCCACGCGCTCGGCGCGCGCGTGTTCATTGACATCGTCATCAATCACACCGGCTGGGGCTCGACCTTGCAGGAAAATCATCCGCATTTTTTTCTGAAAAAACCGGACGGTGAATTCGCCAGCCCCGGCGCGTGGGGCACGGTCTGGGAGGATTTGGTCGAACTGGAGCAAAATGACATTTCCCTTTGGGACATCGTCACCGAATCGCTGCTCGTCTGGTGCCGCCGTGGCGTGGACGGATTTCGCTGCGACGCCGGTTACAAAATTCCCGTCGCCGCGTGGCAATACATCATCGCCTGCGTGCAAGACGAATTTCCCGAAACCATTTTTCTGCTCGAAGGCCTCGGCGGTTCATGGGAAGCCACCGAAAATCTGCTGACCGAAGGCGGAATGCACTGGGCTTATTCCGAACTCTTCCAAAATTATTCCGGCAAAGACGTCGCGTGGTATCTCGACTATGCCAATTCGCAAAGCTCCTACATCGGCGCTTACGTTCACTACTCCGAAACACACGACAACAATCGCCTTGCCGCCAAAGGCCGTGCATGGTCGCTGCTGCGAAATCGTCTTTGCGCGCTGACCAGCCCCAGCGGCGGATTCGGCTTCACCTGCGGCGTCGAATGGCTCGCCACCGAAAAAATCCGCGTCCACGGCTGCACCGGATTAAACTGGGACGCCGCCGACAACATCATTCCCGAACTCGCGCAGCTCAATCAACTCATCTCCAATCATCCCTGCTTTTTCGACGGTGCAAAACTCACGCGTTTGAGTCCGCCCGATTCGCCCATTTACGCCCTGCTCCGCGAGTCTGCCGAAGGCAAAGACTTCGTTTTAATTCTGGTCAACACCGACGTTGAAAATTCCCACGCGCTGACGCTCAAACCCGCCGATTTGAAATTTCAAATCTCAAATTTGAAATTCGACCTGCTCGGCCAGCCGCTTTCCCAATTCGCGCAGGAAAAAGACGAAATCATTTTCACGCTCGCACCCGGCGCGGCTCATTGCCTCGCGCCCAAGGAAAAGCCAATCGGCTTGAGCGGCGAAAATTATCGCCATGCCCGCGCCCAAGCTGCGTTTGCCATACAAGCCTTGAATCAAATTCTGCCCGCCGAAAAAATTTCCAACTTCGACTGGCAATTTCTCGCCGAACAAGTTGAAACTTCCCCGCAGAATTTCTTGGCCGCCGCCAGCCATTTGCGCGGCGACGAATCGCAATCCGAATTTTCCACGCTCATCGTTCAAGCCGCGCGTGGCAAAATTTTCCCCAACGTCATCACGTGGACTTTGATTGACGCGCGGCGAATCACACCCGTTCCCGTAAATCACTGGCTGCTCCTCGAAGATTCCGCGCCCTTCCGCGCGGAATTAAAAATTGAGAATGAAACTCCAATCCACATTCAGTCCATTCCGTCCGGCAAAAATTTCATCGTCGTTTTCCCGCCGCGCGAAAATTTTGCCGAAGCCGAATTGATTTTGGAACGTTACGCAACCACTTCGCAAAAAATCTCCGCTGCGATTTTATTTTTGTCGCCAAAACCGAAAACCGAAAACCGAAAACCGAAAACCGACGATTTGATTTTGCTCACCAACGGCCTCGGTGGCATGGCACGCCTTTGCGTGGATTTGGGGCGCGTGAATTCAAAATACGATTGCGTCCTCGCCGCGAACTTGAATCCAAATTTCCCCGTTGACCGCCACGTTTTCGTGAAACGAATGCGCGTCTGGGTGAACGCCGATGGTTTTCTTTCACCGCTTGATTTCAAAAATCTCGTTTCATTCGAAAATGATTCCGGAGCGACTTGGGATTTCGTCGCCAACGCCGGCGACGGTCGCACGGTGGAAATCAAATTGCGCGCCGAAATGCTCGACGGCCAAAACACGATTGCCTTTCAATTCAGCCGTCCAACCGAAAAATCCGCGCGCGGCAAACAACTGCCCGCCGACGCCGATGTGCGCCTGACCGTGCGTTTCGACATCGAAGACCGGAATTTTCATCAGGAAACCAAACGCAATGGCAGCGCGGAGTTTCATTTTTCGACAAACTGCCACGTTCTGAAAAATGAAATCGGATTTGAATTTACTCCAGCAACTGATCGCCAACTGCGAATCTTTTCAGGTGCGGGCGAATTTCATTCGCAACCCGAATGGAGCGAAAATATTCCCCATCCCGTCGAAGCCGCGCGCGGCCAAGTCGCCAGCGACGACACCTACAGTCCCGGCTGGTTTGAAATTCCGCTGCCGAAAGGCGCGAACGCTACGCTCGTCGCGACGGCGGAAATTCAGAGTGCTGCCGACTTGCAGTCGGCAGAACAAAATTCAGACCGCCGACAAAATGTCGGCAGCACGTTTCAATCAAAATTGGAATCCGCCGCCAAACAATTCATCGTCCGCCGCAACGACGGCAAAACCATCATCGCCGGTTATCCGTGGTTTTTGGATTGGGGCCGCGACTCGCTGATTTGCGCCTGCGGGTTGCTCGCGGCTGGAATGACCGACGAAGTGAAATCGCTACTGTTCACCTTCGCGAAATTTGAAAAAGACGGCACGCTGCCAAACACGATTCATGGCAGCGACGTTTCCAATCGCGACACCAGCGACGCGCCGCTGTGGTTTGCGGTCGTGTGCGAAGAATTTTCTCAAATTGAGAAAGGCTTTTACAAAACGCGCGTTGATGAAAACAACCGCACAATTTTCAGTGTTTTGAAAAGCATCGCGGAAAATTATTCGCGCGGCACGCCCAACGCCATTCGCATAGACGCAGATTCGGCGCTGATTTGGAGTCCGGCGCATTTCACGTGGATGGACACGAATTTCCCCGCCGGCACGCCACGCGAAGGTTATCCCGTCGAGATTCAAGTTTTGTGGATTCGCCTGCTCCGGCAGTTGGAAAAAATTTCATCACGCGACGAACAAAAAAAATGGCGCGACCTCGCTGACCACGCGACGGCTTCGTTTGAAAAATTATTCTGGCTCGAAGACCAAGGCTGGTTCGCCGACGTTTTGCTCGCAAAAAAAAATGTCATCGCACGCGACGCGACGCCCAGCGATGCGCTGCGGAGCAACTGTCTTTTCGCCATCAGTCTCGGCTTGATTTCCGGTGAACGCGCAAAACGTTGCGTTGCCGCCGCGCAAAAATTTCTCGTCGTGCCCGGCGCGTTGCGCTCGCTCGCGCCGTTGCCGGTTTCCGTTCCGCTGCCGATTTATGGCAACGACGGAAATTTGCTCAACAATCCCGCCGAACCGTATTGGGCGCGTTACGAAGGCGATGAGGACACGCGCCGCAAACCGGCGTATCACAACGGCACGGCGTGGGTGTGGATGTTTCCGGTTTTTTGCGAAGCCCTCGCGCGCGCGTGGGATTTTTCGCCGGAAGCGGTCGCGGCGGCCAAAAGTTATCTGACCAGCGCGGAAAAATTGTTGAACGAAGGCTGCCTCGGCCAGTTGCCGGAAATTCTGGACGGCGATACCCCGCACGCACAACGCGGCTGCGATGCGCAGGCATGGAGCGCGACGGAATTTTTGCGCGTGTGGAAATTGTTGAATCAGAAATGAAGTCGCGCGTTTGCGGAATCCACATTGACACTTTGATTTCGTCCGTTGAATAATCCGCCATGCCAAAGCGTACAATCGGCCTTTCCGATGCCAACGCCCGTTTGCATAAAAACCATTCTTTCGAGTTACTTACGGCCACTTGGCTGATGCACGGAGGCTGGCAGGTTTTTGCGCCACTTTTGGACGCGGCTCACGGAGTTGATTTGATTGCGTCGGACGGACCAAACTCCTATCGTCTGCAAATCAAATCCGTTCATTCTCAAAATGAACACTGTCAAATCACGAATCTCTGGAAAGAAAGGCATATTGATTTCGTGATTTATTTTGCCCAACGGTCGAATTGGGGTTACGTCTGTCCCGCTTTCAATACCAATCAAAAGTTTCTCGATGACCCACCGCATAAACGCTTTCAGCAGAACCAGAAATCGTTTTTGGCCACCTTTCACACCTGCGAACGCATAACTACCGACAACAAATCGTTGTCAATCAAACTGGTGCAGGCAAAATGACGCCGTGAATTTTCGCGACAAAATCATCGCGTGGGACAAATTGGCGGATTGGCGAAGGCGGTTTCGCGCCACCGGCAAAAAACTCGTCGTCACGAACGGCTGTTTCGACATTTTGCATCTCGGCCATGTGACGTATCTGGAAAACGCGCGCAATTTCGGTGACGCGTTGCTCATCGGCGTGAACGGCGACGCGGCGGTGCGCGGCTTGAAAGGCACAGGCCGTCCGGTGAATTCGGAAACCGACCGCGCGTCCGTGCTGGCTGCGCTGGAGAGCGTGGACGGCGTTTGCATTTTCGTGGACAAGACGGCGACGAAATTTCTCGCCGCCGCGCAGCCGGACATTTACGTCAAGGGCGGCGATTATACTTTGGAGACGCTGAATCAGGACGAACGCCTCGCCGTCGAATCGGCAGGCGGAAAAATTGTTCTCGTCCCGTTTGTTGCCGGTAAATCCACCACGTCGCTGCTGGAAAAAATTTCGCGGTTGTGAAAATTCTCGTCATTTCGCTGGCAGGCATTGGCGACACGTTATTCGCCACGCCATTGCTGCGCGAACTGCGCGCGAATTTTCCCGATGCGACGATTGATGTGCTTGTGATGTGGGCAGGCGCAAAGGATTTGTTGGAACACAATCCGAATGTGAGCCGCGTATTCCAAAAGAATCTGATAAAATCCGGCAAATTTGAAGCGATAAATTTTCTGAGGTCGCTGCAAAAAAATAATTACGATTTTTCCATCAACACATTTCCGCAGAGCAAAATTCATTATCGCATCGCTGCCTGGCTTGCGGGCGCAAAAATTCGCATCAGCCACGAATACGAATGTTTTGGCGTCTTGGACAAATTTCTGGTGAACCAAATTTTGCCGCAGGATTATTCGCGTCACGCAGTGGAGCAAAATTTGTCCACACTGCAATCTCTCAGAGCGAAACAAAAATTTGTCGCGCACGAATTGCAAATTTTTCTGACGTTGGAAGAACAAAATTGGGCGAACCAATTTTTGGCGCAAAATAATTTGACAGGGAAAAAATGGCTGGGCGTTCACGTCGGCTCCGGCGGCACAAAAAATTTATCGTTGCGCCGCTGGCCGCTGGAAAATTACATCGAACTGTCTCGGCGATTGCAGGCTGAAAAAAAATTGCCGACGCTTTTTTTTGGCGGGCCGGAAGAAGCGGTTAGCCATGAAACCATCCGCTCGCAATTTCCGTCGGCCATTTTTCCACCGACAAAAAATATACGCGAAGCCGCCGCACTCGCCAAATTTGCCACCGCATTTTTGACTGTGGATACGGCGTTGATGCACATCGCCGCCACGATGAAAGTGCCTGGGCAAATTGTCATTGAAACACCTTCATGGAATAAACCGATCGAGCCGTTCGGCAATCCGTTCACGCTGGTAAAAAATCCGGCGGTGGCCGGAAGAAATTTGGAATTTTACCGTTATGACGGCGGCGACATCAAAGGCTCGCGCAAAGAAATCATCGCCAGCATGAAAAGCGTGAGCGTCGAATCTATTTTTGAGGTAGTGGCAAAATTGATTTGAATGACGAGGAAGTCAAAATGATGGGATGAGCGCGTGCTTGACCGCGCGCCGGTTTTTGGCACTTTGAAATCGCGCATGGCCGGAGACATTTTTCCAAACGTCAGCTTCATTGTGCCCACACTCAACGCGGCGGCGGTGTTGCCAGCGTGCCTACGCTCCGTCCGAAATCAGGAATATCCGCCAGAAAAAATAGAAATCATCGTTGCTGATGGCGGCTCGGCGGATAATACGCGAACGATTGCCGAATCGTTTGACGCGCGCGTCCTGAACAATCCCGAACGTGTCGCCGAATCCGGCAAACGGTTGGCGTTGCAATCGGCGATCGGCGAATACATCGTTTTTGCAGATGCGGACAACGAACTTTCCAGCCGCGATTTTGTGCGACTTGCCGTTGATGCGCTGGCAAAAAATCCGCAGGCGTTGGGCGTGGAAAGTTATTATCCCGCCGCGCCGGGCATGAATTCGTTTTGCGCTTATCTGACCGAAACACTGCACATCAGCGACCCGGTGACATGGATGATGTGCGTGAATCCGGTTTTACTCGCGCGGGAAAATGACGTGGAACGCTGGACGTTTCCGAAAGACAGCTACGCATTTCCTCTCGGCGCAAACGGATTTATTTTTCGCCGCGCGGATTTGCTGTCCATCAAGGCGACGGAACATTTTGAGGACACACACGCGGCCTTGCAGCTTGCGCTCAACGGCCAGTGTGAATGGCTGCGGCTGGCCGGGCGCGGCGTGCATCATTATGTCGTCAGCGGACTGAAGGATTTTCTGAAAAAGCGGCGGCGGCAGACGTATCATTTCCTCTCGCTGCAAAAAAAGACCGGCCTTTCGTGGTCGCGCATGAATCCAAAAATGTCCGCCGGAGTGTCGTGCATTCTGTGCGGCACGGTAATTTTACCATTGGCGCAGACGATTTCCAATTTTTGCCGGACGCGCGATGCGCGCTGGTTCTGGCATCCGATTGCGGGTTTTGTTTCCGTGCTTGGCGTGGCGTGGGGATTTTTGACGTTTGCGGTTTCCAAACGGACGGCGGATGCGGAAGCCAGCTTGCAACCCGTCCAGCGTGCTTCAAAAAATGAAACGAACAATCGCGCCTAACTTTTTTGCGCCGTCAACGGTTTGGCTGCGAGTTGTTTCTGGAATTCTCCCGGCCAGTTGATTCCCGGCGCTTCGAGGCCGACGACCATGTGTGTAGCAATCGTCGGTTGCGGCGACCACAATGTGAATTTGCGCCGGAGCAAAATTTCCCGCCAGCAATAAACCCACGCGAGAAAAACATTGCCCGCCCACCACCAGCGATGCGTCAGCGTCCAGAGCGCGAATTTGAACGGATTGAAAACGCGCTTTTTGGTCAAGGCCATCCACATCGCCAAATCGGGGCTGGTTTTGCCTTTGTAAATGGCAAACATCCGGTCGAACAAATCCCGACATTCCCGCAGTGCGCTGCGTTTGGCCATGAACGTGTGCGTCGCGCTGAGGCGGGAACTCCATTTTTTGCCGCCGAATTCGCGCGTTTCCGCCGGCATCTTATGTAAATCAATTAAGTGAAAGTCCGAGCTGTCATAAGGCGTGACAAAATCGGCATCGGGATTTTGTTTCAAAAAATTGACCGCGATTTCCAACTGGCCGGGCAGGTAAAAATAATCGTCCTCCGAAAAAAGCACCTGCTCCGCGTCCGTTTGTTCGGTGAGAATGCGGAATTGTTCATACAAGGTTTGTCCCGGCCCGATGCCCGGAAAGCGCACTAGAACCAAATCTTCCGGCGCGAACCGGCTGGTGAATAGTTCTTCAAACTCCGGCGGACAATCGTTGAGCAGCGCCCAGACTTTCACGCGCAAGTTGCCGAGCGAATTTTTGAAGGATTCCAGACAGAGTTCCGCCAGCTTGGTCTTTTCGTCGGGAAAAATGGGCGCGTGGCTGGCTGAGGATTTGGGATAAATCCGGTAAGCCACCGCCAAATCGTATTGAAACTGACTCATACGCGTTTGATTTTTCCGCGCGCAAAATAATTGATGACCGGCGCGCTTGTCCAGCAACGGCATAAAAGGCTGGAAAAATTTTCAATCCGCTGGCACGCTGGCGCGAATTAAGTAATTCATTTGTTCGCGGCAAAAGAGTGGTGGCAAACAAAATTTCACAATCATGAAAACAGTCATTTTGGCGGGCGGTTTGGGCACGCGGTTGAGCGAGGAAACCGCCGTGAAACCCAAGCCTTTGATTGACATCGGCGGGCGTCCACTGTTGTGGCACATCATGAAAATTTATTCGCATTTCGGCTTCAATGATTTCGTCGTGTGCCTCGGCTACAAGGGCTACGCCATCAAGGAATTTTTCGCCAACTATTTTCTGCACACTTCCGATGTCACGTTCGATTTGGCTAACAATAAGCTGGAAGTGCATCACAATTATTCCGAGCCGTGGAAAGTCACTTTGGTGGACACGGGCGAAAACACGCTGACCGGCGGGCGTATCAAACGCATTCGAAATTACGTTAACAACGAGGATTTTTTTCTGACTTATGGCGACGGCGTCGGCGATGTCAACATCGCGGAACTGCTGAAATTTCATCGCCAACAAAAAACACTCGCCACGCTGACGGCCATGCAGCCACCCGGACGTTTTGGCGCGCTGCAAATCGTCAATTCGCGCGTGACCACGTTCGCGGAAAAACCGACGGGCGACGGATCGTGGGTCAACGGCGGATTTTTTGTCTGCTCGCCAAAAGTGTTTGATTACATCGCGGGCGACCAAACGATTTGGGAACGCGAGCCGCTGGAACGACTGGCGCAAGAAGGCCAGTTGTCCACTTATCTGCATCGTGGCTTTTGGCAGCCGGTGGACACGCTGCGGGACAAAAATCATCTGGAACAACTTTGGGAAAAGAATTCCGCGCCGTGGAAAGTATGGGCGAACAGATGAACCCGCGTTTTTGGAAAAATAAAAAAGTTTTCATCACCGGCCACACTGGTTTCAAAGGAAGCTGGCTTTCGTTGTGGTTGAGTTTGCACGGAGCGCGAGTGCGCGGTTACGCGCTGAAACCGCCGACGAAACCGAATTTATTTGACGAAGCGAAACTTGGTTCGCGCATGGACAGCGTGATTGGCGACATTGGAGATTTGAATCGCCTACGCTGCGCCGTCGAAAATTTTCAGCCGGAAATCATTTTGCACATGGCCGCGCAACCACTGGTGCGCCTGTCTTATGAGCAGCCGGTGGAAACATATCGCACAAACGTGTTCGGAACGGTTCACGCGCTGGAAGCCGCCCGCCTGACCCAAAGCGTCCGCGTGTTCATCAACGTGACGACCGACAAGGTGTATGAAAATCGCGAATGGAAACGCGGCTATCGTGAGACCGACCGGCTCGGCGGTTTCGATCCTTACAGCAACAGCAAGGCGTGTTCGGAATTAGTCACGGACTCGTATCGCAAGTCTTTTTTTGGAAATCGCGAAACCGCCGTCGCCACTGCGCGTTCCGGCAACGTCATCGGTGGCGGCGATTGGGCGAAAGACCGTTTGATTCCTGATTTAATTCGCGCGTTCTCCGAAAAAAAACCGGCGTTGATTCGTTATCCGCAAGCTGTGCGCCCGTGGCAGCACGTTTTGGAACCGCTCAACGGTTATCTCATGCTGGCGGAAGTCATGTGGTCGGACAAAAATAAATTTGTCGGCGCGTGGAATTTCGGCCCGCCGCCGCACCTTTCCAAACCCGTGTCATGGGTGGCCGACCGCATGAGCCGGAAATGGCCGGACCACCCGCAATGGAAAACCGATGGTGGCCAGCACGCGCACGAAACGCAAAATCTGGCATTGAATTCTAACAAGTCCGCGACGCGACTTGGCTGGCGTTCGCTGCTTTCGATTCAGGAAACGATTGACTGGATTTGCGAATGGTATCTTGTGCGATTGGAAGGCTTGCCCGCCGCCGAAATCACCGAACGCCAAATTCGCCGCTACGAAGATTTGTTGAAAAAGCGAACGGTTTGAAAACAAGTCTCTTCGCCGCAACGTCCGGCATTGATTGTTTTGTCTTTTTGATTATGCTGTGCATCCATTTGCCAACATAAAATTTACGCCAAACACTTATGCCGTTGAAAACCTGGACGCATTGCCGCATCTGCGGAAATCCGCACCTCAAAACCATCGTGGATTTGGGCGAGCAGCCGTTGAGTTGCGTTTTTCCGAAACCGCAAGATGCCAACCCGACCACGTCGCCGCTGACGCTGGTGCGCTGCGACATGGAAGCCAAGCCGGGCGCGTGCGGACTCGTGCAACTGCTGCACACCGCCGAGTTGAGCGAGATGTATGGCACGACCTACGGCTATTATTCGTCCATCAGCCCGACGATGGTGAAACACTTGGAATCCAAAGTGCGCGCGCTGGTGGATTTTGCGAAACCGAAACCGGCTGAAGTTGTGCTGGACATCGGTTGCAACGACGGCACGCTGCTAAATGCCTACGGCGCGAACGCCGGATTGATTCGCATTGGCATGGACCCTTCCGCGAAAAAATTTGTGGCGCATTATCAGCCGGACATCCGCGTGGTCTATGATTTTTTCAACGAGAAAGGAGCACGTTCACTCATCGGCGACAAATCCTGCAAAATCATCACGTCCATCGCGATGTTTTACGATTTGGACAATCCGCTCGCATTTATGCGCGACATCCGTGCGCTGCTCGCTCAAGACGGCGTCTGGGCGCTGGAATTGTCTTACCTTCCGTTGCTGCTCAAGCAACTGACTTACGACCAGATTTGCCACGAGCACGTCACTTACATCGGTTTGCGCCAGATGGATTGGATGATGAAGCAGACTGGATTCAAGATTCTGGACGTGACGTTCAACGATTTGAATGGCGGCAGTTTTTACATTATCGCCGGACGCGAAGATGGCCCGTATCAACCGCAAACGGAAAAAATTCGGCGGCTGCTCGACGAAGAAGCGCCGCTCGACACGGACGAACCTTTCGTCCGCCTGCGCAACCGCATTCTCAATCAGCGCGACGACGTGCGGAATTTTTTCGCCGACATGAAAGCCGCCGATAAAAAAGTTTATGGCTACGGCGCGTCCACCAAAGGCAACGTTGTGCTGAATTACTGTGGCATCGGCACAAATGACATCGTGGCCATCGGCGACCGCAATCCCGAAAAAGACGGACTCGTTACGCCCGGCTCGCGCATCCCGATTATCTCGCACGAAAAATTGCGGAAACTGAATCCCGAATACTTGTTCGTGCTGATTTGGCATTTCCGCTCCGAAGTCATCCGCGATGAAATCAAATTCATTAAGCGCGGTGGAAAACTGGTTTTTGATTTGCCGCGCCTGCACGTCGTGGACGCTTCGAATTACGAACGTTATCTGGAACGTTCCTTCGAGGACTTGGCTTACTCCCTGTAAAACCATGAATCGTTCCACCGCTCCGGCCAATCGCGATTGGGCGTCACGCCGCGTGCTGGTCACGGGCGCGAACGGTTTTGTCGGACGCTGGCTGGTGGAAACTTTGGCCGCGCGCGGCGCGAAGGTTCACGCGCTGATTCGCGGCAGCGCTGAAAATTTTTCTCACGCTGGCAAAATAAATTATGTTCACGGCAGCGTCACGGATTTGAACTTCATTTCTCAAATCGTCAACGACGCGAACGTTGAAATCGTTTTCCATCTCGCCGCCATCAACACGAACACGGGCGACCGCATTTCGCCCTACGACATTTTTGAAATCAACACGCGCGGAACTTACACGATTCTCGAAGCCTGCCGGAAAGCGCCCAAGCCTGTTCCCGCCGTCATCGCGTCGAGCAAGGAAGTCGAAGATTGTTTTTGTCCGGCTTCAGGTCGCAAGCATCATCCCTACATGGTGTCAAAAGCGGCGACGGAATTGATTGCGCGGACTTATTTTGACGCGGCCAATCTGCCGGTGACACTCGTGCGGCTGGACAATGTTTATGGCGGCGGCGATTTCAACTGGAATCGGCTGATTCCGGGAATGATTCGCACCGTTCTGCGCGGCGAACGTCCGGTCATTCGCAGCAACGGATTGTTCGAGCGCGATTACGTTTATGTTGAAGATGCCGTCGCCGCCTTCCTCGCCATCGGCGAACGCATTGAGCAACCGGGAGTTCAAGGACAACTCTTTCGCGTCGCCACCGGCGTCAAAACCAGCGTGCTGTCCGTCGTGCAACAAATCATTCAACTGGCGGGACAACCGGATTTGACGCCGCAGGTTCTGAACGAAAAAACCGAAGCGCGCGTTGATGCCGCCTACGCGCCAGAATTGGAAAAAAGAATTCTCGGCTGGTTGAGCCGAATTTCATTGGCCGAAGGATTAGCGCGCACCTGCCGTTGGTATCAAAATTATTTTCAGAAGGAATGAATTCCGTCGACACAAACGAATCCGCGCCATTGGTCAGCGTCGTTGTCGTCAACTACAATTGCAAACGCTGGCTCGATAATTTTTTTCCGGCGCTGCGGGCGCAGACGATTTTTGACCGCATCGAGGTTATTTTGGTGGACAACACGTCGAACGACGGCTCGGCGGAAATTTGCGAGCGCGAAATGAAATCATGGCCGAACGGAATTTTTTTGCCGACCGGTGGCAATTACGGCTTCGGCGGCGGCTGCAATCGCGGAGCGAAAATCGCGCGCGGCAAATACCTTTTCTTCGTGAATCCTGACATTCGTCCCAAACCGAATTGTCTGGAAGAATTGGCTCGCCACGCCGACGCCAGCGAATTAAAAACCGCCTGCCCCATCATTCTGGATTACGACAGCGACAACGTGCAAAACGCCGGTTCTTCCGGCTTCGACATTTTTGGCTGCGTCGTCGCGCCGCCGCTGCCTGAGCAACCCGGAAAAAACCTGGAGCAACTGTTTGCTAGCGCCACATTTTTTTTCATCCGCCGCGATTTTTTTGAAAAGCTCTGCGGGTTCGACGAGGAATTTTTTCTTTACAGCGAAGAAATGGATTTGTCGTGGCGGACTTGGCTGGCAGGCGAATCCGTCACCCTGATTCCCTGCGCGCAAGTGCATCACCAATTTGCGTCGAATCAGCAAAACCGGACCAGCGAGGCCAAACGATTTTATGCCAATCGCAACCAACTTTTGACGCTTTTGAAAAATTCGCAAGGACTATTGTTGCCATTGGTGTTCACTTACATCACGCTCATCGGCACGGAAGCGGTGGCGGGCGCAATTCTGGCGCGGAAACCTTCGTTCATTCCGTCGTCATTCTTCAAACCCATGTTGAACGTGTGGAGACTACGACATCACGTCTTGACGCAGCGCCAATTCATCAAAACATACCGGCAACGCGGCGATTGGTGGATTGCGCGGCATTTTTTCCGCTTCCAGTTCGGCCATTGGGGAGACATCAAACGCTCTTTGCAAAAAGGAATTGTGATTGACAAATCATCCATTCCGGCAAAAAAACGGCAGACTTCCGCGCCGCGCTAAAAGATGACCAAAATTCTCGTCACAGGTGAAAGCGGTTTGTTGGCCGACGCGTTGCGCCGGTTGCCGCCGCCGGATTTTGAACTGATTTTTCTTTCACGCCAAAATTTTGATTTGACCGCGCCGTCGCAAATGCGCGCGCAGCTAAACGCGATTGCGCCGCAAATCATCATCAACACCGCCGCCTACAATTTGGTGGATCGCTGCGAAATCGAACGCGACCTCTCGTGGTCGGTCAACGCGCGCGGACCGGAAATACTGGCGGCATTGTGCGCGGCGGCAAAAATTCAACTCATTCATTACGGAACGGACTACGTTTTTGACGGCGCGAAAAAATCGCCCTATCTGGAAACGGACGTGGCGAATCCATTGAACTATTACGCCGCCGGAAAATTTGCGGGCGAACAGGCGGTGTTGCGCGCGTCGCCAAAAAACACCGTCATGCGAACAAGCTGGGTTTTTGACTGGCATCCGACGCAGACAAAAACTTTCGTTCACACGATTTTGAAATCCGCGCGCGAAGGCCGCGCCTTGAAAGCCACGACCGACCAGATTTCCGTGCCGACTTTCGCTTCGGACTTGGCGCAATGGACTCTGGAACTCGTCCAACGCGGCGGCAGTGGATTATTTCATGCCGTCAATGACGAAGGCGTGAGCCGCTTTGACTGGACGAAAATCATTCTGGAAGAAGCCGTTTGCGCAAAATTGATTTCTGCCGCGCCGCCGGTTGAGCCGGTGTTAAGTTCGTTTTTTAATTCCGCGATGCGCCGCCCGGATTACACGGTGTTGAACAATGGAAAATTGACGAACCGGCTTGGCCGTCCGGCGGGTTCATGGCGTTCCGGTCTGAAAAAAATGCTCGCTCGGATGAAATGAGTTCGGATAACTTTTCCGCCTGTGTCCACAGCTTGGCAAACAGTCGAAGTGCGCGGAATTTTTGAAATTCCCGGTCTGCTGGGCGTGCGCGTGGAAGCCCTGCCGCTTTTCAAGGACGCGCGCGGCAGTTTGCACGAATTGTTCCGCGTGGACGAAATTCCCGCCGATTTCAAGCCGTTGATGGCGTGTGCTTCGTGGTCGCTGCCGGGTGTGACGCGCGGGCCGCATCAACACGTCGGGCAGGACGATTATTTTACTTTTGCCGGGCCGTCGGATTTTTCCGTTTATCTTTGGGACGACCGACCGGGTTCGGCCAAAGCCGCACGCGGCTGGGTGATTCACACAGGCGAAAAAAATCCGGCGCGGATTTATGTTCCGCGCGGCGTGGTTCACGCCTACCGCAACACGGGAAATGTTTCCGGCCTCGTCGTCACCGTCACGAGCTTGTTGTTCAAAGGCGAAGGTCGCCGCGAGCCGGTGGATGAAATCCGCCATGAATTAAATCCAAACTCACCGTATAAACCTCCGCAGCCATGATTCAAGAACGCACACGCTGCCGCACCTGCGGCTCGAAAAATCTCAAACTCATTCTTGACCTTGGCCGGACGGCTTTGGCGAATGATTTTCTCAAGCTGGAAGACGTCGCCGGCTACCATATTTCGCTGCCATTGCGCGCGGTGTTGTGCCCGGATTGCTCACTGGTACAACTGGCCGACACGGTGGATCCGAAAATCCTTTATTCGCATTACGCCTACGTCACCTCCACGTCCAAAACGATGGACACACATCTGAACAAGATGATGACGCACTTGCTTGCCACAGCCCGACTCGGCGCGGGTTCAAAAGTTTTGGAAATTGCGTCGAACACCGGCGTCTTTTTGAAAAAATTCAAGGAACAAGGTTGCGAAGTTTTGGGCATCGAACCTGCCGTCAATATCGCAGATGTCGCCATCGCCACCGCCATTCCGACGCGCAAGGAATTTTTCAACGCGGTGACGGCGAAAAAATTGAGAGCCGAATGGGGCGCGGCGGATTTGATTCTTGGCCGCCACGTGTTCGCGCACATTGACGACTTGCATAATTTGGTTGCCGGGCTGGAAGCGATTTCGCATCAGGACACGTTGATTGCCTTTGAAGTGCCGTATCTCGTTGATTTTTTTGAAAACACGGAATACGACACCATTTATCACGAACATCTCTCCTACATTTCCGTCGCGTCGCTCGAGGCGCTGGTGAAGGATTCGCCGTTCATGCTGTCGCGCGTGGATCATTATTCAATTCACGGCGGCTCAATTTTGTTTCACCTGCGGCATCGTTCTTCAAAAGCGAAACCGCACGCGAGCGTGGCGCAGGTATTGGAAAAGGAAAAACATCTGCGGCTGGCCGAACCGGCGACTTGGGAAAATTTCGCGCGACGCGTCAATCACATTCGCGCGGAACTGCCCGCATTGTTGCGCCGGCTCAAGACGCAGGGCAAGCGCATCATCGGCTACGGCGCGTCGGCGAAAGGCAACACGTTGTTGAACACCTGCGGCATCACGACGAAGGAGCTCGATTACATCATTGACAACACACCGTTCAAGCAGAACAAAGTCGCGCCCGGTTCGTGGATTCCCGTGCGTCCGCCGGAAAAACTGCTCGCCGAGCAACCGGACTACGCGCTGCTGCTGGCTTGGAATTTCGCGGCGGAAATCATCGGACGCGAAACGGAATTTCAAAAGCGCGGCGGACAATTTATCATCCCCATTCCCGAACCGCGCATCGTAGAACGGCAATAAATGAAAACTTCCGCAAAAAATTTGAATCCGTCGCCAACCGGTCCGCAAAAAAAAGATCGTTTCTTTGCGCTGTTGCTCATTGCCGTTTTGGCGATTTTATTTTGGCGCAGCTTCCTGCCCGGTTACGTGCATTTCTCCAATGACGGCCCGTTGGGGGCGGAACACGCCGACTGGGTGAAGTTGCCTCAAGCCCTGACCGGACAATGGGATGACTTGAACAGCATCGGGTTCAGCGGGGGAATGACTTTGCCGGATTTGAGCAGTTTGCTGGTCTGGCTGCTGGGACCGCTCGGTTACTCTAAATTTCTTGCTCCAACGGCGTTGTTCGTTCTGGGTTTGGGTGCTTGGACTTTTTTCCGGCAGCTAAAACTTTCGCCGCTGGCAGCCGTTGCGGGCGCGCTGGCAATGATGCTGAATTCCACGTTTTTTTCCGATGCGTGTTGGGGGCTGGCTTCGCATCCGATTGCGTTCGGCATGGACTTTTTTGCGCTCGCGCTGGTTGTTTCAAACTCGCCTTCCACTTCGTGGCCAATTCGTCTGGCGCGATTGGCCATGGCCGGTCTGGCTGTGGGAATCAATGTCGCTGAAGCCGCCGACGTTGGGGCGATTTTTAGCATATTTGTCGCCTTGATTGTTCTGTTTCATTCGCTCATGGGGGATGACAACGGCGGTCTGGCGAAAAAATTAAGTCGCGGCGTCGGCCAAATTTTGATTATCGCCCTGCTTGCCGGATTCATGGCCGCTTCGGCTATTTTTAGTCTTGTCAGCACGCAAATCAACGGCATTGCTGGCACACAACAGGATGAGGCGGCCAAGGTGGCGCGCTGGAATTTTGCGACGCAATGGAGTCTGCCCAAAGCGGAAACATTGGGAATTGTTGTGCCGGGATTGTTCGGATACCGGATGGACACGCCGGACGGCGGTAATTATTGGGGCGCGATTGGACAGGGCGGCGGCGTGCAGCGTTTTTCCGGCACGGGTTATTATGCCGGAGTGCTGGTAATGCTGATTGCGATTTGGACCATCGCCCAATCGTTTCGCCGCCAAAATTCTGTTTTTTCAGAAAGACAGCGAAACTACTTATGGTTTTGGACGGCTGTTTTGGTGGCATCACTGTTGTTTTCTTATGGCCGATATGCCTCGTTTTACGCGCTTCTCTACAAGCTGCCCTATTTTTCAACCATCCGAAATCCGAACAAGTTCATGTTCATTTTTTCGTGGGCGCTCGGAATTATTTTTGCCTACGGCATTCACGGATTAAGCCAACGCTATCTTCAGACATCTTCAAGCAATTCCATTGCGCCGGTCGCGCAACTTAAAGCTTGGTGGGCAAAAGTTCGCGGATTTGATCGCAATTGGGTTCATGGCTGCGTTGCTGTTTTAGTGGTCAGTTTATTGGCTTGGGCGATTTATTTTCTACAAAAACCGGCATTCATCGGTTATTTGCAAACCGTTGGATTCGACGAGGCGACGGCCAAAGAAATCGCCGTATTCAGCGTCCGGCAGGTCGGCTGGTTCATTTTATTTTTTACGCTGGCCGCCGGATTGTTCGCGTTCATTTTGAGCGGCGCTTTTGCCGGTCGTCGCGCGCGCTGGGCGGGAATTTTGCTTATCGCGTTGCTCGTCGTGGATTTGGGACGCGCCAATTTGCCGTGGATTGTTTATTGGGATTACAAACAGAAATATGACATTGACCCCAACGATTCCGCAAATTCCACAAATCCCATCATCAATTTTTTGCGGGACAAACCTTATGAACACCGTGTCGCGGTGCTGCAAGGCCAATCGCCTTTTAATGCACTTTACAACATCGAATGGGCGCAACATCACTTTCCGTATTACAACATCCAGTCGCTCGACAAAATTCAGATGCCCCGTATGCCCGCTGATTTGGAGGCTTACGAATCGGCATTGTCGCCGAACGCTGCGCCGGATTCAGTTTATCTGCTCGCGCGCCACTGGCAATTGACCAATACACGATACTTGCTTGGCCTTGCGGGTTATCTGAATTCTTTGAACGAGCAACTCGATCCCGCGCGGCATCGGTTTAGCATCATAAGACGTTTCGCGGTCGGACTCAAACCGGGCGTCACCGAATTCCATCAACGCACCGATGAGTTGACCGCTTATCCGGGCGACGACGGCCAATACGCGCTCTTTGATTTCGCTGGAGCGCTGCCACGGGCAAAACTTTATTCCCATTGGCAAGTTGCTCAAGTTAGTACGAACACATTGCAGCCATGGGTAAAATCCGTGCAACAATCCGTTCCCAGAGAATGGGGCGTGGCTCTGGCGCAACAAAACACAAATGATTTGGCTACGCTTTACACGCTGGCCAGCGCGGATTTTGACCCGGAACAAACCGTTTTGGTCACGCCCAATTTTTCGGCGGCGACCGCCGTAAATGCGACCAATGCCAACTCTGGCACAGTTGAATTCAAAAATTATACGCCCAAAGACATCGTTTTTGACACGCAAGCTGCCGCGCCTTCTATCCTGTTGTTTAATGACAAATATGATCCGAACTGGCGCGTGACTATGGACGGCAAACCGGCGGAACTGCTGCGTTGCAATTTCATCATGCGCGGCGTTTATCTGACGCCGGGCAATCACACCGTCGAATTCCAATTCCGAATTCCTAACGGACCGTTGTATGTTAGTCTTGCGGCGATTGGCGTCGGAATTTTTCTATGCGGTTTTCTGTTTTTCTCAACCCGGCGCAAATGAATTTACAGGCCGGTCGGGTAATCAATGAACGTCCACGGCAATTTGAATTTATCTGAAAGATGCGCCGCCAACGCTTTTACACCGAACGTTTCCGTCGCGTAATGGCCGCCATAAAAAACATTTAATCCCAATTCTTCCGCCAAAGCATAAGTCCAATGAGGTCCTTCGCCGGTGATGAATGTGTCCACGCCTTCGTCCGCCGCAATTTTCAATTCACCGCCCGCGCCGCCGGTGACGACGCCAATGCGCTCGCAGATTTCTTTTCCGCCGGGAATGATTTTGGGCGGAACTCCCGTCGCTCGCTCCAATTTTTTCGCCAGTTCGTTTCGTGAAATCCAGGTTTGCGCTTTGAAGCCGATAGTCTGTCCGTGACTTTCAAAAAACGGCTTCAACTTTTTTAATCTAAGTGCGGCGCACAATTGCAAATTGTTGCCAAATTTTGGATGCACATCGAGCGGCAGATGCGAACTGTAAACCGCTAGATTGTTTTCAACGAGCAGTCGAAGTAATTCGTAATTTTTTCCCGTCCACGGCCGGTGCCCACTCCAAAACAGTCCGTGATGGACAATCAGTAAATCAGCTTTGGCGGCAACGGCCAATTTTATCGTGGCGAGACTGGCGTCCACCGCCGCCGCGATTTTCGTGACGGCGCCGGAATTTTCCATCTGCAAACCGTTCAGTGCGCCGTCGTAATCGCCGATTTCACGCGTGCGAAGGATTGTATCGCAATATTTGACAATTTTTGTGAGCGGAATTTTCGACATGGCGAAATGAAATCAAAAACCTGCCCCATTGCAAATTAGGAATGAAACCGGAAATACTGGTCGGCATAAAATTTAAGGATTTGTAGTGAATAACCCTGCCTTGACACCACAAAATTTTGTATGTTACAAATACGTTACCACAATTAGATGTGGATTTATGCGTTGCCCCAAGTGCGGTTGTCAGGAAGACAAAGTCGTTGACTCGCGCGCTTCTCGCGAAGGCGTCACCATTCGCCGCCGCCGCGAATGCACCAGATGCAATCACCGGTTCACGACGTATGAAACCGTTGAAAACGAAGGATTGATGATTCTCAAACGCGATGGGCGGCACGAAGAATTTTTGCGCGAAAAACTTTTGGCCGGAATCAAAAAAGCCTGCCAGAAACGCCCGATCACGCCGCAGGCAATGGAAGAATTGACCGATCATATCGTGGCTGCCGTGACGGACAAATTTGAAACCGAAGTGCCGGCGGATTTCATCGGGAAATCCGTCATGGACGGCTTGCGCGAATTGGACGAAGTCGCCTACGTGCGTTTCGCCAGCGTTTATCGCCGGTTTCAGGAAGCCACCGACTTCGTGCAGGAAGTCAAAAAACTGGAGGCTGCCAAATGATTGCAATCCAATCCAACTATCTTTTTTTTCAACTGGCCAGCGGCGAGAGCGTGCCGTGTTCGGCGGAAATGATTTCCGTCGAACTCGTCGGCAATGCCAAGGGAATGCTCGATTCCGAAATGTTGCAGCACGCCGCCGCGTCCGTGTTTCATTATTTCAAAGACGATCTTGAGCGCCAGACCGTCACCATCGGTGAATTCACCGGCGCGTTGGAAAAGGTGTTGCGAAGTTTTGGGCTGACCATCCAGACAAACGCATCTGAATCTGCCGCACAAAAAATGGTGGAGACCAACCTCGATTTGTTTGCGCGCGAGTCCGCTGACAGTCTGGAATTGCTTTTCTTTCCACGCCTGCGCGAAAAACTGCGCGACCAACTCCGGCAATCGCCGCGCCTTTTGCGGTTTTCCGGCCTGCGCGGTTGCGTCAAGCAACTCGCCGGCGCGCATCGCTGGAGTTGTCGTTGCGAAAAAATGCGGGAACAAATCGTCGAATATTTGCGCGGCTGTCTGACGGCGGAAAAAAATCAAACCGATTGCGCGCTCGTTGTGGAATAAAGACGCGAATTTCACGAATTGACGTGAACAAAAGTCGCTTTTCTCAAACAAATTTAATTCGTGAAAATTCGTGCAATTCATGTCTAATTTTCACATGAGCAAAACCCTTTTTGAAAAAATTGCCGCGCGCGAAATTCCAGCGCAAATCGTTTATGAAGACGACTTGGTTCTCGCCATCCGCGACATCGCTCCGCAAGCGCCGACGCACGTTTTGATTTTTCCGAAAAAAGCGATTCCACGAATCGGCGAAGCGAAAGGCGAAGACGAAAAAATTCTCGGCCATCTGCTGCTCAAAGCCGCCGAAGTCGCGAAGAAATTGGATTTGAAAAGCGGCTACCGGCTCGTCATCAACAACGGCGCGGACGGCGGCGAAACCGTGCCGCATTTGCATTGTCACATCCTCGGCGGACGCCACATGGCCTGGCCGCCGGGTTGAATTCGCGCTTGAAAGAAATTTTATTTGGGCGCAAAGTTGAAATACTTATGCAATTTCCAATGCGAGAAGCTTTACCTACAGATTTAAGGGCAAAGCAACGTGCTTGTGTTAGACGGCATAATTTGAGAGTGCTTGGTTTGCTTGTTTTGATGATACCGTGTTTGATATTCAGCGTTTATGTCAGGCACATAAACAGCATTGCCAGCTATTGCTTGCTTGGAATAATTGTTGCTGTAGTAATTTATATTTTGGCTGTGGCTATGCCGCGTGCTGATGCCAATTTTAGCCGTCACATCGGTTTTGTTTGTCCTTTTTGCAATGAAGCACTTTACTCCGCTAGTTCTGTCGGACAATACAGCCGTCTAATTACGAACGGAGAATGTCCGCATTGTCGCAAATTATTGATTTTACAGAAATCCTCGTAAAACTTTTCCCAACCGTTTGATTCCTTCGCGGATATTTTCCTCGCTCGCGCTGCCGAAACTGATTCGCATTTCATTGTCCAGTTTTTTACGCGACGGGTCATCGGCGTAACACAGTTCGCCGGGAACATAAAGCACGTCGTTTTTCAGCGCAGTTTGAAAAATTTTTGATTTCGGTCCGGCGGAAATTCCTTTTGGCAAGCGCGCCCAGAAATAAAGTCCGCCGCCGGATTCCCAGATTTCCACGCCGGACGGAAAATGTTCCGCGAGCGCGGCTTTCATCACGCGCGCTTTTTGGCCGTAACGCTTTTGGATTTTGGCGACGTGTTTTCCGTAAAGTCCGGTTTCCAGCGCGCGCGCCAAAAGTTGTTGCAGCAAATTCGCCGAGCCAAAATCGTGATTGCCCTTGACGCGATTGACGACGGTGAAAAGTTCCTGCGGCAAAATGCCGAAACCGAGGCGCGCGCCGGGCGCGAATGGTTTGCTGTAAGTGCCGGTGTAAATCACGCGGTCGCGCGCGCCGGAAATTGCTAGCGCGGATTTGGTGTCGTCACCGGAAAATCGCAATTCGCGATACGCGGCGTCTTCGAGCAGATAAATCGGATGTCCGGCGGCGCGCTCGAATTGTTTCAAAATTTTCAACGCGCCAATTTTTTTCTTAAATGAAGTTGAAGCGCCGGTTGGATTTTGAAAATAGCTGACGAGGTAAAGCGCTTTGACGCGGCGCAGTTCGCCGGATTTTTTCAAACGTGACAAAACATTTTCCAAATCGGCCAAATCAATGCCGTCGCGTTCCAATTGCACGCCGCGCGCTTTGATGCCGCGACTTTGCAAAATGCTCAAGAAAACGAAATACGTCGGGTCTTCGACGAGAATGATGTCATCTTCGTCACACAATGCTTCGAGTGTCATGTAAAGCAATTGCTGCGAACCGCCGGTAATCATCAGGCGTTCGGGCGAATAATTTTTGTTCGCGGAATTTGCGTCGTCCAATTTCTGCAAATGTTTTGCCGTGAGCTGGCGCAAATTGTTCTCGCCGGCGGTGATGCCGTATTGCATCGCCGGACGCCCGATTTTTTCGTCGCGCAAAATTTCATTGAGCAGTTGGCGCGAAAGTTCGACAGGTAAAGTTGGATTGTCAGTGAATCCGGCGGCGAGCGAAATCAATTTGGGTCGCGAGAGCGCGGCGTGCATGAGCCACGAAATCGGTGGCACGGCGGTGCGTTGACCCAATTTGGACAGGGCGTTTTTCATGTGAAAAGGATGGAAAATTTAGCAGGAATTTCCGGTGAGAAGCAAGGCGCGTTATTGGCGCGCGCCGAAAACGCTGTTGTAAATGACTTCCTTGGTTTTCCAGATGAGCGCCATCGTGACGGCGAACGGCGCGAGGCCGAGAAACAGCAGGACGACCACCGCCGCGTGTTGCAGCCAAAATGAAACCGGCGTGCCCAGTCGCGCGGGCAAATCGTAAAATTGCGGAACGGCGATGACGGCGCTCGCGAAAACCAGCCACGCGACGAGCAGCCAGCGGTTGAGCCGGGTGAATTGTCGCGTTTCCTGCCGCAGCGTTTCGTCCGGCAGCATCGCGCCGAGTTGTTTCAGAACGATGTTCAAATTGAAAAGAAACAGCAGCGCGGACAAAACGAGAATCAGAACCGCGACGTAGAAAAAAATCTGTTCCGGCATCCGATTGAACCAGAACAGAAACGGGCAAAGACCGAGATTGACGAGTCCGAGAAGTTTCGCGCGGTCGAGCGCGTTGCGCCACGGCCGTTCCTGCTTTTGGAAATAGCTCATTTGCCACAAACCAAAAAGAAGAAGTGCATTGGCGACGACGGCGGGAATGATTCCCGTCGGCTTGAGAAATTCCACGCGTGCCGTTTCCGCGCTGACAATCAACGCGGCGGGCAATCCCCAAAACAAGGCGGACAATCCGCGCGCGAGTTTGCCAAGCGAGCGGAGTAAATCAGGATTTGGTGGTGCACCAGCCATTTTGAAAATTATGAAGGAAGAATGATGAATGAAGAAATCAAATTTGGCAGCAAAGCGCAGATTGAAATGTTCAGCTTTGCCAATTCAAGATTTGGCTTGAATCAACTCAACACGATGACCATCAGGGTCAGAAACAACCGCGCGTCGTCCCCATTCTGAATCTTTCGGCGCTGACACAATAGCTTCTGGATAACTGCTCAATGCGGCGATGGCTTCATCAACAGAAGAAATCACAAAACCAATTCGTGTGCTCGTTGTCGGTGGATTTTCAGCGGTCTGCGGGTAAATTTCAAAAACACTCCCAGCTAGTTCTGCTGCCATGTGTTCGACGCCTTTGCCATGACGATGCAACGAAAATTGTAATCCTAACTTTGAATAAAAAGCTGCTGCACGCGCAAGGTCAGGAGACCTCAACACCACAAGATTTAGGGCAATTATTTTCATTTCAAAAACTCAAATAAGTATAAGCCTTCAATCCTTTTTCGTATTCGTCGAGCAAGCGCATGGCTTCGGACGGTTTCATACGGTCGGATTTGATGGCTTCGTCCATTTGCGCTTTCATCTGGCGTTTCAATTCGTTTTCGTCATATTGGACGGCGGCGAGGGAATGGATGACCGTGTTGCCTTCGATGATTTCCTCGATGTAGTAACCGCTTGGTTCGTCGGGTTCAAGAAAAACGTGGACTTCGTTCACGCGCCCGAAAAGATTGTGCAAGTCGCCCATGATGTCCTGATACGCGCCCATCAGAAAAAATCCGAGATAATACGGCTCGATTTGACTGCCGTTTGAATTGCCGTTTCCGTTCGCGCGAAGTTCGTGCAACGGCAGCGTGTCGCGCACGTCGCGGAAATCAATGAATTTGTTCACCGCGCCGTCGGAATCGCAGGTGATGTCCACGAGCGTGCCTTCGCGCGTGGGGCGTTCATTCAAACGCATGACGGGCATGATAGGAAATAATTGGCCGAGCGCCCAGTGGTCGAGCAGCGATTGGAAAACGGAAAAGTTGCAAAGATATTGGTCGCCGAGCGAATCTTCGAGCTTGCGGATTTCTTCCGGCGCGTAAGGCTGGCCTTTGAAACTTTCAACGACGTCGCGGCTGATTTCCCAATACAGATTTTCAATCTTCGCCTTGTCCGGCAAATCCAGCACACCGAGCGTGAACATGTGCTGCGCGTCCTCGCGGCGTTCGAGCGCGTCGTGATACGCTTCCAATTTATTTGCTTTCGCCAGATTCTTTTTGATGTCGCAAAGTTCTTTGACGAGCGGATGTTCATTTTCGCCGCAAGCCGTGGAAATATGCGGGCGAATTTTTTCAATCGAGCCGAACACTTCGACAATCAAAACACTGTGATGCGCGACAATCGCGCGCCCGCTCTCGCTGATGATGTTCGGATGCGGCACGCGCTCCGCATTACACACGTCGGCGATGTAATAAACGATGTCATTCGTGTATTCCTGTAAGGTGTAGTTCGTCGAACTGTCGAAATTGGAGCGGCTGCCGTCGTAATCCACGCCCAGCCCGCCGCCGACATCAATGTATTCAATCGGGAAATTCATCTTGTGCAATTTCGCGTAAAATCGCGCAGCTTCCTGCACGGCTTTTTTCACCGTCAAAATGTCCGGCACTTGCGAGCCAATGTGAAAGTGCAGCAGTTTCAAACAATGGCCGAGATTTTCAGACTTCAACATTTCCGTCGCCGCGAGCAATTCCACCGTGCTCAAACCGAATTTCGCGTTTTCGCCGCCGCTTTCCGCCCATTTGCCCGCGCCTTTGCTCAAAAGTCTGGCGCGAATCCCAATCAGAGGTTCGACGCCAAATTGTTTTGAGATGGAAATGATGTGGCGCAGTTCTTCCAACTTCTCGACGACCATGATGACGCGTTTGCCGAGCTTGATGCCGAGCAACGCCATCTTGATGAACTCCGCGTCCTTGTAACCATTGCAAATGATGAGGCAGCCTTGATGATTTTGCAGCGCGAGGCCGGCGAACAATTCCGGTTTGCTGCCAACTTCGAGTCCGAAATCGTAAGGTTTGCCCGCGTCGAGAATTTCTTCCACCACTTCGCGCAGTTGATTCACTTTGATGGGAAACACGCCGCGATACTTGCCCTGATAATTAAACTCCGCGATGGAATTTTGAAACGCCTTGTTGATGGCCTCGACGCGATGGCGCAAAATATCTTGAAAACGGATGAGCAACGGGAATTTCAGCCCGCGACTGCGCGCTTCCTCGATCACGTCTGTGATGTCCACCGTCGCGCCCACGTCCTGCAACGGTCGCGCGACGACGTGGCCTTCGTCGTTGATGTCAAAATACTTCGCACCCCAGCGATGGATATTGTAAAGCGCACGCGCGGATTCAATGCTCCACGGCGCGACTGCGTCAGTCGAATTGCTCATCAGATGAATTCAAGCGAAGCGAACTATAAAAAGTTTGGCGCGAAATGCAACAAGCGGAATGAAAATTTTTTGCGACGGGACATTCATTTTTACCAATCCACAATACAATCTGTTTTGGTGAATTGCGAACTTTTGGGCGTGTATTGTTGAAATTCAAATTCCACGCCGTCCGGGTCTTTGCACCAACATTGCCATGTCTGGTCGCAGCCGAGTTTTTTCGGGGTCACTTCAATTCCGACTTTTAGCAATTTTTCGCGCAGCGCGTCAATGTCGTCCACTTCGAGGCAGAAATGATGGATGCGCTGGCTTTTGATTTCCGCGTTCGGGTCGGCCTTGAAAATCTCGATGAATTGGTTCGGCGCGATTTGCAGGTAAAATCCGAACAATTCGCCGTTCTTGAAAAAATTGAAATGCCGTTTGAATCCAAGCGCGCCGCAATAAAAATCGAGGCTGCGGTTCAAGTCTTTCGCGAAGACGCAAAGATGCGCGAGGGATTTAATCACTTTCGGGCAAGTATAAAGTGATTTGCGCGAAAAGCCAATCGCAGAACGCAAAAACCGCGCTTGCGTTCGTCCGTTTTTCGGTTATTTTTCTCGGCTCGCGTTTCGCAAAATCCGGGCGCGACAATCATATTTTTTAATTTTATGGCAACAGCAAACGACCTTCGCCGCGGCATGGCGATCAATTACAACGGCGACATCGCGGTCGTCCTCGACTTCCAGCATCGCACGCCGGGCAACTTGCGCGCGTTCGTGCAGGCGACGCTCCGCAGCATCAAGACGGGCAAATCGTCCGACGTGCGGTTCAGCTCGACGGAAAAAATCGAACCCGTGCCAATGATTACCGCGAAAATGGAATATAGCTATAAAGACGGCGCAGATTATGTTTTTACCAATCCTGAAAATTATGAGACCGTCACATTGCCGCCGGAACTTGTCGGCGACGCGAAAAATTATCTCGTGGAAAACGGCGCGGTGACCGTGACATTCGTGGAAGAGAAGGCGGTTTCGGTGGAATTGCCGTCGAGCGTCATTTTGACCGTGACGGACGCGCCGGAAGGGATTCGCGGCGATTCGGCGAACAACGTGCAAAAGGCCATCACGGTGGAAACCGGCATCACGGTGCAAGCGCCGTTATTCATCAAAACCGGTGAAAAAATCAAAGTTGATACGCGCACAGGCAAATACATGGAACGTGCGTAAACAAAAAAGGTTCTTTTCTGGACAAAAGCCCGCAATTGGCGGGCTTTTTGCTTTTTTAGGCGGAATTGCTTTTCAACGCAAAAGTGTTCGGTTATTTATTTTCTGATTCGCATGTCTGCGCCAGCAAAAGGAGAAAAAGTGTTTCGCGGCATCGGCGTCTCTGCCGGAGTTTGCCGCGGCAAAGTGCTTGTTCTCCATCGCGCGCGCCACGTCATTTCCCAACGCGAAATCACCGACGGCGAAATCGCGGAGGAAATCAAACGCTTTGAGCAATCCCTCGTTCGCACGCGGCAACAGATTCTCGAAGTGCAACGCAAAGTGTTGCAGGAATTGAGCGCGGCGGACGCGGACATTTTCGACGCGCACCTGCTCATGCTTGAAGACCGCGTGCTCGTGGACGAAGTCCTCAAATTGATTCGCGATAAAAAAATCAACGCCGAGTATGCCTTCCACACTGTCGCCGAGCGTTACGCCGACGCATTGTCCGGCGTCAACGATGAGTATCTTCGCGAGCGCACCGCTGACTTGCGTGATATGACCGGTCGCGTTCTGGACAATCTGCTCGAAGTCAAAGATCAATTTGACCTGCGCCATCTCGCCGAGCCGCGCATTCTGGTCAGCCACGATTTGAGTCCGTCCATGACGGCGCAATTGGACAAGAAATTTGTCCTCGGGTTTGCGACGGACATCGGCGGCAAAACGTCGCACACCGCCATCATGGCGCGGTCGCTCGGCATTCCCGCCGTGGTCGGCTTGCAGGGCGTCAGTGACGAATTGGAAAGCGGCGATTACGCGCTGCTCGATGGTTACAACGGCACGCTCATCATCAATCCCACCGACCAGACGCTGTTTGAATACGGCCAGCTCGCGAAAATCAAAGCGTCGCTCGAAGAAAAACTCCGCGAAATCCAACGGCAACCGGCGGTCACGCTCGACGGCAAAATCATCCATCTTTCCGCGAACATCGAAGACCAAAACGACATTGAAGCCGTAATTGCCAGCGGCGCGGAAGGTGTCGGATTGTTTCGCACCGAATTTTTATTTCTGAACCACGACCACGCGCCCGGCGAAGACGAGCAATATCAGGTTTATCGTCAGGTCGCCGCCGCGTTGAAACCGAATCCCGTCATCATCCGCACGCTGGATTTGGGCGGTGACAAGTTTGTTTCGCATTTGCAACTCGCACAGGAGATGAATCCGTTTCTCGGCTGGCGCGCCATCCGTTTTTGCCTCGCGCAGCCGGAACTGTTTGCCGCCCAGCTTCGCGCCATTTTGCGCGCCAGCGCCGAAGGCAACGTCAAAATCATGTATCCGATGATTTCGGGTCTGGATGAATTGAATCAGGCCAACGCGCTCGTCGAAAAATGCAAAGCGGAATTGCGCGCGCAGAAAATTCCGTTCGATGAAAATCTTGAAATCGGCGCGATGATTGAGATTCCGTCCGCCGTTTTGATTGCCGATGCGCTCGCCACGCGCGCGAAATTTTTCAGCATCGGCAGCAACGATTTGATTCAATACACGCTCGCCGCCGACCGCACGAACGAAAAAGTCTCGCACCTTTACGAACCGACACATCCGGCGATTGTCCGCTTGATTAAAATGACCGTGGACGCGGCGCACGCGCGCGGCATTTGGGCAGGCGTCTGCGGTGAAATCGGCGGCGATCCCGTGCTCGCGCCGCTGTTGATCGGCCTCGGTGTGGACGAATTGAGCGCCGCGCCGACCGTCGTGCCACAGGTCAAATATATGATTCGCCGGCTTAAATTGAATGAAGCGCAATCACTCGCGGAATTTGCGTTAAAATCCGAATCACCGTCCGAAATTTATTCGCGCTGTCAGGAACTCGCCCGCGCCACCGCGCCGAGTTTGTTTGAAAACAAAAGTTGAACCACGAATGGACACGAATCAACACGAATAAAAATTCGACTGAAATGCTCTTTTCAATTTATGTCCATTCGCATTCATTCGTAGTTAAAAAATGGATTTCAGAGAAAATACGAAGTTGCTGCTCAAAGAGGAAGTTTTTCAAATTGTTGGCGCGGCGATTGATATTCTGAATGAAATCGGTCACGGCTTCAACGAAAAACCTTATGAAAATGCGCTCGTCGTCGAATTTCGGTTACGTAACATTCCCTGCGAGCAACAAAGACTTTTTCAACTCATTTACAAAGGCAACAAGGTCGGCGAGTTCAGGCCGGATTTGATTGCGTTCAACGCAGTGATTGTGGATGCCAAGACGATTGACAGAATTACCGACATTGAACGCGGCCAAATGCTGAATTATCTTCGCATCACGAAATTTCGCGTCGGCGTTATTCTGAATTTCAAAAATCCCAGACTTGAATGGGAGCGGATTGTTTTGTAATTCATTCGTGTTGATTCGTGTCCATTCGTGGTAAAAAAATAAAAATGAAAGTCATCATCCTCGCCGCCGGATACGCCACGCGCTTGTATCCGCTCACGCTCACGCAACCCAAGCCGTTGCTGCCCGTCGCGGGCAAGCCGATGGTCGAGCACGTGCTCGATAATCTCGCGCTGATCACGGGTATTGACCGTGTCTATGTCGTGACGAATGCCAAATTCGCCGGCCATTTTCAAAAGTGGTCCGACCATTATCGCGCGACCAAATCGAAATTTGATTTCACCGTCGTCAACGATGGCTCGACCGACGATTCAAATAAGCTCGGCGCGATTGGCGACATCAATTACGTCATCAAAACGCAAAACGTGGACGACGATTTAATTATCGTCGCCGGTGACAATTTATTCAGTGACAAACTCGGCGAATTTGGAAAATTCTGCCGTGAAAAAAATGCACCCGTGCTCGCCCTTTACGATGTCGGCAATCTGGAAGAGATCAAAAAATACAATTCCGTTTCCACCGACGCACAGGGCAAAATCACTTTTTTTGAAGAAAAACCCAAGACGCCGACCAGCACATTAACCGGTATCGCGTTGTATTATTATCCGAAATCCACCATCGCACTCATCAAACAATACATCGCCGAAGGCAACAATCCCGACCAGCCCGGCCGCCTTGTGCAATGGTTTTATCCGCGCACGCCGGTTTTCACGTGGCGCGTGCCGGGGCTTTGGTTTGACATCGGCTCGAAGGAAACGCTGGAAGAAGCCAATAAAATTTTTGCGAAGTTCAAATAATCACTTCGCTGCCACGACGACGTAATTCTTTTTGCCTTTGCGAAGACGCAAATACTTTCCGAATTGCAAATCAGTCGGTTGGATATGATAACTGAAATTTGGCAACGGCGGATCATTATTGATGCTGATACCGCGTCCCTCAATATCCTTCCGCGCTTGTCCTTTGCTCGAAGAAAGCCCAGAAAGGACTAAAAGTTCAACCAGTTGCATTCCAATCAATTTTGACTTTTCAATTTCAATTGAATGCCAATTTTTTGCAAGAAAATCCCAATCATCCAAAGTGTAGTCATCGAAAAGTTTTCCAAAAAGGATTTGGCTAGTGCGTTCGGCGACGCCAGAAGCAGCCGGATGAATTAAATTACGCATTTCTTTAGCCAAAGCCTGATGCGCGATTCTAGCTTCAGGTTTTGTGGAGTGTTGTTTTTCTAATTCTTCAATTTCTTCACGAGATAGAAATGTAAAGAATTTCAAATACCGAATTACATCCCGGTCATCCGTCCGAATCCAGAATTGGTAGAAATCTTCCGGAGATGTTTTGTTCGGATCAAGCCAGACCGCGCCGGCCTCGGTTTTGCCAAATTTCGTCCCGTCAGATTTTGTGATGAGCGGTAACGTCAAACCAAAAACGGATTTGCCGGCTTTTTTCCGACACAAATCCGTTCCGGCGGTGATGTTGCCCCATTGGTCGCTCCCGCCGATTTGTAATTCGCAGTTGAAATCGCGCAACAGCACATAAAAATCAAATGCTTGAATCAGAGGGTAACTGAATTCGGTGTAGCTGATGCCGCTTTCGCGGTCTTCCATGCGCGCACGAATGCTTTCCTTGCCAATCATTTGATTAACGGAAAAATACTTCCCGATATCGCGCAGAAAATCCAAATAGGAAATGTTTTGCGTCCATGAAGCGTTGTCCACGAGTCGAGCCGGATTTTGTTTCGTATCGAAATCCAAAAGTTTTGCCAGTTGTGGTTTTATGCTCGCGACATTGTGTTCCAGAATTTCTTTTGTGAGCAACGGACGTTCTTGCGCTTTCCAACTTGGATCACCAATTGAACCCGTCGCGCCACCGGCTACGGCAATCGGGAAATGACCGAAATTTTGAAATCGGCGTAACGCCAGCAAAGGCACAAGATGGCCGACGTGTAATGAATCCGCTGTCGGGTCGAAGCCGCAATAAAGCGTGACGGGCGCGGAAATTTTTTTGGTCAATTCCGCGGTGTCAGTGCAATCAGCGACGAGTCCGCGCCATTGTAATTCTTCCAAAATGCTCACGCGCATAGGATAGATTGGCCGTGTTCCGTTGCCAATTTCCAATTGCCAATGGTGCTTTTTGCTTGATTGTCCGCAGCCAAACGGTTGTCTTTGGCAAACCGCAAATGAATCTGCCTTCGGCCAAACTTTCGCAAACTAACACGCCGACAACGGAAAGTCCGTTGCGTGATTTGGAAGCGATCATCCGTTCGCGCACGCCGTTGTTGGCTGTGGAAAGCAATGAAGAGCCGCAAATCGTCCGGCTGGTCCGGCAAATCGCGCAACGATTGCAGTTGAAAGCGTATCGCTGGACGGTCACGGAAGGTTTACAGGCATTTGATCCCTGCGACCAGCCTTTGCAATCTGTTTTCAAATCGAAGGAAGTTTTGGATTACATCAAAACGTCGAGCAGAAATTGTCTGTTTGTCTTGTTGGATTTTCATCCGTATCTCGAAGACGCGGTTCACGTGCGTTCGCTCAAAGACATCGCGCTGACGTATTCCAACCATTATTCGACGGTGTTGATGGCCGGTTACAGCTTGAAAGTGCCGCAGGAATTGCAACCGTTCGTCGCTTATTTTCGTTTGCCGCTGCCGACGCTGGATGAATTGCGCGGAATTGTTTTTGACGTGGCGGGTGATTGGGGCGCGGAGCACAACAACCGCGATGTTCAGACGACGAGCAAGGCGATTGATTTGCTGGTGCGAAATCTGGCCGGTCTCACCGCGACGGACGCCCGGCGGCTCGCAGCGAAAGCAATCAACGACAACGGCGTCATCAGCGAATCGGACATGCCCGAAGTCATGCGTACCAAATACGAATTACTGGGACGTGATTCGCTTTTGTCGTTTGAACATGAAACGGTGCAATTCGCGGAAATCGGCGGGATGCAAAAACTGCGGCAATGGCTCACGGTGCGGAAGGAATTTTTTCTGGATGCGCAGACCGTGCTGGACCCGCCGCGTGGTGTTTTGTTGCTGGGTGTGCAGGGTTGTGGCAAAAGCCTTGCCGCCAAAGCGGCGGCGGGCATTTTCGGCGTGCCGCTGCTGCGTCTGGATTTTGGCGTGCTTTACAACAAATACTACGGCGAGACCGAGCGCAATTTGCGCAAGGCGCTGGAAACCGCCGAGGTCATGTCGCCGTGCGTGCTGTGGATGGACGAAATCGAAAAAGGTCTGGCGGCCGACGGCAACGACGACGGGCTGTCGCGCCGCATTTTGGGAACTCTGCTGACGTGGCTTTCCGAGAAGCGCAAACCGGTTTTCATCGTCGCGACGGCGAACGACATCGCGCGCCTGCCGCCAGAGATGGTTCGCAAGGGACGCTTTGACGAAATCTTTTTTGTGGATTTGCCATCGGAGCAAAACCGGCGCGACATCCTGACGATTCACCTTAAGAAACGCGGATTCGATCCGGCGAAATTTGATTTGGAAGCGTTGGCAAAAGCGACTGAAGGTTTTTCCGGTTCGGAAATTGAACAGGCGATTGTTTCGGCGATGTATTCGGCGCATTCACAGGGCGGCAACGTTTCGCAAACGGATTTGCTTGGCGAAATCCGGCAAACCAGATCGTTGTCCATCATCATGTCCGAAAAAATAGAAGAGCTGCGCGAATGGGCCAGCGCCCGAACGGTTTCGTGCGATTGAAATCCGCCGGAACTTTGGACTTTGGACTTCGGGCTGAGGACTTTAATCTTCGCGCGTGTCAAAAATGTTGAAAGCCTCCGGCGCGATGGCCGCCGCGACGTTGTTGAGCCGCGTGCTCGGCATGGCGCGCGAAATGGTCTATGCGCGGTTCATGGGCGACGGCTGGGTGGCGAGCGCGTTCACGTTCGCGTTTCAAATCCCGAATCTGTTCCGGCGGCTGCTCGGCGAAGGCGCGTTGACGGCGGCGTTCATCCCGATTTTCAAGGAGAAGGAAAAATTGCACGGCGAAATCGAAATGTGGCGCGCGGCCAACGCCGTGATTTCGGGACTCGTCGTCACGGCGGCGGTCGTCATCGCGGCGGCGATGCTCGGCATTTCCGTCGCGCTGGCAATTTGGGGAACGCCGCACATCATTCAAAACACTTGGGACCCTCACGGCCTTCCACATTTCACTTCTGCGGATGGCGTGCTCCATTATGGAACACCCGCGTATTTTTCGGAGAAAACCATTTTGATGCTGCGGCTGCTGCGCGAAATGTTTCCCTACATGCTGCTGGTCTGCCTCGCGGCGGCATTCATGGGAATGCTCAATGCGCGCGGCCATTTTTTCATTCCGGCGATGGGCGCGACGGCGCTGAACGTGGTGATGATTGCGTCCGTGCTGTGGCTCGCGCCGCGTTTCGGACGCGAATTGCCCGAACAAATTTTCGCGCTGGCTGTCGGCGTGCTCGCGGCGGGCGTCGCGCAGGCGGCGTTTCAACTGCCGACGCTTTGGCGCGACGGCTTTCGCTATCGCTGGGTTTCGCCGTGGAAAAATGAAACGGTGCGCGTCGTCGTCCGGCGGATGATTCCGGGCACGATTGGCCTCGCCGCGTTTCAAATCAACGTGCTGCTCACGCAAACCATCGCGTTTTGGGTCAGCCCGCACATCGTCGCCTCGTTCAACTACGCCGTGCGCTTGATGGAATTGCCGCAGGGAATGTTCGGCATTTCACTGGCGACCTTTTTGCTGCCCGCGCTTGCGGGATTGGCGGCGGAAAAAAATTATTCCGAATTCCGCGCCACGCTGCGCCACGGATTGAGCACGCTGTTCTTCGCCAATTTGATTGCTGCCATTTTGCTGGTCGTGCTGGCCGAACCGATTGTGCGCTTGCTCTTCGAGCGCGGTGAATTCACCATCGCCTCGACCCGGCGCGCGACGCTCGCGCTCATGTGCCTCGCGCCCGGCCTCGTCGCGTTTTCCAGCGTCAACATTCTGGCGCGCGCCTTTTACGCGCTCGGCGACACGCGAACGCCGATGAAAATCAGCATCGGCTGCCTCGTGCTGAATCTTGTTTTGGCGGCGGCGCTCATCGTGCCATTGCAACAAGGCGGCATTGGCCTCGCCAATACTGTCACATCCACCTGCAACGCCGCCCTGCTGCTTTTTGCGTTGCGAAGAAAATTAGACCGGCTCGAAATGAAATCATTGTGCGAAATGGCTCCAAAACTCTTGCTGATTACGGCCGTGGCTGGATTGATCGCCTGGCAAGGCTGGCGGCTCTGGGAAAATTCACTTGGCCACGCGACGTTGCCGCTCAAAATCGGCGCGGTGTTCGTGCCGGCGGGAATTGCCGGATCGGTTTATTTGTTGGCTGCGCTTTGGTTTGAAATCCCCGCCGCGAAAGAAATTGTGGAATTGACACTGGCAAAATTTAGAAAAAATAAACAGAAGTGAACAAAAAAGTTTGTTTTTGAAACCACGATACACGAAACCAAGACACAGAAGGGAACGAAGTTATTTGAGGCAGAATGGAATTTTTCGTTCCCTTCGTTGCCTTCTGTTCAAATCCATAAATTTGACTTCGCTCCCTTTGCTGCCTTCTGTAAAATTCCTGCATGGGCAAACGCCGCGAGGCGCGCGAACGCGCCGTCCAATTTCTGTTTCAGCACGATTTGAATCCGCCGGAGGATTTGGAGCGGGCGCTCAATGAATTTTGGGACGGCCAGCGCGC
>DASZXB010000029.1:0-6137 GCA_035546095.1 Verrucomicrobiia bacterium | reverse complement strand
TTTCGGTTCCTCACGACCAAGCACATTTGTCAGCATGATAAACGGATTCTTTTCTGTTGTCGTGGGGGCCGCTTCTAATCAGGCGGAACTCATCTACGTTTGGAAACAGGCGACGCCGGAAGCCAAGGCGATCATCGTCTGTCTCTTCGTCTTTTCCATCATCGCGTGGTCCACGATGTTTTTCAAGGCCGCGCAAATGCGCCGCGCGCGCCGATTGAATTATTATTTCAACGAGGAATTTCGCGCGCAGAAAAACGTGCTCGACATTTTTGACCGCAAATTGAAGGTCGAGGGCTGCCCGCTTTACGAAGTTTATCAAAGCGGCTGTTCGTTGCTGGACACGCGATTGCGCGGGCCGGCGGGCGAGCGGCGCAAGCAAACCGTCTCGCTCAAAAACATGGAGCACGTCAAGCGCGCGATTGAAAACGTCGTGGCGCAGGAATCGTTGAAACTGGAATCAGGTCTGATTTTATTGGCGATTGCTGTCAGCGGCGCGCCGTTTCTCGGATTGCTCGGCACGGTTTGGGGTGTGATGAGCGCGTTCGGCGGCATCGCGCAATCCGGCACGGCCACACTTGCGGCGATGGCTCCGGGCGTGGCGGCGGCGTTAATCACAACCGTGGCCGGCCTGCTCGTGGCGATTCCCTCGATGTTCGGCTATAATTGGTTGGTCCACAACTTGCGGGTGTTCACGGTCGGTTTGGACAATTTCGCACAGGAACTGGTGTCCAAGATGGAAGCCGAATTTCTGGGCGATGAGTAATGAGTAATTTGCATGAGACGGTTTTCACAACGCAATTCGCTGGTGACGTTGAATGACATCAATATCACGCCGCTGCTCGACCTGGCGTTCGTGTTGCTCATCATTTTCGTCATCACCACGCCGTTGCTGGAGCAAAGCATCAATCTGAAACTGCCGCGCGGCGGCGAACCGGACAAATTGGTGAACAAACGCGATGTTCGCACCGTCGAAGTGAGCGTGACCGGAGTTTACGCGCTCGATAAACGGCGGATGGCGATTGATCAATTGCTCGCGCAATTGGCGTCGGATTTCCGCGCGAACCCAAATTTGATCGTTTATATCCGCGCCGATCAGGACAGTCCTTACAAAAATATCGCGGCGTTGATTGACGGCTGCCAGCACAACGGCATCACGCGCTATTCGCTGCGAACCGAACCAACGAAATGAACCGGCTGCAAAAAAAATGTGTGCTCGCGACGGCAGGAATTCACCTGCTGTTGCTGGTGATTTTATTCGTTGGCCCGGCATTTTTTTCGGAACGCGAAAAGACGGATGATTTGCAGGTGCTCGATGTGATTCCGGCCAATCTGATTGACGCGCAGTTCAATAGCGGAGTGAAAAATGCCCAGCCGCCCGCGCCGACGCCGGTGGTCGCGACGCCAAAGCCAACACCGACTCCGCCCGCGCCAAAGCCAGTTGTTCAACCTGCGCCTGCGCCGTCACCGACGCTCGTGGAAAAAGTGGAAAAGTTTTTCAAGCCGGAGCCGGCCAAACCGGAAACGAAACCAACGCCCAAGACGATCACTGAACAACCGCATAAAATTCAGGTCAACACACAATTAGTCACGCGCACCGTGCCGAAAAATTCAGCGACGGATTCAAAACGCGCGGACGCCATCAAAAAAGCGATTAAAAGCCTGAAACAGAATTTTTCGCCGAGCACGACGATTGACTTGCATGGCGACAGCAGCGCGGCTTACGCGAGTTACGCCAGCGCCGTCAAAAGTATTTATGAGCAGGCGTGGCAGCCGCCGACGGAAACGGCCAGCGACGATGCGAACGTCAAAGTGCGCGTGACCATCGCCAACGACGGCACGGTCGTCAACGCGCAAATCATTGTGCCGTCCGGCGACGCGAGCGTGGACGCCTCGGTGCAGCAAACCTTGGAGCGCGTCACTTTTATCGGGAAATTTCCTGAAGGCGCGAAAGAAAAGGAACGGACTTACACCATCAATTTCAACTTAAAAGCCAAACGAATGCTCGGATGAAAAATATTTTTTTACACTCAATCAAAATCAGCCTGACAATTCTGTTCACGGCGTTTGCGGCTCATTTCTCCCGCGGACAAACGGAAATTGACATCGGCAAAGAAATTAATGTGTTGGGTCAAACTAAGCCGATTCCGGTTTCACTAAGCGGTTTCACGGGCGAAGTCGCCGACGTTTTGAGATTCGACCTTTACGTTCAAGGTTTTTCATTTGTCGCGCCGGACGCCGCGCAGTATCAAATCAGCGGCAGCAATTCCGGCAACGTCAGCGGCACGGTCACCGACCGTTTTGCCAAGCGCGCGATTCTTTCGCGCAATTATTCGGGCGCGGATTTGCGGCAGCAGGCGCACGCGTTCGCGGACGACATTGTTCTGACTGTCACTGGCAAAAAGGGCGTCGCGCAGACGCGCATCGCGTTCAAAGTGGAATCCTCCCTCGGCCACGATGAAATTTATGTTTCCGATTTCGACGGTCATGGCGCACAAGCCATCACGCACGACAACGCGATTGCCGCCTCACCTGCGTGGGTGCCGGGGCAATTGGCGATTTATTATACTTCCTATTACAATAAACGAGGCAACCCAGATATTTATTTTCATAATTTAAGCGCCCGCGAGCGGCGGATCATCGCGGGTTATTCCGGCTTGAACACGAGCGCGTCGGTTTCGCCCGACGGCACGAAAGTTGCCATGATTTTAAGCATCAGCGGCAGCCCGGATGTGTGGGTTGCCAACGCGGATGGTTCCAATTTGAAACAATTGACGCATACGCCGGAAGACGAATCGTCGCCATGCTGGTCGCCGGACGGAAAATGGATTTGTTTTGCGACAAGAATCGCCGAACGCCGCGTGCTGGCAAAAATTCCCGCGAGCGGCGGCGACATCCAACGTCTTCCGACTCCCGGCGCGTTGAATCCGACCGAACCCGATTGGTCGCCGGACGGAAAATGGATCGCGTTCACGCGACAAGTGGGCGAGTTCGATGTGTGCGTGATGCCGGCGGATGGCAGCGCGTCGCCGACCACAATTGTCGCGGGTGAAGACCCGTCATGGTCGCCCAACTCACGCACGCTGATTTTTACGCGGCGCGTCGGCGGGCGTTACGTGTTGTCTGTGCTTGACGTATTCACTAAACAGGTCAAGGATGTTGCCCGCGTTCCGGGCAATGATTCTGAACCCGCTTGGGAAAAATAATTTTGATGCTTGATTTTTTAACCAAAAATTCACAAACCAACGGAAGGAAAGAAATGAAAACGATGAAATTGATTTACCCGACGATTATCGGACTGGCGGTCATGCTAGCCGTAACCGGTTGCAACAACCACAAACCATACAGTGTCACACCACTGCCTAATTCAAACGCTACCCCGCGCGACCCCTACTCACAAACGCTGCCATACGACAATAACCCGCCGGGTATTAGAACTGCCGACATAAATAATTTCGACAACATGGCAGAAGATCATGCCGCTTTGGCAGCTTACACGGTTCATTTCGCTTACGACAGCGCCGCCATCCGCAAGACTGAACAATCCAAGCTTCAAGCCGTTGCTTCGGCGCTCAGTTCGGATCCCAGCACCAAACTAACTATCGAAGGCAATTGCGACGAACGCGGCACAGAAGAATACAATCGCTCGCTTGGTGAACGGCGCGCCCAAGCCGTCCGTGAAGCATTGGCCAAACTCGGCATTGATCCCAATCGCATTCGCACCATCAGCTACGGCAAGGACAAACCGGTTGACCCCGGCCATGACGCTTCCGCGTGGGCGAAGAACCGCCGCGACGATTTCGTCTTGTTGCATCCCAAAACCGGCGTTTAAGCCATAAATCTGTAACTTTCTGACTGCACCGCAGTCTAGTTTTTAGCGCTTTACTATCGGCCACATCGGTCGTAGGGTATTGCTGGCTAGATAAATTTTATGAACACAATGTTTGCATGGGCGCCGGGAGGCGGGCAAATCGTTTTGATTCTCGTGGTTGTGCTGGTTCTGTTCGGCGCAAGGAAAATTCCCGAATTGGCCAAGGGCTTGGGTCAGGGAATCCGGGAATTCAAAAAGGCGACGAAGGAAGTGACGGATGAAATTCAAAATGCGGGCAATGAAAAGTCTGCACCGCAAAAAACCGCAACCAATGGCGAATCGCCAGCTCAAACTGTCGCCCAATCCTCCAATCCGCCGAAAACCTGACAGCAAAAAGCACTCGCATGGCCGGCGATCACGTTGAACTCGACGACGAAAGCGAAGGCGGTCCGGTAAAGACATTTCTCGAGCATTTAGAGGATTTTCGCTGGGTGCTGATCAAGAGTGTTGTCGCGCTTGGGCTGGGCATGTTGATCTGCCTCTTTGGCGCGAATTACGTCATCCAAATCATCAAATGGCCATTGACGCGCGCGCCAAAACATTATTTGGATACCAATCAAATCGTTGTCGTCAGTTTTGGCACCAATCATCTTGGCAATTTCCCAGTCACGCCGGAACAGCAGAAATCCTTTAATCTCGGCACGAATCGTTTTGTGTCCGTGCAAATCGAGCCGCTCATGGTCGGCACCAATCAAGTTCTTGGCTGGCGCGTCAATGACGATTCCGAAGCCATCGCGCAAGCGCAGCGACTCAACATCGAATTGATCAATTTAAGTCCGGCGGGCGGATTCATCATCGCGTTTCAAGTCGCGCTTTACGGCGGCGCAGTTCTGGCTTCGCCGTTCATCTTTTATTTTGTGATGTCATTTGTCTTTCCGGCGTTGAAAATGCGCGAGCGAAAATACATCTATCGCGGCCTTTTTTTCGGCGGCGGACTTTTCTTGGCGGGCATTTTGTTTTGCTATTTCGTTTTGATGCCGCTCGCGCTGGCCGCGTCGCAAATGTATTCCAACTGGCTCGGCTTTGGCGTATTGCAATGGCGCGCGGAAGACTACATCAGTTTCGTCTGTCGCTTTCTAATCGGCATGGGCATCGGTTTTGAATTGCCGGTGGTAATTTTGGTTTTGGTAAAAATTGGTGTGTTAAGTTACTCAACCCTGGCCAAAGCCCGCCGTTACATGATTGTCATTAATCTGGTTTTGGGCGCGATTTTGACGACGCCGGAGATTTTCACCATGCTCGTCATGTTCGTGCCGTTGCAATTGCTTTATGAAATCACCGTCTGGATCGCGTGGTATTGGGATCGGCGGGAAAGAAAACGCGCTTTACAATCCGGTGAATCGGCGTAAGCTCAAACCGTCAACTTGAAAAACGTATGCGAAACGTAATCTCTTTTCTTGGATTAATGGCGCTCGTCGCCGGCCTCGCCGGTTGCTCCGGGCCGGAAGAAAAATTGGGGCGCGGCGTCACCAATTTCACCGAACCCGTTCGTCTGGGCGATTTGCGCCGCTCGGTCGAGCAAACCGCCGTGTTTGAATCGCCGGACGTCGGTTACACCACCGGCGTGATTCGCGGTTTTGACCGCACGGTTTCCCGAACCGCAATTGGTTTTTACGAAATCATCACTTTCCCGTTCCCGCCGTATCATGCCGTCGCCACGAATTACCTGTCGCCCACTGCGGTTTATCCCGACAGCTCCACGCCCGGTCTGGCCGCTGGTTCGACCTTTGACACCGCCACATATGTCGGCTTTGATCGCGGCTCTGTCTTGCCTTGGCTTCCCGGCAACACCTTCACCGTGTTCGGCAATTGATCGGTTTTAAATCAAATCTCTGGAACGCGCCGACGGATTCTCGTTGGCGCGTTTTGTTTGGGTAAACTCATGCTCCTCGAAAAAAAATCGCACTGCAAAGTCAATCTGCTGCTGAACATCCTCGGTAAACGGCCGGATGGTTTTCACGAGCTTGAAACCGTCATGCAGCCGGTGAATCTTTGCGACGACTTGCAATTCGAACTCGGCGGCAATGGAATTCAACTGACTTGCAACGAAAAATCTTTGCCAACCGATACGCGCAATCTGGTTTATCGCGCGGCGGAAAAATTTTTTGAGGCGACGAACATCGCTGGTGGAATAAAAATCCATTTGGAGAAAAAAATCCCGATGGCAGCAGGTCTCGGCGGTGGCAGCGGCAATGCCGCCACGACACTGCTCGCGCTCAACGAATTGTTTGACAATCCAATTTCGCTGGAAAAACTCAGTGAAATCGCG
>DASZXB010000028.1:0-4303 GCA_035546095.1 Verrucomicrobiia bacterium | reverse complement strand
ATTTCCATCATTTTATCAATCATCGGTGAACAGCCGGTCAGTGTGAATTGTCAAGGCAGCGCGCATATTACTCCCGGAATTGAGGATGTTACCATGATGTGTTTGGGATTTGAGAGGCAAAGAACGGCCATTATTCACAGTAGTTGGCTGGATCCGAGAAAAGTTCGTGAGATGACCATCGTCGGCAGCAAACGAATGATTGTTTACGATGACGTTGCTCCATTGGAGAAAATAAAGATATTTGATGCTCGGGTTGAACGTCCGCCGCACTACGATACATTTGCAGAGTTCCACTACGCGTATCATTACGGGGATACATATGCTCCTTATATCAAACAAGAAGAACCGCTCAAAAACGAATGTCAGCATTTTCTCGACTGCATTAAAAACGGTGCGACGCCGATTACAGACGGCAAGCAAGGATTGGAATTAGTGCGCATTTTGGAAGCTTCATCCGAATCTCTCAAAAAAGGTGGTGCGCCAGTCCATCTCCAGGCATCGCCTAGTCATGCTAATGGAAATGGTTTTGCCGCTGAACATTCGATTCGTGTGTCGGTAATGGAAGTTGCAAAGAATAAAAATGCGCGCCGAGCCGGTCGAAAACCACGGTTAAAACTGCGCGTGCAAGCTCGGTGAACAGCTTGATTGCTTATGAGTTCATCGCCAGCGTTATTTCGAAGAATTGCACCGGACGTTAAATTGGGTAAGAACACGCGGATTTTTGCATTTGTAAATCTTTACGGCTGTGAAATTGGCGATGACGTCAAAATTGGCACTTTTGTAGAAATCCAAAAAGGGGCAAAAGTCGGCAATCGTTGCAAAATCTCAAGTCACACATTTATCTGTGAAGGTGTGGCGTTGGAGGATGAAGTTTTTATTGGTCACGGTGTAGTTTTTACCAATGATCGTCTTCCACGGGCGACCAATCCAAACGGACAATTGCAAACGGAAGCGGATTGGATTTGTGTGCCAACAGTGGTCAAACGAGGGGCTTCCATCGGTTCCGGCGCAACGCTGTTGTGCGGCATCACTATCGGGGAAAATGCAATGATTGGAGCCGGCAGCGTGGTGACCAAAGATGTGCCGGCCAATGCAATTGTGGCGGGCAATCCCGCACGATTGATTCGAACGCTACCATCAAAGCTTTGAACAAGCTTTGCTTCGTGCTGTCATAATAATTCAATTGGCATGAGTGATAAAAATCAGGACGCACCTTCCGCAGCCATTTCGCCGGGCGATATTTATTTCGTTCTATTCCGCCGGAAATGGTTAATCTGCTTCTTTGCTCTGGGCGGCATCCTTGGCGCAGCATTGTTGCTTTTCGTGATCAAACCTCCGCAGTATCAATCGGAAGCCATGCTTTCCATTTTATATGTCGTGGAGGGGAAATCGTTAACCACTCCCGGCGACGATCAAAACACCATATCATTGAACTCACGGAGCGACAGCATCATCAACACGGAACTCGCCATCTTGCACGGATTGGATTTGGCCAATCAAGTGGTTCAGGCCATAACGCCTCAACGGATTTTGGCCGGTCTTGGCGGCGGCTCGGACACCAATCGGGCCGCGTATATCGTGAGTCGCGGTTTGACGGCGGAACAAATTCCCGACAGCAGTGTCATCCGCATCACATTTCAAAACCCGGATCCAAAACTGGTTCAGCCGGTTTTGAGCGCGGTGATTGACGCCTATCTGGAACAACACGTGCAAATGCATCAAGGCATCAGCGCGTCAGACAGCTTTTTAACCAATGAAACCGTCCGCTTGCGCGCTGAACTGGCGCAGACCGATGATGCTTTGAGAAAACTGATACGCACTGCCGGCATCATTTCCGTTGACGATGCGCAAAAAACTTACGCCGATCAGATTTCAAAAATCCGGCAGAATTTGAGTGATGCTAAAGCAGAATTGTCAGAACATCAGGCGATTTTAGACGAATTGACGAAATCGTCAGAAATCTCCCCGGAGCCGGCAAACACGAATTCCGCCGTGGCGGTGGACGCCGCTCAAGTCAATAAATACCGGGACATCTGCACGCATCTTGCCTTTCTTAAAGCGAAAGAAGAGGATTACCTAACCCAGCAAGGATTCACGACGGAGAATGTCTGGGTAAGAGAAGTTCACGCGCAAATCGTGCAAACCGAGGCGTCCAAAAAAAATCTTGAAACGCAATTTCCCCAACTCACGACCTTGAATGTTCCTTTGATCGTTCCCCAATCCGGCGGGCAGCCGGTGACGGTGGCAACCGACTTAAAAAACGAATCCGGTCAGGTTGCCGGGTTAAAGGCCAAGATCAAGGAATTAAATTCGGAGCTGAATCGTGTCTGGACGGATGCGACGAATTTTCAAAATGTGCAGACGGCCATCGTGGAGTTGGAGCAAAAAAAACAGGTTGAAGAAAACAACCTCAAATATTTTACCAGCAGCCTGGAGAAAGCCCGGATGGACGATGTGTTTGGGGTGGATAAGGCGGCGAACATCAGCGTGTTTCAAAAGCCGTCGCCTCCAAGCAAGGGATGGTCGAAAGCTTTCAAAAAGAAAGTCGCAATGGTGGCGGCGGGCGGAATTTTCGGCGGATTGGCGCTGGCCTTTCTACTCGAATTGGTTCTGGACGGTTCGGTAAAGCGTCCGACCGATGTGAAAAACAAGCTTCGATTGCCTTTATTCATCACGATTCCAGACATGCATCGTAACGGTCGCACTTCTTCAAAACTGACGGACAAACCGCAATTGCTTTTGACGCCGCCGGACAATCAGGCTTCAGTGAACGCCGGAAAAAAATCCGGGCCGGAAAACGGCTCGCTCGTTCCGTGGAGCCGGCAAAATCCGATGTATCATTTTTATGAAGGGTTGCGGGACCGGTTGATTGTCAATTTTGAAGCCAGAAATCTAAAACACAATCCCAAGCTCGTGGCGGTGACCAGTTGTAACAAGGGTGCGGGTGTCAGCAGCACTGCGGCGGGGCTGGCTGCCACACTTTCAGAAACCGGTGTCGGCAATGTGTTGTTGGTGGACATGAATGTGGAAGGCGGTTCGGCTCATCAATTTCAAAAAGGCAAGCTCGCCTGTGGAGTGGACGACGTGTTAGAAGCCGAAAAAAGACAGAACGCTTTGGTTCAGGATAACCTATATGTCGCCGCCGAGCCATTGGAAGAAAGTGACAAACTTCCACGCGTTTTGCCCAAGCGCCTTACTGGATTGATTCCCAGGCTCAAGGCCAGCGATTATGATTATATCATTTTCGATATGCCGCCAGTGAACCAAACAAGCCCCACCGCGCGTATGGCCGGCTTGATGGATCAGGTTTTGCTCGTTATCGAATCGGAAAAGACCGGCAAAGAAACCGTCAAACAAGTGATTTCATTACTCAATGAGTCCAATGCCAAAGTCAGCACAGTGCTCAACAAAGTGCGGACCTACGTTCCGGCGGCTCTCCACCGTGATTTTCTGGACTAATCTTTCGCGTTTTAATTGCCGATATGGCAACGCAACACAATTTGAATCAGAAATCGTCCTCCGCCGGCAAAAAAATTTGCATGTTGGCGTATTCTTTTTATGAAAGCGACAACCGCGTGATGCGTTACGCAAAGGCATTGGCCGTGCGCGGCGACCGGGTTGATGTGATTGCGCTGGGTTGTGATGAAAACCAACCGCCTTTTGAAATGATTGAGAACGTCAATGTTTATCGCATCCAATCGCGCCAGCGAAACGAAAAAAGCAAATTCGATTATTTGGGGCGGCTCTTGAAATTCAGTTTCAAATCTTCATTTTTCCTGAGTCGTTTGCATTTGAAAAACAAATACGATTTGGTTCATGTCCATAACGTTCCGGATTTTTTAGTGTTCAGTGCTTGGCTGCCGAAATTGACCGGCGCCAAAATCATTTTGGACCTCCACGACATTCTGCCGGAATTCTTTGCCAATAAATTTCGCAAACCAGAAAACGGCCTTTTAGTTCGATGGCTCAAATTCGTTGAATGGGTTTCCGCGCGATTTGCCAACCACGTCATCATCTCAAACCATCTTTGGTTCGAGAAGATTGTTTCCCGCTCGGCGGCAAAAGAAAAATGTTCGGTGTTCATCAATTACGTGGACGCGGATATTTTTGGCCGTCGCCGCACACGCGCGTGTGGAAAATTCATCATGCTTTATCACGGTGGTTTGCAGCGACATCAGGGATTGGACGTGGCCATTCGGGCGTTCGCAAAAATCAGCAATCAAAAGACGGAGGCGGAATTTCACATTTATGGCGGCGGAAATATGAAGCCGGAATGGCAGGCGCTGGTTCAGGAACTGAAATT
>DASZXB010000027.1:0-59933 GCA_035546095.1 Verrucomicrobiia bacterium | reverse complement strand
GCTACGGCCCGACCAACGAGACGCTCGGCAAATTCATCCGCGAATTGTTCGGCCAGCAACAATTCATTCCGCCCGCGCTGGCAAAACAAAAGGAAGACGTTGAAGCCAAAACCGTCATGCTGGAAGAAACGGCGCGGCTTCATGAACGGAATAAAAAGAAATGAAACGCGCCGCTTCCCAGATCGTAAAATTGGGGTTGATTCAATCCACAGCCTCCACGAATCCCGACGCGAACTTGAAAAAAACGCTCGCGTTGGCCGAACGCGCGGCGAAAAATGGCGCGCAAATCATTTGCACACAGGAATTGTTTCGCTCGCAGTATTTTTGTCAAAGCGAAGACCACGAAAATTTCAAACTAGCCGAAAAAATTCCTGGTCCGAGCACCGAGATGTTTCAAAAATTGGCGAAGAAACACAAAGTCGTCATCGTCGCTTCGCTGTTTGAAAAACGCGCCGCCGGCGTTTATCACAACACCGCCGCGATTATAGACGTTGACGGTTCGTTGCTCGGCATTTATCGGAAAATGCACATTCCCGACGACCCGCTGTTCTACGAAAAATTTTATTTTACGCCCGGCGATTTGGGATTCAAAACGTGGAATACGCGTTATGGCAAAATCGGCGTGTTGATTTGTTGGGATCAATGGTATCCCGAAGCCGCGCGCTTGACCGCGATGCAAGGCGCGCAAATCCTTTTTTATCCGACCGCTATCGGCTGGCATCCATCGGAAAAAAAAGAATACGGCGAACGCCAGCACAATGCGTGGGAGATAATCCAACGTTCGCACGCCGTCGCCAATGGCTGTTTTGTCGCCGTGCCCAATCGCGTCGGCCACGAAAAAATTTCCGGTGTGCGTGGCGACGGCATCGAGTTTTGGGGACAAAGTTTTGTGGCTGGAACATCCGGTGAAATTCTGGCGAAAGCCGCGACGGACAAGGAGGAAATTCTCATTGTGTCCGTGGATTTGGCCAAAGTGGATGTGACCCGCACGCACTGGCCATTTTTGCGCGACCGACGGATTGACGCCTACGAAAATCTCACCAAACGTCTGGTGGATTAGAATTTTTCTGCCATTCTGTTCAGCCGGTGTTTTCAAAACGCGCCGGAATTTACATCGTGAATAAGGAACAAAATCTTGCTTCAACCGAGACGCACCACGACACGGCGGAAAAAACCGTCATGACGGTTTTGCTGGCCATCAGCGTTTCGCACCTGCTCAACGACACGATTCAATCGTTGATTCCGGCGATTTATCCGCTGGTCAAGGAATCATTTCATTTGAGCTTCGCGCAAATCGGTCTCATCACGTTCACGTTTCAGCTCGTTGCGTCGCTGCTGCAACCTATCGTCGGCTTTTACACCGACCGCAAACCAAAACCCTATTCACTCGCGGCTGGCATGATTCTGACTTTGGTTGGACTGATTATGTTGTCTTTTGCCGACCGGTTTTCATTATTGCTCGTTTCGGTTGGCCTCGTGGGAATGGGTTCGGCCATTTTTCATCCCGAATCTTCGCGGCTGGCGCATCTAGCTTCCGGTGGCCGACATGGATTCGCGCAATCACTTTTTCAAGTCGGCGGCAATGCGGGCAGTTCCTTCGGCCCGTTGCTCGCCGCGCTTGTCGTTACGCGCAATGGCCAATCGCACATCCTTTGGTTTTCGCTTATCGCGCTGGTGGCAATAATCATTCTGTTCAAGGTCGGTGGCTGGTATAAAAAACATCTATTCCAAATCAAAAGCAAGCCGCGTCCGCAACGCGCTCGTCACAAACCGTTGCCGAAACGAACTGTTCTGTTTTCGCTAAGCATCCTCGTCGCGCTGATTTTTTCCAAATACTTTTACCTCGTCAGCCTGTCGAGTTACTACACATTTTATCTGATTGATAAATTTCATGTTTCGGTCGCCAATTCGCAGATTTATCTGTTTATCTTTTTATTTTCCGTGGCGGCAGGCACGTTCGCCGGCGGACCATTGGGCGACCATTTCGGACGCAAATATGTCATTTGGATTTCCATTCTTGGCGTCGCACCGTTCACGCTATTGCTACCGCACGCCAATTTATTTTGGACGGCAGTTTTGACCATTTTCATCGGCACGATTCTGGCGTCCGCATTTTCCGCCATTCTGGTCTATGCGCAGGAACTCGTGCCCGGCAAGGTTGGTTTGATTGCCGGATTATTTTTCGGTCTCGCGTTCGGCATGGCCGGCATCGGCTCGGCGGTGTTAGGAAAACTCGCCGACTATACGAGTATTATTTTTGTTTTCAAAGTTTGCGCGTATCTGCCTTTGATTGGATTATTGACCGGATTTCTGCCCAACATCGAAGGCCGCCGCAAACGATTAGTCGCCGAACCAAAATGATTTTATGAATCCGATTTGGATTACAGGCACAAACGGGCTAATCGGAAATTATTTGGTTCAAACTGCGCCAAAGTTTGTCGCGCAGCAGAAAATCCGGGCGCTGACGCGCACCGATTTTGATTTGCTCGATTTCAAAACAATCGAACATGAATTCAAAAAAAATAAACCGCAATTGATCATCCATTGCGCGGCGATTTCCAGTGTCGCCGACGCGCAAAAAAATCCGGCGCTGGCCAAACAGGTAAATGTTGAAGCCACGAAATTTCTCGCCGAACTTGCGGCGGACATTCAGTTCATTTTCTTTTCCACTGATTTGATTTTTGACGGACGTAAAGGAAATTACATTGAAACGGACGCGCCGAATCCTTTGCATCTTTACGGTGAAACCAAACTCGCCGCCGAACAGATTGTCTCAAAAACCCCGCGCCATTTAGTTGTGCGAACGTCGCTCAACGGCGGCATTTCCCGCGCGGGCAATCGCAGCTTCAACGAGCAATTGCGACTTTCGTTGCAGAAATCGGATGGCATGAAATTGTTCGTGGACGAATTTCGTTCGCCGATTTTTGCGGGCGAAACCGCGCACGCAGTTTGGGAATTGGCGGAGAAAGATTGTGCTGGCGTTTTTCACGTCGCCGGTGCGGAAAAATTGTCACGGTTTCAAATCGGCCAATTGCTCGTTCCGCACTGGCCGGAAATCAAAAGTAAAATCGAATCCGGTTCCGCCAGAGATTTTTCCGGTCCGCCGCGCGCATTGGACACGTCACTGAACATTTCCAAAGTCCAAAATGTTTTGTTGAAGCCGTTACCGAAATTCAGTGATTGGCTGGCGGTGAATCCAAATGAGCCACTTTGAAAAATATCGCGGACGACTCGCGCCGTCGCCGACCGGCTATTTGCATCTCGGTCACGCCAAAACATTTTGGACAGCGCAACAACGCGCTAAGAAAAATGGTGGCGAATTGATTTTACGCAATGACGACTTGGATTCTACGCGTTGCAAACCGGAATTCATTTCTGCGATGCTCGATGATTTGCGTTGGTTTGGCTTTGAATGGAGCGAAGGCCCGGACATCGGCGGGGAATTTGCGCCTTACAATCAAAGCGAACGGATGAATTTTTATCGCGCGGCGTTGCAAAAATTGCGCGCTGGAAATTTTATTTATCCCTGCACCTGTTCGCGTAAAGACATTCAAGCGGCGATCGCCGCGCCGCACGCTGAAGATGACGAGCCGATTTATTCCGGCAAATGTCGCGCGAATAAAGAGTCGGATGTCGTCGGCAAACAATTCAGTTGGCGATTTCGTGTGCCCGACGGCGAAACGATTTCGTTTCATGATGAAAATTTTGGCGAACAAAAATTTGTGGCGGGAAGGAACTTCGGCGATTTCATCGTCTGGCGGCACGACGGCGTTCCGGCATATCAATTGGCTTGTGTCGTGGATGATTCGGCCATGCAAATCACCGAAGTCGTTCGCGGCGCGGATTTATTGGCCAGCACCGCGCGGCAGATTTTGATATATCGCGCTTTGAAACTGCCGCCGCCAAGATTTTTTCACTGTGAACTACTCTTGGACGACCATGGCCAAAGGTTGGCCAAACGGCATGATGCCTTAAGTTTGAGAAAGTTGCGCGCACAGGGCAAAACGCCGGAATCTTTGCGTTAAACAATCAAAAATTTTTGAAAAAGTGCTTGTGAAATTTTTCACGATGAGGCAATCTTCATTTTCTCGGAAGCACAATTGGTTTGGCTAACAACGCAATTTGTGTCTTCGGAGGCAATTTTTTGTGAAGCAGTTTTGCAAAATCTTATTTGTTTGCATCGTTTTTACCGTGACTTTCGCGGTCAAGACCAATGCAGACTCGGCTTTGCCAACTGCAGCTCATTCGCCAGATGGAGAGATTTCCGCCGGTTCGGCTCAAGTTGTTGAAACGGCGGGGGAAAAAGTTCCGGCGGCGGCTCCGGCGGTTTTTCATGTTCTTGGTTTGCCGGTGACAAATTCTATGATTTGCACGTGGATTGTGGCGGCAATCATTTTGGTGGTTGTCCGGGTCGGCACTTGGAACAACATCAAGGAAGTTCCGAGTGGGATGCAGAACGCGATTGAAGCACTTGTGGAAGGCTGGGACGGCTTGATTGGTGATATTTTAGATCAACGGGTGACGCGCTGGGTGTTTCCATTTGCAACGACTTTTTTCATTTTCATTGTCATTTCAAATTTGACCGACTTGGTTCCCGGTGTCGGCAGCATTGGCTATGGCACGTCGGCAAATAATTCGTTGCCATTTGCAGTTAATGTTGAAAAGCCGTTGTTCCGTCCGCCGACGACAGACGCCAATTTGACGGTGGCAATGGCGGGAATTTTTCTTGTGATGAGCTTGTATTGGGCGATTCGTTACAACGGCGTTTGGGGATTGGTGAAACACATCTTTGGCGTGAAAATGGAAACAAACAAATGGGTTTTTCCGCTGTTCGTTTTATTGTTCATTTTCATCGGCGCGATGGAATTGCTTTCGGTTGCCTTTGCGCGTCCGGTGGCGCTGGCGATGCGGCTTTACGGAAACATTTTCGCTGGCGAAAGTATTTTGGATATGATGTTTCATAGCAAGAATTGGCTGTCGTGGGTTCTTCCGCCTTTGATGTATTTTTACGAGACATTCGTCTGTCTTGTGCAGGCATTTGTGTTCGCCATGTTGGTCGTGGCGTTCGTTGGCACGCTTTGCACGCACACGGAAGAAGATCACGGCCATTAAATTTTGAATTTGCAATCGCTTAATTGAGCGATTGCGACAACCAAAACCAAAAACAGAGAAAAGTTATGATGCTAGCAGAAGCAATGGGCAATGTTCACATCGGCCTCGCCTTTGGCGGCGCGGCCATCGGCATCGGTATTGCCACCGCAGGCGGTGTCACCGCCATGGCGCGTAATCCCGGAATGTTCGGCAAAATTTTGACGTTCATGTTCGTCGGTATGGCGCTCGCCGAAGGCTGGGCGGTCATCGCGTGGCTCGTCGTCAAATAATCCGTTTATGGGAAACGAATTAGGAATTGACTGGAGAATTCTGCTCGCGCAGACGATCAGTTTTTCCATCGTCTTTTTCGTGCTGTGGCGTTTCGCCTATAAGCCGATTTTCGCCATGTTGCAGGCGCGCCGCGAGAAAATCGCCGCCGCACTCGCCAACGCGGAGAAAATCAAAGGCGACGTCGCGCGCACGGAAGCCGAACGTCAGAAAATTCTGGCGGATGCCGGCGATCAGGCGAACAAATTGATTGACGATGCGCGTCAGGCGGCGGCTCGGGTGCGTGAGACGGAAACGCAAAAAGCCATTGCCGCGGCGGAACAGATCGTTTCCAAAGCGCGCGAAGCGGCGGCGCAGGAGCGTCTGCAAATGTTGGGCGAATTGAAACGTGAAGTCGGGCGGCTTGTGGTGCAAACGACCACGACGGTCACCGGAAAAATCCTCACGCCGGAAGACCAGAAACGTCTGGCGCAGGAAACGGAAAAACAATTGGCTGCGTAATAGAGCAGGGTAGTTCTTGCCGAATGAAGATTTCCAAACAAGCGCAACGCGAAGCCCGGCAACTGTTCCGCAGTTGTTTCGCCAATGGTTTGCTGGACGAAAATCGCGTCCGGCAGGCGGTTCAATTATTGAGCGAAAAAAAGCCGCGCGGCTACGTAGAGATTTTGGCGCGATTGCATCGCCTGGTAAAACTGGATTTGGAGCAGCACGCGGCGCGCATCGAAAGTGCAACGCCATTGTCCGCCGAATTGCAGGGCGAAGTGACGGGCGAGATAAAAAAGAAATATGGCGCGGGCGTGAGTCTTTCGTTCACACAAAATCCGGCGCTCATCGGCGGCTTGCGGATTCAGGTCGGCAGCGACCTTTACGACGGCAGCGTGAAAACGCGTTTGGAAAAATTGGAACAGAGTTTTTAACGAATTTTTATGAGCAACTTATTGCAGGAAATTGAAGCGCAGATCAGCGGCGCGAAGACCGCGACGGCGAAACAAAACGTCGGCGTCGTCCGCGAAATTGGCGATGGTGTGGCGAAGATTGAAGGCCTCACCGACACGATGCTCAACGAGATGTTGGATTTCGGCAACGGCGTCACCGGCCTCGCGCTCAACCTCGAAGAAACCGAAGTCGGTGCGATCATTCTCGGCGACTACACCAGCGTCAAGGAAGGTCAAGAAGTGCGCACGACCGGAAAATTGTTGCAAGTCCCGGTCGGTAAAGGCTTGCTCGGTCGCGTGGTCAACACGCTTGGGCAGCCGCTCGACGGCAAAGGTCCGATCAAAGCGGAAGCTTCTTATCCCGTTGAAAAAATCGCGCCGGGCATCGTCAAGCGCAAATCCGTCAGTCAGCCGGTGCAAACGGGCATCATGGCGATTGACGCGATGGTTCCGATCGGTCGCGGCCAACGCGAATTGATCATCGGTGACCGCGGCACGGGTAAAACCACGATTGGCGTGGACGCGATGATCAATCAGGCGCGCATCAATAAAGCAGCCGAAGCGGCAGGCGATAAAAATTTCCGCCCGATTTACAACATTTATGTCGCGGTCGGCCAAAAACAATCCAGCATCGCGCGTGTCATCGGCGTTTTGGAAGAAGCGGGTGCGATGCCTTACACGATTATCGTCGTGGCGTCGGCTTCCGATTCCGCGTCCAATCAATATCTCGCGCCGTTTACCGGCGCGGCCATCGGCGAATGGTTCATGGACAATGGCATGGACGCGCTGATCATTTACGATGATTTGTCCAAGCACGCCGTCGCGTATCGCCAAGTTGCTTTGATTTTGAAACGTCCATCCGGCCGCGAAGCGTATCCGGGCGACGTGTTTTATCTGCACAGCCGCTTGCTGGAACGCAGCGCGCGCGTTTCGGAAAAATACGGCAACGGTTCCTTGACCGCGCTGCCGATCATCGAAACGCAAGCGGGCGACGTTTCGGCTTACATTCCGACGAACGTGATTTCGATCACGGACGGCCAGATTTATCTGGAAACCGATTTGTTTTATCAAGGCGTGCGTCCCGCTGTTTCCGTCGGTCTTTCTGTTTCACGCGTCGGTTCGGCTGCGCAGATCAAGGCGATGAAACAAGTCGCCGGTCGTATCAAGGGCGATCTCGCGCAATTCCGCGAACTCGCGGCGTTTGCGCAATTTGGTTCCGACCTCGACGCGAAAACGCAGGCGTTGCTCGAACGCGGCAAACGCATCGTCGAATTGTTCAAGCAAAATCAATACAGCCCATTGCCGGTCGAAATGCAGGTCGTGATTTTGTGGGCGGCGCAAAATAATTTCTTCGACGACGTTCCGGTCGAGAAGGTGAAAGATTTCCAGACGAAACTCGCGGACTTTTTTGCGACGCGCAAAACCGATTTGCTCGGCAAAATCCGCAACGAAAAAGCCATCAGCGACGCGATTGCCGCGGAACTGAAGGCGGCGGTGACGGAATTCAAGCAGAGCTATCGTTAATTTTTCATGCCCAGCACGCGCGACATACGCCGACGCATCAAGTCGGTCAAGAACACCGCCCAAATCACCAAGGCGATGCAGATGGTGGCGGCAGCCAAAATGCGCAAGGCGCAGCAGGCCGCGCTGGTCGGCCGGCCTTACGCGGTGTTGATGAACGAAGTGCTCGCGCAGGCGGCGTCGCGCACGGCGGCGTTCGAGCATCCGTTGATGCAGGCGCGTCCGGTGAAAAAACGCGCGGTCATTTTGGTGAGCACGGATCGCGGTTTGTGCGGTGGTTTGAACAGCAATTTGCTGCGCGAAGCGGCAAAGCTGGATAAAAACACGACAGTATTCATTTGCGCCGGCAAGAAAGGCGCGCAATTCATCGCGCGCACGAAACGGAATCTTGCGGCGGAATTCACTTACAAAGACACGCCGCAATTCGCCGAAGCGCGCGCGATCTCGAAATTCGTTCAGGATTTATTTTTGAAAGGCGAAGTGGACGCGGTGGACATCCTTTACGCGAATTACGTTTCCACTTTGGTGCAGCAGCCGAAGACGATTCCGTTTTTGCCGGTCGGGAAAATCGAAGCGGTGAAAGCGGGCATCGGCGTGAAGGCGGAAGAATTGAAGCCGGCCAACAACACGGATTTGTTCGAGTTCGAGCCGGACGAAAAAACAGTGTTAAGCGCGTTGCTGCCGCACAGTCTGAATTTCCAGATGCACCAGATTTTGCTCGAAGCCAAAGCCTCGGAACAGAGCGCACGCATGGTCGCGATGAAAAACGCGACGGACAACGCGAAGCAACTCATCAAGGATTTGACGCTCGAATACAACAAATTGCGTCAGGCGAACATCACGAAAGAATTGTTGGAAATCACCACCGCGCAAATGGCGGTGGGCTAAAATAAATTTTATGAACAAAGGCAAAATCGTTCAAATCATTGGCCCGGTCGTGGACGTCGAGTTCACCGGCCAGCTTCCCGCGATTTACAACGCGTTGACAGTGGAATACACCGTGCCCGGCCAGGGCAACGCTAGGCAGACGCTCGAAGTCGAACAGCACCTCGGCGATAACTGGGTGCGCACCGTGTGCATGGGTTCGACCGAAGGCATGAAGCGCGGTTACGAAGTCGTGGACACCGGCGCGCCGATTTCCATGCCCGTGGGTGAAGGCGTGATGGGTCGCGTGTTCAACGTCATCGGCGAACCGGTGGACGAACAAGGTCCGGTGAAGGCGGATAAATTTCTGCCGATTCATCGCGCCGCGCCGCCGCTCGTGGATCAATCCACCAGCCCGCAGGTTTTGACGACCGGTATCAAGGTCATTGATTTGATTTGTCCATTCTTGAAGGGTGGCAAAGTCGGCGCGTTCGGTGGCGCTGGCGTCGGCAAAACCGTCGTCATCATGGAACTCATCAATAATATCGCGAAACTGCACGGCGGTATTTCGATGTTCGCGGGCGTCGGTGAACGCACGCGCGAAGGCAACGATCTTTACAACGAAATGATCGAAGCCGGCGTCATCAAAGTCCAAAAAGACGAAAAAGGTCATCCGAAAATCGGCGAAAACGGTTTGCCGATTATCGAACCCGGTTCGCGTATCGGTCTCGTCTACGGCCAGATGAATGAACCGCCCGGCGCGCGTTTGCGCGTCGCTTTGTCCGCGCTCGCGGTGACGGAATATTTCCGCGACGAAAAAAATCAGGACGTGCTTTTGTTCGTGGACAACGTATTCCGCTTTTCGCAAGCCGGTTCGGAAGTATCCGCTCTTCTCGGTCGCACGCCGAGCGCGGTCGGTTATCAACCGACGCTCGCCGCGGAAATGGGTGATTTGCAGGAACGCATCACTTCGACGAAGAAAGGTTCGATTACGAGCTTCCAGGCCGTCTATGTGCCCGCCGACGACTTGACCGATCCCGCGCCCGCCACGACGTTCGCGCACTTGGACGCGATCATCGTATTGGAACGTTCCATCGCCGAACTCGGTATTTTCCCCGCTGTGGATCCACTCGCATCAAGTTCTCGCGCCTTGTCGCCGGAAATTGTTGGGCAGGAACATTACGAAGTCGCGCGCGGCGTGCAGAAAGTATTGCAACGCTACAAGGATTTGCAGGACATTATCGCGATTTTGGGCATGGACGAACTTTCGCCCGAAGACAAGACGACGGTTTTCCGTGCGCGCAAGATCCAACGTTTCTTGAGCCAGCCATTCACCGTTGCGCAAGTTTTCACCGGACGTGAAGGCAAACAGGTTCCGGTCGCCGAAACCGTGCGCGGTTTCAAAGAAATTCTCGAAGGCAAATACGACGACGTGCCTGAAGCCAACTTTTACATGAAGGGTGGCATTGACGAAGTTAAAGAAAATTAAATTGAACCGCCGAGACGCAAAGGCGCAGAGAAAAATTTTGCATCTTGGCGACTCTGCGGTGAATAAAAAATGGCTGCAACGCTAAAATTAGAAATCGTCACACCGGAAGCAAAAACGTTTTCCGACGACGTGGACATGGTCACGCTCACCGGCATTGACGGCGAGATGGGAATTCTGCCGCAGCATATGCCGTTGATGACGCAACTCGTCGCGGGCGAAATCCATGCCAAAAGAGGCAATGAAAATATTTTCCTCGCCGTCGGTGAAGGCTTCGTTCAAGTCACCGGCGACCGCGTCGCGATTTTGACCGACATGGCCATCAAGGCGAACGACATTGACGAAGCGAAAGCCGAAGAAGCCCGCAAACGCGCCGAAGAACGCCTCGCGCAAAAGTTGAGCGACGAAGATGCGGCGATGGTTCAATCTTCCCTCGTGAACGCGTTGGCGCAGTTGAAGGTCAAACGCCGCACACACAAATAAATAATTTAGCAAAAAACGAACGGCGCGAAGAAAATTCTCCGCGCCGTTTTTTTATCTCCACAAACGATTTAACCGGCGATCACGCCGATTTCCACCGGCTCGACGTTTACCTTGTTTTTCTCTAACCATTTGATGGCTGCGTCTACTTCGCTGCGCGCGCCATTAAGTTCAAGGCAAACAATGCCGATTTCGTCCGTCACCGTCGCCTGCCGGATATTCGTGACCACCTTGAATTTGTGGCCGACTTCCCAGATGAACGGCTTTTTGATGAGGCGCGGCGGATACATCAGCCACAAACGCTGTTGCGTCGGTGAACCGGACTTCGTCGCGGGAATTTTTTTCTTTGCAGCCATAGCTTTAGTCTAATTCGCAATTCGCAATTTGAAATTCGAAAATTCGGTTAGCCTCCTGCAATCGCCGGGATGATGCTGATTTCGTCGCCGTCTTTGAGCGGCGTCTCGCGGTTTTTGAGGAAGCGGATGTCTTCCTCGTTGACATAGACGTTGACGAAACGGCGCACCTCGCCTTTGTCATCCACGAGCCGCTCGGCGATGCCGGGGAAGCGCGACTGCAATTCGGCGATGGCCTCGCCGATGGTGGCCGCGCTGACCTCGACGAGTTCCTCGTTGTTCGTCAACTTGCGCAAGGGAGTTGGGATTCGGACTTTTTTTGGCATAAATTAAATTTCAAATTTTCGATTGTGCTGATTCCATTTTCTGAAAGCCAGTCAACGACTCATATTTTTTGTTCTTTTCAACACATTGGCAAAACTGTTCTCCGTTGCCATTGATAAAATCTGAACAGTGTTCAACCAAATCTTGACGCAATGCTTCAAAACCAGCAAGTGGTTCTTCAGAAAATACCGGATAATGATTTTTGCCGTTTTTATCAAGCAGTGCTCGCATATAATCGCCGTGTGCGAGCGAAAGCTTGCCAATGTGGTAGGTGACTAATCCGAGTGAGTAACGAAAATGCAATTCCAATTTCCTATCGCCGCGAACAAATTCTCCTTCTGCAAACGCGCCGCCACTTCCACGGCCAGACGTTATAAAATGAAACTTAAAGCCGTTTGGAACGAGTGCTGGAGCTAGGATTTTTGCACCTTGCTCAAGAATTTCTTTTCGGTCTTTCGGCGTTGGAACAGGCATAACGATTTAATTACGCATTCACTTTTTCTTCATGCGCGAGCAGCGCTTCAAATTCGCGCAGGCTCGGCTTGATTTCGCGCGGTTTGCCGACGTGATTTTGCACGGCGTCGAGCGTTTTCAATCCATTGCCGGTGACGCAAATCACGGCGGAAGAATCGCGCGGAATTTTGCCGGACGCAATCAGCTTTTTCGCCACGCCCACGGTCACGCCGCCGGCGGTTTCGGCAAAAATGCCTTCCGTTTCGGCGAGCAATTTAATCGCGTCGCGGATTTCGTCGTCGGTCACATCTTCCGCCGCGCCGCCGGTGTCGCGCATCACCCGCAGCGCGTAAAATCCGTCCGCCGGCGTGCCGATGGCGAGCGATTTGGCAATCGTGTCCGGCTTGACGGGCTTGAAAAAATCGAGTCCGGCTTTTTGCGCGGTGGAAATCGGCGAACAACCCGTCGCCTGCGCGCCGTGAATCGTCGGTTTGCTGTCGGCGATGAGTCCGATTTTTGCGAGTTCCTGATAGCCTTTGTGAATTTTCGTGAGCAACGAGCCGGACGCCATCGGCACAATCGTGTGCTGCGGCGCGCGCCAGCCGAGTTGCTCGGCGATTTCATACGCCATGCTTTTCGAGCCTTCGGCGTAGTAGGGGCGCATATTTACGTTCACAAACGCCCAGCCGAATTTGCCCGCGATTTCGGCACACAGACGATTCACTTCGTCGTAATGGCCTTTGATGCCAATGACGTTCGCGCCGTAAATGAGCGAATTGACAATTTTTCCCTGCTCCAAATCCGATGGAATAAAAACGTAGGCTTTGAGTCCCGCGCTTGCGGCGTTGGCGGCGACGGAATTTGCCAAATTTCCCGTGGATGCGCACGCGACGGTGTTGAAACCAAGTTCCTTCGAGCGGCTCAACGCGACGCTGACAACGCGGTCTTTGAACGAAAGCGTCGGATAATTCACCGCGTCGTTTTTGATGTAAAGTTCGCGGATGCCGAGTTTTTTGGCGAGGCGGTCGGCTTTGACGAGCGGCGTGAAACCGACTTGCGCGCCGACGGTCGGTTCGCCCGCGACGGGCAGCAATTCGCGATAACGCCACATGGATTTCGAGCGCGACGCGATGATTTCGCGCGTCAGCGATTTTTTGATCTTGTCGTAATCGTAGGCGACTTCGAGCGGGCCGAAATCGAATTCGCAAACGTGCGTGGCTTCGAGCGGGTATTCGCGCCCGCATTCGCGGCATTTCAACGCCTTCATGTAACCATGTTTTTCACTCATAAATTTTTTTTCACACAGAGGTCACAGAGAAAACAATTTTCTTTTCTGCCCCTGTGCGCTCCGTGTCCTCTGTGTGGTATTCATTCTTAAAACAAAAAACCCTTCCTCGCATGACGAGAAAGGGCGACAAATCATTTGTTGCATCTCATTTTTCCCAAGCCAATGATGCTTGAGCTGGAATTGGCACCTGACATCGGAACTAAATCCAATCGGTTGCCGTGGTGTCATCGGGCCAGTCCCTCGACCACTCGTCATGAGTCCGTCAAATCAACGGATGCGGATAAAATGATTTAAGCAAAGCAAAGTGTCAAATGGATTTTTGCGCAAAGTAAGATGGATTGGATTACTAAAAACTTTGTTCGGGTTTCGATGATTCTGGATGAAATTTCTTATTTGTGGGAATTGGTTTTTTCTGTCGTCGGTAATGGAGTCGTGACGCAACTTCTTTTCCGTCAATTTTATTACCAACGCAGTCAAGATTCAAAATATCAACTAACGTCCATCGAACACGCTGTTTCTTATCATTCAAATAATTTGTCTCTTGCGTTTTTCCGAGTCGGATTGCTCGCTTAAATGCGTCACTAAAATTCTTTGCACGGAAAACAATAATGGATTCGTCAAAGTGATTTTTCTTCTTCGGTTTGCCATCATCAACGAGGATGATAAAAAGCAAGCGCGCACTGTAAAATTCCAAGTTCATAAGAAAATTTCAATGCTTCACAAAATTTTTGTCGAGATTTTTCTCGAAATTCATTTGACGAAATTCCTTTGCAGGCGTATAAAAATCTTCGATTTGGCAGTTGAAGAGTAATTGAGTTGTCGGCACACGCCAATCACGGTTCCTCACCAATTAGTTGTGCCTGCAACGGCGGAAACCGCAGCATATTGTGGTTTCTGCTTTACTTGTTCCTGTAATTGTGGTTGCCTTGTTGCGAGCAATCGCAGTCAAAATCATGTATCTCAAAAATTTGACGGTTTTCGGTTTCAAGTCTTTTGCGGACAAAACCGCGCTGAATTTTCAACCCGGCGTTACGGCCATCGTCGGCCCGAACGGCTGCGGCAAATCCAACGTCTCCGACGCAATTCGCTGGGTGCTTGGCGAGCAATCGGCGAAGGCGTTGCGCGGCGGCGAAATGGCGGACGTGATTTTCAACGGCACGGACGGTCGCAAACCGATGGGCATGGGCGAAGTGTCGCTCACGCTCGGCGGCGTGGGCGAGGAAAGTTTGAAAGCCGCAGGCGTGGAAGTCGCCTACGACGAAGTGACGTTGACGCGCCGAATTTTCCGCGACGGCGGCAGCGAATACTTTTTAAACAAAACGCCGTGCCGGTTGAAAGACATCCAGCAACTGTTCATGGGCACGGGCGTTGGGCGGACGAGTTACAGTATTTTGGCGCAAGGCCACATCACGCAAATTCTTTCCAGCAAGCCGGAAGATCGCCGGATGATTTTCGAGGAAGCGGCAGGCATCACCAAGTTCAAGGCGCAGAAAAAAGAGTCGCTTCGCAAATTGGAATACACGGAACAAAATTTGTTGCGCGTCGCGGATTTGATCAAGGAAGTGAAGCGGCAAATCGGTTCGCTGCAACGGCAAGCGGGCAAAGCGAAACGCTACAAACAAATTTCGCTGGAGCTTCAGCATTTGGAAACGCAACTCGCGCGGCATCAATTCGATGTGCTGCAATCGGAAATTGCTGAAAGAAATTCTGTGGCTGAAAATTTGCGAAATGAAATTGAGACCGGTTCGGCCAATGTTTTGCGCTGCGAAGATGAAATCAAACAATTGCGCGAGCGGCTGGCAGAATTAGAGCACGAAGTTTCTGCGCAGCAGCAGCGCGGCATGGAATTGAAAGGTGAAATTGAGCGGCACGAAAGCCGGATTCAATTCAACGAGGAGCGTTTGCGTGAATTGGAGTCGCAAAATTCCAAGGCGCTCGCGGACATCGCGCAATCTGAGGAGCGTTGTCGCGCAGCGGAAGAAGAATTGGCCGGCGTGAAGCAAAATCTGCTCAAATCCGAAGATTTGCTTGCGGAACACAAATTGGCACTGGAGAAAAAACAATTCGCGCTCACGCAGGTTGAAAATGATTTGAAACGATTGCAGGAGGAATTGCGCGCCGCGCAATCCGCCGCGTTCGCCGCCGCGCAAGATTTATCGCGCATCCGCAACGAAATCACCGCGCTGGATTTGCAAAAACAGGGCAACGTTGTGCGGCTGGAAAAATTGTCCGCCGAAAAAGTGCAACTTGAAGAAGAACGCGCGCGGCTCGAATCGCGTTTGCAGGAATTTACCGCGAGCGTCGAAGTCGAAAAACTTAATGCGCAAACCAAGCGCGGCTCGGTCGAGCAACGGCAAAATCGGTTGCGTGAATTGCAAAATGAATTGCAGCAATCGGCGACGGAGCAGGATGAATTATTGCAGCAGCAGGCGGAAAAGCGTTCGCGCCTGACGGTCATTGAGCAACTCGAACATTCGCGCGAAGGTTTTGACGCGGGCGCGGTGGCGGCATTGCGGCAGTCGCGCTCGGTCATCGGCTCGCTCGCCGACCGGATTCGCGTGCCGGAACAATTTGTCGTCGCCGTCGAAAATGCACTCGGCCATCACCTGCAATTGGTTTTGACCGAGCAGCCGGAATCGGCGCAGGAAATCATCGCGGATTTGAGCGCGAACAAGACCGGCCGCGCGAGCGTCGCGGCGCTGGCGATTCAACAAAAGACCGACGACCAGCAATTAGTTTTTGAAGGTGAAATGTCGCCGGGCGAAAAACTTTCGGCGGAAAAGAATTTGGAGCAGGGGCAAATTGTTCCGGCGTTGAGCGTGATTCAATTTGAGCCGCCGGTCGAAAAACTTTTGAAAAGTTTGCTGGGCCGGACTTTCATCGCCGCCGATTTGCCGACGGCGACGGCGCAAATTCAAAACGGCCACGCCGGTTGCGATTTTGTCACGCTCAAAGGCGATTTGTTGAGCCGCCACGGTATTTACACCGGCGGTTATTTGAACGGCAGCGGCAATCCCAAAGCGCCGGCTTCAATTCTCGGACGCAAAAATCAAATCGCCGAATTGCAAAATGAATTGGCGGAAATTCAAAGTCGCATTGCTAACGCGAGCAAAAAACGCGGCGCGTTGCTGGCCGAGCAGACGGAATTGCAGGCGGGTTTGCAGCAGGCGCAGACGGAATTGCGCGAGCAGGAAGTGGCGATTGCGACGCGCGAGGGCGAATTCAACGCGCTGCAAAATTCGTCGCGGCTGCTGAATCAAAAAATTGAGACGGTCATTTTTGAAGTGCAAAGTTTGGCCGCGCAGGAAAAAGAAGGTTGGGAAAAACGCAACGCGCTCGCGGCGAAATTGAGCGAATTAGAATCGCGCGAGAAAAATGAACAGGAAAAGGTTTCTTCGCTGACAACGCAGTTGGAAAATTTGCGGCAGCAGCGCGACGCGGCAAATTCCGCGCTGACCGAAAGCAAAGTCGCGCTGGCGGCCGAGGAGCAAATGCTTGCGTCGTTTCGGCAGCAACAGCAGGCGTTGGCGCAACGGATTTCCGAATTGAAACAAATCGTCGAATCCCGGCGCGGGGAAATTTCCGGCGTGGTTTTGCGCAAAGAAAATGTGGAATCGGAAATCGTCGAGTCACGCGCGCAAATCGAAAAAACTTCGCATGAGCGGGAGCAGGTCAATGTGCAAGCAGCGGAATTGCTCGGCCAAAAAAATTTGCAGGAAGTGGACGTTTCGTCGCGCGAGGAAAATTTGCGGTCGCAACGAAGTCGTTTGACAGAGTTGCAAAATCAGCGCGGCGGCATTGAAATTGAATTGGCGCAGAAAAACATGTCGGTGCAAAATCTGCGCGAAAAAATTCAGCAGAAATATCACATCAATCTGGATGATGTTCGCAGCGAGTGCATCACGATTACATTTGCGGACGAAGGTGCGGCTAAAGTGGAGACGCTCACGCCGGAAGAAATGGCCGCGAGCGGCGCGGCGACGGATTGGAATTCGGTCGCGCAACAAATCGAGGCGTTGCAAAAGCGGCTGGACGAAATCGGGCCGGTGAATCTGGTGGCGATTGAAGAATACGAGGAAACCGAGCAACGCCATCAATTTTTGACGAAGCAACACGACGATTTGGTGTCAGCCAAGGCGCAATTACTGGAAGTTATCAATCGCATCAACACGCAAACACGACAGATGTTTTTGGAGACGTTCGAGAAAGTTCGAGAAAGTTTCCGCAATGTGTTTGTGGAAGTTTTCGGCGGTGGCAAAGCGGATTTGATTTTGCAGGACGAAAATGACGTTTTGGAAAGTGGCATCGAAATCGTTGCGCGCCCGCAGGGCAAACAGCAATCGTCCATTTCACTTTTGTCCGGCGGCGAGCAGACAATGGTAGCCGTCGCGCTGCTGTTTTCGATTTATCAGGTCAAGCCGAGTCCGTTTTGTGTTTTGGACGAATTGGACGCGGCGCTGGACGAGGCGAACATTGACCGTTTTGTGCGGCTGCTCAAGCGGTTCATCTCACAATCGCAATTTGTTATCATCTCGCACAGCAAACGAACGATTGCGATGGCGGACGTGCTTTACGGCGTGACGATGGCCGAAGCCGGCGTGAGCAAGATTGTCAGCGTGAAATTCCACAGAGCAGACGAACAATCCTCGCCGGAGAAAAGTTTGGAAACGGCGGCGGCGAACTAAATTTTAATCACCACGAATAATGCACTGTGTAGGTGATGGTGCGTTCTTCGTCGGGTTTGACCGGCACGCGAAATTCAATCGTCTGCGCGTCTTTTTTCACAAAGTCGTCCGATTTCGCGGTGATTTCCCAACTGCTCCAGCGATAGAGATGCTCGACGACGCGGATTTCCACCGGCGCGTCTTTTTTGCGGTTGCGGAGTTTGATTTCAAAAGATTCGTCTAGCCATTTGTCGCCGGTATCCACTTTGAAATTCGTTTGTTTGCGTTCGCCGACCAAGTCGAACGAATTTCCGGTGGTCACGCGAATCGTTTCGTTGCGCGGCGTGTGGTCAATCGTGTTTTCGCCGACGAATTGCAACTGGCTGTCATCGTCGCGGCGATAGAAGCGCAATTTTCCGGCGGGCAGGGCGATGCCGAGATGATTCGTCTCCGCGTTCACAAATTCGCGCTGGACGAGAACTTTTTTGTTGCCGGTGTTCGCGCCCCAATTTTGGTCGTAATTCAATCCGTAAAATTGATAACCGCTTGCACCGTCATAAACATAAATCGTCGGCGCAAACACTTTTTCGGCGTGAACAAACTCGACTTGTTTCGTTTCGCGGTCGTGCAATGTCGTCGGGCGCGCGATTGAATAGAGGTGAAATTCGTCGAACGCTTTTTCGGTGACAGCCTTTTCCATATCTATAGCTCCTCCCAACGCACTCATTGTTCTAATTCTGCTAAATCCAGGTTGCGGCTGAATTTTATTCACGTCGCCGGCCATCAATTTGATTTTGGCGTTTTCAAATGTTTTGCCTGAATTATTGTTCATCGTAATCCAGCCGACGATGTCCACGAAATCGCCTTTTTCCGGCGAGACCAAATTGTAGCTCGCGTTCCAGTCGAATCCGCCGGTGACGTAGCCGACTTCAGCGTCGAACTTGCCGGCTTTGTCCGATTGCAGCAGCCAATTGAGCGTCGGCTTCAAAACCGTGTCGTCGCCCAAATCAGGAAAAAGCGGCTGGCCGGGCAATTGAAATTGTAATTTGCCATTCACTTCGATGATGGGTTGTTGTAATTGGCCGCCGGGAACGTAGCCGCTGCGGACAATTTTGCCGGGAATCATTTCGATAGTTTGAGTGCTGTCTTTCATCCGCACATTTTCAAAATCAATCGTCTTGCCTTCAAAGAGCGACAGCAACAATTCCTGCGAAACCGGATCGTTGCGATAATTTTGTTCAAGAATTTGCAACGAATGTTTGCCGGTCGGATCGCGCAAAATGACGGAATCGGGTTCGACCTGCGCGGTCGCGTTGGCGTAACGGACGTCGTTGACGCCGGCTTTCAAATCCAGCGGCACGGAATCGCGCACGACGGCGAAGTTTTGGTTGTAAATGGTGAGCGCGGGCTGGGCAAATGCGGCTTGTGTGAGCAAGCCGATTAGAACGGCAAGAAATACGATTGGTTTCATAAGTCACCTGTAATAACGAATTGATACGACAAATTATTAGGCCGTCGAGAAATTTTTTTGAAAAGTGACACTCAAGTGACACTTTTTGAAAAAACCAAGCAAAACAAGTGGTGCCGGTGGCGGGACTCGAACCCGCACGACGTTTTAAGGTCCCAGGATTTTAAGTCCTGTGCGTCTGCCATTTCGCCACACCGGCAGTTGAATATCAACAGCTTACAACTCAAACAATCTGAAAATGAATCGTGTGTGCCACTTTTGGCGTCATCTCTGTTTCAGAAATCTGATAAAATCGTAACCATCAACAGCAAGAAAATCAATCATAAGCTCATCATCATCTGCTGTTTTTTGTAATGGCATGTTATTTAGACTCTCAACTCAAAAAGTCCTGTGAGTCTAAAATTACAGTAGTCAACTTGTGGCGTTTTTTCTCGCTCGCTAATCACAGGCCGAAGCGATAATAGCCAGATCACATGAATTTAGCTATGCTTTGGCAAACGGATGAACAATCGCGTGAAATTGGTGGATATTCCGCCGAAACCAAACAATGCAGCGAGCAGCTTGCCGATTTCAACTCGTCTGCAACGACTGCCATTGGCAGATTTGCGATGGGAAGATTTTGAGCGACTGTGTGTTCGGTTGGTAAAAAAAGACCCGGACGCTGAATACGCGCAAAGTTATGGAGTGCCCGGCCAGAACCAAGAAGGAATTGATCTCTATGTTCGGAAGCGTTCAAACGGGCGTTACGAAGTTTGGCAATCCAAGCGGTATCAAAAATTTGGCAAGTCGGATGTCGCAAAGGCAGTCCAAAAATTCCTCAAAGCATTCAAAACGGGAGAAGCCGGAATTCCGATTAAAGATGCCGATATTTTAATTTTGGCAGTTACGGACGATCTCTCGAACACAAGTATTGCCAAAGAGATTGAACGGCAGAACAAACGGTTACGGCGGTGGTTCAAAATCACTCTTGTGCCGTGCGATATTCAGGGCCTCTCGGACAAATTAAAATCGCATTCTGACATTGTTGCTGATTTTTTTGGCCCAGTCTGGGTTGAGGAATTTTGTGGCATCAAATATTCCAGTGGAATCGCGAACGAGTTGGAAAACGCGGTTGTTCAAACCGCGTTGCGGGTTGCCCAAGAGGGACTTTCTTCTTCTGGCAATGACCAACTTGACCGAATTCGCGACCTTTGGGGTGAACGCCATGAAGACGATGCCCTAATTGAACTGGAAAAATTCAAAAAATTACCGACGTGGCCTTTGTTAAATGCCGACGTGCAAGCGAAAGCTCTTCGTATCGAAGCGGGGCTGCGGCTTCAAAAAAACGATGCAGCCAGCGCTCGAAAATTATTTGACGAGTCTAAAAGAATCGCGCCGACAGCAAATGCCCGTGTTCTTGAAGGAAAGTTGATTCAGCATGATCAAGGGGCGGAAGCTGCGCTCGCTTTTCTTAATCAACCAAAGACCGATGATGAACGGGTTTTTCGGTGGAATTTACTGCTAGAGCTTGGCCGCCCGAAGGAAGTGACAGATGAATTCTCGGCGTTGCCCAAGCAGGAAATTCCGGCTGGTGACTTTTCATCAGTTCTGGCGCTTGCGCAACTTGCGCAACTTGATATTTCCAACGCTGATCAAACTATTCGAGCGGCTCTTCAGAAAAAGCCACGACACGTCACATCGCGATATGTTGCTGCGGTCGTGGATTACTATTGGGGCATCTCCACCACATTTCGTGCATGGCAACATATGATATGGCCAGTGCCACCGCCGTGGAATTTAGTAAAACGCGATGAAGACAGCTTTGAACGCCGTCGCAATGCTGCGCAAACTTTTGAAGAGCTTGCCACCACGGTTCTCAAAACACAGGCAAGTGTGTTGCGTGTCTGGCAACTCGCTTGTGTGGCACTGAACTCAAATGACGCCAGCCAGCCGAGTGAGCTTGCCCGGCTTTGCCTTGCAGAAAATCCAACAAATCTTCCCGTGCTGGTCTGGGCTTCCGCATTTCGGCTTGAGTTTGACCGTGCAAGTTCCATTGCGGTGTTAAGGCAACGATTAGATGACAATGCCGGCACGCTTGAAGACCTGCTCGCATTGCTTGGGTTGCTGGATGACGTGCCTGATTTCGTATCGTATGAAAAATTGATTACTCATCATCGCTCGCTTTTCGTCAACGCTGGTCGCGAACAATTATGGTATTTGCATCAGGCGCAATTGCTGGTCGAACAAGGCAAATCTGCCGAGGCGCTTCAATTCATAGATTCAATGCCAGAGTGTAAAGAAGGCGCGCATATTAAGATGGTCGTGCAACATCTCGTTGCTGAACGGTCGGGGCGAAAGGAGGACTACCAGCTTCTGTTAAAAGCGCAGGAAGAAGATTATCAGAAAAGCAAAACCGCCGAGAATTTGTTGGCGTGCTGCCGGACACATCGTTTATTGCAGCAATGGGATTTCATTGCACAGCACGCGGAAGAATTGGTTCATGTTGTCGGCACGCAAAGTGCCTTGGAAATTGCAGCAGAAGGTTTGCTGCAAACTCGGCGTGTTCAGGAATGCCTCGACTTGTTGGAGAAAAATCGCGCTCTTTGCCAACGAAGTGAATTGTCTCCCTTTCTCCGCCGACTTGCCGCAGAAGCTCATCGGCTTCTCGGAAATCTACCTGGTGCAATTTTGGAACTTGAACGAGCGGCAGCGACTGAAACTGGTGTAGCGGCAAAAATGCAGTTGTTCCAAACACAAATGCAAAAGGGCGATCTGCCCGCTGCTTTACAAATAGCCCGCTCATTGAGCTTGAATCCGAACGTGCCCGCTGAATTTCTCGTCGGCCAAGTTATTCCAGTCGCTCGCCATCATGATGTAGAGCTTGCGAGAGAACTTATTCTTAAAGTTGAATCGTCATCGTCGGGGCTTTCACCGCAAGTCGAGGTTAAATTGATGGAGGAAGCTTCACGCTCAGGCGTTGAGACCACGTTTCACAAACTGGTTAGCAAACTGATGCAACAGGCAGTGGTCGGGAAAGGTCCGTTGAAAGCCTTCACATATGAACAGACTCGCGAGATGCTCCTTAATCGTCAAAAAATGGCGAGTGAACTGTGGACAGCGTATGCACGCGGTGAGATACCAGCGCACATCCTTGCTTCCGGGTTAAACCTTCCACTTGCCAAGCTTCTGTATGAAGCCACGCGTTGCAATATAAAAAACCGCCATCCTCTGCAATCACAGTCGGTGTTTACGCGTTACGCGGGCGATGCGAATTCACAGCCATGCTTGCTTCCAACAGACGTGAAGGAAATATTTTTGGACATTTCTTCGTTTCTGTTGCTTGACGCTTTGGGTTTGCTATCGAGTGTGGAAAGAGCATTTGATCGTCTCCACATTGGTTCGAGTCTGGTTCAATGCCTTGAAGAACATCTTGACCAATTGTCTCCCCAACAACCACCGAGAGCTTTTGCCCGTCAAGAAATTGTCAAACAACTTGACGCATCAAAACTCGTAATCTGGCAGCCGGCAACAACTCCATTGCCGGCTGATTCTCCCCTTAATCCGTTTGTCTCGGATATGGGAATAGAATGGTGTCAGCGACTTTCTCAAGTTCATATAGATGCGGGACTACTAATCGATTTTCTCCCGCTTCATAGCGTGGCCGACATCAATCGCGGCGTGCTTTTGCCTGATTCGTTCGCAGTGCTAGTAATTTCTGCGCAGCAATTAATTCACGCCATGAAACGAGCCGGTTGGATTACTGGTGTTGAAACGGCTAATGCAGTTTCAGCAATCGGACACAATTCTTCGGAAGGCAATGATCGAATTCATCTGCGCGCGGGAATGACAATCCATCTTGATAGTGGCCAAGCCGAAGAATTGGCCTTGGCGGGCGTTCTCCAAACGCTTTGCGAAAAGACGCAATTGACAATTGAAGCAAACGACGCCAATCGAGTGAGGCACGAAGTTTCCAAAGAGCACGCCGACGAGGAACTCAAGAAAGAGATTCAACGGCTGCTTACTCATCTTTCGAGCGCCATTGGCAAGGCCAAGTATCAGGTTCACGTCGGAAAGCCATTTGAGCATGAAGAGGGTAAGTCTCCGCTTCAACCACCAGAGCGTGCGTTGTATGAAGCGATTGATTTTGCCGAGCATGGACAAATTCCGGTTTGCATTGATGACCGCTTGATTCGCCGTCATTCAACAATTTCAAAAGCTCCACTTTGCGACACATGGGATGTCCTCCACCACCTGCAAGGCTGTGGTGCAATCACCGGCGAAGTCTTTCGAGACGCGCGCTCAAGAATGAGAGCGGCGAACCTGCGTTATCTTCCCGTCAGCACAGAGGAGATTTTGTCCTGCGTTCGCTCAGCCCCAATTCAGAATGGCGAATTACAGGAAACCCCAGAACTTGCCTGTCTCCGCCGTTATATTGCCGCCACCTTGCTCGACCATCAAATCCTGCAAAACTCCGTCCGCGATCAGGAAGGCAATGTGCATCCTCGTGAGGCAATTTGGCCAGCCAGACTCCAGGCTGCTATTACCAAGGCTCTAGCAGACGTGTGGCTGAATTTCAGTCCCGCGAATAATCATGCACAGCTTCAAGCCGACTGGATTTGGTTCAACCTTTGTTTTGACGAACGCCTGCCTGCAGAACTTTTCGGTCATAAATTGCCGGACTACGACCCAGCGGATATCGTAGCTAGACAAGTCGGATCGTTATTTGGTCTTGGCGTCGGCTTATATGAATCGGCAACAAGTTCTGCAACAGTTGCGGCTCGACGTAAGCGCTATTTCCAATGGTTGACAGAACGTGTTGTCGCGCCGCTTTTGCCAAACAATCCTGACCTTTGGGGGCGAGCAGGAAAACACATTCGCAGAATTTTTTCATTTCTGACTGGGGACATTCAAAAACTTCGTTTAGGCGAAGGCAAAGAAACAATTAACGCGCAGGTAATCCGGCATTTGATCGCCTCCTATATTGCTGATTTACCACCTGAATTGGTGAACGGCCTCAATCTTGATTCAGCAGAACTTGAGATGCTGGGACTCATAGCAAACTCTCCTGGAATCGAAGTGTTGGGACTTACATTTCCAGCTAAAGATTTTTGGGAGGCTATTGCTCGTGCTCTCAAAGCAAATCATGCGACGTTGTGGGTGCCCGACCGCAAGACGAAGCTTCGGATGAAATATGATTCCAAGTCGAATCGCATTTTAGTTTCTGCAAGAGGCCTGACCAACTCGGACTGGGCTGGACTGGGCGTGCCTTTTTTACAATTGCTTTCTGCCGACCCAAAGCAATGCGCGGCTGTCTTGCGTCGCGAAGCAACAGCATTCGATCTGGATGAGCCCCGCCTTTCTGAAGTCATTCAGGAAATCAGTGCTATCGCCTCCGCATCCGAGCGCGTCGCCAAGCGCACAGCCTATCACGAAGAATCACCGTCTGTTCTTTACAATGAGCTTCGACAGGATATTCGTAACAGAAAAGCAGTTAGCATCAACGACCTTCTGCCAAAACAAACTGATTGTCTGCGCCGCTATTTGCGGCTGGAATTGGGTGATAAGACACTAGAAGATTTTGCAGGACGCTTGATGCAGCGTGTGGGCTGGGTTGAAGCCGTTGTTCGACTTAGTCGGATTCCAACAAATCTTCCAGATGCAATCATCAATGAATGGAAGCAGTTGACCGCCGGCGAACAAAGCTCTCGACTGAAAGAATTAGAGGTTAAACTTATTTCGCCCATTGAGCGCATTCATTTTCTGGAATTGCTTTGTCATCCCGCCACGACAGCAACCGAATCGTTGGCCCAAATAAAAGCGCAGTTGAACTGGCTGACTGACGAGAAGACAGGTTTGGCTCATGGGCGTGCCATGCTAACAGTTGTGCGCTGGGTGCATCTGCGGTTGGGTTGGCACGCTGAGACATCAAAGTGGCCAGCCTTTGCACGCCTTTGTGTAGTTTGGAGTCACGGATGCGCTTTACATCGCGCATTTCAAACGGCAAATGCCTCGCCAGATGGTATAGAGAAATGGTTTGCGAACAATAGCCAAGAGTTAGTTGCGGACCGTTTCATTCTCACCAATGGACAGGCCCATGACGCTGCTAACCCAACAGATTTGAGAATCCGCACATTGATTTTGAAAGGAGTTGCGTCCGCTTGCGCTGATCTTAACGATGATCAAATCCGTGAATCTAGCGTTCAACAGAAACTACCGCAAATTATTGGCGACAAATCGTTCGCGGATCACCTCGACATTTGGGCAGACCGGTCTCTTGGCGGAAATCTGCTCGGAAGCTATCTGTCCGACTTGGCGGATGAAAAATTGAAACGCGCAGTAGGTGACGTGGCTTTTGATAAACATTTTCGACTTCAACCTCGACCGATAACAGAACATTCTTTGGACGAATTACTGAAAAACCCTCGTGACCTTGAAAGTATGTTCATGCTTAATTGCGTAGTTGGTGACCGACCACTTTACCAAGACCAACGCGTTAAAATTCCAAAAGTGCTGGCAGAACTTGATGTCGTCCAGTTTTTCAAGACATCGCCGGATGAGTGCGGGCAATTCATCTTGTTCACCAGCCAGCTTGCTGCCAGTTCAATTGATACGGCCCAGGCAAGCAAAGTATGGGAAGAATGCCTCCGCCTTGCCGCACATTTGGCAAAAACCGATCCGGCAAGTGAAAAAGAGATCACACTTCACCAGCACCTAGCTCTTTCGTTCACAGATGCTGCCATCCGGTTATCATCCGTGTCGGATGATCAAAAAACAGGGCTTCACATTTTTGTCGCTAAACTGACCGACGTTGCAAAGCGATGGCCCGGATTCGCAAAACACTACGGCTCGACTTTGACACAAGCGTTAAACCGATTGCCAGCCGATAAGTTGATAGGTTTTCCCGAATTGATAACCATTTTACGAGCTTGCATCTAAAAGTTGTTCCGGCAACGAACAAAGGCCATCAAGCAGCCATCGTGCTTGCCATTCGTGCTCAAGCGGCGCATCTGGTGATTGATTTGCGGTAAGGATCAGCACTGTGTGCCGTCAAATGGACCTGTTGGCTATTGCAACTGTGGTGAATCTGTTTTTTAATCAGCATGTGACCGAGACAAGCATAACTCCCGATTCCCAAAAACGACTAGAATTCATCAGAGAAGCGCAGCGAATTGAAGAAGCAACAATGCACTCTTCGAAGGGCCACTTCGCCGCCGCTGCAATATGGCGAGGTATGCACGTCGGCCTTGGAATTCCAACAACGATTCTCGCGTCAATCGCTGCGGCGTCGGCATTTTCAAAAATGGATTTCACCCATTCAATTAGTGGTTGGATTTCGATCCTCGTGGCAGTTTTGTCGGCACTGACGACATTCTTAAATCCACCCGCCAAGGCTAATGCGCATTTCACAGCCGGAAATAATTATGGTGATCTTCGGGACAAAACGCGGATGTATCGAAAGATTAATTGCCTAAACGATTCAGACGAAGCCCTCGCAAAACGACTTCAAGAGCTATGTGGTGAGAAAAATGAGTTAAATCAAACGAGCCCTCAAATTCCGTGGTTTGGCCGATATTTCGCGAAGCGTGGTATCGCCGCAGGCGAGGCCGCATACGAGGTGGACAAATCTTTGCCAACGGCAAATTGAAAATAGGACAGGTCAATCCGAACGGCTATCTGACCCGACTCGCGCGAGCAGCAATGATCCGCGAATTGGAAAAGGTCAACATTAGGAGGTCTCTAGCAATTCTTCAAACACGGATAGCAGAACATTTTCGAGAATCCGCCTCCAATGCAAGTGAAGTTACTAGACATTTTACGTTTGGTTCATTCACGCGCGGCACAATGCTGCCAAGGAACATGGACTCACTTTCGGATGTGGATTATTTAATTCTTTTTGCGAATTCCAATCTCAAGCCGCAAAGTTGTCTAAGCAGACTCAGACGTTTTGTTGAGAAATATTATCGGGAAGGTTCAGAAATCAAGCAGTCGCATCCGACTCTCATCCTTTCATTGAACCACATTAGGTTTGAACTGGTTCCGGCGATTGAGACATCATGGAATGGCATTCAGATTCCAACAAAGGCTTCGCTATTTTCTGATTGGATGCCTACAAATCCTAATGAGTTTAATGCGGTGTTGACGGAAAAGAACCAAGGGAATGAAGATTTGATAAAGCCACTAATACGGATAACAAAATACTGGAATGCTCTGAATGATTACCCGTTTGAATCCTATACACTTGAGCAGAGGATTGTTGCCCATTGGAAACTGGTAACGGTATTCTCCGGGGCAACTTTGTGGCGGCGCTTCCGCGATTTCATTAACGACCTTGACCCAAACAATACTTCAACCAATCGAGGACGACAGGCGATAGTGCGGGCACAAGCTATAATCGGAAAGGCAAGACAACTGGAGTCAGGCGGTGACCCCGAAGTTGCCGAACGCATTTTGCAATCTCTCTTGCCCGCACTACGTTGAACATTCAGTCATCTTTACTTTTGATCCGTTTCTGCCATGCCAGAACCAACGCCCGATTGCCTTTTGCCACCTCGGCGATGATTGGATGAAGTGCATCCGATTCAATCTTATGCGTGCCGATATACCCGGAGCGGATCAAATTGATAAAATCATATTCTCTCAAATAAGCCCGTCCAAGAGATTCGTATGACACCCGCACACCTTCTTTTGGCCCTTTGCTTTTAGGTGACTCGAGCAGTTGCCGCAAATGATCGAGAGAGATGATGAATGATTGATGCGACTCACCATCACCTTTCCTTTTTACGAACTTGAAATAGAACGGGTCTCGGTGTAGCCGATAATCATCAAATTTCGTGGCAAGTGAAGGCAATTTCATGCGGGATATTTCCTGCTTTAACTGATTATCCGACCTGAAAATCCAATCGCCTTTCACCGTGACCGGATTTACGTATGGTTCCAGCATCTTGTATTGAACCATCACGGTGTTTCCAACAGTTTCGTTCACATAGATGAGGTCCACGCCGAGCATGGATTCAAGCGGACCTTTATTAGCGGTGTAAACCACGAGTTTTTCTTCCTCTTTTAGGAAAGTTGCCCGGCCAGTGACGTGTTTTTCAATCAGAGAAAACCCTGACACAACGCTCGCGTCTTTCGTTATCACATTATCCTCTAATGCGTGAGCTTTCAGGAGCACCAAGGTGGAATCGGATTCATCCGGGACATTAACTGATTGGGGACTGTCTGATTTAGTGAGCCTGAATGCCGCCATTGATGTCTTTACTGCTTCAAGTTGCTCCCATTCTATATTTGGCATCTCCAGTAGCTGCGAAAGATTGGACGCAGCAAATTCTATCGCTTCCTTATTTGCCGCATCTGCGGCAAGCACATTGATAATTGCAACACTGAGCTTTGGATTCATGGACAAAGCAAAGGAGCCAGTCGCCAACTTTTCTTTGATTGTGGTCTGGAATTGCCCGGAAAGTTTATCCGCAATGGACTTAAACGATGAAAGATTTAAGGGCTGCAATTTCAACACCGTGATTCGTGAGTCGAAAGTGCCGACCCCGGCTTTTGATCTTACAATTCCCACGAAACACTTGCAGGATGCTTCATTTGGCATTTCTGCCAAACACAACGTTGGCGCTTTTAGCCCGTCGAACACACCATGCGGTTTCACAACGGTGAAGCGCTCCTTTCCTTCGCTTGTCTGATCCAATGCAAGTTCAAATCCATCTGCGAATCTCAACAAGACGAGAGGCTTTTTCTCAAACAATTGTGGAAGTTTAGTGATAAAATCCATGGCACTGGTGTATGATTTTTCGATTTTCTTACCAAATAATTGCCTTACCCGAAAGAAATTCATAATTCAGCAAGCCGGCTCAAGGCGTTGCTTTGTCCGAAATCTTCCCGACAATTTACGACTTCTGACAATTGGTTTTCAACCACGAAGCATAACCCGCTTCTTTCAACTTACCGGCAGCAAGTGCCAGAGTTTTCTCCACAACGGATTCTTCAGATGCAACGAAAGCCAGTCCGTTTAATTCAAGGAAAGTTGCTGCAACCATGAAGCCGGTGCGTTTGTTACCATCCAAAAAGGGGTGATCCAAAATAATGCCCGCTGCATAACTGGCCGCCATTTCCGAGAGCGTGGGCGAACCGTAGGCAAAAAGATTTTTCGGCTTCCCCAGTGCTGATTCGAGCAACCCTTCATCACGCACTCCGGCAAGGCCACCATGCTGGGCCAGCATCATTTCGTGAATGGCGAGACAATCGGTGCGATCCAGCCAAACCGGCTCTTTCATTTTGCCAATTCCTTCAAAGCGTGCCGGTAACGGCGGCTCAAGTTCTCTGCCACCTTCAGTTTGCGGGCGAATTCAGGATTACTGGAGGTGATGCGAAAACCGCCATCGGTTGTGTCGGTGAGATAAACGGCGTCACCGTCGTCCGCGTTGAGACGGGCAAGCGCTTCTTTGGGCAAGACGACTCCGACCGAATTGCCGACTTTGCGAAGTTTTAATTCTAGAACCATGAAAGTAATGTAGCAACAAATGTAATAACGTCAAGTGGCGATTATTTATGGAAATTGGAAGAATTTCATTTGAGCAGGAATCTTTGGGACGGCCAACACTCAATAATTGGCCGTTCTACCAACAGGAAAATATTTGACAAAGTGGGAAATCCCACCATAGTAAAACCATGCCGACATTGACACAAAAACGCCCGACGGTCGTGGAAGACTATGACGTTGCCGCCGACGCCAAAAAGCGCATCAGTTTGCGCAACGCCAAAACGAAGTATTTTCATGTCAAGGCGCTGTCGAACGGATGCTTCCTGCTCGAACCGCGCGTATTGGTATCGCCGGAAGCGATTTCTGCCCGTTCGCTGAAGATGCTGGACAAATCCGTAGCTAACCTGAAAAAAGGACTGGCATCTGCACCGATTGATTTATCCGCATTCGCCGAGGCTTGAAAGGAACCAATGGCTTTCAACATCCGCATGGGACTGCCGGAAATGGAAGCATTATGGAACGACATTTCCACTCGCAAGCAACAAGGCAAACTGGACAAAGACGAAGAAAAGTTTTTCAAAAAGCTGGTCAAGACGCTCGGTTATCTTTCTGAAAATCCACGGCATAACAGTTTGGCCTCGCATGAGATTGATGATTTGACGCGCAAATACGGCTTCAAGATTTTTCAATCCTATCTCGAAAATAATACACCGTCGGCAGGGCGAATTTTTTGGGCTTATGGACCTGATAAACGAGACATCACAGTGCTGGCAATCGAGCCGCATCCAGAAGATCAAAAGCGCGGTGCGTATCAGCGAATTAAATTGTCCAATTTGCCATCATCAAAATCTGGAGGAGATTAAAGCTGTATGAGTCTTTTCCATTCAGGATTAAATCATTGGCAGCGGCAATGGTTGAGTGACCGGCTGCATAAGAAAAACCAAGAACAGCCTTCGCCCACAGCATACAGTCCACCCGTAAACCGTAAACCTGCACGCCCAAGAAAATTAAAACCGAAATCGAAGCCAACAGATTAAATTTTTGCAGCAAGAAGCGGGTGGTTGTGATTATTCCGTCGTAGTAAAGTTTCCGCATGAACGATTATGAACGGATTGCGTGCGTCATCCGTTATCTGGATGAACGCCATGTCCATCAGCCAGACCTGATGACGCTCGCTCGGCACGTCGGTTTGAGCCAGCACCATTTTCACCGCTTGTTCACGTCATGGGCGAGCATCACGCCAAAAGATTTTCTCCAATGTCTGACGCTCACTCACGCACGGGAAATGCTTCAACAAGGCAAAAGTATTTTGGATGCCGCCCTGGATGCCGGACTTTCCAGCCCAGGCCGCCTGCATGATTTGTGCGTGAGCTTGGAGGCAGCTTCGCCCGGTGAAGTGAAATCTGGTGGTGAAGGTTGGACCATCATCTTCGGCTTCGTTGACAGTCCATTTGGCAAATGTTTGGTAGGCGAAAGTCATCGAGGCATCTGCCATCTTTCATTTGTCGAGTCCAGCGAAAAGGTTGCTTTGGACACATTGAAAGCACAATGGCCGCGAGCACGATTAAAGCAAAATAACGTCGCCGCTAACCAGCTTGCCAATTACATTTTCAATCGAACAGTCGTTGGAAATTCATCCTTGCGCGCCTTCGTCCGAGGCACTCCGTTTCAAGTGCGCGTCTGGCGGGCATTAATGCAAGTTCAAAGCGGCACGCTGGTGAGTTATGGAGGATTGGCCGCAGCCGTGAATCAACCGGCTGCGGCGCGCGCCGTGGGATCAGCCGTGGGACAAAATTCGCTGGCATATCTCATACCATGCCATCGTGTGATTCGTGAGACAGGTGTGATTGGTGATTATCGGTGGGGACAAGTTCGTAAACGGGCGATGCTCGCATGGGAAAATTCACTTCGTATCGCTGCGAAACAAAAAAAATCTGCATGAGATTACAATGATATTGAATATGTCCATTGGTATTGCTGCTATCGAATCGTTAAGGCAAATGATTGTTATGAAAAGTAATGGGAAGAAAATTAGATCACACTTGTAAAATACATCGAATGATAATTCGCCATGACTTCTGCCGCCAATTCAGAATCCGCTGCCATTATTAGCATTTGCAAATGGCGGGAACAAGTGGGGGTGACTTCATGCACCACTTGGCGCTGGCAGAAAAAAGGCTGGTTGAAGACCATCAACATTGCAGGCAGAGTATATCTCAGTCAGGAAGCCATCAGGGAATTTCAACGGCGTGCTGAAGCGGGAGAATTTGCACAAGTTCACAAAATTCCGTCGCATAAAAATAAATCCAAATGAAATTTGATGGCAGTCATTAGTTCGCTGACAGGAAGTGTGTGCCACTTTTTGTGCCACTTTCGGGGTTCAAATGATTCGTGTAATAAAGACAAGTCAAATATCAATTTTCTCTTGTAAATACAGGGGAATCATTGTGTGCTAAGTAAGGCGAAGTTACGTCAAGTAAGAGTGGATTTCATTTTTTTAAGTCCTGTGCGTCTGCCATTTCGCCACACCGGCGCAAAACGAATGGCTCAATTGAAAACCTTCATTTAGCTTAAAGCCTCAAATTCGCAGAAGTCAAAGACGGAAGCAAGCAGCCGATTTGTAGTTGTGATTAACAAGACATTGACGCCACAAGCAGGCTGGGTGAAAATTCATTTGAGGATATGAAATTTGCCGAAAATTCAAAATCACCTTGGGTCGTATTGAATGAAATTGTGCATGAATGAGACGCCCCAATTTTTGGCAAGTCACGCCGCCAAGCTGGAAATCGCGCAGACCGCTTGAACAATGGCTGAACCGCTTCCAATTGTTTATCTCGCGCGGCATGGCGAAACGGCTTGGAGCCTTTCCGGTCAACACACCGGTTTGACGGATTTGCCGTTGACGCCGCGCGGCGAAGAAAATGCACGAAAGCTTGGCGATAGATTGCGCGGCTTGAGGTTCGCGAAAGTGTTCACCAGCCCGCTGCAACGCGCAAAAGAAACCTGTGAACTCGCCGGATTTGGGAATGTTGCGCAAATTGATTCCGATTTGGTGGAATGGAATTATGGCGATTATGAAGGGCTGCGCGGCGTGGAAATTCTGGCAAAACGTCCGGACTGGCAGTTGTTTCGCGACGGTTGTCCCGGCGGTGAATCGCCGGAACAAGTTGCTGCGCGCGCCGATCGCGTGGTGCAGCGTGTCCGCGCGATTTCCGGCAATGTGCTGTTGTTTTCCAGCGGACATTTTTTGCGTTCGTTGATGGCGCGCTGGGTTGACGCGAAGCTGGAAACCGGCAATTTTTTTCTCCTGAACACCGCAAGTTTGAGCGCGTTGGGCTATGAACGCGAGTTGTCTCATCCGGCAGTTTCATTTTGGAACAGCACGGAGCATTTGCATGATTAAAAGGATGGACAACGGCGCGAGCGCGCGTCAATTTTTGTTTGTTTGATGGCAGCTAAAATTTGAAAATGAAATCCGACCTCAAACCTTTGACGCGCTGCACCGCGTGGAAAGCGCTCGCGGTGCACAGCCAGCAAATCAAAAAGACGCACCTGCGAAAATTGTTCGCCGCCGACCCGAAGCGCGGTCAAAATTTTTCCCTCGAAGCCGCCGGGTTGTTTCTGGACTATTCCAAAAATCGCATCACAGACAAAACGCTGAAATTGCTGCTGCAACTGGCGAAGGAATCCAATTTGCGCGGCAAAATGGACGCGATGTTCGCGGGTGAAAAAATCAACATTACGGAAAACCGCGCCGTCCTGCACGTCGCTCTGCGCGCGCCACGCGCGGAAAAAATTTTCACGGACGGCAAAAACGTCGTGCCGGACGTTCACGAAGTGCTGGACAAAATGGCGGCGTTCGCGGAAAAAATTCGTCGCGGCGAATGGCTCGGTTTCACCGGCAAGCCGATTAAAAACATCATCAACATCGGCATTGGCGGCTCGGATTTGGGGCCAGTCATGGCTTACGAAGCATTACGACATTACAGCGATCGTAATCTGACGTTTCGTTTCGTTTCAAACGTGGACGGCGCTGATTTTGTTGAAGCCACGCGAGATTTAGACCCAGCGGAAACGCTCTTCATCATTTCGTCCAAAACGTTCACAACGCTTGAAACGATGACGAACGCGCAAAGCGCGCGCGACTGGTCGCTGAAAGCATTTGGTGGCAACATCAAATCCGTCGCGAAACATTTCGTCGCCGTTTCGACGAACGCTGAAAAAGTTTCCGCGTTTGGCATTGATACCGCGAATATGTTCGGATTTTGGGATTGGGTTGGCGGACGTTATTCGATGGATTCGGCGATTGGTCTTTCGACGATGATTGCGATTGGATCGGATAATTTCCGCGAACTGCTCGCCGGTTTTCACGAAATGGACGAACATTTCCGCATCGCGCCGTTTGAAAAAAATCTGCCCGCGCTACTCGGTTTGCTAACGGTTTGGAACACGGAATTTTTCGGCGCGGAAACCGTCGCCGTTTTGCCTTATGAAAATTACCTGAAACGTTTTCCGGCTTATTTGCAACAGCTCACGATGGAAAGCAACGGCAAGCACGTCACGCTCGAAGGCAAAAAAGTGAATTACCAAACCAGCCCAATTTTTTGGGGCGAACCGGGCACGAACGGCCAACATTCGTTTTATCAGTTGATTCATCAGGGCACACGATTCATTCCGTGCGATTTCATCGGTTTCGGTCGCGCATTGACGCCGTTTGGCCGGCATCACGATATGCTGATGGCGAATGTTTTCGCGCAGGCGGAAGCGCTCGCGTTCGGCAAAACCGCCGAAGAAGTTGCCGCCGAAGGCGTGCCCGCTGCGCTCGTGCCGCACAAAGTGTTTGAAGGTAATCGCCCGTCGAACGTGATTCTCGCGGAGAAACTCACGCCATCCGTTCTTGGTAAATTGGTCGCGCTTTACGAGCACAGCGTCTTCACGCAGGGCGCAATTTGGAACATTGATTCTTTCGACCAATGGGGCGTGGAACTTGGCAAAGTTCTGGCGCAACGCATCATTCCTGAATTGGAAAGCGTCACGCCGCCGAAATTGAAACATGATAGTTCGACGAACAATCTGATTCGCCGCTACCGCAAGCTAAAAGATTTGTAGAAGTATTTTTATTAAGAAATGACAAACCCCTCATCCTGACCTTCTCTTCGCTTGGGCGGGGAGAAGGAAACTTATGTTAACAACATAGTTCCATGAATTTTTTTGGCAGGGCAAAGTTGCTGCTTTGTCCCGATTACGGTGGTGCAGCAGCGCCGCCCTACCATTTATGAAATAGCTTCTTAAAGGGTCAGTCCTGTCTTGACGCTGGCAGACCGGCGACTAAATTGCTTTCATGCCTCGGCAGCTATGGATTGAATATCCCAGAGCGATTTATCATGTGATGAATCGCGGCGACGGGAGCAGGAGCAGGATTACCAAGCGATACCTCGCGGCTGGTGTTTGGCGATGAAACGTTTCGCGAAGAATTACTGGCACAGCGCGCGCAAGGGCTAACGATGGTCGCGTTGAGAAATTGAAAGCCCAACCCGATGCGCAAAATGAATTTAACCTTGAATGAAACCAGGACTGACCCCTTTATATTGAATTATGCGCACAAAACTCGTTTTGCTTTTGAGCTTCGTTCACTTCGCGTTGATCACCGTCCCGCTTTTGGAGTCAAAGCCGGGGGACGCTTACTTTGACAAGTATCAACCGCTCAAAGTGCCGGAAACCGCCAAACTGATTTTGAAAACCGGCGACCGACTGGCGATCTGCGGCGATTCGATCACCGAGCAAAGAATGTATTCCCGGCTCATTGAAGACTATCTGACGATGTGCGCGCCACAGTTGCAAGTCACCGTGCGGCAATACGGTTGGAGCGGCGAAAAAGTGCCGGGTTTTTTACCGCGCATGACCAATGACTGTTTACGCTTTCATCCCACCATCGCCACGACCGCCTACGGCATGAACGATTTTGAATATCGTCCTTACGAAGACCGCATCGGGCAGACTTACGAAACCAATTCGCTGAAGATGATTGAAACGTTCCAAGCAAATGGCGTCCGGGTCATTCTCGGCGCGCCGAGCGACGTCAGCAAAATGCCTTTTTGGGTGAAGTCCGCCAACGGTACAGTGGATGATTTAAATTTGAGTTTATGCCGGTTGCGGAACATTGATATTCAACTGGCCAAAAAAGAAAAGCTGGCGTTCGCGGACGTTTTCTGGCCGATGCTGGTCGCCAATTTTGAAGGCCGTCAACGCTATGGCACAAACTACGGCATTCCCGGCAACGACGGCGTGCATCCGCATTGGGCGGGACATACCTTGATGGCCTACGCTTTTCTCAAAGCCATGGGATTGGACGGCGACATCGGGACGTTCACGGTGGATTTGAAAAAGAACAAGATAAAAGTTTCAAAGGGACATCAAATTGTTTCTGTCAAACCGGGCGAATATGAAATTGAAAGCCGCCGTTATCCTTTCTGCCCTTGCGCGCCGGAAGGTTTGGTGGCGGCGTCTTATCCCGTGTGCGGTCAGGATGGTCTTGATTCCGATAACAGCATTCAATCCGGCATGACTTGGGTTTCTTTCAATCGAGAGTTGAACCGGCTGACGCTCGTGGTCAAAAATGGAAGCGCCAGTAACTATTTGGTGACTTGGGGCGAAAACAACAAAACTTTTTCGGCGGAACAACTGGCTAAAGGCATCAATCTGGCGGCGGAATTTCCGGCTAATCCGTTTAGCGCCGCGTTTGCCAAAGTGGACGCCGCCGTCGCTGCCAAACAAGCCTACGAAACCAAAGAGATGAAAGAGTTGTTCCGTCAAACCGGCGACCAGCATCCCGACATGGCGCAAATCACCGCGCACACCGACCGGATTGTGGGTGAAGCGGAAAAGGAACACGCGACTTTAGCCGCCGCCGCGCAAACCGCGTTTGTGCCGGTGACGCACACGATTAAAATTACCACCCAATGATAACAGACATATCACGAATAACAGACATATCACGACAATATTCGTGGAGGGAAAATGACTAGAAGCGGTTTCAAAAGTATCGTAAAGAGGGCAGTCCTGACTCTTTACATGAAAATGAACTTCACACGCCAACCATAGCACCAGTAGTGTTAATGAAATTTTGAATGCTGGAACGGCTTCCCGACTGGCAGAAAGTTTTTTCGCGGTAATCCGTTTTGTGGAACGGTTAGCGGCACGACGCATTGCCTGATTGATGTGAAGAATCATGCCGACTATGGCTGTTCTCTAGTGGACTTTGGCTTTCAAGTTTATTAAAACTGGCCGCCACACGTTCAAGTCACTCGTTCGGGAAAAGGATTGTGTCGTCGTTTTATGTGACTTTTTTTGAAAAGTGCATCCGTTAATTTGCAGCAAAGCAAACAGAACTAACAAATGAATATTTTACCGCACCGAAGTGCTCTTAATTTTTTTCGCTGCTGTGTCTCAATCGCCCTGGCATTGTTGGCAATTGAAATGATGGCGGCCACAACGCCAGTGATTGCCGCTGATGGCTGGCAGCAATTGAATTCCATCGGCGCGCCAGTTTGGGATGGCAAAAGTTTGGTTTCTCACGGTGAACAAGGAATACTGGCGATTACGCCGTTGTCAGACGATGTAATTCACGTTCATTTCAGCCGCCAACAATCGTTCGGACGCGACCATTCTTATGCCGTCGTCAATCGTGATTTGGGACAGGCAACGGTGAAAATTGAAAACAGTTCCAACATCACGACATTGGCGACTGCTTCGCTCAAAGTGATTGTGCAGCAATCGCCGCTGCGGATTTCATTTGCAAATACCGCCGGTGAAATCTTGGACGCCGACGATGCACAACGCGGCACGGTCTTGACCGGCGACGGCGCGTTTCGCGTGAGCAAACAATTGCGTGACGACGAGCACGTTTATGGTTTGGGCGAAAAGAATGGCAAATTGGACAAACGTGGCTGGCAACTCGGCGGTTACAGTTACGCCATGTGGAATTCGGACACTTACTCCTATGATTCCAGCACCGACCCGCTTTACGTTGACATTCCGTTTTATCTAGTCGTCCGCGATGGCCGGGCGCACGGTATTTTTTTGGATAACACGTGGCGCAGTTTCTTTGACATCGGTCATGAACGGCGCGATTTACTGACTTTTGGCGCGGAAGGCGGCGATTTGGATTATTATTTTATCAACGGCCCGTCGCCCAAAGAAGTGATTGAACGCTATACGGCTTTGACCGGGAAAATGCCGCTGCCGCCATTGTGGTCGCTGGGCTACAATCAATGCCGTTACAGTTATTTTCCCGAGGCGCGCGTGCGGTTGCTGGCCGACACGTTTCGCGTGAAAAAGATTCCCGCCGACGTCATCTGGCTGGATATTCACTATCAGGACAATTACAAACCGTTCACGTGGAATCATGAACGATTTCCCGATCCGAAGAAAATGGTTTCCGATTTGGCGGCGCAGGATTTTCACATCGTCACCATCGTGGACGCGCATCCGAAAAAAGAAAAAGGCTACGCGCCTTATGATGAAGGCGTCGCCGGGGATTATTTCGTGAAAAATCCCGATGGCTCGATTTACGAAGGCGATGTCTGGCCGTCCAAAGCCGAACAAAATCCAGGGCCGAGCGTGTTCCCGGATTTCAGCAATCCCAAAGCGCGCGCATGGTGGGGTTCGCTTTACAAAAGTTTCACGGACATCGGCGTTGCCGGAATTTGGAACGACATGGACGAACCGGCGGTGTTTAGTCCGCCCAGCGGCACGATGCCTTTGGATGTTGTTTTCAACAACGAAGGCCAACCGACGACGCAACGTGAAATTCACAATGTCTTCGGCCAATTGATGAGCCGTTCGACGTTTGAAGGATTGGCAAAATTACGTCCGAACGAACGTCCGTTTGTGCTGACGCGCGCCAGTTTTGCCGGCGGTCAACGTTACGCCGCCGTTTGGCCGGGCGACAACACATCCGATTGGTCGGCGTTGCGCCAATCTGTTGACACGCTGCTCGGTTTGGGCATTTCGGGATTTCCGTTTGTCGGTTGCGACATTGGCGGATTTGTTGGCGCGCCCGATGGCGAGCTTTACACACGCTGGTTGCAAGCCGGAGTCTTTTTTCCATTCATGCGCTCGCACACGGAACTTGATTCGCCCGACAAGGAACCGTGGTCGTTCGGGTATCGTTACGAAGCCGTCAACAAACGCGCGATCGAATTGCGCTACGAATTGTTGCCATACATTTACAACGTGATGCAACAATCCAGTGAAACCGGTTTGCCCGCGCTGCGCCCGTTGTTTCTGGAATTTCCCGACGACAAAAATGTCCCCGCCCTAGACAACCAATTCATGTTTGGTTCGGATTTGTTGGTTGCTCCCGTGCTGATTGAAGGCGCGACGCGGCGGGACATTTATCTGCCCGACGGCGATTGGTTCGATTATTGGAGCGGACAAAAATTCGCGGGCGGCCAAACCATTCAAATGCCGGTCACAATCAATTCGATTCCGATGTTCGTGCGCGGCGGTAGTTTCATTTTCCGCCAGCCGGTCGTTCAATCCACCGCGCAAATGCCGGGCAATGCGTTGCAAGTTCTCGTCGCGCCGGCGAACGAGTCGGAAACTTCATTTTACGAAGACGACGGAAAAACGCTCGATTATCGCAAAGGCGATTTTATGAGACGCAATTTTCATCAAATCTCCGACGCGCAGACTGTCACGATTGAAATTTCCGCGCCGCAAGGTTCATTTCGTCCGGCCAAACGCGATTTGATTTTGGAAACGTGGCTGGACGCCGCGCCGCAAAGTGTTTCGGTAAAAACCGGTGACGATGCCGTTTCGTTGTCCGAACTGTCGGCGTCGAACGCAAATGTTTCCTCGAGCGGTTGGAATTACACCAATCATTTGCTGTCTGTAAAATTGCCGGATGTGTGGCAGGCAATGGCCATCCACATAAAACGCTGAGTAGACAAAAGGCCAATTGCCTACCGCAAATTGTTTGCTTGCGGCGCGGGTTTCAGCCATAAAGTGAAGCAAACTTATGCGCAAATCAGCAATCGTTTCGGGGATGCGTCTGGGGCTGATTTGGTTGCTGCTGACGTGGGCGTTGCTTGCGCGCGCGACAATTTTGTGGAGCGATTTGGGTTCGACGCTGGTTCATGAGACAGGTGACGGCAGCGATATTTTGGGCGGCGCGGTGAAGGAAGATGATTCCTCGACCAACACGCTTTATTTCAAATTCCAGATTGACCCGTTGTCTGACGCCAGCACCGAGGAGTACTTTGCCGCGTTTGAATTATACGAGGGCGACAAGGAACGATTAGGCGTCGGCAATGCGTTGAAGGCATGGGCTTACAGCGCTTTCAAGGCCGACGTGACTGGAGAATCCCGCGAAGGTTCGGATTACATTGATTTGCGTTCTTCACGGCCTGAACCATCCAGCTCCGGCTCGCTCATCAATTACGAAAATCCGCATCGCGGCATCGAATGCACCATCGTTTTCAAAGTGCAATACGTTGCGGGCGGCGATGATTTGGTGACGGTGTGGTTGAATCCCGATTTGGGACCGGGTGCAAACGAAGCGGCGCAGCCGGAAAGTTTGATCACTCAATTCAAAGCCAATTGCTCGTTCAACGAAATTCATTTACGTCACGGCGGCGGTGGCGGCGGCTGGATTTTCAGCGACATGGCAATTGCCACCGCGTTCAACGATTTCGTTGCCGCGGCGAACAATGAATCTCCCAATGCCAATTTTGATTTGAGTCGCGGAAAATTGCCGTTCACCTTCCGTTCGTGGCAGCGGGAACAGGGATTGCCGCAAGATTTTGTCCGCGCCATCGCACAAACGCGCGACGGTTATCTTTGGATTGGCACAGACGACGGCGTGGCACGGTTCGACGGCGTGAAATTTGTTTCCTTTGGTTTGCCGGAAGGACTGCATAGCGGCGCTGTCCGCACGTTGTTCGGCGACAGCAGCGGAACGTTGTGGATTGGCAGCGTTGGCGGCGGTTTGATTCGCCGTCAGAATGACCGCTTCCAAACCTTCACGATGAAAGACGGCCTGCCGTCCGATTCCATCACGGCGCTGGCCGAGGACGACAAAGGACGGTTGTGGGTTGGCACGGACGCAGGACTGGTTATTTGGCAGGACGGCCATTTGTCGGCGTTGAACACGGATGAATTCAAAAAGCGCGTCATCACGACCTTGTTTCGGGACGGGCAGGGGAATATGTGGATTGGCGCGTCGGGCTTGGGCATTTTTGAGTTCAGGCAAAATCAATTTCATCAATTGACGGACGTGGCCACGGAAACCTTGCTGCAAGATGTCCATTCGCTGCTGGTGGACAAGCGGGGACGGATTTGGATTGGCGCGGGCGATGATTTCGTTCTGTGTCGCGACGGTTCACAATGGCGGCCTTACCGGATTCCGCGCCACATGGCCCGCTCCTACGTCAACGCTCTGGCCGAGGAATCGGACGGAACCGTTTGGGCGGCTTCCGCGAGCGAAGGTTTGTTCCAATTCAAAGACGATAAGTTAATCACTTTCAACGCCAGCAGCGGACTTACAGACAATTCCGTTGAATCCTTGCTCGTGGATCGGCAGGGCAATTTATGGGTCGGTACGGACGACGGATTAAATTTGTTGCGGCAAAAAAATCTTTTCGTCTTCGGTCAAAGTGAAGGACTGGGTTACGGCGCGGTGGAAGGATTAGCCGAAGTTGCGCCGGGCGTGATTTGGGCGAGCAAACCCGGTGACGGATTATATCGCTGGGACGGGAGAGGATTTAGTCGTTTGTTGCTAGCGGATTTGGCCGTCAACGGAACACAGATCAATTCCCTGTTGGTCGCGCGCGATGGCAGTTGCTGGGTCGCCGGGCCGCACGGATTGCTGCATTTCAAAAATTCCGCGGCGAACAAGGCTGAACTTTTTACTCTGCCCGGTCTGAACATCATTTCGTTGGCTGAAGACAAGGATGATTCCATCTGGGCCGGCACGCGCGATGGCCAATTATGGCGATTGCAAAATAAAAATTGGACGCAGCAAACCAATTTCGCCCAAACGCACGCCATCACCGCCATCACCACCACTTCCGACGGCGTGGTGTGGGCGGGCACTGAAGGCAGCGGCATCTATCAATTCAAAAACGGGAATTGCGCTCATTTCAACACGCAGGATGGATTGTTGAGCGATTTGATTCGCACGCTTTATCTGGATGCTCAAGGCACGCTTTGGATTGGCACGGCTGGCGGCGGATTGAGCCGGTTTTCCAACGACAAAATTATCACTTTCACCACGCGCGAAGGATTGCCCGACAACACCGTTTCGCAAATTTTTGAGGATGATGCGGGACGGCTTTGGCTGGGCAGCAATCGCGGCATCGCTTGTGTGGAAAAGAGTGAATTGAACCGACTTGCCGAAGGAAAAATCACCACCATTTATCCGCAGGTTTATGGCCGGTCCGAAGGCATGTTATCGGAAGAATGCACCGGCGGATTTTGTCCGGCGGGCTTGAAAACCAAATCCGGTTTGCTTTGGTTTTCCACGCTGAAAGGCATTGTGGTAGTTGACCCGCAACTGCAACGCGCAAAATCATCAGCTCCCGAAGTGCTGTTGGAAGACACTTTGGTGGACGGCGTGATGGCCACCAATTTTGAAACGACTGACTCATCAATTATTCCGGGCGATGAGAAATCGAAGTCCGGCGCGGAAATCGAAACGCTCAATTTATCGCCCGGAAAACATCGCATCGAATTGCGCTACACCGGCTTGAATTTTGACGCGCCCGAACAAATCCGTTTTCGCTACCGGCTGGAAGGTTTGGATTCCGATTGGGTCGAGGCCGGCCCGCGCCGTTCGGCGTTTTACAATTACGTGCCACCGGGGAAATATCGCTTTCAAGTCATCGCTTGCAACAGCGACGGTGTCTGGAACGAAGCCGGCCAGACGCTCGCGCTGAATGTGCCGCCCTATTTCTGGCAGACAAAATGGTTCATCGCGGGAATGGCATTGGCGATTTTGGGTTTAGTCGGCGGCGCAGTTCGCATTTCTGAAAAAAGAAAACATCAGCGCCGGTTGCGGCAACTCGAACAGGAACGCGCGCTGGAACGGGAACGCGCGCGCATTGCGCAGGATTTGCACGATGAAATGGGCGCCAAACTCTGCCGAATTTCTTTTTTAAGCGAGCACGCGCGCCGCAATCAAGAAGCACCGCAGGAATTACAACGGCAAATCACTTCGATTTCGGACACATCGCGCGAAGTGCTTTATTCGCTGGACGAAATCGTCTGGGCGGTCAATCCGCAGAATGATGCGCTGGAACACGTCGCGTCTTACATCGGCCATTACGCGCAGGAATATTTTCAGGAAACCGGCATCGAATGTGAATTGGACATACCGACGCGATTGCCGGCGTATCCACTTTCTTCGCAATTGCGCCATCATTTGTTTCTGGCCGTGCATGAAGCGTTCACCAACATCTTGAAACATTCGGGCGCGACACGCTGCCGCATTTCCATTGCTTGCAATGGCGCGACTTTGGAAATTATTGTTTCTGACAACGGCAAAGGTTTTGAACCGCCGCCGATGGGACCCGATTCTAATGGTTCGACATCGGTTAATGGCAATGGCTTGAGAAATATGCACCAGCGATTGGTCAACATTGGAGGATATTGTCTGATTAAATCGGAGCCAAAAACCGGAACGACCATTCGTTTTGTGCTTCCGCTCGAACAAACCCTTGAGAGAAAGGCAACGCGATGATTAAAGTTTCGATTGTGGATGACGAGAAGGAATTATGTCAGTCCATTGCCACTTTTGTGAACGGCTCGCCGGGATTTCGCTGCGTGAGCACCTACAACAGCGCCGAAGCCGCGTTAAAACATTTGCCGGAGGAAAAGCCAGATGTGGTGCTAATGGACATTCACATGAGCGGCATGAATGGAATCGAGTGTGTCAAACGGTTGAAGGAAGTGACGCCGCAAATACAAATACTCATGCTGACTGTTTATGAAGACGCCGAAAAGATTTTCAACGCCCTTGCCGCTGGCGCCAGCGGATATATGTTGAAACGATTAACGCCGGGGAAATTGTTGGAAGCGATTCAGGATGTGGTGGATGGCGGCTCGCCGATGTCCAGTTCCATTGCGCGCAAAGTTGTTGCGTCATTTCAGCGGACAGAGCAGGCGGACAAGGACGACACGCGCCTTTCAACCCGCGAACAAATGGTGTTGGATTGTCTGGCCAAAGGCTTCACTTACAAATTGACCGCTGACCAGATGAATATCAGCATTGACACCGTTCGCACTTACATCCGCCGCATCTATGAAAAATTGCACGTGCAATCGCGTACCGAAGCGGTGGCGAAATATTTGCGCCAATAAATAAGATTTGGGTGGATGCAAATAAAACGCTTGCGAATCCTTAATAAAACAACTGTCACCACTTCATGCGACTATCATAAATTCCTTGCCGCCATTATAGTTTTTGCAAGTCCAACAAAAGTCATGTTGTAAAACCATTGCGTGTCATCACAAAAACAAATGCGTGATTTGGCCGGGTGTCAATCAGACTTGATTTTTGAGGAGTGAACCTTAAAAGCGAAATTCAAATAACAAATTTATGAAGCAATATACAAAAAAGTTTGCAGTGGCCGCGACAATGGCGATTGGTTTGGCCGCCTTCAATGCGGCGCAGGCTCAAACAATTAATTTTTCCGACTTGGATGCAAGTTATATCGGCGCACCATACTCTGGTTGGTTTCCTTCCGCGACGACCGGCATCACGCCGACCGGCATTCAAGTGACGGCAAATTCCACTTCCTACGGTGGCTTGTATTATGACCTTTCGGACTCGCCGTATGGCGCGTTGAATCTGAATGCGAACGATACGCTCGTCACCTTAACATTGACGTTTAGCGGAGTGGCTTCCGCCGACAGTGTCGCTTGGGTGGGAACGCCTTTTCAACTGAATGACAATGCAGGCGGGGGAACGTTTCCGCTCTCGGCCAATGATTATTCCGGTTACAACAATCCGGGAAGTCCAGCGGGCTTCACTTGGGTTCAGAATAGCGAAAGTAGTTATACGCTGACGGAGACGGGAAATTTGACCGCAGATGAAATCACAGCAGCGCAGTCAGAAGGCGGATTGTGGTTATACGGTTTTAATCTCAACATTGATCCGGCGGCATTACCCGCGCCTTACACGGTAACATTTAACAGCCTCACATTTTCAGCCGTGCCTGAGCCTGTCTCAATGGCTTTGGTGGGATTGGGAGCCGCCGGTTTGCTGATTGCTCGTCGTCGCAAGTAATCGTCAGGAATTTTGCTCGTCAAGGCCGCTCTTCGGAGCGGCTTTTTATTTCGATGCCGACAGTTGTTAATGTCACGACGAAGAGTCAAAGCAATTTGATGGCAATTATCGGCCTGTAACCGCTTTATGCGACGTTGAGGTTTGTCGAAATACTGTTAGCTTAAACTAACCATTGGTTCCCGTCGCACCACAAATGCTTGCGGTAGCCGATTGGCGATTGAAAATTATGAATGACCAAGTGCCTGTAAATAAAACAGAGCAATTCAAAGCAAAGCCCTTAAAGTCGGCGTTCACTTTAATTGAATTGCTGGTGGTGATTGCCATCATTGCCATCCTTGCGGCCATGCTTTTGCCGGCTTTGAGCAAAGCGAAAGATCGAGCGTTGGGCATCGCCTGTTTAAGCAACACCAAACAGATTGCTTTAAGCTTCACGATGTATGCCGGAGACAATCAAGAATTTTTCCCGTCGGCATGGCGCACTGGAACGACCTATAAAAATGTACGTGGCAAACTGGCCGGTGTTGAATGGTTTTACGGAACCAGCGCCACCGGTCCCAATGCATGGAAGCCGAATTCGCCCGCGCCCATGTTGGCAGTTTATCTGCCGAACAACATGGTGTGGGTTTGCCCTAAACGAAAGCGTGGCATGACTTATCCCACTGAAGACGGCGATTTTGATCCGAGTATAACCGGCTTTCTTTCCTATGGATTCAATGAAGTCGGCGTTTTCGGCGCAGTGGATCCCAACAATGGAAGTATGGGAGCGGCTAAACAGTTCAAGGCTTCATTGGCTCCCAGACCTTCTGATTTGGTCGCGCTTACTGACACCAGCGGGTCAATCAATCCAATTAGTTCGGCAACATCTGCCGCATGGCTTGATTCAGTTTGGTCGGGCAATTCAGGAGCCGGTTTTCCCGCCACGGGTAATGACAACATTCGGCTCCAGACCGCTTATGCCAAACATAATGATCGCGTGAATGTCGTTTATGTAGATAGTCATGCTGCGCCTTCAAAGCCAAGCGCGTTGACCTGGGGACAATTCTATGGAAATTTCAGCCCCGGTGTTGCGTTACCGACTTCTTACGGCACTGTGCAAAGTGACGCTTCTATCAGCAAACCGGATTACGACAGCGTGCAATGGTCAACCGTGTCTGAATAATCCAGTTTTTGACATGCGCTAATTTTTATGAACGAATTGTCACCACTTCATGCGACTGTTGTGCAAGGAATAATCAGCGTAGCCTGATGACCATCACAGTCGGCAAATTATATTATCAATCCATCTTCAATGTTGCTTTCAGTGAGATGATTTCAAACAAATAACCTCAAATACAAATGAAACAAATCCCCGCGATTTTAATTCTGTTATTGGTTTTAACTTTCGTTTCGATTTCGCGCGCCGATGATATAACGGCAGTTCAAAGCGGCAATTGGTCGGATGTCAACACTTGGAGCACGCAAACCATACCAGGCGCAACCGACGATGTGGATGTTCCATACGGTATTAATGTCACGGTTGATACAAATGCAACAATTCAATTCATCTACGATGCCGGCACAATTACGATGGGAACCAATTCCTCGTTGGAACTGTTTGATGATCAAGCAATCGGCAATGAGACAACCTTGGATGCCAGCGCCGTGGGCAACACTGTTATTTACTCAGAGCAAGCACACACCGCAAAGGCGACGAATTATTACAATCTGGTGCTGGATGGGGTTGGAACTTTTTACAACGCTAGCAACGTCGTGAATGTTGCCGGGGATATGACAGTAGCTGGAACGGTCAGTGTGCAGGAAGCAAATGACATCGCCATCGCAGGCAACCTGACTGTTGGTTCAACCACCAATCACAATAACGTTTGGGATTGCTCATCTTATAATTTAAATGTGGCGGGCAATACGACAATCAATGGTTATATTGCTGATTTTGATGGGGCAAATGGCGCTAATAATTTTAATCATCTGACAATCAATTCCGGTGGGACGCTTTACATTTTGGATTCTACTAATTGGAACGTCAGCGGAAATTTCACGAACAATAATGGCACGGTAAGCGGTAAAGGATATGCCAGGGTTAATTTTACCGGCAATGGTGTCATTGTTGGCACGCCATTTACTATTCCGACGTTGGAGGTGGATGGCACTTATATGATTGGCGCAACCATCACTCTAATGACAAACACTCCAACGCTCAATGGAACATTGGTGTTTGATCTTGCGAATACGAATAAAATGATTTTGGAATCTTACCCCACCAATGCGCTGACGTTTTATTACAGCGGCGCGTTGAATGTGATCAATTCTGGTCCGGCGCCGACAGCAGGCGCCAGTTATACTTTCTTTAGCGCCACGAATTTTGATGGCGCGTTCGCGACTGAAAATTTCCCTGCACTTCCTTCCGGTTTGACTTGGATTGATAATCTGGCCACGAGCGGTTCAATTGCGGTGAGCGGCGGTTCGGGCGGCAGTTCGCCAATAATCACAGCTTCGCAATACAACACGAGCACGCATCAATTCACGTTGACCTGGTCTTCGACGCCCACAGCGTTGTATTCGGTTCAAGAGACCCCAAGCCTCAGCGCGCCGATCACGTGGAATACGTTGGTCAGCAATGTTCCATCCGCCGGAAGCACGACGACCACCAACGTCACGATGCCGTTGGGAACGACCGGATTTTTGCGGGTGGTCCAACAATAATCACGCCGTCATTTGAATGAATTAAGAATCAAAGAGATTTGCCAACTCTAATTGAGCCGGCGGCAGTGCCCGCCGGTTTTCAATTCTGGGTATATCAGCATGAATTCAAAAAAGCTTTTATTAAATGTTTTGCTTCTTATGGCGTTGGTCGCGCCGGTCAGAGTTTTCGGCGATCCCAAGCCCGTCATGGTGCATTACATGCCATGGTTTGTTTCCAAGCCATACAGCGGTTCCTGGGGATATCACTGGACTTTGGGCGACAGCGCCATCAATCCAAGTGTCACGAACGTGAACGGGCAGGCGGAAATCGCGTCGTGGTATTATCCGTTGATTGGCCCTTACGATTCTGCCGACCCGGCGGTTCTCGAATATCACGTGCTCTTGATGAAACTCGCGGGAATTGACGGAGTCATCGTGGATTGGTATGGCCCGGATAATTACTACGATTACGGCGTCAACAATCAGCGAACGCTGGACATATTTAATTATGTGCAAAAGGCAGGATTAAAGTTTTCTCTTTGTTACGAAGACGCGACTATCAGTGCGGAGATTGCGGGCGGCACGATGAACGGCATTACTGTGACTTCGAATAACGCCGTTGTTCACGCGCAACAGGAAATGCTTTATGTGCAGGCCAATTTTTTTAACAGCCCCAATTTTCTGCGTTTGAGTAACGCCCCGGTGTTTTTGAATTTTGGACCACAATTTTTCACCCAAAGCTCTCAATGGACGACAATTTTTTCGGGCTTGAGCACAACCAATCAACCGGCATTTTTTACCGAAGACAATCGTTTGTCGCCTGCTGCTGCTGGGGCGTTTGACTGGCCGCCGATGTGGATGTCGGGAGGCGGCACGTTAACCAGCAATCAATTACAGAGTTATCTTATCAATTTTGAGCAAACGGCAAAAAATCAGTCTTGGCCGAACTTTGTCAGCAGTGCGTTTCCACGTTTCCATGATTATTATGCTCAAGCCGGCGGGACTTCCTATGGATATTTGGACGACAACAACGGAATTACTTTTCAACAAACTCTCACGCGGGCATTGACCAATTCTTCGGCGATCGTTCAATTGGTCACGTGGAATGATTTTGGTGAAGGCACGATCATCGAGCCGACTGTGCAATATGGCTATCGCGACTTGGGCGTGGTTCAGAATTTTCGCCGGCAGTATCTGGACGCTGATTTCTCTTACACAACCAATGACCTCACACTGCCGTTGCGACTTTACAATTTGAGAAAGAAATACGGAAGCGCGAGTCCGGTTCTTTCTGCCGAAATGGACCGGATTTTCGGCAACATCGTTTCAAACAATCTGTCAGTCGCAAGAGTCCAGCTCACCGCGCTGGAGAATCAAGTGCCCGCGCCTTACAATTTAACCGTGACGGATAACCAATTGCAGTTTTTCATCGGCGGATATTTGTCCGGCAGCGGAATTCAGATTCAGACTTCGACGGATTTGACTTCGTCCGCCTGGCAGACAATTGACGCGATAACGGTCAACACCAATCAAATACAATTCAGCGCGCCAATTTCTCAACAGGTTTCCGCCACTTTTTTCCGTATTCAAAATAACAGCCCGTAATCCAACTTAATTGGCGATGTCCACGCGCTTTCCTGTTCGCGCGGATTCTTTTGCGGCATCAAGGACTTTGGTGACGATTAGATTTGTTTCCAATGAAGGCAATCCGGATGGTTGAATTTCTCCGCGCACAACAGCCGCTAAATAAGAAATGTCATCGGCAAACGCATTTATCGTTGAGAGGTTGGGGAGATCGAGTTCGCTTTCTTCCGTTCCAGTTTGCCGCATCCGCAACAAATCCCTGCGCGGCGCAATCACGTATCCATTGCGACCATAAATTTCCACGTCCCGGCGATCAAACGGCCAATTCCACGATGCTTGAATCACGCCTTGCGCATGTGGATAACTTAAGACGATGGTCGCTTCGTCTTCGACATTGGGATAAACGTCGGGCTTAAAGTGCTGGGTTGTCGCAAAAACGGAGATCGGTTGCTGCCCGTTCATGAACCAGGTGATCAAATCTGCGCCATAACAACCGAAATCCATGAGCGCACCGCCGCCATTTTGCGCCGGGTCTGTCAGCCAATTCAAAAACATATCTGAACAGCCCGATTCTTTTGGGCCATTATTTCCGGCGCAAACGATAATTTTGCGGATATCGCCGATGGCCCGCCGGTCATGAACAATCGTGTAAGCAGTTTGATTGGCCGGAAACCAAGTTGTTTCATAATCCACGATGACGTGGATGCCGCTATTTTTTGCGAGTGTGGCAATGGCTTGCGCCTGTTCCAGATTGATAGCCAAAGGCTTTTCCAGCATCACGTCAATTTTATGCGCCGCGCAAACCTCCACCGCGTGGCGATGCTTGGATGTGCTTGTGAAAATGGCTGCCGCCTGCACATTGGTTTTGGCGAGCAAATCATCCAGACTTTTGCTGAAGAAATCGGCATTCAAATTCAAAAGCCTTGCATATCGGGCGACCAAATCCTGATTGGTTTCGACGATCCCAACCAGTTGAACATCCGTACGATTGCGCGCGCGTTGGATAAAATCGCCTACCGCATCGTGCGCCAATCCGATGACCGCCAGATTTACCACCGGTTTGGCCGGCTCGGCTCGGGCTTGATGGAGCGCCAGGCAAAAAAACAAGATGCGGATGAATTTGTTCATAGACTTCCTCAAAGTTTTTCATTTTAACCCGCAATTTTCAACTGCCGATTGATTCAATAAATCGATGGCGAGTTTTTTATTCTCTGAAAAAAAAGAAACAGCCATAAATTCACACTTGAAGCTCTCAAAATTTTATTTGCTCGTGTTTTGGAAGAGAATACCAAATCTCTAAGATTATTTATACAATCGGCACGCGCGTTGCTAAATTTTCATGTGTTGTGGGTTGAGGCCGCAAAACGGGTGGGGAACACGCGCGCGCTTCACTGAAATTTGTCCGCAGCCCGATTGCGATTGAAACAAGGAGGAATCAGAAGTCGGGCGTAGCGAGACGCATGGTGAAAGCGCGCGCGGCGGTTGAGGAGAATCGATTTCCATTCTTCACTTCAACTTCGCGTGACAGATGGTTGCGTCTTGGTTAGTTTTCTTTGATGCAACAAATGACATTGACGCTTGGACATTCGCCCGATCCCGATGACGCTTTCATGTTTTACGGTTTGGCGAAGGAATTGATTCCCGCCGAAGGTTTTCATTTCCAACACATTTTGCAGGACATCCAGACGCTCAATGAACGCGCCACGCGCGGCGAACTGGATATTTCCGCCGTCAGCATTCACGCCTACGCCTACGTTTCCGATAAATACGCTTTGTTGCCGAGCGGCGCGAGCATGGGCGATGGCTACGGCCCGATGCTTGTCGCCAAACAAAAATTTTCGCGTGAAGAAATCGCAAAGAAAAAAATCGCCGTGCCCGGAACCATGACCAGCGCGTTTCTCGCATTGCAATTGTGGCTCGGCAAACCGGCGAAAGAGTTTGATTACCTCGTCGTGCCATTTGACCAAATCTTCAAAACCGTCCACGAAGGCAAGGCCGATGTCGGACTCATCATTCACGAAGGCCAATTGACTTACAAAAATGAAGGGTTGGTTGTCTGCGAAGATTTAGGCATTTGGTGGGGCAAACAAAATGACGGCCTGCCGCTGCCGCTCGGTGGCAATGTCATCCACAAAAAATTCGATTTGGCCGCGCGCCGGAGAATTTCAAAAATCCTGACCGCCAGCATTCAATTCAGTTTAGATCATCGCCCTGAAGCCGTGCAACATGCGCTGCAATTCGCGCGCGACATGGGCCGCGACCTCGCCGATAAATTTGTCGGCATGTATGTGAATCATTGGACGCTCGATTACGGCGAGCGGGGCAGGGAATCCATCCGGCGATTTTTGAACGCTGGATTTGAGCGTGGCATTTTACCGCACCGGCAGGAATTGGAATTTGTTGCGGATTAACAAAATGCCGGCAATGATTAAGGCGTAACGGAAACACTGTCAAACAGCGTCGAATTCAATTCGGAATTGTTGTGCGCGCTCAAGGCGAGGCCAACATAAACGGTTTTATTCATCGGTACAGTGATGTTGTCCACGCGCGTCCATTTCTTGCCATCCACGGAAATCTCTCCGGTGAACGTATCACCTTTGCGCGTCAACCGCACCCAATTGGCGATGATGGCCGATGCGCCGTCGGTGTTGCGGCTGCTTTGGCCGCTTACCGGTCGCCATTGATACACGGAACTGTTGTGCGCGGTGACCGCCATCATCACGTATTTGGAATCGGCGGAATTGGTTTCGCGGAACATCACGCCGGCTTTCGTCCACGGATCGGTGTATTGCAATGAACTGATGTGCGCGACGATTTGGCCGTCGCCTTTGAGCGTTTTGAAAGCGAAATGAAACGCGTCGGCGTTTTCCCAGATGTCGTCGCCGGACGCCAGCACATTGAAATTACCGTTCAGGAAACTCGCTTCACCGCTTGCGCCGACATTGCCGATGTCCATGTCCGACCAGCCGTGCGGTAGTGTAATTGATTTCGTGGGCAACGTGGAAATCCATTTTGCAATCACGGCGACGGCGTTGTCATCCACGACGTTTCGCGCAATCGGCGGCATTTGGCCTTCGCCGACAATGCTGATGCGATGGAACAAAATGGATTTATTGGTATCGCCGGGAACAATCACTTTCGCGCCGGGGATACCGAGCAGATTGGCGACCGGGCCGTTGAGCAGATTTTGTTTTTTAAGCGGCGTGATGAAGCGCGCGTCAAAAAATGCGCCGACGCCGCTGGGACGATGGCACATGGCGCAATTGGCATCCAAATAGGAACGCGCGCGCAATTCCAGCGCGGTGGAAGTGTTCGTGAGGTTGACAAGCTTGGGATAGCGGGAAATTTGAAACGTGGAAAATCCAGAGTCAAAAATTCCCAGATGGCCAAGTGTGCGCAATTGGTTGTCGGTCACTCCGTTCGGATACTTGAAATCGCCGTTAAGCTGGCGCGTTTTCACGCCGAGCACGCCGCCGGAAACGGGCGTGTGGCACGTCAGGCAATCCTGGCGTCCGGGATAAAACCATTTCTGCGCGCGCGTGCCGGTCGCGGTTTTGATGGTGATGATTTCATTCGTGCCTGTGGTTACGAGGTCGGCGTCGGAATTATCCGCGCGCCATTTGTAAGTCGCGCCATAAACGCCGCCGTTCGTGTCGCGAATTATCAAGCGCGTTTCCAATCGGCGCAGAATTTTTGGATTGGTGTCGTCAACGGGTAAATCGAAATTTTTCACAAAAACCGTGCCATCGGGGAATTGCCATTCGCTGTTTGCGGAAAAATTGATTTTGGAATTTTCCGGCAACGCCATCCAACGCTGTTTCACCGCGCCGTCCGACCACAGCGGCGAATTGACGTTGTAAGGCAACAGAAAATCCGCCGGCGTCAGATTTTGCATGTCGGTGAACACGCCGGTTTCCGACAGCAATTTCGGCATGACTTTTTTCGGCGGTAGCGGCCCGCCGCGCTGCAATTTGTAGATTTGCCCGCCGATACTGCTCATCTGGCAGAAATAAATTTCACCGTTCGCGTCCGTGCCAAACGACGACAGACCGGTGTAATCCGAACCGGAATTCGGGCCATTGCCTTTGGGCATCACGCACAAAACGGTTTTTTGGGCGGGAGTAGTGGTTTCGTCCATTGCCCAAACGACGCGCATGACGTTGTCGCCGAAAATATATTTTCCGCCGAGGTCGGCGGCAAATTCCTTGCCGCGATAAACGTAGCCGCCGATGACTGCGCGACCATCCGTGTGCGGGTAATCCAAAACCGGTCCGCGACTGATGCCGATATAATTCGTCGGCATTTTACCCAGATTGCCCTCGCAATAATTCCACTGAAAATTCAGACCGGATTCGTCGGGTCCGATTTCGTCAATTTCCTCGCGCGAACTTTCACCAACGTCGCCGATGAAAATCTTTCCGGTCGGCGGATCAATCGTCATGCGATGCGGGCTGCGCAAACCAAGACAAAAAAATTCTTCGAGCACATTGGATTGGCCGACGAACGGATTGTCGTTCGGGATAAAATAATTTGCCGTAAAGCCATTTGTCGGCTGGCGCGGTGGCGCGTGGCTGAAATTTCCGCCGCGACAATCCACGTCAATCCGAAACACGCCGGAGTAAAGGCTTTTGGTGATGACTTGGTCGTTGTCGCCGACGGAATTGTCGCCGTCCGTCCAATACAACAAACCGTTTGTCGGATGAAAAAACATTCCGCCACCGTGATGCCAGACAGTTTGATTTGTCAAATCCACGAAAATTTTGACCGAATCGGGAATCGCCACGCCGTTGGCATCGAGCGTGTAGCGTTCAAGCCGGTCGTGGTATTTGTTGGGCACAACGGGATTCGGGCGCGTATTCGGGTCGCCGACAACTGTGCTGGGTTTGACCCAGGTGTAATAAACGAACATGAAATGATTCGTTGCAAATCCGGGATGAAACGCGACGCCGAGCAAGCCGGAATCGTCCCAGCCCTGACATTGCTGGCTGATGTCGAGCACCAGTTTTTTTTCGGTCGCATTGGAAGAATTTTCAAACGTCCAGATGCGGCCTTCGCGTTCCCAAACGCATAGTAGGTTGGAATTGGGAACGGGCGCGAGGCCAACGGCGTTGGTGAAAAATAAATTGGGAAACGCGACAATTGCAGACCAATTGCCGGAAATGGCGGGCGCGACTTCCGGCAATCTGCCGTTCAAGAACGCGCCGGTTCGCGGCAGAGAATTGAGGCCGTAAGGTTTTGCGCTGACAGAAAAGACTGCCAAAACGAGCGACACCCAAATTAAAGACGCTCCAATTTTTTTCAAAAGCAACATTTGCAAATTAAAACCCGCACAAGATTCTCGGTTGCGCGCGCGCCGTCAAATTTTTATATGAAAATTGTTCGCGCGCGCGCGCGTTTGAATTTAGGCTCAATTCATGTTTCGTCCCTGTATTGACCTGCACGAAGGCAAAGTGAAGCAAATCGTCGGCGGCTCGCTCGGCGCTGAAAATTTGCGGACGAATTTCATTTCTGAAAAACCGGCGGCGTGGTTCGCGGAACTTTACAAACGCGATAATCTGCGCGGCGGGCATGTCATCATGCTCGGCGCGGGAAATGAAAACGCCGCGCGTTCGGCGCTCGCCGCGTTTCCCGGCGGAATGCACATCGGCGGCGGCATCAATTCTACAAATGCTCGTGAATGGCTGGACGCGGGCGCGTCGCATGTCATCGTCACCAGTTGGGTTTTCCGCGAGGGCAAAGTGGATTGGACGCGATTGGATGAATTGCTCAAGATTGTTGGCAAAGACAAACTCGTGATTGATTTGAGTTGTCGTCGCAAACCCCTCACCCGGCCTTCGGCCACCCTCTCCCCGCCAAACGGGGAGAGGGATGGGGTGAGGGGTGCTTATTTTGTCGTCACTGACCGCTGGCAAAAATTCACCGAAATTGAGGTGAACGCGGAAACGCTCCAAAAATTTTCCGATTATTGCACGGAATTTTTGGTTCATGCCGTGGACGTGGAAGGGCTGTGTCGCGGCATTGACCGCGAGCTGGTGGAAAAACTTGGTAAATGGACGCCGATTCCAACGACTTACGCGGGCGGCGCGAGTTCCCTTGCCGATTTGGAAACGGTCACGGAATTGGGGCAGGGGAAAATTGACCTGACGATTGGTTCGGCGCTGGACATTTTTGGCGGCAACGGCGTGAGATACGAGGACTGCGTAAAATTTAATCACCGCCGGGAAAATTCCGGCGGCGATTGATTGCGACAATTTGATTTAAGACTTTACCACGTCAATTTTTGTCGGCGTCAGAATTTTCTTGCCGCCCTTCTCCTTGACCGTGCCGGTCACGGTGACTTTTTCGGGAGCGCCTTCGCAAATGGGATCGTGCGCGGCTTTGCTCACGTCATTTTGGGTCAGGTAATAATTCACCGTGTTCGTGCCTTGCGCGACTTGCACGACGTTCTGGCAGGATTTGGTTTCGTGCAGCGTGCATTTGGCGCAAACCATGTTGCCGGTGACAGTGACTTCCTTTTTGTCCGCCGCCAGACTGCGGCTCGTCATTCCCGCCAGCAAAACGCCGGCGGCCAGTATCAACATCAATTTTTTCATAGGTTTATTTTCGTTTGTGGTTCAATGATTATACGACAATCGCTTCAACCGGTTCGTTCAATTCAATTTAGACGTCCGGCGCGGCAAAAAGTTCCGTGATAATCATTTGAAATTTGGGCACGAGTTTTTCCGACAATTTTTCCTTTCCGGCCAGCGTGCCTTGCAGCGACATGCCCATGCCCGTGCTGTGATAAATCTCCACGTTGTCGTAACGCGGGTCAATCATCCACAAACGCGGCACGCGGATTTCCTCGTAAAGCTGTTTTTTGATGACCGTGTCGGCGCGATGGTCGTCGGTGTTGACGATTTCCACGGCGAGCCAAAGTTTGTTGGTGGCGGCAGTGACGAGCGCGAGGTCGGGGCAAATCACGGTCGAATGAGAAACACGGACTTTCGCGCGCGGCGCGAGCAATTGCGTGATGGCCAGATTGGCCACGCCGGCGGTCATCGCCGTGTGCAGACGGGTGCAAATCGTTTCATGCCGGGTGCCCGGCGCGGCGCGCAACAATGAAGTGCCTTCCAAAATTTCCTCGTAAGGTTGACTCATCTGCGGCATAAGCAAACCAGTGATTCAACCGGACGGCAAGCGCGACGTTTTGATTGAGTTGAAAGTTGAAATTACAAGTTTTCAATAAACCAGAACCAACACCGTCGCGTCTTGCGCCGATTTGACGGCATCCTGAAATTTTTCGTCTGCCGTGTTCGGCTTTTTGAGTCTGGCGTCCGCGTCCGGCACGGATTCAAGGAAGCTCAAAAGAAAACTGCTTTTGACCGCGTAATTGACGTTTTCCGGCAACGCGCCGCTCGCCGCCAGTGCCGCCGACGCATCCAGTTTGGCCGAGACGATGCCGATGACGTTGCCGCGCGCGTCCACCAATGCGCCGCCGGAATTTCCCGGCTGCACCGGCACGCTCACCTGAAAATACCGCGCATCATCCGCCGCGCCGGACAGCGACGCGATTTCTCCCTTCGCTAATTTTGGCGCAAACCCTTGCAACGTCGGGTCGGGAAAACCCAAAGTGAAAACCGTGTCGCCTAAACTTGCCGATTTACTCGGCGCAATGGGCAGCGATGAAAATTTTCCATCGGCTTTGAGCAGCGCGATGTCATTTGCAGAATCCGTTTGAACCACTTTGGCGTCAATCGTTCCCACGCTCGTAAGCAGACGAACTTTCGTTGCATCTTTGACCACATGAAGATTGGAAATCAAATAACCATCGTCCGTGATGAAAAAGCCAGTGCCACTCGCAGTTGGAGAGTTAGTGGCACTTGGCGAAGCTAAATTGGAATTTGAATCCGGTGTTTCTTTGTGAGTTACAAAAGCAGCGGCACGTTGCTGACCTTCGACGATCTCTTCGCGGGACATCCGCTTGGCGACGTCATCGCGGATAAATTCTGCATTTTCCTGGCCTTGGGCTGCCGCTAAACTCAACCAGATGTAAGCCTCTAGGTCATTCTGCGGCACACCTTTCCCCAGTGCGAAACTCATCCCCAAGGACGCTTGGGCAATGGGTTCTCCTTGATCTGCAGCTTTTTGAAACCACTTCACGGACTCTACGTAGTTTTGGGGCACACCCATCCCATTGGCGTAGAATGCACCTAGTGCTAACTGCGCGTCCGAAAATCCTTGGTCTGCTGCTGCACGAAACCATTTCGCGGCCTCGGCAAAATCGCAGGGCACGCCATTACTGTTCTGGTAGCATTTTCCAAGGTCATACTGTGCCGTAACGTAACCTTGTTCAGCGGCTTTTTGATACCATTTCACAGCTTCACCGTAATCTTGTGGCACGCCGATACCGCCTTGGTAGCATTCGCCGAGACAATCTTGGGCATAATCATATCCTTGGTCTGCAGCTTTACGGAACCACTTGATGGCTTCTGAAGAATCCTTTGGCACGCTTTCCCCGGAAAGGTAAGAATATCCGAGAAGAGTTTCGGCTTGGACTTGTCCTTGGTCTGCAGCTTTGCGATACCATTTGATGGCTTTCGAGGAATCCTTTGATACTCCTTCCCCCTGGAGGTAGCGATTGCCGAGCTTATATTGGGCTTGAGCATCTCCGTTTTCCGCCAGTGATTTAATTTGTTCAATAGAAAGACTGCCGTAATCAATCTGCAAATTTTTGGTTTGAACTTGCGGCGCTACTGAAACCGCTACCACATTGGAATCAGTCGCAACAGAGGTAGCTTTTCCGATAGCATTCGGCGTCAATGAAATCGAATTGCCCTGCGAATAGGAACTGTTATGACTTTGAGTTGGTGTATAGATAAGAAGATAAATACCGAGCGCCATGCAGATAGGTGCCCAAAAATGCATGGGGATGAAAAATAAGGCGTGATAAGGTTGGCGAGCGCGAACTTTCTCACCAGTCTTTGCGTTTTTAACGGTGGTTGTGTGATTGTCGCGGAGGTAGCGACCGACAAACCAACAGGGAATGGCGGCGCAAATAAAACTCAAAGCAACTGCCAAATCGGCCGATTTTAGGGGCAAAAGGGCATTGAATAGCCAGTAAAAACAACCGATAAAGGCAACAACGAGCAATCCAAATCCATGCCAAATGACAATAAACATGATAACTTTTAAGCAACCGGCAAGCCAACTTCTTGTCTGGGCCGTCCATACTAAAATGAAATAAAAAACCGGAACAAATCCTAAACGCGAAGGCAATATGGTGCAGCATATCTCATACAAAAGGCTGGTCCGAATAAATCAGAAGGCGAACTGGCCCTTTGAAACCGAGGCAGTCTTTGGTCAGAATTATGTGTGGGTCAGCCGCAGGTTGAAAACCGGCATGGGCGGCATGGGCGCTTAGTGCCAGTTCTGTTTCTTTGTTCTGCAACTTGAGTGCTTTTCTGTCGCCTTCAGCCTCGGGTATCTCCTCGATTTCGATGCGACCAATCCCAGCACTTTTACAGTCGCCGTGAACCACCGGATTCTTTAAGAATACCCAGTGTTCATCGTGCGAAGGCCCGGCCCAAAACCGGACGAGATTAGGATTCAATTTATGTTTCATAATTATATCATGTAAATCTGAAACCGAATTGTCAACTGAGAGCGGTAACTTGCCGTTTTTCATCCACCCTAAATAAAATTCATTTCGGGAGCGCGCCCGTCCCAGTCGCCGTCTGCAACGTCCCGTCGCGAACATTTTTCAAACTCATCCGGCGGTTCGCCGCCCGTCACAATCCCAACGGGATTAAATCATTCAGCCCAGCGTTGACGCGCCAGCGGCTACGCTGGGTTCATGTTCCAACAAATTGATCAACTCTGAAAGAGTTGAATCATTCCGTCATCCAATTGATAAAACCCTTTCAGGGTTTTGATTTTATTTGACGATTGCCCGGCGTAGCTCGTTCCTCGCAACACCGGGCTGAATGATAAAGTCCCTTCTGGATTTGCAAAATTCGCGACCACCATTTTTATTTCAATTCCTCGCCGGTCGGCAATTGTCCGGGCTGCAAAAAGGTTTTGATGAGTTCGCCTTCGCCGCAAACGGTCGTGCCGGAAAATTTCTTGAACCATTTGCCGTTTGGAACTTCAGGATTTGTGTCCAGCCATTGCGCGAGTAAAGTGATTTGTTCGCCGGAAATTTCGCGTTGACGCACTCGCAACAAAAGATGCCGCAGCAGGGTTTCCGGCAATTTCTGGCGGCGAACTTTAGGCATGAGGTTCGTCGCCGTAAAATCCGCGCACAATCTTTTCCTGAAGTTGGCTGGCCTCCGCCAAGTCCTTTGTTTCCACCAACTGTTTGGCAAGCTTGCCCAATTCTTCGCCCGAAAGCGGGCGTGAGCGCACAAGTTCATTGACAAACTGGATGACGCGCGATTGTTCTTCACGCGGAAGATGTTTGATTTCTTCAATGACAGCGATGGCGGTCATAACTCAATTGTCGCCCGAAATTGAATTTGAGCAAGAATGAAATTGGCGAAATCAAGACTTGCAAATTTGCGCGCGGCTGCTATTTTCCATGCTCTTTTGAAAAATTTATGTCAGTAAAAATTCGCATGAAACGGGTCGGCACGAAAAACACGCCGGTTTTTCGCATCGTGGTGGCCGACAGCCGCAGTCCGCGCGATGGCAAGTTCATCGAGGAAATCGGCACGTATCAGC
>DASZXB010000026.1:0-8459 GCA_035546095.1 Verrucomicrobiia bacterium | reverse complement strand
CGGCGTGCCGCCGTGCGTCTGAAACGCCTTGAGCACGCTGAAATCGGATTTCAATTTTTCGTAGTTTTCCGTGATGGCCCACGGCAGAAATCCGTCCAATTCGCGCGTGTGGTCGGCGTCTTTTTCGGAATCAATCGGTGGGAATCGTTTCGGATGCGCCATGCGCGCGATGGCGATGTCCGCGACAAAATCATATCGCAACGGCGGCAGCGTTTCCGGCGTCAAACCGCACAACGCCAAATCCTCCAAATCAATATAATGGTCCGGCCCGTTGACGTGCTTGAGCGGCAAATCCGTCGTGTTGCGCCAGCGGTCCGGCTCGCCCGCCAGAAACGCGATGCGGTCTTTCAGCGTGGGCGTCAATTGAATCCCGAAATCTGGCGGCAACGAAGCCAGCGCCAGTTCATTGACGGCGTGATGCCCTTCGTAATCCCAGGCGAAAAGTTTTTGCGAACCGGTCTGGACAAACACGACGAGCGCAGTTGCAAACGTGAATAACTTCAATTTCATAATTCAATCCTTGTGACGGCGAGCTTAACAGAGCGCGCGACGATTGCAAAACGAATCGTCCCGAACAAATCCATGTTCATTCACGCTCAACCATGATTAAATTTCGTTTATGAAAATCGTCACCGACGAACAATGCGCCGGTTACGCGCGTATCGGACACCCCGAAAATCCGCGCCGCGTCACCGCCACAATTGCGCGGCTCAAAAACCAGACGGAATTGCCGCTGGACTGGGTTACGCCAACCCGCGTCAGCAATGAACAAATTCTACGCGCGCACGCGCCGGAAATGCTTGCGCGATTGAAGATTCCGCAGGACTTTGACGCTGACACGCCATTTTACGAAAACATTTCCGATTACGCCCGCGCGTCCGCCGCCGCAGCGCTCGACGCTTTGAAATTGGCGCGCAACGGCGAAAGCGTTTTCAGCCTCATGCGACCGCCCGGCCATCACGCCACGCGCGAACGCTCAATGGGATTTTGTTATTTGAACAACATCGCCATCGCCGCGCTGGAAGCATTGGCGACGGGAATCAAACGCCTTGCCGTTTTTGATTTCGACGTGCACCACGGCAACGGCACGGAAGACATTTTGCTCAATCGCGATGGCGTGGCGTTTTTTTCCGTTCACCAATTTCCGTGCTATCCCGGCACGGGCGGAAAAAATCGCGGTGAAAATTGTTTCAATTATCCTGTCGCGCCGTCCACGCTGCGCGAAACGTATCGCGCCACGCTCGCCCGCGCGTTAAATGATTTGAAAATTTTTCAACCGGAACTAATTGCCGTGTCCGCCGGTTTTGACGCTTATGCGCGCGACCCGCTGGCCGACGGCACATTGTTTGCGGAAGATTTTCACTGGCTCGGACAGGAATTGCACGCGCTGAAAATTCCTTTTTTCAGCCTGCTCGAAGGCGGTTACAGCAAAGATTTGCCGGAATTGATTTTCACCTATCTCAAGGGCGTGGAGGGAAAATAGATTTTGCACAAAAGTAACTGGACAACCGAATTTGAAAATTTAACCTCCGCAAATGGTTGCTGCACCAGTAGTTCCAATCTTGTTCGGCGGTTTGATGGCTTGGAGCATTTATCGTCGCGTGCGCCGTAATATCGGCAGACAGAAATTGCATCCGCGACGCACCGCCACGTCTATTGTCATCCTTTCCATTTTCAGTTTGTTGATTATCGTCGCATTATTGCAAAATGAAAAGTTGCTGCTCGGCTTCGGCGGTGGACTTTTGCCCGGTGCGATTCTGGGATTTATCGGATTACGTTTGACGCGATTTGAAACGACGGATGAGGGACATTTCTACAAACCCAACGCGCACATTGGCGTCGCGCTTTCATTGTTGTTGATTGGCCGAATGATTTATCGCGTCTGGGTATTGAACAACATTTCGTTGGCGGCCAATCATCCGCCGGCTATGCAAAGCCCGCTGACATTTTTCATTATTGGCCTCACGTTTGGCTATTATCTCGTTTATCAAACGGGATTGTTCATCCACAGCCGTAGCATAAATTAGCGACATAAAAGGGCGTTGACTCGGGTTGGCCCGGGTTTAATGTCGTTGACATGAATCTCAAAAAATTTCCTGCGGGATTTTATTTCGCGATTTTTTTGGCAATCAATACGGCGCTGTTCGCTGATGATTCACTGTCGAATTCAGTCAAGCCGGTCACGCCCAACGCTTTGCCGGAAACGGTTCAATTGTTGCGATACATTTACAGCATTTCCGGCAATCACACGCTGGCCGGCCAGCACGCCGTGCCGTTGTTGCGCTCGGCGCGATTGGTCGAGGCGCAGCGCGCGAGCGGACATTTTCCGGCGTTGTTCGGCATGGATTTTGGATTTGATTCGCCCGGCACTTGGGACGGCATCAATTTCCGCCAACAAATTGTGGACGAAGCCATCCAGAAATATCACGAAGGTTACATCATCATTTTGATGTGGCACGCGGTGCGTCCGATTGAAGACGAGCCGGTGAAATTCACGAGTTCGATTCAAGGCAAATTGACCGACGCGCAATGGCGTGACTTGATCACGCCGGGCACGGAAATCAACGAACGCTGGAAATCGCAGGTGGACGTCATCGCGTGGTATCTCAAGCAATTGCGCGACGCGCACGTGCCGGTGCTCTGGCGTCCATATCACGAAATGAACGGCGGCTGGTTTTGGTGGGGCAAAAAATCCGGCGACGACGGTTACAAAAAATTATACCGGATGTTGTTCAACCGATTGGTGAATTTCCATAAGCTGAACAATTTGATTTGGATTTATGGCGCGAATGAAGTGACGCCCAATGTTGATTCGTATGAAACCTGCTATCCCGGCGACGACGTTGTGGACATTCTCGGCACGGACATTTACCGAACTGGTTTTGCCAAAGAGCAATACGACCAATTGCTCGCGCTGGCGAAAAACAAACCGGTCGCGCTGGCGGAAGTCGGCGCGTCGCCGTCACCAGAAATTTTGAAGGAACAGCCACGCTGGACATGGTTCATGTATTGGGGCGACCCGCCCGATGGCGGCAAAGAAGGGCAGGCAATTCGCGCGACTTACAATTGCGACCAGGCTCTCACGCTGGAAAAGTTGCCGTGGGTCAAAGCCGGACATCCGGCGGACCACTCATTCACGCAGCCGTAGAAACAGTCGAATCCATCGGTAGCGAAACACGGACGACGCCGTGCTGATTGGATTGAGGTGTGACGATTTCCATTTTTCCGTGGTGTGTTTCGATGATTTTCCGGCTGACGGTCAAGCCAAGTCCCAGCCCAACGGTGCGCGTGGTGAAAAACGGCGACGGAACTTTTTTGGCGGCTTCCGCCGAAAAACCGATGCCGTTGTCCTCGATTTCAATCTGCAAATCCTGTTTGCCTTCGCCATTTTCCGCCGTGTGCAGATGAATGCCCACGGTCGGTTTTTTGGGATTCGCCTGCAACGCGTTCAGGATGATTTCGGCGAACGCGTGTTTCAGCGCGGCGCGGTCGCCGGTGATGATGGTCGGACGCCCGTCATTTTCGAGCTGCAATTGCGCGGTTTCCGCCGGCTGATATTTGCGCGCTTCCTGATAGGCGTCCTGAATCAATTTTTCGACGGGAAACGCCTGCGACTCAATCTGGCCTTCGCTCGCGAGAAAACGCATTTGATTGACCAAACGCGTGACGCGCTTGACGCCATCGGCCAGCGCGTGATCGAGCGATTGGCGGAATTCGGCGTCTTTGTATTTCTCCGCGAGCAATTGTTGATGTGTCGAAAGCGGTACCATGCTGTTGCCGATTTCGTGCGCCATGCGGTCGGCCATCGTTTTGATGAGGCGCAAGTTCGCCGCTTCGACTTCCAGTCTTCGCAACTGTTCGCTTTGCGTGAGGTCGTCCGCCGCCAGCAATGCGGAGACCGGCACGCTGGAATCTCCGCGCTGAAAGGGAATGACCGTGACGCTATAAACCGTGCCCGGCGAATCTTCCGGCTCGTAACGATAGGGCCCGACCGCCGCGCCGGTCTTGAGCACTTGATAAATTTTCGCGCCGAGCGCCGGCGGTATGTCGCTGAATTCCAATTTGCCGGTACGCTCGTTTTTTCCGCCGAAATGCCGGGTCGCCGCCTTGTTCGCGTGCAACACTTTCAGGTCGCGCCCGACGACGACGCACGCGCTGCTCAATTCACGCAGCACGTTGGTCATCATTTCGTGGTTACCGGCCAGTTGGTCGTGCAATTGGATATTGCGAAGCGCGAGGCCAACCTGTTCCAGCAAATGATAAATCAATTCCAACTCGACGTTCACGAGCGGTTCGCCGGTGACGCGCCCATCAAAAACGGCCACGCCGACGATGCCTTCGCGGTCGGGAATCGGCACGGCGACTTGCGCGCCGAGCAGTTCGAATTCCTTTTGCACTTCAACGTCCAGCCGGGTTTCTTCACTGTTCCGGCGGAGAATCCTTCCCAATTTCACAATGTGTCCGCCGATGCCGGAATCGAGGGAAAGTTCAAAATGCTCCAGCAAGCCAAATGGCAAGCCGATGGCCGCCGTGGAATGCAAGCGGCGCGCGTCGTCGGGCGAAAAATTTTCCGCCATCGGCGAACTTGGCCGGTTCAAAAAAATCGCCGCGCGATTGATGCTCAAGATTTCGCGCAGGAAGTAAAGGAATTGCTTCAGCATCGCCTCGGCATCAAGCGAATGCGTGAGAATCGGTGAAAAATTGCGGAGCACGTCGAGAGTCTGGCCGACGCCCTTGAAGTGGCTGGCCACCGGCAATTCCGGCATCCGAGAAAATGAAGCTGGCGCAGAAAGGTTTGGCACTTGTGCCGCCGCACGCGTGACCGGAGCGGACAACAATTGCTCCAGCAAAGAATTCAAAAGACGCAAACGGACTGGCTTGGTCAAAACGTGCGTGACACCATGCAAAAATGCTTCCTCTTCCCAGGCGGATTCACTGTAAGTGGTATAGACGATGATGGGACACTTGGTGTCACGACGACGCAGACGTTCCACGAGCCAGACGATTTCGACATCCAACAAATCGTTATCCACGAGGCAAGCCGTCACCAATCCATGAGCCAGAAGAGGCTCGGCTTCATCCACACCAAGCCGGTGGACAACGCGATATTGTTCCGCATTCAGACCTGCGCGAATCGTTTCCGCGAAGTCAGGATGATTCGACAATACCAAGATGGTTTTCATCGCACACAAAACGAATTACAACTGTGCCCGGCTACCTTCACCGCGCGCGTATTTTCCACAGGTGACGTGGCGAGGTCAATGGAATCTTACTGACAAGTGCAAAAAATTTTCCCTGTAGTGAAATCAATTACCCCGTTGCGAGCAATTTTTCCCAGAGGCTTTCGTTGAGCAGCGCTTTTTGAAGAAACTCACCTTCATCCGCCGCCGGCGCCGGCGCACGTTCAGGATGCAATGGCAATCGGATAATGAACGTGGTGCCACGACCAGGCTGGCTTTTGGCTTCAATTTTCCCGCCGTGATGGTGGATGATAAAAAAGCACGCCATCAACCGTATTCCGTATTCCGAAGCCACACTGCCCTGCACCACAAATGGATCACACACCACACGCAATGCGTCTTGCGGTAATCCCGGTCCGTTGTCGGTAATCTGCACGACAATTTCCGGTTTTGGACTGTCATTTTTTAATTCCGCCGAAAGTGAAATTTTGCTGCCGGACGGCAACGTGGATAGTTCATCCTGAAACAGTAATTCAAACAAACGATGAAATTTCAATTTCGAGACGTGCAACGGCGGCAACGATTCCGGGATTTTATTCTCAATCTCAATTTTGCGCGCGGCAAATTCATTTTTCAGCAGGCTCAAAGCTGCGCCGACGGCCTCATTTATTTTTACTTCATCGGCAAATTGAGTCGCCGGATTGCTCTCGGAAGCTGCCCATAAATCTTTCAACAAATCGTTGATCTTGCCGATTTGCGATTGGACGTTTTGATGATAATCCTTCCAGAAATCAGGATTACGCAAATCGTTCAACGCGGCTTTTTCCTCGGCCATTTTCAACGGCGCGAGGTCGAGAAACGTTTTGACCGCAACCAGCGAATTGCGGATGTGATGGCTCAAACCGGCGGCGAGCAAACCGAGACTGACAACACGGTCGGCAATCATCATGTTGCGTAACACGGACATTTTTTCGAGCAACAATTGGTCGCGCTCGGCCTGCACCATGAAAAATTCCAATCCCTGTCGCAGCGTCATCAAAAGCTGCGGCGGGTCCCACGGTTTGGTGACGTATTTGTAAATCGCGCCGCTGTTGACGGCAGCAATCGCCGATTCCACATCGGCATAGGCGGTGACCAGAATTCGCAAAACACGCGGACGGAATTGACGCGCCCGCTCCAGCAGCCACACGCCGGTTTCGCCGGGCATTCGCTGGTCGGTCATCAATAAACCGATTTCGTCGGCATGTTTCTCAAACAGTTTCAGGCCGTCCACCGCGCTGGCCGCCGTGAAAATGCGGAATTGATCCCCGAACGCGCGCGTAAAATTTGTCAACGACTTTTCTTCGTCGTCCACGTAAAGCACTGCGAACTTTTTATAGTCGTAAAGATTTTCCATGAACAATTTCGGTTGGTGATTCCTCTTGGTCCTGCGTCAGGAAATTCAGCGTGAACTCGCAAAACTTTCCCGGCTCGCTTTTCACCAAAATTTCCCCGCCATAGGCCCGCACAATCCGGTAACAGATGCTTAAACCCAATCCCATGCCTTTGCCCACCTCCTTGGTTGTAAAAAACGGATCGAAAATCTTGTCCAACAATTTCGAGTCAATACCCGGGCCATTATCACGCACGATGATCTGGCTGCGACTATTTTCGAGGCGGCCTTCAATCCAAATCATCGGGTGACCTTCATCAAACTTTTTTTCCGACAAGGCGTCAATGGAATTCTGCAACAAGTTCACCAAAACCTGAATCACCTTGCTGCGGTTAGCCCAAATGTTTTGGCCCGGCGGTAAAATTTTTTCGATTTGGACTTTATCCTTCCATTCGCCCGACAAAAATCGCAATGACGCGTTGACGGCTTCAACCACGTCCACCAATTCGCCGGTGCCGCCGCCTGGATGCGTGAAAGTGCGCAAATCGGTCACGATGTTTTTGACACGCTTGATGCCCTCTTCCACGTCACTGACAATCGCCTCAAATTCTCCACGTTTTTCCGGTGCGAGCAATTTACCTTGATTGCGCAGCGCAAACAAACCGGTCATCGTAAAATTCAAAGGATTGTTGATTTCGTGAATGATGCCCGCGCTCAAGCGTCCGAGCGACGCCAGTTTTTCCGATTGCACCAATTGCATTTCGGTCTCCTTGATTTGGTCAATCGCCGAAGTCAGCGCCTCGTTCTGCTTGGAAAGTTTGCGCTGATAATCGTGCGACTCAATCAGATTCTTGATGCGCACATGCAATTCTGCCGACGAAAACGGTTTCGCCAGAAAATCGTTCGCGCCCATTTCCAGCGCTTCAAATTTCGTTTCCTCGTCCGCGCGCGCCGTCAGCAAAATGACGGGCAGCGCCGCCGTGGCCGCGCGCTTGCGCAATTCGCGGCAGACTTCCAACCCGTCCATTTCCGGCATCATCAAATCCAGCAAAACGATGTTGGGCGGATATTCCTCGATTTTCTGCAACGCCTGCAAACCGTCCGCCGCTTCCACAATGTTGTATTCGCTTTGCAATTCGGCGCACAAAAACCGTCGCAAATCCGGCTCGTCGTCGGCGACAAGCACGATGGGTTTGCGGTCAACGAATTCCGGCTGCCGCACGTTCGTTCCGCCGGCCAGCGACGGAAACAATTCCGCGCGCCGATACAAATTCGCCAGCCACTCTTCCGATTCGGGCGCGCCGTTCGACGCGGGCGTTGGTTCGGCGACTTTGCGTTTCGGCTCGGTCGCGGGGCCGGCTTTTCGGAACGGCAATTTCACGGTGAACGTCGCGCCACGGCCTTCCTCGCTTTGCACCGTTACCGAGCCACCCATCATTTCCGTCAACTCCTTCACGAGCGACAAGCCGATGCCCACGCCTTGAAATTTCCGCTTCGACGAACTGTCCGCCTGCCAAAAACGGTCGAACACAAACGCCAGATTTTTGTCCGCGATGCCCACGCCCGTGTCGCGCACGGTCAATACGATGCTTTCATCCTGCTTTTCGGCGCGCAGCCAGACCTTCCCGTTCGCCGGAGTGAACTTCAGCGCGTTGAACAAAAGATTCAGCACCACTTTTTCCAATTTGTCGCGGTCGGCCAGCACCGTGCCGAGTTGCGGGTCAATGTGCGTTTCCAGCGTGATGTTTTTGTTCACCGCGACCTGCCGCACCGCGCTGCCCAGCCCCTTCACGAAATCGGCGATTTCCAGCGGCTCATTTTTGATTTCCAGCCGCCCCGCTTCCAAGCGAATCAATTCCAGCAAATCATTGATGAGTTTAAGCAGTCTCATGCCGTTGGCCTGCATC
>DASZXB010000025.1:0-54930 GCA_035546095.1 Verrucomicrobiia bacterium | reverse complement strand
GCGCCACTAAAATTCATTTCAGATTTGGGCCGGAAACGCGAACGGCTCGACTCACAAATTAAACTTCGCGAATTAAATCCGTTAGCCGCCGGGTGATTTCATTTAGTCCCGAAATTTTTTCGGGTTTTACTGAAGTTCCTCAGGCGGCGACGGGCAGAAAACTATGCCAGAAAAAATAACCGCCCCGCTGGGCGACAAGCAGATTATTATTGAAACCGGAAAACTCGCAAAACAGGCGGACGGCGCCGTGACCGTTCAACTCGGCGAAACTATTATTCTTGTAGCCGCCGTCGCCGCGACGAAAGCCAAGGAAGGCCAGGATTTCTTTCCGCTGACCGTGGATTATCGTGAGAAAGCTGCCGCCGCCGGAAAATTTCCGGGCGGTTATTTCAAGCGCGAAGGCCGTCCGACGGAAAAGGAAATTCTCACGTCGCGCCTCACCGATCGCCCGATTCGCCCGCTCTTCCCGAAAGGCTGGTATAACGAAGTCCAAGTTCAAACGGTTGTGTTGAGCGCGGATGGCGAAAACGACCCCGACATTTTGAGCATCATCGGCGCGAGTGCGTCGTTGATGGTCAGCGATATTCCATGGGCGGGGCCGCTCGGCGCGGTTCGCGTTGGCCGCGTCGCCGGAAAATTCATCGCCAATCCGACTCATTCCGAAATGAAGGACAGCGATTTGGATTTGGTCTATGTCGGCAACGAAAAGGATGTTGTGATGTATGAAGGTTCGGCGAAGGAAATTTCCGAAGCGGATTTTGTCGCGGCGTTGAAATTCGCACAGGAAGCGATTCAACCGCAGATTCAAGCGCAAAAAGAACTCGCGGCCAAAGGCGGAAAAAAGAAACGCGAAATCACGCTGAAAATTGTCCCTGATGAAATTCTCACCGAGGCAAAATCTCTCGCCGGTGACCGTTTTCTGCCCGCGCTGTTGACACCGGGCAAACTCGCGCGCGAATCCGCCGTCAACGCCATCAAGGATGAAGTCGGCAGCAAACTCAAAGAAAAATTTGGCGAGGAAAAAGTCACCGATTTTGTCGTCAACGACGCGTTTTATTACATCCAAAAAGAAGCCGTTCGCAAATTGATTTTACAAAACGGCAAACGTCTCGATGGCCGCAATTTTGAGCAAGTCCGTCCGATTTCCAGCGAAGTGGGAATCCTCCCGCGCGCTCACGGTTCAGCGCTATTTCAACGTGGCGAAACACAAGCCGTCACGCTGGCGACGCTCGGCACGGGCGAGGACGCGCAGGAATTTGATTCCTACACCGGCGGCGAGACGGAAAAGAAATTCATTTTGCATTACAACTTCCCGAATTTCTCCGTCGGCGAAACCGGCAGAATTTCCGGGCCGGGTCGCCGCGAAATCGGCCACGGCGCGCTCGCTGAGCGTTCCATCGAGCCGGTGATTCCGCTCGACAGTTATCCCTACGCGATTCGCGTGACGAGCGAAATCATGGAATCGAACGGCTCGACTTCGATGGCGACGGTTTGCGGCGGCACGCTGGCACTCATGGACGCGGGCGTTCCGCTCATTCGTCCGGTCGCCGGCATCAGCGTCGGCATTTGCACCGAATACAGCGGCGACAAGATTTCCAAGTATCAACTTCTCACCGACATCATCGGCTGGGAAGACCATTACTGCGACATGGACTGCAAAATCGCCGGCACGGAAAAAGGCATCACCGGCTTCCAACTCGATTTGAAGCTGAAAGGTTTGCCGCATCAAATCATGGAGCAGGCGATTGAGAAAGCCCGCGTCGCGCGCACGCATATTTTGGCGGAAATGGCGAAAACTTTGGCCGCGCCGCGCACGGAATTGAGCAAATACGCGCCGCGCATCGAAGTCGTCAAAATCAATCCGGAAAAAATTGGCGCGCTCATCGGGCCGGGCGGCAAGAACATCAAACGCCTCGTCGAAGAATCCGGCTGCGAAATTAACATCGAAGACGACGGCACGGTGAACATTTTCTCCGTTTCGGCGGAAGGCATGAAGATTGCGCGCGACGCGATTGTCGGCATGACGGCGGAAGCCGAAATCGGCAAAATTTATCGCGGCAAGGTTGTCACGGTGAAGGAATTCGGCGCGTTCGTGGAATTTTTGCCCGGCAAAGACGGCCTCGTGCATATCAGCGAACTCGCGAACTTCCGCGTCAAAAAAACCGAGGACATCGTGAAAGTCGGCGACGAAATCACGGTGAAATGCCTCGGCGTGGACGAAAAAGGCCGCGTCCGCCTCTCGCGCAAAGCCGCGATGGAAGACCGCGACAAAGAAATGGCTGAACAGCCGAAGTAAATTATTTTTGAATCACCAAGCGCGAATGGCGAAAGCTGTTCGTGCTTTTTATTTTTCAGAAGTTTCGAGAGGATTGTCGCTTTTCGTGTTTTTCGTCCTGAAGAAATAATTTTTTGTTGTCTTCCATAACATCACAATGGAAACCAGCAAGCTCGCAACGCCTAAAATCATTTGAAGTCCAAATCCGAGAGAAATTATAATAAGACTTCCAAGTGCTATGGAACCAAAAATAATCCAAATGCCAATGACAACAATTAACCTTCGAGGTTGTTCTGCTGCCTGACGATAAACAAATCCTTCGGCAAACAATCGTTCAAATGGAGCGATACCCGCGTAGGAAGTAAGTGGCGCACCGCATTTGACGCAAAAATTAGCTGACGGAAGATTGGGAGCAGCACAACTTGTACATAGTTGCATTTCTTTTGGTTCTGTCTCTGACATTATTTGACTTTGCTCCCGTCAAAACTTTTTGTCCAGACGATTTAACCAAACCGTTACAACGAGTTTGACTCAATTCGCGCTGGAAAGTAGATTCAAGCGAATGCTGGTCGCTGAATCAAAGGCGGTGAAGCCCGAATCGAACGGCTCGCCCCATGCCAACGTCGCTCGTTCCTGGAAACTTATCGTGGAACCCGTCGAGCCGTTTCTGCAAACGGTCGGCACGCGATTGATTCAGCAGGCGCACGATTTCGATCCTAAAATCATTCCTTACGCGCAGCACGCGCTCAACAGCAGCGGCAAGCATTTGCGCCCGACGCTCGTCGCGCTGGCGGGAAGTTCCGTCGGAAAAATTTCTGACGCGCACGTCACGGCGGCGGTCATTATCGAAATGGTGCATCTGGCCACGCTCGTCCACGACGACGTGATGGACGAGGCGGAAATCCGGCGCGGCCAGCTCACGCTCGCGGCGAATTGGGGCAATGAAATCGCCGTGCTGTTCGGCGATTGTCTGTTCGCGCAGGCGTTGAAGTTGGCGGCGAGTTTTCCGACACCGGAAGTTTGCCGCGCGGTGGCGATGGCAACGAACACGGTTTGCACCGGCGAAATTTTGCAGACGCAACATCGCCGGAACTTTGAATTGTCGCGGCGCGAGTATTTCCGCGTCATCGAAATGAAGACGGCGGAATTGTTCACGCTGTCGTGCGATTTGGCGGCGTTCATCGGCGGTGCAAATCCGACGCAACGCGAGGCGTTGAAGGAATTTGGCGCGGCGTTCGGCACGGCGTATCAGATTTACGACGATTGTGTGGATTTGTTCGGCACGGAAGCGGAAGCAGGCAAGTCACTCGGAACGGATTTGGCGAAAGGCAAATTGACGTGGCCGGTTTTGCTGGCGTGGGAGCGCGCGGATGCCGCCGACCGCGCGCGTTTGGAAAGTTTGATTGAAAGTTGGCAGCCGGAAAATCTGCCAGTCGTGAATGAATTACTCGCCAAATACGAGACTTTTGAGCCAACGTTGGAAATCATCCATCGGTATTTGGAGCAGGCGCGGCGGGCATTGAATGTTTTGCCGGAAAACAACGGTCGCGATGGACTTTTAGGTTTGACGAGTTTTTTAGCGCAACAAATTGCCGCTTTGGCGGTTTGTATTTAAATGACCATGATTATGGCCGAGCCAGCCGAACGCAAAAATTCGGAATCATCCGCGCCAGTGGATGAAACTGAGTTGGTGCGCCGTTCACGCCGCGGCGATTTATCCGCTTACGACGAACTGGTCAAACGCTATCAGGAACGCATTTACGCGACGATTTATCACATGACGAGCAATCACGAGGACGCCAATGATCTCGCGCAAGATTCCTTCATTAAGGCATTTCAGGCATTGAAATCGTTCAAAGGCGGGTCGAGTTTTTACACGTGGCTTTACCGGATTGCCGTTAACAAAACCATCAATTTTCTCAAGCAGCGCAAGAACAAATTGCATTTGAGCCTGAACGATTTGGATTTCAACGCCGAGCACGACCCTGATTTGATGGCGTTGATTTCCGACAAAACGCCGCAGCGCGACGCTGGTTTGTCGGAATTGCAAAAAAAATTGAACGAAGCCCTGCTCAAGCTGTCTGAACCTCACAGACTGGTTGTTGTCTTGCACGACGTGCAGGGACAGTCTCATGAAGAAATCGCGAAAATCATGGGCTGTAACATCGGCACGGTGCGGTCGCGGTTGTTTTATGCGCGGCAGCAATTGCAGGCTTGGTTGACGGATTATTTGAAACCGACGTGATTTTAATTTGTATGAATAACAACGAAAATGATTTCAATTCGTTGCGTCAGTTGTTGGCGCTCAAACGGCATGAGGTTCCCCCGCCTGGCTATTTTGACCGCTTTTCCGGCAACATCGTGGCGCGCCTCCGCGCCGGCCAACATGAATCAGCCGGTGGCAAGTCGTGGTTGTTCAAATGGACGCAAATTTTCGAGGCCAAGCCGTTAATGGCCGGTTCATTTGCCGGCGCGCTTTGTTTGCTGCTGTTGTTCGGAATCGTCTATGCCGAACGTCCCGATAATGAAGTAATGCCGCTTCTCCAATCAGCGCAACTTGCACCGCAATCATTTGCCGTAGGCAGTGCGCCGTCCGTCGTTACGCCTCAAGTCGCAGTGTCCGAACAATCTGGCCAAAATCTGTTTGCCAGTATCAGCAATAGTTCGCCGTCCAGTCTTCAGCCGATGTTTGGGCAAAATCAAAATCCGTTCGCGCAACAGGTCAATTTCACGCTTCCGGGAAATTAAGCCGATGAGTCGGTTAAAATTCGCGCCGGTCACATCCATTTCGGCGATTTGGCAAAATCAAGATGCTTGAAACGTCTTCACGTTTTCAATTTAATCAGCCAGTGCCAACCAGAATCATAGCGGTCGCCAATCAAAAAGGCGGTGTTGGAAAAACCACTACGTCCGTGAATCTGGCCGCGTGCCTTGCGGCAATCGGCCAACGTATTTTGCTGTTCGACCTCGACCCGCAAGCCAACGCGACCAGCGGCGTCGGTCTGGAAAAAATCGAGGGTGCGAGCGCATATCGCGTTTTGCTCGGCGAAGGCAGCTTGCTTGAAAAGATCAAACCGACGGCTTACGAAAATCTTTCTGTGATTCCCAGCGAAGTGGATTTGTGCGCCGCCGATTTGGAAATTGCCCGGCTCGAAAATCATTTGCAACGCGTCGCGATGGCGCTTCAACCAATTCACAATTCAACCAATTATGATTTAACGATTATTGATTGCCCGCCGTCGCTGGGCATTTTGACGTTGAACGCCTTCGCCGCCAGCGACGGCCTACTTGTGCCGCTGCAATGCGAATATTACGCGCTCGAAGGCATTTCGATGATGAACCGCGTGCTCGGCCAATTGCGCGATGCTGGCGTGAATCCGCGCCTCGACATTTTCGGCGTCGTGATGACGATGTTCGATGGCCGGACAAAATTGTCCAACGAAGTCGTCGGCGAAGTCCGCAATCTGCTCGGCGCAAAAGTTTTTGAAACCACGATTCCGCGCACGACGAAACTTGCCGAAGCGCCCAGTTTTGGCAAACCGATTATTCATTACGACAAATACAGTTCCGGCGCGGCGGCGTACGAATTGTTGGCGCAGGAAGTTTTGGCGCGGTTCAATTCATAATTTTTCAACGATGGTGCTCGTGGCGCGTCCGTTTCTTGAAATGAATCAAGGCAAATCCCGCGCTCAAGGCGATGGCAACGAAATCCAGCCATGTCGTGTAATTCCATCGGAATGACGCATGGGCGATGGCATTTTGCGGGCGAATTTCGGAAATTAAACCAAGCGCGCCAAACAGCAAATCCACGAGAACTCCGGCAATCACCATTGAGACGAACATAATGACGGTAATGTAAAACGCGGTTTTTGCGCCGTAGTATTTCCGGTAAATGAGAATCAGCGGAATGATGATCAAATCCGCGTAAATGAACGAAATCACGCCGCCAAAACTGATGCCGCTCGACCAGAGCAAACCGGCCAACGGAATGTTGCCGACGGAACAAACAAAGGATGCAATGGCAATCAATGGCCCGACAATGGCGTTTTCAATCAAGCGCAGCGAACTGGCGCCGCGAGTGATGAACAGATTTTTCCACCAATCATCCGGCACCAGCGCCATCAACAATCCGGCGATTAAAAATCCAATGATAATTTCCTTCCACAACATGGAAACTTCCATGACAAAGGCGTCGGCCACGTGCGCCCAATTTTCGCCGCGCCTAATTTTTTGCCCGAAAGGTTCTTCGGCCATTTCTTCATCAGGCATTTTCATGCCGTGCTCATGCGAATGACAACCGGATTTCTCTTCGTTGTCGTTGTGCGCCCGCGCTTCTTCAAGCAATCCTTTTGGCAATGTCCATTTGACGAGCAACCACATGACGGCAATTAAAATGAACGCGCCGACAATTTCGGCCAGCAGAAATGTCCAGCCCAGCAACAGCCAGAGGATGAAGCCGAGTTCAAGAACCAGATTGGTTGAAGCGAACATGAAGGCGAGCGCCGGCACAAGCGCCGCGCCTTTTTTGAACGCAGTCTTCGCCGCCGCCGCCGCCGCGTAGGAACAAGACGAACTGACCGCGCCAAAAAACGTCGCCAGCCCGACTGAACGCAGATTAGTCTGGCCGAAATGTTTCGTGATTTGTTCATTGCGAAGAAACACCTGCAAAAACGCGGACAACGAAAATCCGAGCACCAACGCCCAAAGCGTTTCCCAAAGCATCGCCGCCGTCGCATACAAGCTGTGCCAGAGCCAGTTCACAATCGTTCAAAATTAAAAGGCTTATGCCTCGGTTATTTTTTATCCGTCACACTTTGTTTTTTCTCTGCCTCGGCCAGTTTCTTCATATATTTTTCCGGGTTCTTTTTGAAATCTGCCGGACAATCCGAACAGCAGAATTTGATTTCTTGCCCGTGATAAACGATGACAATCGGCTTGCCCATATCACCGCCGATTTTATCACCGGAAACGAGGCAGTAATCGAGCGGATATGGTTTAATCGTGGCATTCGTCGAACTGCTTAGAGCATTGGTGTCAGTCGCGTGGACAAGTGTGGACTCACCAGCGAGCAGCGTCAGTATTGCAATGATCAGCAATGTTTTTTTCATATTTTCGTTTTGGATGAATTTGTTTTTGTTTTCCACCTGCGCAACTTCATTCCCATTTACTGCACGGGCAAAATTTTAAGTGATGCCTTTTGCGTTTCAGCTTTCAACTCATGTTCGCGCAACCATGCGAAGACTACTGGCGTCACAATTAAAATGCACGCGAGGCTGCTTACCATACCACCGATAATGGGCGCGGCCAATGGTTTCATCACTTCCGCTCCGGCGCGATGACTCCACATGATTGGCAATAATCCGCCGACAATCGTTGCCACGGTCATCACCTTTGGACGCAATCGCAATCGCGCGCCGTCTTTCACGGCTTGAATCAAATCATCGCGCGAAAATTTTTCGCCGAGTTCAGCGCGCCTTTTTGCGACGGATTCTTGAAGATAAATGACCATCACAACGCCGGTTTGAATCGCCGTTCCAAACAGCGCAATGTAACCGACCCAAGCCGCCACGCTGAAATTGTAGCCGAGCAGCCATTGCAGAAACGCGCCACCGGTCAATGCAAACGGCCCTGCGAGGAGCACATTGGCCGCTTCTTTGGCGCTGTGATAAACGATATGGAGCAGCAGAAAAATGATGATTAACACCGTTGGTACAATCAGTTCCAAAGTTTTTTGCGCGCGAATTTGATTTTCGTATTGTCCGCTCCATTCGATTATCATGCCAGAAGGCAGGGAAATTTCTTTCCCAATTCGCGCTTGCGCCTCTTTCACAAATCCACCGAGGTCGCGACCTTGCACATTTGCTTGAACAAATGCGCGCAGGCGTCCGTTCTCGCTGTCAATTTCATCCGGTCCAACTTCGCGACTCATCGTGGCGACTTGACCGAGCGGGATTAATTTTCCCATTCCGACCGGAACGAGAATATCACCGAGCCGTTCGATGTCGTCGCGCTCGTCGCGCGCGAGACGAACTTGAACCGGAATCCGTTCGCGTCCATTGATAACCATCGAGACATTCACACCGCCAATGCCATTTTGAACAACGTCCAAAACATCTTGCGCCCGCAGACCATAATGCGCCAAATGCGCGCGATTGATTGCGATGTTCAAATAGGGTTTGCCTTGTATCCGCGACGCGGCTACACCGGTCGCGCCGGGAATTTCACGGACAACTTTTTCAATTTCAAACGCCTTTTTTTGCAATTCGTCCAAATTGTCGCCGAGAATTTTTATTCCGACTTGTGCGCGAATGCCCGTGCTGATCATCAGAATCCGGTTTTGAATCGGTTGCAAAAAACCGGGGACGTAGCCGGGGACATGGCGAAGTTTTTCTGTCAATTCCGCAATCAATTTTTCTTCCGTCATGCCCGGACGCCATTGTGATTGCGGCTTGAGCATGATAGTCGTTTCAATCATTTGCGCGGGCGCGGGGTCAGTGGCGGTTTCTGCCCGCCCTAATTTTCCGGCGACGGATTCAACTTCCGGCGTTTGCTTAATTACTTTGTCCTGCCACGCCATGATGCGTTGCACTTCCGAAAGCGAAACCTGTGGCAGCAACACCGGCATGAAAAGCAAGCTGCCTTCATCCAACGGCGGCATAAATTCGCTGCCGAAACCACGCGGCAATTTTTCCGCAAGCTGCGGATTAAATTTTGAAATCTGTGAAACCATTGGTCGTGGCAAACCGAAAGCGAGAACAAGTGCAACCAAAACTGAAATCACCGCCAAAGCCAAAACCGTCTTCCGAAAACGCAAAGCGAAACTCAAAATCGGGTCATAAACAGCCAGCAGCCCGCGCATCAGCCAATTTTTATGTTCAGATTGGAAAGGCCCACGAACCAGCAAGGAACACAAAACCGGGACGAGCGTCACCGCCAGAATTGCCGAGCCAATCATTGCAAAAGTTTTGGTGAACGCAAGTGGATGAAACAATTTTCCTTCCTGTCCGCTCAACGCAAACACGGGCACGAAGGCCAGAATGATGATGACCACGGCGAAGAAAATAGGACGGCCAACCTGTTTTGCGGCGGCCAGCGTAATGTCGAAAATTTCTACATTATCAAGCCGGTGACCTTTTTCCTTTTCCACGTGTTCACATTGGCGGATGACGTTTTCGACCATGACAATGCCCGCGTCCACCAAAACACCAATGGCAATCGCAATGCCGGACAACGACATGATGTTCGATGAAATGCCGAAGTAATTCATCAGGATAAATGAAATCAAAATCGAAAGCGGCAGCGGCAGCGCGACGATAAGAATGCCGCGAAAATGAAACAGAAAAATGATGATGACCGCCGCGACCAAAATGATTTCTTCTGTGAGCGCGTGTTTGAGCGTGTCGAGCGTGCGCGAAATCAAATCGCTGCGGTCGTAAAACGGTTTGATGCTCACGCCGATGGGCAGGCCCGGCGAAATCTGCGCGATTTTTTCTTTGACCGCTTTAATGACGGCCATCGCGTTTTCACCATTGCGCATAATGACAACGCCGCCAACAACTTCATGACCGTTCACATCAAGTGCGCCACGGCGGAAGTCACCGCCAAGTTGAACGGTTGCGATGTCCTTCAAATAAATCGGTGTTTCGTTGTTTTGTGAAATAACAATGTCTTCCAAATCAGAAATTGAATTCACCAAACCGACGCCGCGCACGATAAATTCCATTCCGTTTTCTTCGATGATTTTGCCGCCGACATTCAGATTGCTTTCTTTCACAGCGTTCATCACGTCCATCATCGTCACGTCACGGTCGCGCATTTTGAGCGAAGAGACTTCAATCTGATATTGTCGCGCCTGTCCGCCGATGCTGGCGACTTCAGCGACACCGGAAACGGAATTGAGTTGATAGCGGATAAACCAATCTTGGATTGAGCGCAGTTGCCCTAAATCATAACCGCCTTTGGGAGAAATTTTTGGGTCAACGTCCAAATAATATTCATAAACCCAGCCCAAGCCCGTTGCGTCCGTGCCGAGTTTTGGCTCAACGCCTTGCGGCAAAACATCGTCGAGAGAATTCAACCGTTCGAGCACGCGCGAGCGCGCGAAGTAATTATCAATATTGTCGTTGAAAACAACCGTGATGAGTGAGAAACCAAACATGGAAGCGGCACGAACGGCCTTTACGCCGGCAAGTCCTTGTAAATTCACAGACAGCGGATAAGTTACCTGGTCTTCGATTTCCTGCGGGCTGCGCCCCATCCAATCGGCATAGACGATAACCTGGTTTTCGCTCAAATCAGGAATCGTGTCCACCGGCGTTTGATAGAGCGCGCGAATGCCAAAACCAGCGAGCAACAGTGCGCCACAAATCACAAGAAAACGGTTTCGCAGCGACCATTCGATAATGCGGTTAATCATAAAATTATTCGCCGGCGGTGAGTTGCGCTTCTGAATCAATCAACACATTTCCGGCTGTAACGACTTTTTCGCCTTCCTTCAAGTTGGCAAGGACTTCGGCAAATTCGTCACCGACACGGCCAAGCTGTATTGTGCGTGGCGCGTAATGACCGTTGCCTTTGTCCACGTAAACTATTGCGCCAGTGCCGCGTGAAATCACCGCGCTGCGTGGAATGGTCAAGGTCGGTTCGGTCTCGGCGACAAGATGGGCTTCCGCGTGAAGGCCGTTGAATAATTTTATTTTTCCGAAATTCCCGACTTCCACCGGGGGATTGTAAATTTCCGCGCGCATGATGGTGCTGCTGGTCATCATGTCGAAATCCGCATCTGCAAACGACTTGACGCCGCGCAATTTAATTTGCGCTGTAAAAGTTTTATCCGGCGCGCCTTCCACCGCGACTTGAAACGTTTGGCCGACCTTGAGCCATTCCAAATCGCGCTGATACGCCGTGAATTGAAACCATGCCGCCTGCCATGAATTGCCGATAATTTCTCCTGAAATATGAATCGTGCGCCGCAACGGGCGACGTTCAACTGAATCAGTTTGCACATTGATTGTGCTGACGCTTTCTGGTTCAAGAACGATTTCACCAAAATTTGCATTTGTATTGGCAGTTTCATTAGTGTCGCCTTCATTGGCGTAAACCGGCGTGAGGTTCATGCCGCAAACCGGACATTGACCGGGTTTGCTTTCTCTCACCCACGGGTGCATCGCGCAGGTGTAATAAAGAATTTTGCGACCGGACTTTTCCATGCCAGAAGCAGGTGGATGATAGGTCGCAATCCAAAAAATTCCCGCGCCAATGGCCAAAACAATCACCACAAATAAAATCATCTTCACTTTCATGTATTTCTTCTTTCGTTTTTGTTTTTGCCGTTTGTGCGCGGCAAAACCCCCAAAATAATTCACGGGCACAAAAATTCCGTGGAGCAAAAGGAAAAATCCGAAGCACGCCAACTCAAGGCACACTACGGGCGTTTGAAGAAACAAGTCAGATTAGCAACGTGCAATTCCGTTCGTAAAGGGGAACGGAAATTATCGCTGGATGCGGAGAGAAATCGGAAGAAACAAAATTTGCGGGTTTTTCCGGCAAATTCCAAATCACCGCCGCCAGAGCCAGAAATGAAATATGATTTTGTGTGTTTGACTGCGGAACGGCTGGCGCAGGTTGTGAGTTTGCAGGCTTGGGAGTGCAGCAGTCCATTTGACCACAATCAGTGCTACAATTTAACATCGCTGCCTTCTGACAAACCAGAAACGTTGACGCAGGCGCAATTTGCATTTGCGCCAGCAACACACTGAACAAAATAGCAACCAACTGTTTCATTTCGCACTTTGCTATAGCATTAAACCGTTCGTGCGTCAAATCGTTCAACTTATCATCCTCTCATACGACAAAACTTGCTGGCGTTTTGAAAATGCAATAGCTTTTTCCACACACTTAATTTTATGGCCAAAGAAATTCTTGAAATGCCCGTCGAAGCGGCGACGATGGAATTGCCCGACACCAAAACCATCCGCCTCAAATGGCCGGACGGTCACAATCCCGAATTCAAAACCGGCCAGTTTATCACGCTCTATTGGCCCGACACACCGAATTACAAACGCGCCTACTCGCTTTCGTCTTGCGCGCTCGACCGCGGCTTTTACGAAGTGACAGTGAAGCGGGACGGCAAAATGGGCACGCGCATCGTGGATTGGGCGAAAGTTGGCGATAAATTTTTTATCATCCCGCCCGTCGGAAAATTTCTACCGGTTTATGAACCTAACAAACATTTGATTTGCATTGCGGGCGGTTCGGGCGTGACACCGTTTCGCGGATTTGTGCGCGAAGCAACGCGTCGGAAATTAGAAACCAAAATCACGATTCTTTACAGCGTACGCCAGCCAAAGGACATCATCTTCAACACGGAATTTCGCGAATTGGAGAAGGAAAATCCGCATTTCAAATTCCACGTCACCTGCACGCGCGCGCTGCCGGAAGACAATTGGGCAGGCAAGAACGGGCGTATCACTTCGGAATGGGTGAAGGAAATCGGAAACGATTTACCCAATTCTGTTTTTTACGCCTGTGGTCCGAACGCGCTCGTGGATTTCGCCGAGCATCTGGTCATTCACGATTTAGGCGTGTCAAAAGAGCAGATGAAAACGGAGAAGTGGGGCTAAATTCAGCCACAGATTTTCACAGATGAAACACAGATTTATCTACTTGTGATAATTTGCGGCTAAAGTTTTATCTGTGTTCATCTGTAGCTAAAATAATTTCATGTTAAAACGAACTGCGCTTTTCTCCGCGCACCAAGAATTGGGCGCGAAGCTCATTGATTTCGGCGGCTGGGAAATGCCGGTGCAATACACGAGCATCGTCGAAGAACATCTCGCCGTGCGCAATGCCGCCGGAATTTTCGACATCTCGCACATGGGCGAAGTCACCGTCAGCGGCGCGGGCGCGGAACAATTTCTGAATTCCGTTCTCACAAATGACATTCGCAAACTCGCGTCCGGCGAAGGTCAATACACCTTGATGTGTAACGAACGCGGTGGCGTGATTGATGATTTATACGCCTACAAACTTTCGGACGAAGTTTATCTGCTCATCATCAATGCGTCGCGCGCGGAAACCGATGTTGCATGGCTGAAATCGCAATGGGAAAAATTTCCGCGCCGCGGCGAAATGAATTTAACCGACGCTTCGCACAATTATTCCGCCGTGGCCGTGCAAGGTCCGCGCGTGAAGGAATTCATCAACGATTGCATTCCCGGCGCGTCCATTTCCGCCATGCGCGTGAATTGCGTGACGGATTTAAAGAAAAATCAGATTGGCGGATTTCATTTTGAGCATGGTTGCGTGCTGGTATCGCGCACCGGCTACACCGGCGAAGATGGATTCGAGATTGTCGGCAACGACGAAGCGATCCGCCATGTCTGGCAAAAAATTCTGGAAGCCGGGAAACCATTTGGCATCAAGCCGTGCGGCCTCGGCGCGCGCGACACGTTGCGCACGGAAGTCTGCTATCCGCTCTACGGCCATGAATTGGACGAAGAAACGACGCCGATTGAGGCTGGTCTCGAATTCTTTGTTTCGTTCAACAAAGGCGAATTCAATGGTCGCGCCGTGCTGGCGGAACAAAAAGCCCATGGCGTTTCAAAAAAATTGGTCGCGTTCAAAATGACGGACAAATGCGCGCCGCCGCGACCGCATTATCCGATTTGCGTAAGTGGCAATAAAGTTGGCGAAGTCACCAGCGGCACATTGAGTCCTTCGCTTGGCATCGGCATCGGCATGGGTTATGTTCCGCCGGAATTGGCGAAAGCGGAAACAAAAATTGAAATTGAGATTCGCGGGAAATGTTTTGCCGCCGTGGTTGTGCCAAAGCCGGTTTACCGGACAAACAAATCATGAAATCCATCTTTTTAATTGTTGTCGCAAGCGCTTGTTTGAATTTTTTGACCGGCTGTCAATCGGAAGAAGACCAGGTGTATCACACGCAACAGCGCCAGCAGGACCGGCTCATGAAACAAATGCAAAAGCAGCAGGAAGCGGCCAAGAAATTGAGCGGCCAATCGGACGACCAATAATCTCACTCGCCCGCATTTTTCATTTGCACGGAGTAAAGCGATGAACGGGCGGCGATGAACAGTGTTTTTCCATCAGCACCTCCAAACATCAATTGCAGCGGTCGGTCGGGAACTTCGATGGTATCAATCCATTTGCCTTGCGGGTCGTAAACATAAATCTGGCCATCGGCGATATAAACATTGCCCGCCGAATCGGAAGTGACGCCTTCGCCGCCGCGTTCGGCAAACAATTGAAAATTTGTCAGGCTGCCGTCCGCGTTGACATCAGTTTTCCACGTCCGCAAATCGTATTCGTCTGTGACATAGAATGGTTTTCCAGGAACGGCCTTGCGCAGACCGAACGCGCGGATTTGCGGGCTGGATTTGACGCTCCAACTGGTCGCGCCATTGAGAAAATCTTCACCGACCGGCAGAACGGTCGTGCCGTCCGGCGAAATGAATTGAGCCGTTGGATGCGAAAGCGAATCGCGATTCACATGCCAGTCGCTCACGGGCAGATATAAATTTTTGCCGGACAAACTGGAAATGGATTGGGATTTCAGTGGCGTTACTTCACCATTCGGAGCCAACGAATAAACCGTGCCGTCGCCCGCATAGGAAATGACCAATAAATTGCCGGCTTGATCCACCGCCAGATTCACCGGCTGCAAAGGATAATCGTTGACGTTTAACAGTTGATGCGTCGTCGCATCCCAGCGATAAATCCGTTGCCAATGCGAATCCACAAAATAGAAATCGCCGTGTACATCCACCGTGCCGCCGGAAATGTTGAAGAAACCGCCGGCCAATTTTTCCACTTTCGCGCCGGCAGCCATAACCGGAGAAGTTGAAGACGATTTTGGTTGCGGCGGATTGCCGGAAATATCCAGCAAAGCAAATTCATGGTCACGGATTTCAGTGTTGTGCGTTTGATCATAAACCGACGAATCAAAACTGACTTTGCTGTTGCTGTCGCAGTGGAAATTGCGGAAGCGGATGTCATGAGAATTTGAAATTTTTACGGCATACGGAAATGGTTGATACGAACTAATAACGCGATAGCTGTGAAAGTTGGCGAAACAAATGTCGCGTGATGAATCAATTTGAATCGGCAGGCAAAAGCCGCTTTCACCGCGTTCTTCCTCGGTTTGCAACGCGTAAAATTTCCAGTGCGCGGCGCTCTGCACTTTAATCTCGTTGCGAACGTGATGCTCGCTTGAAATTTGATACGCGCGTCCTTCGGTTTCAGTGTCGGAAATCATCATGCCGGCCTGCGCAAATGTGGACGGCGTCCAAATGTCGAGGAATGTTCCGCCGCCGCCATCGGTGACCCACAAACTTGGATATTGGCTGTCCCAATGGCGGTCGGGATTTGGGTCGGCGGTGTGATTTTCGTTGTAAGGATTTTCGCGCGAACCGTCCGGCAACGGCGTGCCGTGACCACCGAGAAAACGGACATCGTTCATCATGGAATTCGCGCCGGCTTTCCAAAGCGCTGCGACCGCGCGCGGATTGTTTCCGCTCGTGTAAAGTCCGATGCCGATGACGACATTGCTGCCGCCTTTCGGTGTTTCCAGCAAGGCTTTGGGCGCGCCAATACCTTGATAACCGTCCGTGCCGTCCGGCAAAATGATTTGTGTCGCGCCCGGATGCAAGCCAATCAAAACCGTGTCCGGTTTCAATTTCAACGTGTCATGCACAACGTAAAAACCGGACGGAAGATAAATCGCGCGATGATTTGCAATCGCGTTTTGCAGCGCGGCTGTGTCATCAGTTTGGCCGTCGCCTTTCGCACCTAAATCACGGACATTGACCCAGGTTTTGGCGGCGGGCAATGGGATTAAATCGGAAGTGAGCGGCGGCGGCATTTTTGCCAACGGCGCGGCGTCGAAACGGGTTTCAATCATTGGTTCTGCACCGATGTCATCAAACGTAAGTCCGTGCGAAAAACTTTTCATGGTGTAAATGTTCGCGGGCGCGGAAAAGGTTTTGCCGCTGTCGCGCAGTACGACGAAAACCGGCACGTTGCTGCAAATGATGCCTTCCATGTTGATTTGATTGCGCGAACTTTTCTCCATGCCAAAAATGAACGCCGGAGCAGAAATGTTTTCGAGCCGTGCGTCTTTGACCCACAATTCGTCCACCCAATTCGTTTCGATTTCCACCGCCGATGGAACATTTTGAAAATGCGGACGGATCAACGTCAGACCGGCCTCATGTTCAAGAATCGCCGCCTGCCGCTGATTTTCAAACGAACAATCCACCAGCGTGAATTGCCAGCCGGGCGATGGCTTGGACGTTTCAATCGCGTGAACGCCGCCGAAAAAATGGACATCTTCGACGACGTTACCACCTTCGTGAATTCCCGCGCGCGCATCGCCGAGTTGGAAATCCATGTGTGCCAGAAAACAATGTTGGGCGTAGTGTGCGCGGACACCGACCGCGCCCGGATTGCCACTTTCAACCTTGATGTCCACATTGGCCAGCGCGGAATAAAACGTTCCCGGATTGGCGTCCTGAATCGAATTCCGCGCCTGCGGATTTCGCGGACGCCTTCCCGCAAAAAAGAATATTTGTTTTTCACGTGATGCGTCGCCGAATCCCGCCGTGTTCGCGGGCAAAATAATTTTCGGACGTTCCGTGCCATAACCGATCACGCGGATTCCCGGCCAGATGTAAATCGTGTCAGTAATTTGATAATTTCCCGGCGCGAGAAAGACAATTCCCTGATGCGTCGTTTCCTGAACCCGGTCAATCGCCTTTTGTAAAACTGCCGTGTCGTCGCCGCCGGAAGGTGAAACATAAACGGCTTTGGGATCATCCAATCGTTGCGGATAAAATGAAGCGGCGCGAACGAAAACAGTTGCCGCACAAAAAGTCAAAATCCAAAGGGCGATAATCTTTTCGCGACGCGGACGTGGAGAAATTTTTTTCATGGGTCATCGGATGATGCGCGAAATCCATTTTTGGTTCAATCCCCCGCAAGAGGGGTGATTTCGGCTTTGGCCGATTTATTTGGTTGCCGTCGTAATCATTCTCAAATTGAATTGACGCATGAAATCCATGCCATTTTTCACTTTCGCGCTGGCGATTCTGGGCGTTCTCCTGTTTTGTGGCTGCGCGTCAACGGAAACGAAGAATTATCAGGGAAAACCATTTCATGACAGCGTGTATCACGGTGGACCACAAAAAATTCCCGGTCGCGTGCAATGCGCATATTACGATTTTGGCGGCGAAGGCGTCGCGTATCACGATTCAGATTCCGCCAACAACGGCAGCGGCAAATTGAATCCTGCGGACGGCACTTATCTCAATGAATTTCGTATGAACGAAGGCGTGGACACATCTTACACGAAATTTCACAGTGCTGTTCCGATTGACAATAATCCCTACGATTTGGTGCGACCGCCGGAAAATCAGCTTTACGTCGGCTGGACCGTGCCCGGCGAATGGTTCAATCTCACGGTTGAAGCTGAGCGCGCCGGCGTTTATTCCGTTGACCTTTTATACACGTCGAATCGCGGCGGAACGATTTCGCTGGATCGAAACGGCAAACCGCTGACCGCGCCGATCAATATCATTTCCACATTTGACCAAAATGATCCCATAGCGTGGCGGCAATGGCATCATTGGAATCTCATGACAAACATCGCCGAAGTGAAATTGCCCAAAGGCGTGAGCGTTTTGACGGTTCACATCCTCACCGAAGGCAACATGAATCTGGCCTGTTTTGATTTTAAGCCAAAAATGAAATGATGCTGATCGGTCTCGTTGATTTTGTCCGCGCAAATTGGTGTGATTCGTGTCTAAATTTTTCTTTGCGTTTTCATCACTTGCTGTTGAAATGTGCCGAAATTTATGAGCAATGTTCCTTCCGATTTGAAATACGCCAAATCACACGAATGGGTGCGCGTCAGCGGCGACACCGCGACCGTCGGCATCACCGACCACGCGCAGGCCGAATTGACCGACATCGTGTTCGTCGAACTGCCCGCCGTCGGCCGCAAGGTCAAGGCTGGCGAAGCGTGTGCCGTGGTGGAATCTGTCAAGACCGCGAGCGACATCTACCCGCCCGTCAGCGGCGAAATCATCGAGACGAACAAATCCGTCGTGGACAATCCCGCGCTCGTGAACAGCAAGCCGGACACCGACGGTTGGTTTTTCAAAATCAAATTGAGCAACGCGGCGGAACTCGATTCGCTTCTTTCGGCGGACGATTACAAAAAGCAGATTGGCGGGTGAAATTTTTTATGTCGCTTTCTTCTTCCATAATTCGGGATAGCAATGAAAGTTATAGAATTGACATTACAAATCGCGACTGGGGTTTGTTACATGAACCGCTTTTTGATGTAGGGCAGCATTTTATTCATGTATTTGGAGTCTATGAAAATCCCCATGTCGGCGGCTTGCGTCCCGGAACTCAAGTCAGACGCGATCAACTTCATTTTTTGAACGCTTCGATGTGTTTGCTTGATGCCATTCAGAAAAATGAAAATTTATTTTGCTACGATTACAGCTACAAATTTTCAACTGAAAATAAAATTCATCGTTTAGGAAAACGATTCAAAGTGCGAGGATTGAGTGGCGATATAGATACGCGGCCACATGGTTTTTGTTATCTCAAACTTTGGCAACATGACATGGACGGCAAGTTGAGAATTGCTGAAGTTATTGATATGAGAATAAAGGGTAGCATTGAAACGGATGAGTTGGGCACACTTAAAATTTATAGAAAAAAAGCAGAGATGCGTTGGTTGGAAATACTACCGCCGCTCATAGCGTTCCTCCGCGCTCGTGGAAGAAAGGAACTCGTAATTGAGCATTACGATAAAGCATCTCAAGTTCCTATCTGATTTTTGGAGAACGCTACAAATGAAAATCCGCCTCTTCATCAAACCGTATTGTCCATGGTGTCACAAAGCGATGCGCTGGCTGGACGAACGCGGCATCCAATACGAAACGCTCGATGTCATCGCCGACGTAAAGGCGATGGACGAAATGGTGAAACTTTCCGGCCAGACGTTCGCGCCGGTGATCGAAGTGGACGGAAAAATTCTGGCGGATTTCGGGCCGGAAGAATTGGAAAAGTTTTGGAAAACGCTTTAGACACGAATTACACTAATTTTCACGAATTAAAAACAATTAGTGTTAATTCGTGAAATTCGTGTCAAAATTTCTTGGAATGACGACGACTGAATTGAAACCGCGACCGCGTCTGCCGGAATGGTTGCGTATCACGCTACCGACTTCGGACACGTTTTCGCGCACGCGCTCGCTGCTGGATGAACTCAAGCTGCACACGGTCTGCGAAAGCGCGAAGTGCCCGAACCATTGGGAATGCTGGAGCAAAGGCACGGCAACATTTATGATTGCGGGCGACCGTTGCACACGTGCGTGCGGCTTTTGCGCGGTCAGCACGATGAAACCGCTCGCGCTCGAAGCCGATGAACCGGCGCGCGTGGCCGAGGCGACGCGGCGGATGCGCTTGAAACATGTCGTCATCACCGCCGTCGCGCGCGATGATTTGAAGGATGGCGGCGCGGAACATTTCCGCCAGACGATTGAAAAAGTGCGCGAATTGAATCCGGGAATCGTTATCGAAGTCTTGGTTCCTGATTTTCTCGACAACGACGGCTGCATTGAAACGGTGCTGAAAGCGAATCCGCACATTTACAATCACAATTTGGAAACAGTTCGGCGTTTGACGCCGAGCGTGCGGCATCGCGCGACTTATGACCGCAGTTTGAGCGTATTGAAAAAAGTGAAAGCCAAGCGCGGCGACACGATTTATACGAAATCGGGAATCATGCTCGGCCTCGGCGAAACGGAAGAAGAATTATTTCAGGCGATGCATGATTTGCGCGAGTCGAACTGCGACATCCTCACGCTCGGCCAGTATTTGCAGCCGACGTTGAAACATCTGCCCGTCGTTGAATTTGTTCGCCCGGAAAAATTTGCGGAATACAAAACGGTTGCCGAAGAAATGGGTTTTGTCCACGTCGCGAGCGGGCCGATGGTACGCAGCTCGTATCACGCGGATGAATTTTCGCTGCCGTCAGGGAGTTTGTGAAAACGGCAAGCGGCGAATCAGCAGATAAACCGCCAGCGCGAAACAGAAAATCCCGATGGCAAAGCCAATGACCGTGATGATGGTTTTGAATGTTTTAGCCTGCTCCAAAACGCGCGCGGTCTGCTGTTTTTCGGAAGCCATGAAACCGGCGAATTGATTTTCCAGCGCGGCGTTGATTTTTTCCTCGTCCTTGAGTTGAACAGTCAGCCAGCCGCCGTCAAATTCATTTTTCCATTGTTCCGGCAGACGCGCGAGGATTTCGGACGCAGCCGGTTGAAATCCAAAACTTTTCCAAAACGGCGAGCGTTCCTGCGTCCATAACCGGAAAACGCCGTGATTGGCGGCAAGCGTTTGGATACGTTGCCAAAACAAATTGCGTGCGGCGTCGGCGAGGGAAAAGTCGGCGTAACCTTCGCTGTGCAATAAAACGTGTTGGCACGCGATTTGAATTCCAATCGTACCGACGATCTGGCCGTCGGAATTTTCCGCCACTTGAAATTCAGTGAGCCGTTTTTCGAGTTCGTCCGACGGCAGACGCATGGCCGTCCAGATTTTTTTCAGCGCGTCCAAATCGTCCACTATGGCGCGGCGCACGCTTAATTCATTCGGATTCACACACTGAATTTACCGCATTTGCGGGAAATATAAAAGCGGCGGTTGATTGAAGCCATCGGATTACGGTCTAAAGTAAAATTTACATTCCCGGTGTTAAATGGCATTGTCAGTCGGAAAAATGGACACAAAAAAATTATTGAACGCGCTTGAATGGCGCTACGCGACAAAATTTTTCGACTTGGCAAAAAAAATTCCCGCCGATGCTTGGCAAACTCTGGAGCGCGCACTCGTGCTCACGCCAACTTCCTTTGGACTGCAACCGTATAAGTTTCTCGTCATCAACGATCCTGCCCGGCGTGCGGCATTGCTGCCGCACACATGGAATCAGCGGCAGGTCGTGGACGCGTCGCATTATGTCGTTTTCACGGCGCGCACCAAGATAACTGAATCCGATGTGGACAAACTCATCAGGCGCATCAGCGAAGTCCGAAACGTTCCCGTGGAAACACTCAACGGCTATCGCGACATAATGGTGGGCGATGTCGTCAATGGCGCGCGCGGAAAAATCGCGCACGAATGGGCAACGCGGCAGACTTATATCGCGTTGGGAAACTTGATGACGTCCGCCGCCGTCCTAGGCATTGATACCTGCCCCATCGAAGGATTTGTTCCCGCCGAATACGACCGTTTGCTTCATTTGAAAGATAGCGGCTACGCCTCGGTCGTGTGTTGCGCGCTCGGTTATCGTTCATCGGAAGATAAATACGCGAAGCTGCCAAAAGTTCGCTTCGCGGCGGAAGCATTGATACAAAAAATATAAATGATGGTGGGCGCTGAGGGATTCGAACCCCCGACCTACTCGGTGTAAACGAGTCGCGCTAACCGCTGTGCCAAGCGCCCGCCGAAGCGAAACTCTAGCAGTTTCCGCCACATTGACAAACTTCAAATCTCACCGGCAAACCCTTGTTGCCGCAACGCCTCGAACAAAACCAGCGCAACGCAATTTGATAAATTCAACGAACGCGATTCCGCGTTGAACATCGGAATGCGCAGCCAATTTTCACGATTTTTTTCGAGTAACTTTTTGGGCAAGCCCGCTGTTTCGCGCCCAAAAATCAAAAAATCGTCCGGCGCAAATTTGGCGTGGCTGTAAATTTTCGGGCCGCCGGATTCGATGAACCACAAATTTGCGCCCGCCGGAATTTTTTCGGCAAATTCATTCCAGTTTTTCCAGCGATGCCATTTTACTTGTTGCCAGTAATCCATGCCCGCGCGTTTCAACTGCGCGTCGTCCAATTTGAAACCGAACGGTTCGATGAGATGCAAAACGGATTTCGTCGCCGCGCACAGCCGCGCCACGTTGCCCGTGTTCGGCGGAATTTCCGGTTCAACGAGAACGACGTTCATAAAAAACTTTCCAAAGCACCAGTCCGTGCGCGGGCGCGGTCATGCCCGCGACGCGCCGGTCGCGTTGCACCAACATGATTTTGATTTCGTCCGGCGGAAACTTGCCGAGCCCGATTTGCACCAGCGTGCCGACGATACCGCGACACATTTTGTAAAGAAATCCGTCGCCTTCGATGACAAATTGAAATTGCGCGCCGGATTTTTTTACGTCGCAGCGCGTAAGCGTGCGCACGGTGGACTCTTTTTTGTAACCCGGATTGGCGGCAAACGATTGAAAATCGTGCTTGCCGATGAACAATTTTGCCGCCGCGCGTATCGCTTTCAAATCCAATTTGCGCGGAACATGCCACGCCGAATTTCGCAGCAGCGGATTCATCGCCGTATGATTCCAGACAAAATAGCGATACTGTTTCCCGCTCGCGTCAAAGCGCGCGTGAAATTTCTCCGCCGTTCGCGCCGCCGCAAAAATCCGAACGTCTTCCGGCAAATGCGCGTTGACGGCAATCGCCAGTTTGCGGATTGGCATTTTGAATTCGTCAGCCGGAATTTCAAAATGCGCGACCATGCCAAGCGCGTGAACGCCCGTGTCCGTGCGGCTGGAACTGTGCAAGCGCGGCGCGCTCGGAAACAATTTCGCCAGCGCGGATTCGACGATTTGCTGGACGCCCGTGCCGATTTTCTGCGCCTGCCAGCCTTCGTAATTCGCGCCGTCGTAAGCGATGACCAATTTGAATTTCACATTTTTCATTTACCACCAAGACACGAAGTCACAAAGAAAAACGTCGGGCAAATTTGCCTCATAAACTTGGTGTCTCCGTGGTTAAATCACGTCGAGATAACTTTGCAACAAAATCGCCGCGGCCATTTTGTCCACTTTTTCTTTGCGCTTGTCGCGGCGGACGTTGCCTTGAATCAAAATCCGGTTCGCCATCGAACTCGTCAAGCGCTCGTCCCAAAATTTGATGGGAACAGAAATTTCTTTTTTCAATTCGTCGGCGAACGCCTGAACTTTTTGCGCCGCCGGACCGTAACTACCGTCCATGTTGCGCGGCAAACCGAGAAGGATTAAATCAATTTCCTTTTCCGCGAGAATTTTTTTGAGCCGCGCCAAAAAATCCGCGAACGGCTCGGCGGGAATATATTCCAGCGGCTGCGCGATGGTTTTGGTTTCATCGCTCACCGCAACGCCGATGCGCCGGGTTCCGTGGTCAAGGGCGAGAATTCGCATTGCCGAAAGTCTGGCAATTTTTGACACGAATTTCACGAATTTTCATGAATTGAATTTGGGTTGGACAGAAATTGGTGAACGAAATAATGTTATGAATGTGAATACACAATTTGAGGCGATTAAAGGAAAAGTCTTTGTTCATCCGGAAACAAAAGAATCTTTTGGAATTATCCGACTTCTACCATCTCAAATTCAGTTCATGACTTTGGACAAACGCGTCTTTGAAGCTTTCGCAGAAGATGGCAGTGGAAATTATTTTACAATCATTGAGAACGGGGCGGTTTGCTTTTGGAATCATGAAACAGATGAATTGATACGATTGGCAGCTAACGTGTCACAATTCATTCCTCATTGTGAAGAGCCAGAACCTGTTAATCTTGACCCCAAGCAAGTGAAATCCGTTTGGATCAATCCTGATTTCGCAAAAAAACTTGGCATCAATGCACCGAAAGATGGATGGATTAAAAAGTCATCCTAGTTTTTTTGTCTTTTTTATTGAGTGAATTTCTTTTCGTGTCTTTCGTGTCTTTCGTGGTTAAATTTTTCCCGCGATGATTCAGTATCTTGATTTGCTGCGGCACGTTTTGGAAAACGGAAAGTTCAAGTCCGACCGCACGGGCACGGGCACGTTTTCCGTGTTCGGCGCACAAACGCGGTTTGATTTGCGCCGGAATTTTCCGCTGCTCACCACGAAAAAATTGCATCTCAAATCCATTATCTACGAATTGCTTTGGTTTTTGCGCGGCGATACGAACGTGAAATGGCTCAACGAACACGGCGTGACGATTTGGGACGAATGGGCGGACAAGGACGGCAATCTCGGTCGCGTCTATGGCGTGCAATGGTGCGATTGGAAAACGTCCGATGGCCGCAGCGTGAATCAAATTGATTCGGTCATCGCGCAAATCAAAAAAAATCCCGATTCGCGGCGGCACATCGTCAGCGCGTGGAACGCGGGCGAAATTGACAAAATGGCGCTCGCGCCGTGTCACGCACTGTTTCAATTTTACGTGCAGGACGGCGAATTAAGCTGCCAGCTTTATCAGCGCAGTGCGGATATTTTTCTCGGCGTGCCGTTCAACATCGCCAGCTACGCGCTGCTGACGTTGATGGTCGCGCAGGTTTGCGATTTGAAGCCGGGCGAATTTGTCCACACGTTCGGCGATTTGCATCTTTACAAAAACCACGTCGAACAGGCGAAATTGCAGTTGTCGCGCGAGCCGCGTCCGTTGCCGCAGATGAAATTGAATCCGACGGTAAAAAAAATTGACGCTTTCAAGTTCGAGGATTTTGAATTGCTAAATTATGATCCGCATCCGGCCATCAAAGCGCCGATTGCGGTGTAATCAAATGAAACAATCAATTGTAAGAATTGCGACGCTCGTTTGGATAATCTGTTTCATGCTATTTCTTTTTTTGCTTTCAGTTCCGCCTCATGATTTACCTCTTTATATTGGCCTCGCCTGTATTGCCCTTGTTCCGTTGATTTTTGGTTCTCACCCTTATCGAATATTTGGAGCCGTTGCCTTGATAGTATCATTGTTGATGGTTGTTTTAGAATGCTGGGCCGGTATTCGTATTAAAGAACAAAAAGAGCACAATCAACAAACTAACGCTGTCGTAACCGAGCCGCGAAAGCCGTGAAACACTTCAAAGCCATCGCTGCGATGTCGCTGAACCGCGTGATTGGCGCGGACGGAAAAATTCCGTGGCATTTGCCGGAGGATTTCAAGTGGTTCAAACAGGTGACGGTGGGAAATATGATCGTGATGGGACGAAAAACTTTCGAGAGTTTGGGGCGTCCCCTGCCCAATCGCAAAAATATGATTCTCACGCGGCATCCGCAGCGGCTCATCAAACAGCATCCCGAAATTTTCGGGCAATATCACGAGTGGCGCGGCGGCCAGCATTTGAAACGCGCATATCAATTTCATTTCTCAAAGCTGGGCGAAAAACAGGAGACGGAGATTTTCATTTTCAAATCGTTGGACAAATTGAATCCCGAAGAATTTCCGAACGACATTTTTATCTGCGGTGGTTCGCAGATTTATGAGCAGGCGTTGCCGCAATGTTCCGATCTTTTTCTGACATTGGTAAAACGTGAAGTGGAAAATGGCGATGCGTTTTTCCCAAAATTCGAAGACAAATTTGAATTGACGCAAACCATCCGCGACCAGCCGGATTTCTCCATTTTGCATTACCGGCATCGTGGTTTGGGCAAATAAAATCTTGCGACCGCAAAACGCAACTTGACGATTTACGCGCGGACGGGCAATGTATCGTCGCTTTCGTGCCAACGTAGCTCAGCTGGTAGAGCAGCGCTTTCGTAAAGCGCGGGTCGCTGGTTCAAGTCCAGTCGTTGGCTCCAGAGTTTCAAAACAAAAAAGGCGAACTGTTTCCAGTTCGCCTTTTGAATTTTGCGCCGGGAATTATTCCGCTTTGACCGCTTCATCGGCGGCGTCAAACGCGTGCTGCAGCGCGACCAAATCTTCGCCGGGTTTCAATGAATCGAGCAATTTCTGTTCTTCCTTCAATTGCTCGTCGGTGTAGCTGGCAGCTTTGATGGAAAGACCGATGCGGCGTTCGCCTTTGTCAATCTTCACCACGCGCGCGGAAACGTCCTGACCGACCTTGAGCACGTTCTTGATTTTATCCACGCGCTCTTCGCTGATTTGCGAAATATGCACGAGACCGTCAATGTCGTGTTGCAGGCCGACGAACGCGCCAAAGCTGGCGAGTTTCGTGACCTTGCCGGTGACGAGGTCGCCGACTTTGTAGAGTTTCTCGATGTTTTCCCACGGGTCTTGGCCGAGTTGTTTGACGCCGAGCGCGATGCGCTGGTTCGGGCGATCCACTTCAAGCACGGTGGCTTCGATTTCGTCACCTTTCTTGAGGACTTCGCTCGGATGATTGATTTTGCGCGTCCAACTCATGTCGGAAACGTGAATCATGCCGTCAATGCCTTCTTCGAGTTCAACAAACGCGCCGTAGCTGGTGAGGTTGCGCACCTTGCCTTTGACGCGCTCGCCGACTTTGTATTTGTCCGCCGCGTTGTCCCACGGATTGGATTCCAATTGACGGATGCCAAGAGAAATTTTTTGTTCCTCGCGATTGATGCCGAGAACGACCGCTTCAATTTCCTGATCCTGTTTCAAAACATCGCTCGGTTTGGCGATGCGTTTTGTCCACGACAATTCCGTGACGTGAACGAGACCTTCCACGCCGGGTTCAAGTTGCACAAACGCGCCGTAAGGCACGAGGCTGACGACCTTGCCTTTGACTTTTGCGCCAACCGGGAATTTGCTTTCGATATTGTCCCACGGATTGGCCATTTTCTGTTTGAGGCCGAGGCTGACGCGCTCTTTTTCCTTGTTCACATCGAGCACGACGACGTCAATTTCCTGACCCACTTTCAAGATTTCTGAAGGATGCGTGATGCGCCCCCAACTCATGTCCGTGATATGCAACAAGCCGTCAATGCCGTTCAAATCAATGAACGCGCCGAAATCCGTGATATTCTTGACCGTGCCTTTGCGGATGTCGCCGGGCGTCATTTCGCCGAGCAACGCCGCGCGCTTCTCGTTACGCTCGGCCTCAATCAATTCGCGGCGAGACAACACGATGTTCTGTCGCTCCTGATTGATTTTGACGACCTTGAATTCGTAAGAATTGCCGACGAAACCCGCCAGATTCTTCGGCGTCGTCACGTCAATCTGCGACGCCGGCAAAAACGCCTCAACGCCGACGTTCACGACCAATCCGCCTTTGACGACCGATTTCACTTTGCCGGTGACGCGACCGCCTTCATTGCAAATCGTCAGAATCTTGTCCCAATTCTTTTTGAATTCCGCCTTTTCATGCGAGAGGACAACAGTACCTTCTTTGTTTTCGAGTTTCTCAATGAGTACATCAATTTCATCGCCGATTTTCACGGCGTTGATATCCTGAAATTCATTGGCGGGAATGACCCCTTCGCTTTTGTAGCCGATGTCCACCAAAACTTCTTTGGGGCGGACTTCGATGATGGTTCCTTTGACGATTTCGCCCTGCGCGACGAGCGATTTGCCGCTCTGCTTCAAGGCTTCTTCCATTGTGAGCATAACTTGACTGTATTGAATTGCGGGAGCTTTACGTTCCGAAAGGAACTTGAAGGCTCCATTGCCTAACTAACGAACGCTGCCGTGGCAACGGAGGTTAAGGGTTAGGTTATTGGTTAACGGTTTTTTCTCAGCCTCAATGAACATCCGCACACGCGGCGTTCAGGCAGGGTGAAAGGTAGGCAAAATGACGGAGGATGGCAAGGACAAATATAACAATCACTAATCACTTTGCTTTGGATGAAAACAGTGCTCAATTTTCAAATACGTTTGCAATAAAACAGTGCAGACAAGCCGGCGTTGGATGGTAAAATGCAGAAAATCAAACATAATTCAGTCTGATCGTTCGCGGCGATTTCGGGCGGGATTATATCGTGCAAAAGTCCACGAACTTGACGGATTGGGAAAATGTCTTTACCAATCATTCGGCAACAACGCCATTCATTTGGAGCGACCCTGACGCGGGCAATGTCGGTTCGCACTTTTATCGGGTTCAAGTCAGCCAATGAGATTTTGAAGAAAAAACGCATCGTGAAAAAAATTCTATTGCTCGCATGGGCTATCACCTTTGCCGTTCCCGCGTTGCGTGCCGACCAGCCGGAATGGAAACAAATGCCAAAAATTCTGAAACGGATTGTCGCGCCGAAATTTCCTGCGCGCGATTTTGTGATTACGGATTTCGGCGCAATCGGCGACGGCAAAACGGATTGCACGGCGGCGATTGCCAAAGCCATTGACGCCTGTGCCGCCGCTGGCGGCGGGCATGTGGTGATTCCTGCCGGCGAATTTTTTACTGGCGCAATTCATTTGAAAAGCAATGTGGATTTACATTTGGCCGTGATGAATTCCATCCTAAAATTCAGCAGCAATCCCAAAGCGTATTTGCCTGTTGTCTTCACCCGTTTTGAAGGCACGGAGTGTTACAATTACTCGCCGCTGATTTACGCGCTTGGCCAGAGAAATATCGCTGTGACCGGCAGTGGAATTTTGGATGGGCAGGCGGACAATTCCAATTGGCTCGCGTGGAAAAAAACTGCCGCGCGCGAAAGATTGGCAAAAATGGCTGAAGACAACATGCCGGTGGAACAAAGACAACTTGGCGAAAGCGACAACCTAAGACCGAATTTCATTCAATTCAACCGATGCCAGAACATTTTGATTGAAGGCATTCATATCCGCCGCTCGCCGATGTGGGAAATCCATCCGTTACTTTGCACCAACATCACCGTGCGTGGCGTGGACATCGTTTCACGCGGTGCGAACAATGATGGCTGCGACCCTGAAAGTTGTAATGACGTGCTGATCGAAAAATGCCTGTTCGACACCGGCGACGATTGCATCGCCATCAAATCCGGTCGCAATGCTGATGGCCGACGTATCGGCGTCCCTTCGCAAAATTTAATCATCCGCGATTGTACAATGCGCGACGGTTATGGCGGCGTAACGATTGGCAGCGAGATTTCCGGCAGTTGCAGCAATGTATTTGTGGAAAACTGTGAAATGAGCAGCCCGAACCTGACGTGTGCCCTGCTGTTGAAATCTAATGCGATGCGCGGTGGTGTTTTACAAAACATTTTCATGCGCAATGTGAAGGTCGGTGTGGTAAAAAACTCGATTTTAAAAATTGATTTTCTTTACGAAGAAGGCGCGAAAGGTGTTTTCAAACCGGTCGCAAAAAATGTTGTGATGGAAAATATCAGTGTCGCGCACACGCCACGCGTGTTGAACGTACGCGGATTTCCCAGCGCTGAAATCAGCGGCGTGCGGATTTACGATTCTGTCTTCAATCAGGTTGAAAAGCCCGACGTGATTCAAGATGCCGACATAAAATTGGTGGGCTGCATCATTACAACAAAAAGATAATCCGCACAAGAGGTTTAATTACTGTCTGTCATCCTGCTTTCATTAAGCTGCCTGGCCTAAAACATCTGCAAATGTTTTGCCAATTATAACTGCTTTGAATTTCAACTTGTTATTTGGAACAAAAATCCGCATGAGTGCACTTTTTTCAATCTCATTTGCAAATACAACCCGTTGCTGAAATACGGCAAGCGGAGTTACTGTGTCTTCAACAAACCCATGTGCTAGGTTGAACATCAATACTATCATGCAGCATTCATCTAAATCAAATGATGGCTTTACCCTAATTGAACTGCTTGTCGTCATAGCAATCATAGCAATTTTGGCAGCGATGCTGTTACCTGCCCTGTCTAGCGCAAAAGAAAGAGCAAAACGAACTGCTTGCGCTAACAACATGAAACAAATGGGTATGGGCCTGCTAATGTATGCAAGCGATAACTCTGATGCCTTGCCAACTGCAAAATTTACAGGCCAGGGCAGTTCTCAGCCGTGGCAATCATATCTTTTGATTGATCAACCCCCTGGCCCTGGCGCGCCAGGAACTCCTGCGAATTTCAGCAATCCCATCAATCACGGTTTTCTCTATTCTACAAAAATAATTACTGCGGGTAAGACTTATTATTGCCCGAGTGCTAGTCCCAGCGTCAACTTTGCCCTATATGACACGTATGAAAGCGCATCAGTGCCATGGCCGATGGCTCCAAGCAATCCCAATACGTCCGACTACCTTCGTTCTTCATATAATTATTATCCTCAGTCTGCAATACTGGTGACTATCAATGGCACCATCGTAAATTCAAACCTATTCCAATTAGCCAAGAAAAGCATACAACTTAGTACTGATCATGCGATAATGACAGATCTTATCCAAACCCGTGATACTCTATCTCATCTTACTGGCAACAATGCCCCCGGCGTGAATGCTCTCTGGGGTGACTCACACGTGACTTTTAGCATGACTTCGGCGGCATTTAATCCGTCACTATGGAGCGGAAGTGGCCCTGGCAATAACACTATCCAGTTTATAGGTGTTCTTGGCCAACTTAAACCGTGAATTTTATTTGGATCTGCAAATTTAAACAACAAACCAGAATCAATAGCATATGAATTACGTCAACTTAAATCTAAAATGTGCTGTCACTATCGTCGTCATGGTCGTCTCGGAATTGTCTCTATCGTTAGTAAATGCAAATGGCGATACTGTAGGAATAATTGACCCGCCGTCGGCTAACGATGTTGACATTCCAATTGCCACTTTTAGTTCCAGTAGCGGCAATTGGGGAAACAACGCTTCTTCCTCGATTGTCAGCATAACAACTTTTCAAGAAGATGTGGGTACTGCGTTCGCCAACAATTTGGGAGGTGTGGAAAACTTTGAAGGCCGCACAATCATCGCAAATAGTGCGTTTACAGTTCCTTATGGAACAGATACCTTAACTGTGTCACCCGGCAGTTTTGGTGGAACTGGAGGTACGCAGAGCGGAGGAAGAACACCTATTTCTGGCACCAATCAATTGCTTAGTAGTTCTGGAACAGGCATGAATTTCAGTTTTGTCTCAAGTAATCCGAATCATTTGATTACTGGAATCGGCTTTGTTTGGATTGAGCGGAATACCACACCTCACACCAATGTTGTTACGACAACGGTTACACTGGACAACGGTGATACCATCACTGCGGTAGGCACTAATAATACTGATTCGGTTAATAGCGATGAGGACATTTTTTTTGGATTCATAACGCCGACAAACCGCTCTATTACTGGACTAAATATTACTACTTCACAAAATCAGTTTAACACGCTGGATGATTTGGCCTTCATCATGAATGGTGGAGGCAGTTCAATGTCTCCGGCTTCTATTCTTTCATTTAAGGCAGACAAAACAACAGTCGTCAGCAAAGAACCATTTACCTTATCCTGGACAACGGCAGGCAATCCGACTTCGCTAATTTTGAATCCTGGCAATATAGATATGTTGCCATTTACCACTAATGGTGCTGGAACTCTAATTACCAACTGGAATACTATTGGCACAAACATATTCACATTGGGCGCAACCAACGCATATGGGGCAAGCTCGGCGACAGCTTCTGTGGCGGTAGTACGCACGTTGTCGCCTATCTACGATCCAAAATGGGATGCCAACGACCTCGATCAAGACGCAGCTTTTTTCGCCGGCACTGGTTCAGGTGACAGTTCTACTTTAATTATGAACGAGGCGGCGGCGCGACAATTTTTTGCCAATTCCTACCTCGCCGGACAAGGCGGGGTTGAAAATTTTGAAACTCGCCCAGTTACTTCAGGGCAGCCCTTTTATATCGCTTATGGCACTAATGATTCCCTGCTGATGATTACAGGTCAATATGGTAATACATCGACAGCTGAAAGTGACGGGCGCATTCCTATTTCCGGCTCTGTCTTACTTACTTCAGCAGACGGAGTTAACCTCATTTTCAATTTCACTCCCGCCAATCCAAATGATAAAATCACTCAAGTCGCTATCGGAGTTATCGAACGAAATCGCACTACCACAACAACTAACAATACAACTGAACGCGTTACCGCACTTGTGACTGGATCGGCAGTCCTTGATAATGGCGATACTATTATTGCTACGAATATGATTAACACTGACGATATTTCCAGTGACGAAGACACATTTTTTGGTTTTAACGCACCCGCTGGCCGCTCAATCACAAATTTGACAATCACTGCCAACACGATACCTCTGAGCGATGGTTCTACCCCGGCATTGTTCCCTGCTTTCGACGATTTAGCATTTGCTATAAACAATGGCGGACACAACAATTTTCCTAGTATATTGGAATATGTGGCGAACAAGACCACAGTCGTCCCCAAGGAACCAATTACATTCAATTGGATCGTGACAACAAACCTAACAAGTCTCACTTTGAATCCAGGCGGTATTAATGTTTTGACCAATACCAACCCAACCAACGGTATCGGCAGCCTGACTTTGCCTGTCTCAAGTACAGCCGCAACAAATGTTTATTCACTTGTCGCTGTCAACGATAACGCTAGTCAAACCCAATCCATTTCGATTGATGTCGTCAATACATTGGTCGGAATCATTGACCCTCCTGCAACCAGTACAAATGAGAATGATATTGATAAAAATGCGAGTTTTGTATCTGGAAGTGGCTTAGGCGATGACAGTTCACTTGTATTGTCGCTTGATACATTTCGCACCTCTATTTCAAATGCCTTTGCCATGGGGGTGGGTGGCGTGGAGAACTTTGAAGCTCGATCAGTTCTTCCTTCCATTCCATTTTATGAAGCATATGGCATAAATGACGATCACCTGATTATCTCAGGCAATTATGGCAACACTGGCGGACCGAATTATAGCGATGGCCGCATTCCATTATCAGGCACCAATCAGCTCTTCTTCGGCGGTGGCGGTTCTAATCTGGTATTTAATTTGGAGTTGGATAATTCTCAAGCCAAATTGAGCGCATTTGGTTTCGGATTGATTGAAAGAAATCTGGCCAGTTTGCCTTTCGTCACAGTTACCGCTATGGCAACTTTTGAAAACGGTGATACGCTGGTTGAATCCAGCATCATTAACAGCGATAATATTCCCAGCGACGAGGACACATGGTTTGGATTTCAAGCACCGTTAGGGCATAGCATCACTAACATCACCATCAATTTGACATTGTTGGATGGAACTCCTGCGGCATTGTACCCCACAATTGATGATATTGCTTTTATAGTATCACAACCGTCAGTTCCTCGCATCACTGACATCAACTGCAATCCGCTTACGGGTAATGTTACATTAACATGGACTTCAGATTCCAACGCAAGTTACTCCGTGGAAGCAACAGATACTCTCTCTGAACCAACATGGTCAACCATAGTATCAGATATAACGTCTGGCGGAACTACTACAAGTTATACGGAAACGCATGTTTTTGCTGGGCAACGTTTTTATCGCGTGATTCGTAATTAGCTTGCAACAAATGTGATACAGGCAAGTTTGGTTTCCATTTTTTAATAACTATGTCTGTTTTTAGAAAATGTAATTCCACAACTGGATAACAACATGAAAGATGTCGTGCGCTTTAAACCCATCCAGATGATATCTTTTTTAAGACAAGCTTTATCGCTATTATTAACAGCTTGCCCAGCTTGTGTCACTTCGGCCGCTCCTTTGCCTTTTATTTCGAAAACTTCTGAAAGCGATTATCATCAGATTCATTCTACAAACCATATTGAGGCATACATGGTTTCTAAATATGGAACCTGGCCGCAAATTAGCACATGGACGACTTTTGACATTCAAACCATTGCCGGATTGCCCAATTACCAAACAAACACTTCATTGCCATTAGATAAGTATGGCGGACGCAAGGACATTGACTGCACGGCGACCGGTTTTTTTCGTGTATCAAAATTGGCAAATCGTTGGTGGTTTATTGACCCAGAAGGTCATCCAGCAATTTTGCCTGGGGTTTGTAATGTGGGTCAAAATATCCTTGGCAACGACAAAATATCAGATGACATAACGCGACGATTTGGCGGCTTCACCAATTGGATTACCAAAACTGCAACCGAAATGTCTTCGTTTGCCATTCGCTCAATTAGTTCCGATGGAAAATCTGTATCCGATACTGATACAGGAGAAATTTTTACGCATATTCCGGGACGTCCTGCCTATATGAGCACCTTGCAAATAATTCCAAACTATGGGAGACAACACGGATATTGGAACCCACGTTATCCTAAAGACGAGGCTAAAAACCCAAAGGCATGGATTCCCGAATGCCTCCCGGTATTTAACCCTGACTGGCCTGATTTTGTTAATGATCAAGTGCAAAAAAAAACATTTATTACACGAAAGGATCCTTGGCTCATTGGTTGGTTCAGCGATAACGAATTGCCCAATTCTCCTAAAACACTTGATGACACACTGAATGCTGGCACAAATAACCCAGCTATGTTTTTTAGTTATCAGGCTGCCTTAAAATTCCTTCATGAGCGCAAAGGCAAAAATGCCACTCCGTCAGATGTTACCGACTCAGACCGTCAGGCATTTTTAGAATTGGTCTATGATCGTTATTATAGCTGCTTGGCCGCCGCTTTCCATAAATACGACTCCAATCATCTTTATCTTGGCTCACGCTTGCATAAATATGCTCTGAAAAATCAGGGTATTTTGAAAGCTGCCGGACGTTATTGTAATGTTGTTTCCATCAATTTTTACGCTGAATTAGCTCCATCACCAGCCCTTGTTGCGTTATGGAAACAAGCCGCCGGAGATAAAGCTTTTATGATATCTGAATTTTATATAAAGGGAAATGATTTGAAATTTGACAATAAAAATGGTGATGGTTGGGTGGTTCATACGCAGGCTGATCGTGGTCGTTGGTATGAAAACTTTGTATTGCGTTTGCTTGAGGAACAATGTTTCGTTTCTTGGCAATGGTTTAAATGGCGTGATGATGGCGAAATAGGTTCAAACAAAGGTATTATTGATTATCAATTTCAATCTTATTTGCCGTTCGCTAAGGTCATGACAGATGTAAACCACCAGATTTACCAGCTAGCTGATTATTTTGATGACGTTGCTCATCCATGATAAACATTATCGTAATTGATTTCAAATTACCTTCGGACAACCATATCACAAGCTGATGAAGGCTTAAATCCAGCAATAACGACAGGTATCCGTTACCTCATTATGAATCGCAGAAATTTTTTACAGACATCTGTGGCAGCTACCGTGGGTTTTACTTTTGACTCGTTGACCGCCAACGATATAAGCAATTTAAAGCCGCCAAGCCGTCTTCAGACAAAAATTGCAGCATATTACCTACGCGCTCATATGTACACATGCGTGCCGCGGCAAATCCGAGATGATATGAAATGGATGGGCGAGCAAGGAACAAATTATGTTTGTGTGGCTGTGCTTGAGCAGGATTTTTTTGCCGGCTATGAAAACTTGGCGCTCATCATCAAAGAAGCCGAACGATCTGGAATGCAGGTAATTGCCGTGCCATCTCGTTGGGCTGGATTAACTGCCGGCGCACCTAAAGTGCCCAGCCTCTTTACAATTTTAAATCCACAAACATGGATCGTGAATAAAAACGGCTCTACATTCATCATGCCTCGCACCTGTGGGGCTATCAGCAGCGTGCATCATCCTGACACGCTAAAATTTTTTTTTGATACACTGACTGAAATGTACCAACAACATCCCAGTTTGGCAGGCTTCATTATTGATGAACCAAAAGGATTCATTTTTGACCAGTCTCCCGCAGCCATTGCAGCCATAGGCAAAAATGCCACGACAAGTGCATATTATCTCGGGGCGCAAAACTTTTACAGCAAAGTTTGCGCTTTCGCCAAAGAACATTGGCCAAACAAACTGACGATTCTATTCCAAGAGGCTAACAAACTTCAGGAAGAAATCGCAGCCGGCGCTGGAGTATCACATCTTGATTACTATGGCTGTGATGGCCGCCCCTGGACAATGGAAGACGATATAAAAATGCGTAACAACGACGAAAATCAAGAAAGCGGCAAAGGCAAAATCCTTCTTAGTGGCCGCGGGGAAATGTTTATCAAAGAGGCTCGGAATATCAACAACCGTAAAGCTTTTTTACTGGCCGAAAATCACAACCTTAAAGCAAATATGATTGAGTCTATGGATCGCAATTATGCGGATGTACTCAAGCTTGGAGCCGATATGTTCACATACTATTATTATCCACGTAATGTCGATAACGCTGAAGAAGCCATGGAGATCATTCGGCGCCATTTGAGTCGCTTTACTCGTGCGTCTCAATAAAAGTCGCCTTCTTTTTATCAAAATTAACTGCTCCAATCGCACCGATAGCTAATGTTAAAAATTTTACCAGTTTTTCAGAAAGGTTTGAAAACTGTAGGCGCGTCGTTCATTGTCGGGCTTTGACATGGCAAAGAATCAAAAACGGGTTCTAGTCGCGCTGGGCTGGTACGATTACCGGCTGCATCGCGGCATTGAGAAATTCGCGCAGGAGCACAACTGGCATTTGTCGGCAAATCTGGCCCGCGAAAAGGTCATTCCGTGGGGTTGGGAAGGTGATGGCATCCTCGCGTGGCTGGGCGCGGGTGATGATTTGGCCGAGTTTGTCGTTCACGCAAAAAAACCGACGGTGGATTTCAGCTTCCGCCGCTCTCAATTGAAATTTCCAAGAGTTCTGGAAGACCACGCTCACGCCGCGCAATTGGTCGCGGAGCATTTCTTGTCCCGCGGTTTTCACAACTTTCTATATTACAGCGACACGGAAAACTGGTCTTATGAAGAGCGAGGCGAGGGATTTGTCGAAGCGTTGAAGCGTTCCGACCATGATTGCCTGTGGTTGCGCTGGCACAAATCACCGGCCTTTCGCAACGACCGGGAACAATGGAAACACAAACGAAAATGGCTGGTTTCACAATTGAAGCCATTGCCCAAGCCGCTGGCGGTTTTTGCGGCGAATGACGAGCAGGCGCTGGACGTGCTGGAATCCTGCGAGAGCGCCGGATTGACCGTGCCGGAACAGGTTGCCATCGTCGGCGCGGAAAATTATCTTCTGGCGCCAAACAATATGCCTACGCCCATTTCAAGCGTTGACACGAATCTCGAAACGCTGGGTTACAGCGGCGCGGCTCTGCTGGACGGCTTGATGAACGGGAAAAAGTCGCCGGAAAAACCGATTCGCATTCCCGCCAGTGGCATTATCACGCGCAAGAGTAGCGATTTGCTCGCGGTAAATCACAAAGGCGTGGCCAACAGCCTGCGGTTTATTTGGGAACACGCGCATGAACCCATCAGCGTCAAAAATCTGGTGGACGTGGCCGCCATGTCGCGGCGGGGATTGCACAAGGCGTTTCTCGAAAATGTCGGGCGCACGCCGGGTCAGGAATTGCAACGTGTCCGCATCGAACGCGCCAAACGCCTGCTGACCGAATCAAATCATAAACTTGAAGTGCTGGCCGGTTTGTCCGGTTATCAGAGCGCCAACAGTTTTTGCGTGGCTTTCAAACAGGCAACCGGTATGTCGCCAAAGCAATTCCGCGACAGCGTCATCACTGAACCGAATAAAACTGAATCTTAACCGACGCGGCGGGAAACGGTTTTAGGAGAAGAACGGACGCCGGATTTTTCCGTCAACGGCAACGCCAAATAACGATTTGCGTTTTCGTAACAAATGTTGCGGATTGTCGGGCCAAGCAGCGAATCGTCGTCGGGAATTTCACCGTTTTCCACGTCGCGACCAATCAAATTGCACAGCACGCGGCGGAAGTATTCGTGGCGCGGATACGACATGAACGAGCGCGAGTCCGTGACCATGCCCACGAAACGTGAGAGCAATCCGAGATTTGAAAGCGAATTGAGCTGCCATTCGATGCCCTCTTTTTGATCGAGAAACCACCAGCCGGAACCGAGTTGGATTTTTCCAGGAACACTGCCGTCCTGAAAATTTCCGAGCATCGTTGCAAAGATGTAATTGTCCGCCGGATTGAGATTGTAAATGATGGTTTTGGGCAACGCATTTTCCTGATTGAGCCGGTCGAGATATTTGGCCAGAGCCGCCGCCTGCGGAAAATCGCCGATGGAATCAAAGCCGGTATCCGGCCCCAATTGTTTCAGCATTCGCGTGTTGTTATTGCGCAATGCGCCCAAATGCAATTGCTTCGTCCAGCCTTTTTCCGCATCGAGCCGGCCGAAAAACAGCATCATGAAAGCGGCGAATTTGGAATGTTCCGCCGGTGAAACTGATTCTCCGGCGCGCGCTTTGGCAAAAATTTGCGACGCGATATTTTCCGAACAAAAATCCACCGGACATTGATTCAATCCGTGGTCGGAAAGGCGGCAACCTTGCGCATGGAAGAAATCATGGCGTTGTTGCAGTGCTTCAAGAAATCTGCTGAACGAATTTATTTCCACGTTGGCGGTGGCAGCCAATTGATTGGTCCATCGGTTGAATTGTTCCGGCTGGTGAGTCGTCAACGCTTTGTCAGGCCGGAACGCCGGCAGCACACGCGCGGGCAAATCAGCTACGGCCATCGCTTTGTGAAATCTCAAATCGTCCGCCGGGTCGTCCGTCGTGCAAACCACGGTGACGCGGAATTTTTTCAGGATGCCTTGCGCGGTCAATTCATCCGAGTCCAGTTTTTCATTGGCCGTTTTCCAAATCCGCGCCGCGCTCGCTTCGTCGAGCAATTCATCTATGCCGAAGTAGCGTTTCAATTCCAAATGCGTCCAATGATAAAGCGGATTGCGCAACGTGTGCGGCACGGTGGCCGCCCATACCTGAAATTTCGCGAACGGCTCCGTGTCGCCGGTGCAGAATTTTTCGGCGACGCCGTTGGAACGCATCGCGCGCCATTTGTAATGGTCGCCTTCGAGCCAGATTTCAAAAAGATTCTTGAATTGGCGATTTTCAGCGATGTCTTTTGGCGAAAGATGACAGTGGAAATCCAGAATCGGTTCGGTTTCAGCAAACTGATGATAGAGCCGCTTCGCCGTCCGTGTTTGCAACAAAAAATCTTCGTGAACGAATTTCATTGCGACAGAGCTGCTGATTGCCGCGCAACCATCGGTCGGGTTGCACTTTGCTTAATCTCGCGCCCGGCAATAAATAACGGTTTCAAGTGCCGTTCGTAAAGATTATATGTGACGTTTTTGGCCACGGCGGTTTCATGGATTTTCAACTCGCTCAAATAACGGTCGCCTATTTTGGCCGCGATTTTGTAGCCGACGTGCAACAATTGCCGCAGGTGCGGATTAAATTCGGGATTGGTCTGGTCATGTCGCAACGCCGAAACAAATTGTTCCGAATTCCACTTGTTGACGGTGGCCGCCGATGGCAATTTTTTGGGGTCAATGTCAATCACCGTCGCATACGGTGCGCATAATTCGTCCAGATGTTCCAGTGCTTGCGCGTAAATTTCCTTCGCTAAAGCAAGGCCGCTGCCGCCGGCTTCGGCCAAACCGATAATTTCTTCCAGCCAGGTCGTGCCAGCGGTTTTGACGTGCAGACCCGCATTGAACCGCACCAGCGCGCGGCGCATGGGCGCGTAAATGGAAAATTTGTCGCTGCCTGAATGTACGCTCAATTTCAGCGTGTCCGGCAAACCGTATTGTTTTACGGCAAACGCGATAACCGCCAAATCGTCATTGAATTCTTTTTCAAACTGCTCAACGTCGCCGACGTAATCAACACCTTTGTTGAAACGTCCGGTGAATTTCGGCGCGATGGTTTGAATGGAGATTTCTTCATCGGCAATCGCTGCGAGGACGACCAGCAATTCCGGCGGTGTTTGTGGATTGTCAGTTTCGTCCATCGAAACTTCGGTGATAAATCCTTCCGCTCGCTTCATTTTGGCGATGTGACGGTAGATTTTTCCCGCTTCCTGCACCGCCAGCAGATATTTACCGGCAATCCGCTCGATGTCCGCCAAAGTCGTTTGGAACGGCCACTCGATTTCGGGAATGGAAATTTGTCCGAGCAATTCAGGATGCCGCTCAATGAAAGCGCCGACCGCCGCGGAATTGGCCGGTTTGCCAATCCAATCCGCCACGTCAATCGTGTAAAAATCCGCGTGTGGCAAAAAGCGGTCCACGGTTTCCAGCCGGATGTGGTCGGCATCCACGTGATAAGATTTGGTCCAGCCCAATTCCTTCACCGCGGCATCGGCGGCGGCTCTGGCGCTGGAAGGTTCGGAACCGATGGTGACGTGCTCGCGATTGGATTTGTTCCAGACCGGAATGATTTCGGCTCCATGCTCCGTCGCCAGAATGCACGCGCGAAGTTGGGCTTTTGCCTGATGCGCGAAACGGTCACCGACTCCAATTGAAAATTTCTCCAACCTTAAAATTCCAGCCATAGTGTCAATACTCCATGGTAAGCGCAAATTTGCGCCGGAGATACCTACATATTTTGCAAGCTGCCTTGAACTTTGTGCACTTTGTGCGAAAAAATCGAAACGCGTCATTCCGGCGGCGAAAGTTTTTCCAAACCTTCAACTTGCGCGTTTTCCGCAATCACCGGCGATCCTTTTTTCGCGGTGATCTGCACATTTTTTAATTCGATGCCTTTTGCATTTCTAATCATCAAGCCGGTGGTCGCGGTATCAATATGAACATTTTCCAAAACGACATCGGCAATCAAACTTTGCGGCAAACCAATTATGACGCCCGCCGCGCGTTGACACGTCGCTGTCAAATTTTGGATGTGGATGTTGCGAAAGACCGGCACGTTCTTATCGGTTGTCGGATTTGAATCATTGGCCGGATTTTGTACTGCATCCTTCGCCGAATTGAAGCTATAAACGCAAGTCAACGTAATGGCCGGGTCAACATTTTTCATCGTGATGTCGCTGTAATTGATGTTTTCCACCAACCCGCCCCGGTCCGGTTGCGATTTGATGCGGATGCCATTTTCCGTGTTTTCAAACGTGCAATTGCGCACCGTCACATTGCGCACACCGCCCAATGTCTCGCTGCCGATGGACATTCCGTGCCCGTGCAAAAAAACACAATCCGTCACCGTGATGTCTTCGCTGGCGAACTCCCGACCGCGCACAGCGTGTCCGGCTTTGATTGCGACATTGTCGTCGCCGACATCAATGCGGCATTTGGTGATTAAAACATTTTTGCAGGCGCTGGGGTCAATCGCGTCCGTATTCGCCGCGTGTTCCGGCGCGAGAATTGTCACGTTGGACACGACCACGCCTTCACATTCAGTCGGCACAAAATGAAATTTCGGCGAATTCTGCAACGTGATGTTTTCCACCCACAGATTCCGGCAGCGTTCCAATACAATCAAATTTGGTCGCGGCAACGTGTAACCCGATTTGATGCGGCGCGCTTTTTCGGCTTCGCCCCACCACGCCACGCCGTTGCCGTCAATTTTGCCATTTCCGGTCAACGTTACATCCGTCAAATCTTTGCCGCTGATGAAAGGAATGAAATCGCCGCTGCTTTTGGCCTTGAGCCAGTCGCCGGGAACTTTCATAAAATCGCTTTGATCTGTGGTCGCCAACAGCGTCGCTCCCGTTTCAAACCGCATCGTCGTCTTGTTGCGCAACACAATCGGCTGACTCAAATAAACGCCCGCTGGAAAATCAACGACACCGCCTCCGGCCTTTCCACATTCATCGAGCGCCTTTTGTATCGCCGCCGTGTCCAGCGTTTGTCCGTCCCCTTTTGCGCCGAACGCGCAAACGTCAAAAACTTGCGATGAAGCCTCCACTGAAAAATTTGCCAGACAGACGAGCAGCGACAATTGGCACGACGCGAGGAAAAATCCACGCAATCGGGCAATGATTTTTGAGGGCGAAAAGATTTTTATGACGACACGATTCATGGCGCAGTTTTTGAATCGTAACATAAATCTCCTTCGTTGACATTGCGCTTTCGGCAATTTTATTTGAAAAAAGCGCACTGAAACGCCGTTTCAAAACAAAGCCGGAATAAAATTAAACGGCTTGGCCGGCGTGAATTTCATCCTTTCAAACCACAAAACCAGCCGAACGCGGACCAATTGGCAAACCATTCTTTGAGCGTTTCGCCCAAATCGCCGGACGGTTTTAATTTGATCAATTGCGCGCAGGCTTTTTCCAACGTCAGGCCGCGTCGCAACGCCGCCAACACGAGAAATTGTCCACGTTCAAGTCGTTTGTAATAAACGCTGTCGTCGTGGCGATGAACGGCCAGAAAAATTTCACGCCGTTTGAGCCGGTGCGACAGCAAGATTTTTTTGCGGCACTGATTTTGTTCCATCGCGTTGCTGGCCTCGTTGCGCAAACCGGAATTCTTCTTCAACTCAACAAGAAAACCATCAATCTCAAAATTTAATTTCAACAGCGTCAAATGCGGCTGCAATTCAAGTTTGATTTTCGCGGGATTTGCATCTAGCAAATCGTCCATCTTCAACGGCGGTTTTGCCTCACCGTCGAACGCTTCAATATGTGACCATTCCAATTTTGCCATGTCGAGCGCGAGCAATTGATTTGGCGCGGTCAATTTCGGATTGATTTCCAAAAATTTCACGAGACGCGAACCTAAATTTCGCAACGTGAATGAGTGCGACGGATTTTGAGCCAAATAAATTTCGGCGAGCTTTTCAAATTTTTTGTCGCCGAGAATCGCGCGCAAGCCGGGATAATCGGAATAAAAACAATCGCGGACGCGAAACCAGTATTGGCGATTGTAAATTTCCAATCGCTCGAATGAAGTCAGCCGGTCGTTTGGTTTGATGAATTGTTTGACGACAACTTTTGTCGGCTGACCGTCAATCCATTTGACCTGCATTTTGTCATCGCGCGTGAGCGGACGCATGACGGCAGTGGCCATGAGTTTTTGCAGTTCGCCGAACTCGCGCCGGGTTTGCGAATTATGCGTTGATGATTTCGCTTTCAAGCCGTTTGAGAAATTTATTCGCCTTCAACGCTTCGCCGTGAACTTCGTCGAAAGCTGGAATTCGGTCGTCCCATTCGAGCAGCGTCGCGGTTTTGCCGACGCGTTGAATCGCGCATTCGTAAAGTTTCCAGACCGGATCAATCACTGGATGGTCGTGCGTGTCCAGAATGAATCGCTCGTATTTGCTGTGGCCGGCGATATGGATTTGCGCGATGCGTTGTGCCGGAACACTGTTGACGTAATCCAGCGGATTGAAATTGTGATTTTGCGACGAGACGTAAATGTTGTTCACGTCGAGCAAAATGCCGCAATCCGCGCGCTCGACGACTTCGTTCAAAAACTCCCATTCGGTCATTTCCGAAACGTGAAATTCCGCGTAGCTGCTGACGTTTTCGACGCATATCGGCACTTCGAGAAAATCGCGCGCCTCGCGAATTTTTTGCGCGGTCACTTTCGCGGCGGTAAACGTGTAAGGCATCGGCAGCAAATCGTGCGTGTAAGCGCCGTCCACGCTACCCCAGCACAAATGGTCGGAAAGCCACGGCGTGTTCGTGCGTTTGACGAGGCGCTTCAATTTTTTCAGATGCTCGCGGTTCAATTTTCCCGACGAACCGAAATACATCGAGACGCCGTGCTGCACGACGCGGTATTGTTCGAGAATTTGTTCGAGAATTTTCAGCGGACGTCCACCGTCCACCATGAAATTTTCCGAAATGATTTCAAACCAATCCACCGTCGGTTTTTTCGACAAAATGTGGTCGTAATGCGGCACACGCAATCCGATGCCGATGCCGTAATCGGTGAAATTGTTGAACGGATTCGCGGGCATGAAAAATGGAGAGCGGATTTTTCAAATCCGCCCTCGCGATTTGATTCGATTGAGAACAGATTAAACGGACTTGCAACTGCCCTTGGTGTTGCAACCGCCTTTACCCGTGCAACTGTTCTTGCCTTTGTCCGCGCCGCAACCGCCCTGGCCTTTGCACGAATTTTTTCCCGCGCAATCGTGTTTGCCCGCGTCGCCGCTCGGCGCGTTTGTGCCAGCCGGCGCGTTCGTGTTGTCCTGCGCGAGCGTTTTCACGGCGAAGCCAGCCATTAATCCGGCGACGGCGGCGGTGACGAGTAACGTCCTTTGGGTTCTGCTCATAATTTTGTTCGGTTCGGTTATTCTTTGGGTCCATGGCGCAAATACATTGCGTCTCCAAAAAATCAATCGGCGCAAAGCCGACTTCCAGTTAGATGCACCAGAACAGGATTTGTTCAAGCAAATTTTATTCACCGCAACTTCTTCATTGCCCGATTCGCAAAGGCTCCCTAACATTGAAACATGGCTGACGTTCAAATTCCGCGCGCCGATGGCCGTTCCCCGAATCAACTCCGGCCAATCCGTTTTCAAAATCACATCGCGCCTTATGCGACCGGCTCGACGCTTATCGAATGGGGCAATACGCGCGTCATTTGCGGCGTCACGATTGAAGAAAATGTGCCGCGCTGGATGAAGGAACAAAAAGTTTCCGGTGGCTGGCTCACGGCGGAATATGCCATGCTCCCCTACTCCACTTTGCAACGCAAACCGCGCGACATTTCAAAGGGCAAATTGGATGGACGTTCATCGGAAATCCAACGATTGATTGGCCGCTCGATTCGCGCCGCGATTGATCTGGAAAAAATCGGCGAACGCACAATTTGCGTGGATTGCGACGTCTTACAGGCCGACGGTGGCACGCGCACGGCGGCCATCACTGGCGCATTCGTCGCACTGTCGCTCGCCGTGAAAAAATTGATTGATGAAAAAAAATTGACGGAAAACCCAATCTTGAAATCCGTCGCCGCCGTGAGCGTCGGCATCGTCAACGGTGAGCCGTTGCTAGATTTGAATTACGTCGAAGATGTCGCCGCGACGGTGGATATGAATCTGGTCATGAATTCCGCCGGCGAATTCATCGAACTGCAAGGCAGCGGCGAAGAAGCCACGTTCACTGAAAATCAACTCACCGATTTGCTCGCGCTCGGCAAATCAGGAATCAAAGAACTTCTCGCGGCGCAACAACAATCGCTCGCATAAATTCATTTTCGCTTGGCCACACTCATTTCCAAAAAAGGCGCCCGGTTAAAATCCGCGGCGATTCAACCCACGCGTTTGTGGCTCATCCGCCACGCCGAAGTGGAGTGGCGCTATCAAAGCGCGTTTGGCGGGCAGATTGACATGAATCTTTCTGCGCGTGGTCACGAGCAGGCGGAAATTCTCGCGAATTATTTGCGCGGCAAAAAATTTGACGCGCTTTACGCCAGTCCGATGAAGCGCGCGCAACAAACCATCGCGCCGTTTTTGAAATTGAAAAACGGCGTGCCGCGCCAAAAAATTCTGCCCGCGTTGCGCGAAGTTCATTTCGGCGATTGGACGGGATTCAATTGGGAACAGGTGCGCGAGAAATTCGGCGTGCATCCTTATGATTGGCTGGACGAAATTGATTTGGGCCGTGTGCCGAATGGCGAAAGCGGCATTGAATTCCGCGCGCGTGTAGAGCCGTGTTTGCAAAAAATCATCCAAAAACATCGCGGTGAAACCGTCGGCGTTTTTTGTCACGGCGGCGTGATTCGCATGATGCTTTCGACGTTGCTTGGATTGCCGTTGCCGAAAACGAATCAATTCGAGATTGAATACACCAGCATTACGCAAATCGCGCTACATCCGCACATGGCGGAAATCGAATTGCTTAATTTCACGCCGTGGCGCGACGCCTTTGCGGACGGGCCACGGTGAAATCGAGAAAACAACTTTGGCGTATTTCGGTCGCGACTTCGCTGGAAGCCGAGGACGCCGTGATGGAATTGCTCAATTCGTTTTCGCCCAACCCCGCGTCGGCGTATTTCAATCTAGAAACGGAAACCAGCCTTGTCAGCGTTTTCAGCGAAAAACCATTTTCAAAACAAATTCACGCACAAGTTGCTATCGGATTAAAACGAATTGAGAATTGCGGTTTGAAGATTAGCGCGGGCAAAATCAAAATTGAGAAGGTCAAACGCGAAGATTGGGCGGAATCGTGGAAAAAGCATTTCAAACCAATTGAAATCGGCGATGCGCTTTTGGTCAAACCGAGTTGGAGCAAAAAGCGTCCGCACAAAAATCAGGCGGCTGTTGTTCTCGACCCCGGATTGAGCTTTGGCACGGGGCAACATCCGACGACTTCGTTTTGTTTGAGCGAGATTGTGCAATTCAAAACGAAGACGGCTCGCGAGGACGCTCGCTCCACCAAAACAAAATCGTTTTTGGACATCGGCACGGGTTCGGGAATTTTGGCGATTGCGGCGGCGAAATTGGATTACCGACCAATCCGTGTGATTGATTTCGACCCTGAAGCAATTCGAGTCGCGAAAGCAAATGCCAAAACAAACGGCGTTTTGAACCGGATTCACATTTCCCGTGGCGACGTGACGAAATTTCCGCTTAAATCGAAACACCAATTCGATTTGGTTTGCGCGAATTTGATTTCCAATCTGCTCATCGCTGAACGAAAGAAAATTGTCGCGCAAATGAAACCAGAAGGCGTTCTGGTTTTGGCGGGCATTTTGAAATCGGAATTTTGCAAAGTGCAAGAAGCATTTGAAGATTTTGGGCTGCAATTGTTCCGTTGCAAAATTGAAAAAGAGTGGCAGTCCGGCGCATTTTGTCTTGCGTAAGAAATTTTTTTGAACAGATTTTTCGTGTAGCGCGTCTCATCAGTAAATTGATTGTTAAGTTTCTGAAACAGTTTGGCGGCGTTGGCATTATTTACGCTGCAAGTTGAGGAGAAAGGAATCGAGGTATGATGAAGACATTGGAAGCGATCAGTGAAGCGGTTCGCGACACGAAACATCCGTTCCGCAAAACCGAACATCAACCGAAGAAAGCGATGAAAAATCGCTACGAACGACGGAAAATCAAAGAGTATCTGCACATGCAGGATTGGCTGGCGGAAGAAATGGCGTAGGCCAAAAATTTTCAGGCTGCGCGGAAAACGCCAATTGCATTCGTGAAGCAATTGGTTGAAAAAGGAAAATCGTCACTGGCAATCGGGACAGATTCCAAAAAATTCCAGTTTGTGAGTGACGGCTTTGAAGCCGTTTTTGGCGGCGATGCGTTTTTCAATCTTGTCGGGAAAACATTCTTCAATCTCCACAACTTCGGAGCAATTCGTGCAAACGAGGTGGTGATGATGGCCGTCGTCGTTTTCACCGACGAGTTCAAACCGCGCCGCGCCGTCGCCGAAATCAAATCGCTTGACCATGCCCATTTTTTCCAGCAGGTGCATGGAACGATAAATCGTCGCCAAATCGCAATGGCCATTTTGAGTTTTTCGCATTTCGGAAAAAATTTCCCGGTTGGTGAGCGGATGCGGATGGGCGCGAAGAATCTCCAGAATCGCCGCGCGCGGGCCGGTGATTTTGCGCGATTGCCCGCGCAAACGATTTTTGAGCGCGGAGATTTCTTGTCGTTTATGCGAATGCGCGTGCGGTTTCATTTCCAAAATAAAATCACGCGAGAAATTACAAAAAGCAAGCTGCTTTCGCTGAATCAAAAATTGCCGCAAAAAACACAAAAAGCGCAAAAGCCGTTTGTGCTTTCTGCGCTTTTTGCAGCTTGAGGCTGAAAACTATTTCATCAACAGCATCTGGCGCGCGCGCTTAATCGCCTTGGTCAAACGGCGTTGATAATGCGCGGGCATTCCGGTGTATTTGCGCGGCAAAATGCGGCCTTGATCCGTCACGTATTGCCGGAGCAGATTGGTGTTTTTGAAATCGAGCGCGTCGGCGGTGAAATCAATTTTCGGTTTCGGGCGCGGCGTGCGATTTTCCATCGGGCTGCGGCGCGAACCGCGTTTGTCTTTCTCGGTGTGAGTTTTGCGTGGCATAATTACTTAATCTCCTTGTGCAAGGTGTGGCGGCGCAACGCGGGATTGTATTTTTTAATCTCCAATTTTTCTGTCTGCAATTTTTTATTGCGCGTGGTCGTGTAGCGCGAAGGCGATTTGCCCTCCTTGCGCGCTTCGGTGCATTCGATGGTGATGACTTCTCGTGGCATAAATTATTCCTTTTCTTTGACCGCTTTTTGTTCTTCGCCGGGTTCTTCGGCGTCCTCGGCGTCCACTTCTGTCACCCCGGCGGAATCCACCGTGCCGAGCGCGCCCAGCCGGCGCGATCTCAAAGCGCCTTCTTTTTCCAATTGCGCCTGCGCTTCAACCGTAAATCGTGTCCACGGAATCGCCTCAAGCCGCGCCTTGGGAATGTTTTTGCCGGTCAATTCACAAACGCCGTAGGTTTTTTTCTCAATGCGTTTGAGTGCTTCCTCGATTTCATAAACCGCGTCCTGATCTGATGACAACAAACTCAACGCAAAATCGCGGTCAAAATTATCCGTGCCGGAATCCGCCATGTGCAAGCTGTAACCGGGCAATTCCTGCGCCGATTCTTTGGCCAGACCATTCATTTGTTGCAGCAACTGCTCGCGCAATTCCAGCAAATGCTGATAATACTTCTGCCATTCGGGCTTGATCCTTTTCCCGTCGGTTGGCGTGGCATTGGCCTTTGCCATCGGTCGGCCGAGAATGGCGGCGGCGGTCGCGGACGCCTGCGCTTTGCCGCGCGGCGCTAATTTTTTAGCGTCTTTTTTCGTTGTCACAAATTCAAAAAATAATTTTCCGGCCAAAAGTCCGGTTCATCAAGAGCGCGGGAATTTAGCAGAGAAAAGCAAATGCGCTAGAAAAATTTTCAAGAATTTTTGGGTGATAAATCACCCTTTCTCAATACACGCATACGCGTTGTGATTGTGGATGCTCTCGAAATTTTCCGCCTCGACTTTATACCATGTCACGCGCGTGTCGGCGTTCAGATTCGTCGCCACGTTGCGCACCAAGTCTTCCACGAACACCGGATTTTCATACGCGCGCTCCGTCACGGCTTTTTCGTCCAGCCGCTTGAGCAGCGCGTAAAGCTCCGAACTCGCGCAGCTTTCGACCACCGCAATCAAATCCTCAATCCAAATCGCCTCGCGCGACCGGATTTGCAACGTCACCAACCCGCGCTGATTGTGCGCGCCGTATTCGCTGATGGCTTTTGAGCACGGACACAACGTCGTCACGCCGACTTTGACCGTCAGCACAAAATCAATTTCATTGCCGATCGCCGAAGCGTCGAATCGCGCGACGTAATCCATCACGCCATCTTTTTCCGTCACCGGCGATTTTTTAGTCAGAAAATATGGAAACTCGATTTCCAGATGCGCCGTTTCCGCGTTCAATTTTTTTTGCAGTGCGCGCAAAATGTCTGAAATGTTTTCCACATGAATCACGCTGCCGTGCGCATTGAGCACCTCGATGAAACGGCTCATGTGCGTGCCTTTGAATTCCTTCGGCAAATCCACGAACATCCCGATGGTCGCCACCGTGTTTTGCACCGAACGCGCCTTGTCGCGCACTTGAATCGGAAATTTCAAGCCGCGCACGCCGACTTTATCAATCCGCAATTCGCGATGGTCGCGCTGGTTTTGCTCGTCGTGCATAGGCGCGGAAAACTTTTTCAATTCCTCCGCGCGACGCCGGACGGATTCGGGACAATTTTTCATAGAATGAATTGTAGCAGCTTTGCGCGATTTCGCAAAATGTTCTCTTGAAAACAAATCATCGTCTGCCAATTTCCTTGCCGTGAAATTCAAAACTTTCTGCGCGGCGATGATTTGTCTGGCGATTTCAAATTGCTTCGCCGGAACTTTCCGCGTCGCCACTTACAACGTCGAAAATTATCTGGACCAGCCGACCGAATCACGGCGTTTCGTCAAATCGGATGAGGCCAAAGCAAAAATTCGCGAAAGCATCGAAGCCATAAATCCTGACGTGCTCGCGCTCGAAGAAATGGGCAGCACAAATGCGCTGATAGAATTGCGCGCGTCGCTCAAAACCGAAGGACAGAATTTTCCATTTTGGGAATGGATTGAAGGCGCGGACACGAACATTCATGTCGCCGTGTTGAGCAAATTTCCCATCGTCGCGCGGTATCCGCACACGAACGACGAATTCCTTTTGGACAGAAAACGTTTTCGCGTCGAGCGCGGATTTGCCGAAGTGGAAATTCAAGCTGCGACGAATTTTGATTTCACGCTCATTGTCGCGCATCTGAAATCGCGCCGTCCCGTGCCCAACGCCGACCAGGCGGAACAGCGTTTGGAAGAAGCGAAAGTGTTGCGCGGCATCATTGATGAACATTTAAAAACCAACGCGGACGCGAAATTGATTGTCCTCGGCGATTTGAACGACGTGCAGAATTCCGCTTCCACGAAAGAAATCATCGGACGAGGCAAATTCAAATTGACCGACACGCGCCCCGCCGAACGTAATGGTGATAACTTGCCCAATCCCAATCCGCATTACGCGCCGCGCAATGTGACATGGACACATTATTACGGCGTGGAAGATTCGTATTCGCGCATTGATTACATTTTGTTGAGTCCGGCGATGGCACGCGATTGGGTGACGAATGAAACTTATATCCCGACGATTCCGAATTGGGGTGTCGGCTCCGACCACCGGCCCATCGTCGCGACGTTTGAAGTGAAATAAATTTACAATTTCTCCGGCTGGCGCATCAATTCGGCGATGCGCTGAAGCAATCGTCCCGCCGCGCCGCCGTCCAAAACACGATGGTCGAAACTCAACGTGAGATTTGCCTCGGTCACGGGAACGAATTGATTTTTTGCTTCGTCCCAAAATGGAACTTTAAGTCCAGCGCCCAGACCCAGCACAAGTGTTTGTTCAGGCAACGGAACCGGTGTCGCCCAAATTAAACCGAACGTGCCAAAATTTGTTACGGTGGCGACCGAACCGCCGGTCGCGTCAGCCGGCAATTTCCGTTGCCGCGCGAGTTCAACCAATTCGTTGTAACGGTGTGTCAGATCGCGCAGAGATTTTTTGTCGGCATTGCGAATCACGGGAACAAGCACGCCATCCTCGGCTTCCACGGCAAAGCCAACGTCAATCGAACCGGGATGAACAATTTTATTGCCAACGAGCCGTCCGGCGGGTGCGGAATTTTCCGAAAGCGCGATGGCCAGCGCGCGCAACGCGTAAAGCGCGGGGCCGGGTTTGGGGGTTTGATTTTTCCGGTGCGCGAGCAAGGCATCCAGTTGCGCCGGAAGTCCGACGGTTGCCAGCGGACGCGTCCAACTGCGGCGCATGGCGTCGGCAACGGCAACGCGCATGGACGATGCGTCGCTTATCTTGTGTTTCTCAAGGCTGGCGATGTATTTCTCGAAATCCTCGACGGTTACGCGCCCGGCCGCACCGCTGCCGGCAACACCCGCCAAATCCGCCGCATGCAATCCAAGTTCGTCCATGCGCGCTTTGAGCCGCGGCGACAAATAGCTCGCGCCCGCCGCATTTGCCGGAACGGGCAATCCGCGAATGGTCGGCTGCACGCGCGTTTTGCCGCCGTTGGTTTCAGATTTTGAAACACGTTCAGACTCGCACGCTTTTACGTGAGCTACATCAAGACCAAGCCGCGCCATTTCTTCTTGAGTGACTTCGATTTTGCCAAGCACCGCGCCGACGGCATAACTTTCATTGAGTTGCGCGGAAAAATTTTCGATTTTGCCGCTGCATGGCGACGCGACGGTCATCGTGGCTTTGTCCGTCTCAACTTCGATGAGATTTTGGTCGGCAACGACGTTATCGCCCGGTTTCACAAGAAATTGAATGATATTGGCCTCGGCGATGGATTCGCCTAGTTGCGGCATGACGATGGGAATTTGCGGCATAATCAAAAACTTAAAAGTTTTCTCGCGGCGGCGGCGACGCTGCGCGCGGTCGGGCGGTGTGCCGCCCACAAATTGGGATGATACGGCACGGGCGTGTCTTTGGCATTGAGCCGTTGCGGCGGCGCGTCGAGCAAACCATAGCCTTCGCTGGTGACGCGCGCGATAATCTCTGCCGTCACCCCGCCCCACGGCCACGCTTCGCCGACACAGAGCAATTTTCCCGTGCGCGCGACGCTGGCGACCACCGTGTCCGTATCCAATGGTTTAACGGAACGTAAATCCACGATTTCGATTTCCCAACCTTCGCCGGAAAGTTCTTTGGCCGCTTCAAGCGCTTCGTGAACCATGGCGCTGTAAGTAACGATAGTTAAATCGCGGCCTTCGCGGGCAATTCGCGCCTTGCCAATGGGCAATGCTTCGTTCGGCAATTTTTCCGCTTTTAGATGGCGGTAAAGAAATTTGTGCTCGCAGAAAATCACCGGGTCATCGAGCGCAATCGCCTCAAGCAACATTGCGTAGGCGTCCTCGACCGTCGCCGGTGTCAGCACAATGAGTCCGGGATAATGCGCGTAAATCGCTTCAACACATTGGCTGTGAAACGGCCCGCCGCCTTCCGTGCCGCCAAACGGCAAGCGCACGGTGATTGGACACGGAACATTGGTGCGCCAAAAAAGGGTCGCGGCCTGATTGACAATTTGATTGAAACCGACGGTGGAAAAATCGGCGAATTGCATTTCGACAATCGGCCTCATGCCTTCAATCGCCGCGCCAACGGCCAATCCGACCATCGCGTCTTCGGAAATCGGCGAATCCAAAACGCGTCCGGGAAATTCCTGCGCCAAATTTTTGGTGGCCTTGAATGCGCCGCCGAACGCGCCGACATCCTGACCATAAATGAAAACGCGCGGGTCATCGCGCAATGCGCGCGCTTGCGCCTCGCGAATCGCATCGAGATAGGAAATGCCCGAATCAGTTTTCATTTTGCTCATGCGTTTCACTCAAATGTTCTGATGCCATCGCGCGCCATTCTTCGGCAAATGGGTCAGGTGACGGTTCGCGTTGGACTTGCGCCACGGCTTCTTCGATTTCGTGGACGATTTCATTCCGTAAATCCGCAAGTTGAGAATTATCCAGCCATTTTTGGCGCAGCAAAAATTCTTCGGCGATTTTGAGGCAATCGCGGCCAAGCGGAGAATTTTTTAATTTGGAATCAACATATTCGCCGGAGTCATGTTCGCCATGGCCGCAAAGGCGCAGCAATTTGGCCACAAGCATTTGCGGCCCCTGATTTTTACGCGCGCGCGAAATGGCTTCATTGACAATTTTCAGGCACGCGACCAAGTCCGTGCCGTCAACGGATTGAACTTCGACGCCATAGCCGATGGCTTTGTCCGCCAAACTGTCGCAGGCGAATTGCCGCGAAGTCGGCGTGGAGTAGGCGTATTGATTATCGGCAACAACGAGAACGAGCGGCAGTTTTTCGACGGCAGCCTGGTTGAGCGCCTCGTGAAATGCGCCGGTGGAAGTCGCGCCATCGCCGATGCAGGCCGCGCCGACCGTGCCGGAATTTTTTTTGAAACGGCGCGCGAGCAGGATTCCGTTCACCACGGAAATCATCGCGCCCAAATGCGAAATCATCGGCAATTGACCTTCCGTTGACCGGCCACGATGAACATTGCCATCGCGCCCACGCATTGGGCCAAGCGAGGAGCCGAGATACGTCCGCACCGCGTCTAAAACGGTTTCACCAAAAGCCAGTCGTCCGGCGGCGTCGCGAATCAATGGCGCGAACACGTCGTTTTTTTTGAGCGAGACGCCAATCGCCGCGCTCAAGGCTTCCTGGCCGCGGCCAAGAAAAACACCGCCGCGAATCTTTCCCGCGCGATAAAGCGCGGCATATTTGTCATCCAGCAGACGCGCCAGCAGCATAAACCGGTGTGCAGCCAGATATTTCTCGCGAAAAATGGCCTCGTTTTCATGCGTGCCGGGTTCTAGCACCGTTTGCAGCATGGCGGTATTTTAACGGTGAGATTGCGTGCCAGCAATGTTTCTTTCGGCATTAGAATTGCGGTAGAAGCCGAAATGCGATTGAATCAATGGCCATGAATCAGGCGGAGTTCCAAATCCTGCTGGTCGGCGGTGATCCCAAAACCCGGATGCTGCTTTCGACCGTATTGCGGGAAGACGATCTGTCGCTTCGTTTCGCGGACAGCGCGGATGAAACATTGCAATCTTTCAATGAACGTCCGGCGGATCTCATATTGCTGGATTTGGAAACGTCACCGGCAGCAGGATTTGAACTGCTCAATGAAGTTCACGAAAATCCGCTGACGCCATTTGCGCTCATCATCGCGCTCACTGAAGATCTTGAAACCAAACTGCGCGCATTTGGAAAAGATGTGGTGGACTGCCTCGACAAATCGTTTGAATCTCCGCTTTTCCGCACCCGTCTTCACGCCTTTTTGCGGGCCAAACGGCGGCACGACGAATTGAATCAGGATAATCGTGAATTGACCAAAGCCCGCGCCGCCGCCGAAGCGTCCGTGCGTGCCAAGGCGGATTTTCTGGCGGCCATGAGCCATGAAATCCGCACGCCGATGAACGGCATCATCGCGATGATCGGTTTGCTGATGGAAACGCCGCTGAGCGACGAGCAGCGCAGTTATCTTGAAACCGTTCACACCAGCGGCGAGGCATTGCTGGCCATCATCAACGACATCCTCGATTTCTCAAAAATCGAAGCGGGCAAGATGGAATTGGATTTGCGCCCCTTCGATTTGCGCACCGCCGTCGAAGACGTGTTTGAGTTAATGTCCGTTAAAGCCGCCGAGAAAAATCTGGATTTGGTCTATCAATTCGACGAAAAAATCCCGACGACCGTCCATTGCGACCCTTTGCGCCTGCGGCAGGTGCTGGCCAATCTTTTAAGCAACGCCATCAAGTTCACCGAGACCGGCGATATTTATGTTCAGGGCAAATTGCTATCATCGCAACCCGTCGCCGGTTCGAACCGCTTACAGTTGCAACTGCATTTTTCCGTGCGCGACACCGGCGTCGGCATCACACCGGACAGACTCGCGCGCCTGTTCAAGCCGTTCATGCAGGCGGATGTTTCGACTGCGCGGCAATACGGCGGCACTGGCCTCGGTCTGGCCATCAGCAGAAAAATCGTTGAGTTGATGGGCGGCAAAATGTGGGCAGAAAGTGTTCCCGGCAAA
>DASZXB010000024.1:0-40451 GCA_035546095.1 Verrucomicrobiia bacterium | reverse complement strand
GCACGTTTCATGCTTGTTTTTGAAACTTTCGGACATAAACGGTTTTAGATAAGTTTAGATAAATTAAGTTATGCCGCAGTTTTCTTACAAAGCCCGCCGCCGCAGCGGTGAATTGGTGGAAGGTATTTTGGAAGTCGCCGACCGTCCGGCGGCGTTGTCGCATATCGCGCGTCTGGGACTTTTTCCGGTCACGGTGGAAACTGCGCGCGGCGGCGCGACCACCGGCGGCAAACGGGCGGGGAAGAAAGTGGATTTAACCGCGTTTCTGCCGCAATCGGTGCGCATTCAATTGCAGCAGCAACGCAAACCGAAATTGCAGGAGTTGGCGACCTTTACACAACAACTGGCGAATTTACTGCAGGCGGGAATGCCGCTGGCGACGGCGCTCAACAGCATGACGTATCTGGGAACAAAAGGAATTCCCGCGAATGTTTCCCGCGATTTGAAACAGGCCGTCACGGAAGGCGGCGGTTTGTCTGACGCGATGGCCAGACAACCGCGCATTTTTTCGGATTTGTATGTGAATATGGTGCGCGCGGGCGAGCAAAGCGGTTCGCTCGTGGACGTGTTGCGCCGCATGGCAACGCATTTCCAACGCTTCGCCGAAGTGCAGGCGAAATTTTCGTCGGCACTGATTTATCCCATCATGGTGATTTGCGTGGGCATATTGCTCGTCACATTTTTCATGACGGTGATGATGCCGAAGTTCATAGACATTTTTAACGGCTTCAATGTGCAATTGCCGTTGCCGACGCGAATCATTATCGCCATCAGCCATATGTTCACCCATTTCTGGTGGTTGATGATCATCGCCGTGGTTTTGGCAATTATTTTGTTCAAACGATTTCAGACGAGCGCGGAAGGCGGGCGCAAATTGGATGAATGGAAAATGAAAGCGCCGGTTTTTGGCAAGGTGGTGCAGGTCAATCTGTTCGGTCAATTCGCGCGCACGCTTGGCACCTTGTTGCACAACGGTGTGCCGGTCTTGACCGCGCTAAAAATCACGGAACAGGTTTTGCCGAATAAGTTGATTAAAGAAGCGATCGCCAAAACACGCGAAGCGGTCACGGACGGCAAAACGCTCGCGCAGCCGCTGGCGCAAAGTAAATTGTTCCCGCAATTGATGGTGGACCTGGTGCGTATCGGCGAAGAAACCGGCGATGTGCCCGGCGCGTTGAACAATATCGCCGACACTTACGAAAACGAACTGCAAATCGCGTTGCGCGTGATGACGGATTTGATCGGGCCGGTGATGATCATCGTCATGGCGATTCTGGTGGGCTTTCTGCTGATCAGCATTTTCCTGCCGATGTTCAGATTGATTTCGCAAATCCATTAAGCGGCGATGAAAATAGCTGTATCAAAACCCTCGCGCCGCGCGTTCACGCTGATTGAAATCATGATGGTCGTAGCCATCCTCGGCTTGATTGTCGCGATGGGGATTCCCACGATGTTGACCGCGCACCGGCGCGCGCCGCTGGTTCAAGCCGTGAACGACGTCATAAACATTTGCAGCAACGCCCGCGCAAAGGCCATCTTGAACAGCACGACAACGCTGGTGATTTTTCATCCGCAATCACGTCAGGTTTCAATCAGTCAGGCGCCCGCCACCGATGACGTGAATGATTCAGGCAGTTTGACGGACGGCACGCCAGACAACGCCCAAACGGCATCAAGCCCGCAGAGCGTTGATTCGACGCAATTCGACGACCGCGTTTCAATTGACATGCTTTATATCAATCTTATGCCATACACAGACGCTGACGAAGCGCGTGTGCGGTTTTTCCCCAACGGCACCAGCGATGAGATGACGCTGGTGCTGCATTCCGGCGATCAATATCAAAAAATATCCCTCGAAGTGACGACAGGACTGGCAACGGTTCAATCGATGAACAAATGAACCTCCATCGCTCCCAAAACGAATCTACGCGCCGGGCTTTCACGTTGCTGGAAGTCATGTTCGCGGTCGTCGCTTTTTGCACGGCGTCATTTGCGATTCTCGCGCTGGTTTCCACGTCGCTGGGAAACGCGCGCGCATTGCAACGGCCGATGGTGGATGCGGGCGCGATTGCGGGTTGGCTGGCGTCAACGAATGCGCTGGTCGAAGGCGAGGAATCGGCGGAGTTGAGCGAAATACTCGGCGACGCCTACAAAGGTTACGTTTGCACTTACGACATTCAAGAAGTGCAGACGAATAAACTTTTTAAACTGGATTTCATTGTTCAAGACAACAACGGTTACAACAAGCCGGTCGTTTCCAAGATGAGTATTTTGCTGTTCCGGCCCAATTCACCGGCGGGAAGTCTGGACGGTTCCACTACGGCAAGATGAAATCAAAATCACAGCATTGCCGCGCGTTCACGCTGATTGAAATCATGCTGGCGCTGACCATTTTCAGTCTAGTGCTGGCGTTGATTTATTCGACGTGGACGATGATTTTGCGCTCGACCAAAGTCGCGCAAATAGCGGCGGCGGAAGTGCAACGTCAGCGCATGGCGGTGCGGACTATTGAAGACGCATTGATGTGCATTCAGTCGTCGCAAAGCTCGCTCCAGTATTACAATTTCCTCGTCCAAAACGGTGACGCGCCGATGTTGAGTTTTGTGGCACGCTTGCCGGATGATTTTCCGCGCAATGGCCGGTTTGGCGATTTTAATGTGCGACGGCTCACGTTCACCGTTGAACCCGGCGCGGATTCGGGAAATGATCTGGTGCTGCGGCAAAATCCGATTCTCATGGACATGGACGAGGACGAACAAAATGTGCCGCTGGTGCTGGCGCATAACGTGAAGGGGTTCACCATCGAATGTTGGGACACGAACGCGCTGGCGTGGTCGGACGAGTGGGATGACACCAATTCGATCCCACCGCTGATTCGCGTCACGCTCGCGCTCGGCGGCAAAGACAATTCCACCGGACACAGCACGCCGGAATTGATCGTTTCGCGCATGGTCAATGTCCCATCGGTGATGCTGCCGACCGTGATTCAAAATGGAACGCCGGGTGGCGGTGGTGGTGGTGGCGGCGGTTTTAACAACAATCGTGGCAACGGAAATGGAAATAACAATAGGAATAATCCCAATCAGCCCAATCAACCAAATCCGTTTAATCGAGGATTTCAGCGACCCGGAGGCATGTGATGAAAATTCCCCTTCATAATCGTCGCGACGGTTTCGCATTGCTCATCGCCATGACGGCGGTGATTTTGCTTTCGCTTTTGGCGGCACGTCTGGCGTATTCGATGAAGGTGGAAATGACTTTGGCACGTCGTGCGGATTCCGAGCAGCAATTGCTCTGGCTTGGCCGTTCGGGTGTGGAATTGGCGCGTTACGTTTTGTCGCAGGAAACTTCCATCGCCGGCCAGCCTTACGATTCGTTGAATGAAATCTGGGCCGGCGGACCGGGCGGACCGGGCGAAACCAACAGCCCGTTGCTGGGAATTGATTTGAGTAATTATCCAATCGGCGACGGAACAGTTTCGCTTAAAATCACCGACCTCGAACGCAAGGTGAACATCAATCGTGCCGACCCGCAGGCATTGCAACAGGCACTCACGTTGATCGGCGTGGATGCAGACGATATTTCCGTCATCTCGGATTCGATTCAAGATTGGATTGACGCGGACGATTCTCCCAGACTCGCCGGCGCCGAAAGCGATTATTATCAGACCTTGAATCCGCCGTATTACGCCAAAAACGCGCCGATAGATGATTTGTCCGAATTGTTGCTTGTCAAAGGCGTGACGCCGGACATTTATTGGGGCACCAGCGCGACGAATCATCCGTTGAGCATTTTTCAGCAAAAACAAAAGGAACTTGGCCTCGGCCATTCGCCCAATGAAATTCCCGATTATCCGATTGGATTGGTGGATATTTTCACACCCATTTCTTCCGGGCGCATCAACATCAACACCGCCGACACCAACGTGCTACAAATGATTCCTGGCGTGGACGCGGCGACGGCGGAAACCATCGTCCAGCAACGTGCCGGGCCGGACGGCGTGGAAGGCACGGAAGACGACACGCCGTTTCGGAGCGTCAATCAACTCGCCGCGACCGGACTCAATCCGCAAATCGTCCAACAATTATCACGGCTTTGCACCGTGCGCAGTTATGTGTTTGAAGTCCACGTCACGGCGAAATACAAGGGATTCTCTCGTGAATACATCGCCATTCTGTTCCGCAATTCCGCGACCGACATCCAAATCGTGAGTTTTTATTGGAAAGATGATGTCACAAATTCAAATTGAATTTGCCGCGCTGAAAGCTATTGTTCCGCCATGCGCCGATTCTTGATGCTGCTGTTTTTGTTTGGCTCGTTGTCGTTGGTCAACGCCAGTGACGCGACTGGCCGCGTCATCAAAGTTTTGCCGTTGTTGCTCGACCAGAAAGGTCAGGACGCAACTTCGCCCAGTCTTTATGACCGCGATGCGTATCAGGCTTACCTTCGCCAGCACGCTGCTGAAACCTTCGCCGTTCGCTACGACGTGTTATGGAAAGCGTCCGACGTTGGTGAATCAAAATTAAAATTGCGCGTGGAATTGCGCGGCGTTGACACCAACAATTTGCCGCGACAATTGACATTGGAACAGCCGGTGAAGCCGAAATTTTTCCGAAGCTGGACGGAGATTAAACTCGCCGGCGCGGATTACAAAAATTTTCCCAGCATCAACTCGTGGCGGGTCACTCTTTGGTCGGACGACCAACTTTTGGGTGAGCAGAAATCGTTTTTATGGTGAAGTCGCCGCGCGTTTTTCCTGCGAGTGCAGCGCCTTTTCGTAACATTCCATCGCTTCCTCGTAACGCGCGAGCCGGTTGAACAAGCCGCCTTTTTGCAGATAAGCGATGGCCAGCGAATCGTCCGCCGCAATCGCGCGGTCGTAATAAGCGATAGCCTCGTCCAGCCGCTCCAATTTCTCCAACGCGCCGGCTTTTTTGAGCAAGGCCTCGGCATGCTGCGGCTCGACGGACAAAATCGAATCAAAACATTCCAGTGCTTTTTCCGGTCTGTGCGCATCGAGCAATCTTTGTCCTTCGGCCAGCAGAGCGACGATGTGTGTTTCACGCTCGTCCGCCACCGATGTGATATTTTTGGATTGATGCGCTTCCGGCGAATTTTTTCCCGCGAGCGGCGCACGCGAAAATTGTTCCAGTTCCAAAATCCGTTTTTCCAACTTGTCCACCGCGCCGAACAAACGCGCGCTGGATTCCTCTACTGCCAACGACGGCAGCACATGGCCATTTCCCGCCCCCATAGCTGTCGGACGCGAAACTGCCAGCGCGACCAGCCGCGTCACGGCGCGCCATTGCAGATAACCGATTACCAACATGCCGCCCAAACACAGCAATCCAAACGCGCCTGCCAAAGTCAGGGTCAATTGTTGGATTTTTTGGTTCGCTTCCGCGTCGTGCGCGCGCTGCGTGGAAATCGTCTGTTCAAGCGTTTGGATGCGCGTCGAAAGTTCATCCGCGTTGCGTTTCGCTTCGGCCTCGGCGGCTTGCCGGTTGTTTTCGATGGCCAATTGCGTCGCGTGAAGCTGTTCCTGAATCAATAAATAACCGTTCAACGTATTTTGCGGCAGCGTGTCCGTCGGCGTGGAAGAAATGACATTGGTTTGCGCGAATAAAATCTGCGCGCTCAAAAGGCAGCCGACGCTAACCGCCAAAATTTTTAAGGAAATCTTTTGCGACATACGACCACGCGAGCCTGCTTCGGCGCGCTGTCGAAGTCAAGCATCCGGCCAGCCGAGTTGTTCGCAGCCATTCACCGGTTTTTCACATCGAACTCCAGCACCGAACGCGATTTGGTCTGGACATTTTCCATCACCAACGTTTGCACCTGCCACTGGCCGTCCACTTTCTTGAAATCTTTCGGGTAGAAATCCTTGAGTTTTTTGCCTTTTGCGTCGTAAGCGTAGGCTTCGACAATTCCCAGCGTTTCATTGTCAATCCACGAAACCACGCGCGAATAACCGTTCGTGCCGGGATTCGGATTCGTGCTTTCCAAGACCGTGCAGCCGCGACTGCGATGAACTTCTTTCTTCAAAACTTTTTGTTCCGGCCAATGAAAAAATTCCAAACCTAAATCGCAAAGCCAAAAATCGGAATTAGCAAATGGAATCATCGCAGCGTTGCCAATTAAATTCGTGGTTGTCGACAAATAAAGCGTTGGAACATTATGCGGCGACATAGCAGAATGCGAAAAATTTGTTATGTTGGTATCGTAATTGAAAGAATTTGGCTGGTTCGTGGTTGGATGAAAGGAAAACTGTTCAATCCGATTCGTCCAATCAATCAGATACCAAGTTATCGGCCATGTGTTTTCAGCCACTCGCGCAGTAAAAATAGTCAAAGGAATTTCTCGATGCCCTTGGCTATCATGAATTTGCAATGTCGCAGCTACTTTTGAACCTGTTGCAGCTTCAAATAATTGCTCCAAAATTTTCTGTGCCAGCGCGCGGCCTTGAATTTCCGCGTCGGACAAAGCGTTCGTCTGCGCGTGCACGGCGGTAGTGAACAATAAAACGATTGCTGCAATCAGACATGCAGGCGCGGATTTTAATTGCAGGAAATTTTTCAAATCAAAAATGGTGGCCGTGCGCAAGCACTTCATTTCGTCGCGAGCGCAAGTTGCAGCACTTCGGAGATTTGCCGGACGAAATGAACTTTCAATTTCGCGCGCACTTCCGCCGGCACATCGAGCCAGTCGGATTTGTTTTGTTCCGGCAGAATGACTTGCTTGATACCGAAACGCGACGCGGCCAACACTTTTTCCTTGATGCCGCCGACGCGCAGCACGCGCCCGCGCAAACTGATTTCGCCGGTCATCGCAAAATCCGATTTCACGCGGCGTTTGGTCAGCAGCGAGGCCAGCGCGGTCACGAGTGTTACACCCGCGCTCGGTCCATCTTTTGGCGTCGCGCCTGCTGGAACATGAATGTGAATGTCGAATTTGCCGTATTCGCCCAAATCCACGTCGAGTTTTTTGGCCTGACTGCGGAGATAACTCATCGCGGTTTGCGCGCTTTCCTTCATCACTTCGCCGAGCGAGCCGGTCAAAATGAGATTGCCGCGCCCGCGCATCCGCGTGGCTTCGATGAACAAAACGTCGCCGCCGACCGGCGTCCACGCGAGGCCGGTGGCGATGCCGTATTCGGTGATTTTTTCCGCCGTCTCGGAAATGAATGGCGCGTGTCCGAGATAATCCTTGAGTTGTTTGGCGTCGAGCGTGATGGTCGTGGCCGCGCCGTTGCGCGAAACGATTTTGCGCGCGGCTTTACGGGCGAGCGCGGCGATTTCGCGTTCCAACTGGCGCACACCGGCTTCGCGCGTGTATTCGCGGATGAGCGCGCGCAACGCGGAATCGGAAATTTTCATGTCGCGTCGCGTGAGGCCGTGCTCTTCAATCTGGCGCGGGACGAGATAGCGTTTGGCAATCTGCAATTTTTCCGATTCAGTGTAGCTCGGCAATTCGATGACTTCCAGCCGGTCGCGCAACGCGGCGTGAATCGGTTCGAGCCAATTCGCCGTGGCGATGAACAGCACGCGCGACAAATCGAACGGCAAATCCAAATAATGGTCGGTGAACGTGTTGTTTTGCGCCGGGTCAAGCACTTCGAGCAACGCCGCCGCCGGGTCGCCGCGAAAATCCGAACCAATCTTGTCAATTTCATCGAGCAAAATGACCGGATTGCGGCTTTCGATGCGGCGCAGCGTTTGAATAATCCGGCCGGGCATCGCGCCGACATAAGTGCGGCGGTGGCCGCGAATTTCCGCTTCGTCACGCATTCCGCCGAGCGAAATGCGGGCGAATTTTCGGCCAAGCGCGTCGGCGACGCTTTTGCCGAGCGACGTTTTGCCGACGCCGGGCGGTCCGACGAGACAGAGAATCGGCCCTTTGATTTGCTTTTTGCGTTTGATGACGGCGAGAAATTCCAGCAAACGGTCTTTGACTTTTTTCAGGCCGAAATGTTGTTCGTCCAGAATTTTTTCCGCCGCCTTCAAATCCAGTTTGTCTTCGGTGGATTTTTCCCACGGCAAACTCAAAATCCAGTCGAGATAATTCCGCGAGACGCCGTATTCGGCAGCGGCGGGCGGCGTTTGCTGCATCCGCTCCAATTCCTGCAACGCGGCCTTGCGCGCGTCTTCGGGCATGAGCGTCGAATCAATTTTTTCGCGCAACGATTTGATTTCGTTCGAGCCGGCGTCGCTCTCGCCCAATTCGCGTTGAATGGCGCGCATCTGCTCGCGCAGGAAAAAATCGCGTTGCGTCTTGGCGATGGACGTCGCGACGTCGCTCTGGATTTTGGAACTCAAGGTCAAAACTTCCTGCTCGCGATTGAGCAATGGCAGAAGTTTTTGCAATCGTTCGCGGACGGAAATCGTTTCGAGCAATTTCTGGCGATCTTCGAGCGGGAGATTCAGATTCGCCGCAATCAAATCGGCAAAATGGCCGGGATGTTCGGTGTTGAGCGCGGCGATTTTGACCTGATCGGTCAGCGCCGTGGACATTTTGGCAATTTCCTCGAATTGCTTGTGCGCGTTGCGGAGCATGGCGTGAAGTTCGACGGAATCTTCCGTTTCATCGCGCAACAAATCGTAACTGGCGCGCAAATACGGCGCGGGCAGCGAAAAATCCTTGAGCCGGATGCGCCACAGACCCTCGACCAGCACGCGCGCCGTGCCGTCGGGAAATTTCACCATTTTGGACAGGCGCGACACGCAGCCGACTTCGTGCAAATCCTGCGGAAGCGGGTCGGCGATTTCCGGTTTGCGTTGCAACACCGCGCCAAACAAACGGTCGCCCGCGACAATATCGTCAATCAAGCGCAGGCTGGGACCGGTTTCGACGAGCAATGGCACGACCGCGCCGGGGAAAATCACGATGTCGGAAAGGCCGAGAACCGGCACGGTTTCCGGCAATGAACGCGAGGAAATACGCGGGGTCGCCTCCGATTTTTCGGCGGCGCCGAGGATGCTGACAAATTCTGTCTCCGGCGAAGTCATCGTCGTTGATGCTGCAAGTTAAATGCCGTCGCGCGGGAAAAGATTCGCGGACGGTGGTTAATTTCCCTCGGCAATCGGAACCTTGGTTGTTTTGCAACTGGATTGATCCGTCATGGGCACATCAATCCGCAAAAATCCGTTCACGTAAATTGCCTTGGCCTGACTTAAATCGAAACCCGGCGGAAGTTCAAGCACACTTTCAAACGGCCCGTAGGAAATTTCCATCACCAGAAAGCTGCATTGCGGCGAACGACAGCAATCCGGGCGGTTTCCCGCAATCCGCAGGCGATTGCCCTCGACGGTGATTTCGAGGTCTTCGCTTTTCATGCCCGGCAATTCGACTTTGACGACCAGTCCGGTGTCGGTGGAATAAACATCCGTGTTCGGCACCCAATTGCCGCTGGTTGAGCCGCCGCGTCCGCTGACTGTGGAACGCCGGGAAACAAAATGAACGGTTGAACTCACTTTCGTAATGGCCATGACTCAAAACAATATCTCAAAAAATCCGATTTGCAAGCGGCAGCTTGGCCGCTTTCAACAAAACATAATCCGAAACGGCAATCGCGCAACCGGGAATTTTCGGCGTTGAACTTTTGGCCTGCGCCTTTACGCTGCGCGCATGGCCAATCCATTTCGCCACCAACATCGCGTTTCCTACGCCGAATGCACCGTCGGCAATCACATTTACCACGCGCGCTATCTGGATTTGCTCGAAGCCGCGCGCGGTGAATTCCTGCGTTCGCTCGGCTCGACCGTTTTGCACTGGCAAAATCACGACGCGATTTTTCCCGTCATCGAAGCGCGGCTGATTTACAAAGCGCCCGCGCGTTACGACGATTTGCTGACGATTGAAGTCTGGCCGACCTTGCTGGAAAAAATCCGCGTGAATTTCGGCCATCGCATTTTGAATCAGGACAACAAATTGATTTTGGAAGCGGAAACCTTCCATGTCTGCACCGGCTTGAACGACAAGCCCAAGCGTCTGCCAACGGAATTGACGGAAAAACTGAAGCCGTATTTGCCATGAAAAAAATTTTAATGTTTGGAGCAATTGTGAGTTGTATAATTGGCTTGTTTTTGATTTTCGCTGATTTACAAGTAATTTTCCAAGAATCGCCGGATTTCTTTCGTGATTCGCGCAATTTGTATTTTTTGTTTTTTGAAGCAATTTTTATATCTTTTGCATTCGTTCCAATCATTATCACCATTTTGCGTTGGAAAAAGGAGGATTCGCGTTTACGTTCCATTTTTGTTGGATTGGTGGAATTGATTGTCATTGGATTGACGTTGGCGGCTTTTTTACTTCCTGCATTGTGATTTCAAATTGCGTTCGCCATTTTTTTCTGCGAAAATAAACCGTAGGCGCGAACCAGTTGATGCAACATTATCCCAAACACTATTGCGGCGTTTTCGGCATTTTCGGCCATCCCAACGCCGCCGAACTCACTTACTACGGCCTCTACGCGTTGCAACATCGCGGGCAGGAAAGCGCGGGCATCGTCACTTGTGATGCCGGAAAATTTTACAAGCATCACGGCATGGGGCTGGTCTCGCAGGTGTTCGACCCGAAAACGTTGCACGGTCTCGTCGGTAACATGGCCATCGGTCACACGCGCTATTCCACGACGGGTTCGTCCGCGCTGCGCAACGCGCAGCCGCTCACCGTGGATTGCACGCGCGGGCAAATCGCCGTCGCGCACAACGGTAATCTGACGAACGCGGCACAATTGCGCGACGAATTGGAAAGTCAGGGGCTGGTTTTTCAAACGACGGTGGACAGCGAAATCATTTTGATGCTGCTCGCGCAGCCGATGATTAACGGCGTGGAAAATTCCCTCGTGCAAACGTTGCGCCGTATCGAGGGTGCGTATTCACTCGTCATCATGACGGAAAAGGAATTGATTGGCGCGCGCGACCCGTTTGGATTTCGCCCGCTTTCCATCGGTCGCGTGAATGGCGCGTGGGCGATTGCCAGCGAATCGGTCGCGTTCGACCAGATTCACGGCGAATTTGTCCGCGACGTGGTGCCGGGTGAAATCGTCATCATCAACGAAAAAGGTTTGGTCAGCATCCAGGCGTTTCCTGAACATCGCCGCCGCGCGTTGTGCATTTTTGAATACGTTTATTTTGCGCGACCCGACAGCACCATCAGCGGGCGCAGCGTTTATGAAGTCCGCAAGGAAATGGGACGCCAACTCGCGCGCGAACATCCTGTCAAAGCCGACTTGGTGATTCCCGTGCCGGACAGCGGCGTATGCGCCGCGCTCGGTTATTCCGAGGAATCCGGCATTCCATTCGAGATGGCGTTCATCCGCAACCATTACGTCGGACGCAGTTTTTTGCAGCCGACGCAACTCATCCGCGATTTCAACGTGCGCGTGAAGTTGAATCTGATTTCCGCGCTCGTGAAAGACAAACGCGTCGTCATCGTGGACGATTCCATCGTGCGCGGCACGACCTGCAAAACGCGCGTGAAAACGCTGAAGGAAGCCGGCGCGAAGGAAGTTCACGTCGCCGTCAGTTGTCCGCCACATCGCAACCCGTGTGTTTACGGAATTGATTTTCCCGACCGCACCAAGCTCATGGCCGCGAACAATTCCGTGGACGAAATCCGCCGTTATCTCAACGCCGATTCGCTGCATTACCTGTCGCAAGCCGGCATGGTCAAGGCCACCGGCCTCGCCAAGGAATCTTTTTGCATGGCGTGTTACGACGGAAATTATCCCGTGCCTTACGACCCGATTTTGGACAAACACATCATCGAACGCCGCCGCCGCCAGACCCAGACGCTCGGCGAATTTGTCATCAAAGAAAACGATCAAATCAAATTGTTGCACGTTTGATTGTTTGAAAGTGAATTGACGCCGCGACGTTTCACCTTCAAAATCGCGGTTAAATATGAAAGTGTCCGCATTGCCAAAGGAGCGGCCAGAATTTTTGCCCCGTCATTCACGCTTTGCCCATCACGTCCCGACTGTGGACGCCGTGATGGTCGAAGAACGCGCCGCCGCGTTCACCAAACGCAGTATCAAAACCTCCGCGAAACTTGCCGGACTCAAAATGGCCGTCGCCATGTGCGATTTGACGACGCTCGAAGGCAAAGACACGCCCGGCAAAGTCGCCTATCTCTGCCGCAAAGCACTTCAGCCCGCCGACATGAAATATAATGTGCCGTCGTGCGCTGCCGTTTGTGTTTATCCGAACATGACCAAATACGCGCGGAAATTTCTGGGCGACAATTCGCCGGTGCATGTCGCCGCCGTCGCGACTGGCTTTCCGAGCGGACAATATCCATTGCGCACGAAACTCGAAGAAGTCCGTCGCACCGTGGCCGATGGCGCGGACGAAATTGACATGGTGATTGACCGCTCCGCTTTCCTCGCGGGCGACCACGTGAAAGTTTTTGACGAAATTGCCGCGACAAAAGAAACCTGCGGCCTGGCGCACTTGAAAGTGATTCTCGAAACCGGCGAGCTTGTCACTTACGACAACGTCCGTCTCGCCAGCGAAATCGCGATGCAAGCGGGCGCGGATTTCATCAAGACCAGCACCGGCAAAGTGAATCCCGCCGCGACTATTCCCGTCACGCTCGTAATGCTCGAAGCCATCCGCGATTATTTTTTCACCACCGGCATTCGCATCGGCATGAAACCTGCCGGCGGCATCCGAAATTCAAAACAAGCGCTCGCCTATCTTGTGATGGTCAAGGAAACTCTCGGCGACGACTGGCTCACGCCGGATTTATTCCGCTTCGGCGCAAGCACGTTGGTCAATGATTTGCTGATGCAAATCGCCAAAACAGCGGACGGCAATTATCAAAGCGCGGATTATTTTTCACTGCCATGAAATCAAAATTGAAATCCGTAAAACTTTCCGCGAAACGAAATGGCGTAACTATTTCATCGCAGCCGATTGTTCCGTTGCGCGAACGAAAATTGAACTTCGGCGGCAAATGGGATTACGCGCCCGCGTCGGAGGAATCGAAAAATTACGTCATCGTGCCGCGCCATGAATTATTCATCGGCGGAAAATTCGTGAAACCGCGTTCGGGAAAATATTTTCCATCCATCAATCCAGCGACGGAAGAAAAGTTGACTGAAATTGCGGCGGCAAATGAAAGCGATGTGGATGCGGCGGTGAAATCCGCGCGGCGTGCCTACGAAAAAGTCTGGAGCAAAATGCCCGGACGCGAGCGTGGCAAATATCTGTATCGCATCGCGCGCATCATCCAGGAAAAGGCGCGCGAACTGGCGGTGCTGGAAACGATGGACGGTGGCAAGACCATCAAGGAAAGCCGCGATGTGGATTTGCCGCTCGTGGCCGCGCACTTTTTTTATTACGCGGGCTGGGCGGACAAATTGAAATATGCCTTTCCCGGAAAAAATCCGCAGCCGCTTGGCGTCGCGGGACAAATCATCCCGTGGAATTTCCCGCTGCTCATGGCGGCGTGGAAAATCGCGCCGGCTTTGGCTTGCGGAAATACTGCCGTGTTGAAACCAGCGGAGACGACGTCGCTCACGGCGATGCGGTTCGCGCAAATTTTTCAGGAAGCGGAATTGCCCGAAGGCGTCGTCAACATCGTCACCGGCGCGGGTGAAACCGGCGCGGCGATTGTGAATCATCCCGACATTGACAAACTCGCGTTCACCGGCTCGACGGAAGTTGGAAAGCGAATTGCGCAGGCCGTTGCCGGAACAAAAAAGAAATTAACTTTGGAACTCGGTGGCAAGGCGGCGAATATTTTGTTCGAGGACGCGCCGATTGATCAGGCCATCGAAGGCGTCATCGCGGGAATTTATTTCAATCAAGGCCACGTTTGTTGCGCCGGGTCGCGGTTGTTTGTGCAGGAAGGAATTTATTCCACCGTCATCAAAAAATTGCGCGACCGCATCCAGACATTGCGCGTCGGCAATCCGCTCGACAAAAACACGGACATCGGCGCGATTAATTCCAAACCGCAGTTAGAAAAAATTCGCGAGCTTGTGCAAAGTGGAATTGATGAGGGCGCGGAGCTCACGCAATCGAGTTGTTCACTGCCGCCAAAAGGTTATTGGTTCGCGCCGTCATTTTTGACCGGTGTGACCCATTCGCATCGCGTTGCGACCGAAGAAATTTTCGGCCCGGTGTTGAGCGTGATGACGTTCCGCACGCCGGAGGAAGCGTTCGAGCGCGCGAATAATATTCCCTACGGTTTGAGCGCGGGCGTTTGGACGGACAAAGGCAGCAAGATTTTCAAGCTGGTCAACAAATTGCGCGCGGGTGTCGTCTGGGCGAATACTTACAACAAATTTGACCCGACTTCGCCATTCGGCGGCTACAAGGAAAGCGGTTTCGGTCGCGAAGGCGGATTGCAGGGACTTGCGGCCTATTGCAAGTTGACGTAGATTGCGCCTGTCTCACTGGCTCAACCAACGTTAACCCACAACCAAATAAAATTATGAACTGGCTCTGGTTTATTATCATCGGACTCGTCGCCGGATTTCTGGCGGGCGCAGTGGTCAAAGGTCATGGCTTCGGCCTTTTGGGTAATCTCATCGTCGGTGTCATCGGTGCGGTGCTGGGCGGATTTATCTTCGGATTGCTCGGCGTCGCCGCGACGAATCTACTGGGCGCGCTCATTTGCGCGTTTGTCGGCGCAGTTGTTTTGTTGCTGCTCCTCAACCTCGTCGGACGCAAAGGCAAATAACCCGAAGGAAAATTATGAACAAAATTACCGGCGCAATTTGTCTGGCCGTCGGCATCGTGTTGCTGATTTTGGGACACAACGTGGCGCAATCCGTTGATTCGCAGGTGAAAAGCCTGTTCACCGGCTCGCCGACGGACAAAGCCGTCTATTACTACATCGGCGGTGCAATCCTGTGCGCGGCGGGCGTAGCGCAGCTTTTCTGGCCGCGGAAAAAATCATGAACCGACTCGAAGTAAAAAAAACCTACAAATTGTTCATCGGCGGAAAATTTCCGCGCAGCGAAAGCGGACGCTATCTGCCCGCGAAATCTTCGAGCGGCGAACATCTGGATAATTTTTCGCACGCATCGCGCAAGGATTTTCGCGACGCCGTTGTCGCCGCCCGCGCCGCGTTTGACGGCTGGAACAAAGCGACGGCTTACAATCGTGGGCAGATTCTTTATCGCGCTGCCGAAATGCTGCAAAACCGCGCGGGCGAATTGGTGAATGAAATTGTGCGTTCGACAAATGTCAGCGCGGCGAAAGCGAAACGCGAAGTGACGCTGGCGATTGACCGCCTTGTGCATTTTGCCGGCTGGACGGACAAATATCAGCAGGTTTTCGGCAGTGTGAATCCCGTGGCGACTTCCCATTTCAATTTCACCACGCCCGAACCAACGGGCGTCGTTGTGATTCTAGCGCCGGATGAACCGAGTTTGCTCGCGCTCGTTTCCCTCGTTGCGCCGGTGATTTTGAGTGGCAACGCGGCGATTGCCGTCACGTCCGAGAAATTTCCATTGCCTGCCGTGACGTTCGCCGAAATTTTGGCGACGAGCGATTTGCCCGGCGGCGTGGTGAATCTGCTCACCGGTAAACGCGCAGAACTCGCGCCACACATCGCGTCACATCTGGACGTGAACGCGATTGTGGACGGCGCGGGCGATTCGGAATTGAGCGCAAAATTGCAATCTGGCACGGCCATCAATTTGAAACGCTATTTCAATCACGCCGCAACCGATTGGTTTTCCGCGAAAGTTGAAGACCCGTATTGGATTCTCGACACGGTTGAATTCAAAACCGCATGGCATCCGATTGGAGTTTAATTTCCCGAAACTTCCTGCGGCCCTTTCCCGCCGTTCAATAAAAACAAAACCGCCATTCGCACGGCAAGGCCGTTCGTGACCTGCTCCAAAATCACCGAGCGATTGCAATCGGCGATTTCACTGTCAATTTCCACGCCGCGATTGATGGGGCCGGGGTGCATGATGAGCGCGTCGGGTTTGGTTTTCGCCAGACGCGCTTTGTTCAAGCCGAACAAATTGGTGTATTCGCCGATGCCCGGAAACATCGTTTTGCGCTGGCGTTCGTGCTGGATGCGCAGCAGATGAATGATGTCCGCATCACGAATCGCTTCGTCAACGTCATGCGTCACGCGGCAGTCCATTTGTTCAAACGTCTTCGGCACGAGCGTGGAAGGGCCGCAGAGCGTCACCTTCGCGCCGAGTTTGGTCAGCGCCCAAATGTTCGAGCGTGCGACGCGGCTGTAAAGAATGTCGCCGAGAATCGTCACGTTCAGTCCGGCGATTTTTCCTTTGCGTTCGCGAATCGTGAACGCGTCGAGCAACGCCTGCGTGGGATGTTCGTGCGCGCCGTCGCCGGCGTTGATGACGTGAGCGCCGATGACGCGCGAGAGAAAATGCGGCGCGCCGCTCGCGCTGTGCCGGATGACGATGAAATCCGCGTTCAACGCCTCCAGATTTTTCGCCGTGTCCTTGAGCGTCTCGCCTTTTTTGAACGACGACGCTTCGGCGGAAAAATTCACGATGTCCGCGCTCAACCGCTGTTCCGCCAGTTCAAAACTGATGCGCGTGCGCGTGGACGGCTCGACGAACAAATTGACGACGGTTTTGCCGCGCAACGCCGGGACTTTTTTGATGGCGCGTTCGCCTACGGCTTTGAACGCGCGCGCCGTGTCCAGCACGGTCAAAATTTCTTCCGCTGTGAGTGACTCAATGTCGAGCAGATTTTTTTTTGTCCAGCTCATTTGCGTTCCAAAACCACTTCGTTTTCGCGGACGACAATTTTTTCGTCCGAGCGCGTCGGCATATTTTTGCCGACGAAATCCGCTTTAATCGGTAATTCACGATGACCGCGGTCAACCAGCACCGCGAGTTGAATTTTTTTCGGACGACCAAAATCGTTAAGCGCGTCCAGCGCGGCGCGAATTGTGCGACCGCTGAACAAAACATCATCCACCAGCACGACCGTTTTGCCGTTCACGTCGAAGGGAATTTCCGTCGGATAAATTTTCGGCGCGGCGCGGCGGTCCAAATCATCGCGGTGCATGGAAACGTCGAGGCTGCCGACGGACACGGAATTTTTCCAAATGTCCGACAAAATTTTTCCAAGTCGTTGCGCCAGCGGCACGCCGCCGGCGGGAATGCCGACGAGCGTGACTTCGCCGGGATTTTCATTGCGCTCGGCGATTTCGTGCGCGATGCGCGTGAGCGCGCGGCCAATCGCGTTCGCGTCCAGAATGACATTTTTTTCAGGCATAAAAAATCGCGAACCGTTTCCGCGTGTGCGCGGAATTGATTCGCGTTTTCGTTTTTGTTTTCATTTTCCTTCGTCGTCTCGCGGGACGGCGTTAAAGGATAAATTTTTAGCTTAATTATTGCCGGCGGTTTGGCGCGTTTTGCGCCACGCGGCGCGATGTTTGATAATCCAATCCGTCAGCGCGCGCTCGAACCCGATGTCGTGACCGGCCTTTTCGGACTCGATCCATTTGTGCTTGAGGATTTCCTCGCGCTCGGCCTGAAACTCGCGATAGAGCGATGAATTCTTCAGCAAATCGTTCGCCGACGATGATTCTTTTGCGACGTTCGACATATTGTGAAATCTACGTTAAAACTTCGCAGCCAAACGTGCAATATAAATCTGAACTGCTGAAACCGTTGGAAATGCAAGACAATTGCAATCAGACAATTTTTATTTGGCAACCAACTTATCCATTTTCCAATAACAAAAATGTAATATTATTATCAGAACGGGCATCCCAATCATAATGTAAAATATAAGTTCATTCGTAGTCCACGCTTGTGATTTGACGTAAAAAAGGTGAATTGGAACACAAAGTATGGAAACTGCAATTATACAGATTAAAGTGAACACCGTAAATTTTTTAGAGCGAAGTTTAGTTTTGCAGTGAGGACAACCAAAACTATAAGGATTGTAGAGTCGCCATGCGAAGCTATAAGGCAAAGGTTTTCGGCATTTTGGACAAACTGCACCGTGCGTTGTCATACATATTTACATTTTCTAAATCAGTTTGAATAAATCAAGCTTTCAAAGAAATTTTCTCTGCAGCGTTTCCGCAATTTGAATGAACGCTTTGCCCGCCGGATGATTCGGCGCGGAAATAACAATCGGCATTCCACGGTCGCCGCCTTCGCGGATTTCGGTGAAAATCGGGACTTCGCCGAGAAACGGAACATTTTGTCGCGCGGCTTCCAATTTGCCGCCGCCGTGTCCGAAAATTTCCACGCGCTCGCCGTTCGACGCGGTGAAGTAACTCATGTTTTCCACGAGACCGAGAATCGGCACGTTCACTTTATGAAACATGGCGATGCCTTTGCGCACGACGCCGAGCGACGCTTCCTGCGGCGTGCTGATGACCACGCCGCCGTCGAGCGGCACGGTCTGGCAGAGCGACAGTTGCGCGTCGCCCGTGCCCGGTGGCAAATCCACGAGCAAAAAATCCAGATCGTGAGTGGCCGCGACGCCCTCGTCGCGCAACTTGTCTTTTTCTTTTGGCGACGAGGCGTCGCCGCCACCAGCCCAATCCACTTGCAGCAGAAATTGCTGAATCGTTTTGGTGATCATCGGCCCGCGCCAAATCACGGCTTGGTCGTCGGGAATCAACAAGCCGATGCTCATCACTTTCACGCCGTGCGCCGTCGGTGGCACGAGCATTTCGTCCGCGCTGACGGTTGGTTTTTCATGAACGCCCATCATCAACGGAATGCTCGGCCCGTAAATGTCGCAATCGAGCAAGCCGACGCGCGCGCCAAGATGTTGCAACGCGCACGCCAAATTCACCGAACAAGTGGACTTGCCCACGCCGCCTTTGCCGCTGGCAATGGCGATGATTTTTTTCACGCCGGAAACTTTGGTTTGATTTTCAAACGGATTTTTCGGCGTTGGCGTTGCGGATAAATTGATTTGGACGGAGACATTTTTTACGTCCGGCAAATTTTTCAAAATGTGTTCGGCTTCGGGTTTGATTTGTTGCGCGATTTCGGCATTGGCGGAAGTCAATTGCATCGTCACGCTGACCACGCCGTTCGCGACGGAAATATCTTTGACGAGTCCAAAAGAAACGATGTCGCGCGAAAAGCCGGGATACTTGACGGATTTCAGCGCGTCTAAAATTTGTTCCTGCGAAAGCATGGCGGGCAAAATGCCATTTTTTGGAACAAAGGCAAAATTCATTTCGCCGACAAATTTGTCTTCCGGTTTTGATTTGCAGAAATGCCGCGACAAGGTAGATTATGGGTCTGAATTTATAATTAGAATCATTCTAAATATGGCATCGCAAACAAGCAACGGGACGGATTTGATTGTCCAAAAATTTTCGGAAGTGGAAGCAGCGACGCAGCCGAAATGGTTGTTGCCCGTCCGCAAATCAGGCCTCGCGCAATTTGCCGAACTTGGATTTCCAACGTTGCACGATGAAGATTGGCGTTTCACCAATGTCGCACCGATTGCCAAATTGAATTTTCAGCCCGCAAGTCCGGTTGCCGTCAATGGTGCGGAAAGTAAGGTTTTGAAAGAAGCGGCGTTCGCTAATTTGTCCGGCACACGATTAGTTTTTGTGAACGGATTTTTCAGTGAAAAATTGTCGGCGCTCACAAATTTGTCCGGCGGCGTGCGGATTGAAAATTTGTCGGCGGCATTGGCGAAAAATTCCACGCTGGCCGAAAAGTATCTCGGCAAATTGGCGCAGACGGCGGACAATTCGTTCGCCGCGCTGAATCAGGCGTTTTTCACGGATGGCGCGTTCATTTTCATTCCGCAAAACGCGGAAGTCGCCGAGCCGATTCAGTTGATTTACATTTCGTCGGCCAAAAATTCGGGCGAAGTGATTTCGCCGCGCAATCTCATTATCGCCGAAGCCAATAGTCGCGCGACGATTGTGGGAAGTTATTTAAGCGCGAGTGACACGGTTTATCTCACGAACGCGGTCACGGAAATTGTCGCGGGCGAAAATGCGTTCATCGAGCACGTCAAAGTGCAGGACGAATTTTCCGGCGCGTTTCACGTCGCGACGATTGCGGGCGAATTTGGCAAGGCGAGCAATGTGAACATTCATTCGTTCGCGCTCGGCGCAAAATTGTCGCGCAACAACATTCGCGCGAAATTGGCGGGCGAAAGTTTGGAGTGCATTTTGAACGGGCTTTATTTGACGCGTGACGAGCAACTTGCCGACCATCACATGATTGTGGAGCACGCGCAGCCGCATTGCGCGAGCCACGAGTATTTCAACGGCATTTTGGACGATAAATCCAAAGGCGTTTTTCATGGACGGATTTACGTTCATCCGGTGGCGCAAAAAACCGACGCGAAACAGACGAACAAAAATCTGCTGTTGTCCGACGACGCGACGGCGGACACGAAACCGCAACTGGAAATTTACGCGGATGACGTGAAATGCACGCACGGCGCGACGGTCGGGCAGTTGAATCCCGAAAGCATTTTCTATTTGCGTGCGCGCGGAATTCCCGAACCGATGGCGCGGCGGATGTTGATTCACGCGTTTGCGGGCGAAATTGTCGAGCGCGTGAAATGCGCGCCGGTGCGCGAGGAATTGGACAAATTGGTTTGGGAACGGCTCGAAGCCAATTCACATTTGCGGAAATAAATTTGAGACACGAATTACACTAATTTTTACGAAATTTTTTTGATTAGTGTTAATTCGTGAAATTCGTGTCAGTTTGAATTCATGTTCGACGACATCAACGACCTTTATCAGCAGGTCATTTTGGACCATTGCCGGCAGCCGCGCAATTTTCATGAAATGCCGGCGGCGAGTTGTTCCGCGCAAGGCCACAATCCCATTTGCGGCGACCAGTTGAAACTTTTTTTGAAATTCGACGGCGACAAAATTGCGGACGCGAGTTTTGTCGGTTCAGGCTGCTGCATTTCCAAAGCGTCAGCGTCGTTGCTCACGGAATTTGCGAAAGGCAAAACGAAGGCGGACGTGGAAAAAATGTTCGACCGTGTTCACGAAATGATCACAACCGGAAAAATTGAAGGCGACGTGGGCAAGCTCGCCGTGTTCGCGGGTGTCCACAAATATCCGGCGCGCGTGAAGTGCGCGATTTTGTCGTGGCACGCGGCGATGGCGGCGTTGAAAGGCGAGGCCAAACTGGTGTCAACCGAAGCTGAAAATAATTGAATGGAAAACAATTCCGACGGTTCACAAAAATTTCGCATTGGTTCGGTAAATTACCTCAATGCCGCGCCGCTCACGCGCGGGATTGAAAACGAAATCGTTTTCACCACGCCCGCCAAACTCGCGCAACTGCTTCGGCGCGATGAATTGGACGCCGCGCTCGTCAGCGTCACCGAGGTTTTGCTTAACGACCGTTACGATATTTTGGATGGTGTGGCCATCGCGTCGCTCGGCGAAGTCTTCAGCGTTTTTCTCGCGCACAAAAAACCGTTGGCAGAAGTGAAGGAAGTTTTTTGCGACACCGCGTCGTTGACCAGTGTCAATCTCTTGAAAGTGCTGCTCGCGGAGAAAAATCTGTTCCCTGAATTCAAGCCGTTGGAAAATTACAGCGCCGCCGCCGAGAAGGATTTTGTGCTGCTCATCGGCAATCCGGCGATTGATTTTCAACGCGCGCCGCACGCGCACGAGATTTTTGACCTCGGCGCGGCGTGGACGGAATGGACGAAGTTACCTTTTGTTTATGCGGTTTGGGCGTTGCAACGCGGCATTGAGAACAAGGAATTGCGGCGCGAATTGCGCGAGGCGAAAAGTTTTGGCGTGGAAACCATCGAGTATCTTGTCGAAACGCGCGAGGAATACGACAAAAATTTCCGGCGCGATTATTTCGAGTGGCACATCCAATATCATCTCGGCGACGACGAGAAACGCGCCATCAAAAAATTCCGCGAACTGCTGGACAAACACCATCTCGGCCCGACGTTTGAGCCGAAATTCGTTTCCTGACGGGAGGGTTGCCGTGCCGGCGACCCAATTTGGGGACGGCGACACGCCGTCCCTCCCAAATCATATTCCGGCGCAACGGAGAAATTCATTCGTCCCAATCGCCGGTTTTCAGATAGGGCTTCAATTTTTCCTTGAGCGTTTCGCGTCCGCGATGAATCAGCGATTTGGTGGCGGAGAGCGAGCAATCCAGAATTTCCGCGATTTCTTCGTAGCTCAATTCGTCCTGTCGGCACAACAAAATGGCGCTGCGCTGGTTCTCCGGCAATTCGGCGAGGGCTTCCTCGATTTTTTGCGCGAGTTCGCCGTGCAACAATTTTTCCGGCGCGGCGATTTGCGATTTGTCCTCGAATTGCTGGCGCGGTTGTTCTTCGTGTTCGGCGTGGGTTTCTTCGAGCGATTCGGCGGGATGCCGCGCGCGGCGGCGGATTTCGTTCAGGCACAAATTGCGCGCGATGGTGAAGAGCCACGTGGAAAATTTTGCGGTTTGTTTGTAGCGGCTGCGCGATTTATAGACTTGCAGAAACACATTTTGCGCGAGGTCTTCGGCTTCCGCCTCGTCGCGCAGGGAGCGGAAAATGAAATTCAGGAGCGGTTGCTTGTATTTGTCCACCAGTTCGGCGAAGGCCGCGCGGTCGCCGCGCTTCACGCGGAGCATCAAGGCGGCGTCGGGGTCGGTTTGAACTGGCATGGCGCGCAGAGTGTAGCCAGACGCCGCGCGCGCGAAAAGGTTTCGCTGGGTTTCGCCGTGCCGACGCTTGGCGCTTGAAAGTTGAAAGTTGAAACGAGATGATTGGCCGGTGCAGGATTTAATCAGAAAAATTGAGGCCGCCGCCGAAACTCATTTGTCTTTTCCACCCGGAATTACGCCGCCGGAAAAACTTTCGCGTTACAAGGATTTTCTCAAAGTGCAAACGCATCGGCTCAAACTGTGGCATCGGGCGGGCGCAGGTGGACAGGAAATCTGCGCGGCGCGTGCGGCGATGCTCGACGCTTTGCTCCGGCATTTATGGGAATCGGCGCGCAGTAGTCTGTCGCCGCAGGCGCAGGCGGAATTTCCGCCACTCGCGCTCGTGGCCATCGGCGGCTATGGCCGCGGTGAATTGAATCCGCACAGCGACATTGATTTCATGTTTTTGCACGACGGCCAGATTGCCGCGAACCGTCCGTTGCCGCATTTATCCAAATTGATTGACGGCGTGCTGTATCCGCTCTGGGACATGGGATTGAAAGTTGGCCACGCGGTTCGCAGCATCGAAGATTGCGTGAAAGTCGCCAACACCGACATGCAATCCAAAACGTCGTTGATTGAAGCGCGGCTGGTGACGGGCGACGAGGCGCTGTTCAAAAAATTTCAGAAAACGCTCGTTGCCAAATGCGTCGTCGGTTTTGAAAACAAATATATCGCCGCGCGCCTTGAAGATCAGGAGACGCGGCGCGCGAAATACGGCAACTCCGCGTGTATGCAGGAGCCGAATCTCAAGAACGGTTGCGGCGGATTGCGCGATTTTCAAAATCTGTTGTGGATGACTTTTTTCAAATACCGCACGCGCTCGCTGGCGGATTTGCAACAGCGTGAATTCGTTTCCGCCGCCGAACGCAAACAACTCGAAGCCGCTTACGATTTTCTGCTGCGCGCGCGGACGGAATTGCATTACGACGTAAATCGTCCGCTCGACGTATTGACCAAAAATTTGCAGCCAACGGTCGCGCACAATCTCGGCTACACGGAACGTTCGCCGAGTCGTCGCATCGAAAAATTCATGCGCGTCCTTTACACGCACATGCGAAACATATTTTTGATTACGCGCACGCTCGAACAGCGCATGGCATTGCTGCCGCCGTCCAAAAACAGATTGTCACTGCGACGATTGCTGCCGCTGCGAAAACGCAAGCCGCCGGAGCCGGTGGACGGTTTTTTGTTTGTGGACGGCGAAATTCTCGCCGCGTCCAATCGCGTTTTTCGCGATTCGCCGCGCCGGCTCATGCGCGTTTTTCTGCACGCGCAGCAGCGGCATTTGCAATTGCATCCCGATTTGGCGCAATTGATACGCAATCAGATTTCGCTCGTTGACCGTGAATTTTTGAACGACGAGCACGTTCGCGAAACGTTTCTGACGATTCTCGAACGGCGCGGCGAAGTCGCGCCCATTTTGCGCGCGATGCACGAGGTGAATTTGCTCGGCAAATACATTCCCGAATTCGGCAAGTTGACCTGCCTCGTGCAGCACGAATTTTATCATCAATACGCCGCCGACGAACACACGCTGGTTTGCCTCGAACAGCTCGACAAAATTTGGGAAGCCAAAAATCCGCCCTACAAAAATTATGCAACGTTGCTTCAGGACTTGGAGCGTCCCGGTCTGATTTATCTTGCGTTGTTATTACACGATGTCGGCAAAGCCAGCGACCATCAGCAAGGCAAACATCCCGAAGCTGGCGCGGCACTGGCCATGCGCGCGGCAAAACGATTGCGCCTCGACAATTCGGCGACACAAACGTTGAACATCGTCGTGAAAAATCATTTGCTCATGGCCAACATTTCGCAACGGCGCGATTTGGACGACCCGGCGGTTATCCGCAATTTTGCGCGGCAAATCGAGTCGCCGGAAAATTTGAATCTGCTCACGCTGCTCACCTTTGCCGATTCGCAGGGCACGAGCGATAAATTGTGGAACGGATTCAAGGACGCGCTGCTCTGGCAATTGCATGCGCGCGCGCTGGCGTTGCTGACCGGCGGTTCGGAATTTGTCCGCGCCTCGGAAAAACAGCGTGAATTGCTGCGACAGGAAGTTCGCGACATCGTGTCAAAAGAAATCAGCGACGACGAATTGGACGCGCACTTCGAGCAATTACCGCAACGTTATTTTGAAATTCACACCGCGCGGGAAATTCTCGACGATCTGGAATTGGCGCACCGCTTCATGCACCAGTTGATTCTGGAAAAGAAGCCCGCGCTCGCGCCCGTGACCGCGTGGCTGGACGAGCCGGACCGCGGCTATAATCTCGTGAAGATTTGCACGTGGGACCGCGCCGGATTGTTCAGCCACATCGCCGGTTCGTTGAGCGCCGCTGGATTGAACATCTTGAGCGCACAAGTATTCACGCGCGGCGACGGCGTCGCGCTCGACACGTTTTACGTCAACGACGCGCGCACCGGCAATCTCGCGTCACGCGAGCAGCATGACAAATTCGCCGCCGTCCTGGAAAAAATTCTGAACGGCGAAGAATTGGATTTGTCCGCGTTGATTGCGCGCCAGAAGTCCAATCAACCGGCGTATGAAGCTTACGTCGGAGAGCGGCTCGCGACCGAAATCCTTTTTGACAACGACGCTTCCGAAACGCGCACGCTCATTGAAATTGAAACCGAAGACCAGCTTGGCTTGCTCTACGCGATTTCCCGGACGTTCGCGGAACTGGCAGTGGACATCACCGGCGCGCGCATCGTCACCGAACGCGGCGCGGCGATAGATTCGTTTTACGTGCGCGAGCTGGATGGCGGCAAAATCATTTCACCCGAACGCCAGCAATTCATCGCTGAACAATTACGCGGAGCCATTAACCGGCTGGAAACTCCGCGTTGAAGCGAATTGCCAGTAGTTCGGGTATTTGTTAAAAATGCTGCGTTCACGCGGGTGTGGTTCAATGGTAGAACGTGGGCTTCCCAAGCCTGAAACGAGGGTTCGATTCCCTTCACCCGCTCCAAAATTGTTTTGGAGAAACCTCCCTAGATTCTTAGCGAACCGCGAAAACCTCTGGCTGCATAGTAAGACTGCGCGCCGTTGTGCCCCACAAAAACGCGACCATAACGCCGATCACCATAAAGCGCGCCGCCGAGTTTTCTGATGTCAACCGGAGTTTTTATCCAAGACGATGTTTTCGTATCAAACTCGCCCAGCTTTTGCAGCGCGAAGTATTCTTCCTCCGTCAACAGTTCGACGCCCATTTCCGCCGCCATATCTACGACGCTATTTTTCGGCTTAAATTCTTTCCGCGAATCCAACGCTTCACGGTCATAGCAAAGACTGACACGGCCTTTCGGACTTTCCGGCGAACAATCAAAGAAAATGTATTCGCCCGACTTTTTATCAAAGCTGACAACATCCGGTTCACCGCCGGCGCGTTCCATTTCATGGAGCGACCACAATTTTTCTGGATTGGCTTCCAACTTCGCCTGCACTTTTGTCCAATCAAAACCTTTGTGGCGGTTCAGGTTTTTCTCAAAGCGGACTTTCAATGCTTTGAGCAGCTCTTCACGTTGTTTAGTGGACAATTCTTTTTTCATTTCATCGCCTTTGTTAGCGCAAGCCGCTGTATGACGACCGCCGCCATCTCCCTTGAACTGAACGGATTTTGGCCCGTAATCAGATTGCCGTCCACCACGACGTTGGAAGTCATCGGAATGAAGGCCTTTGAATAATTGGCGCCGCTTTCTTTCAAGGAAGCCTCTAGGTTGAAGGGCACATCTTTTTTTCGGCGGGCCAGAGATTCCTCGAACCAGTTGAATCCGGTGATTTTTCTCCCTTCGATCAGACGACTTCCATTCGACAGTTTCACATTCAGCAATCCACACACTCCATGACAAATGGCGGCGACCATCCGGTTGCTTTCAAACTGATTTCTGACAATGTTCTGCAAATCTGCGCTGTCAGGAAAGTCATACATGGTGCCGTGGCCGCCGGTCAGGTAAACGCAGTCGAACCGCTCGCCCGAAACTTCCTTCAAGGACTTCGTATACTGCAACAACTCCCTGAATTCCACATCTGACCAGCACTCTTTGGAAATCTTGTCCATCACCAGCGGCTTCAGGCTTTCAGGGTCAACCGGCACAGTTCCACCTTTAGGGCTTGCGACCACAATTTCGTAGCCGCTCTGTTTCGCGCGATGATAAAGATGCGTCAGCTCGCCAAGCCACAATCCCGTCGCCAGGTTTCGGCTTTCGTATTTGTCAGTGTTGGTCACCACGCAGAGAATCTTCATCGCATCGCCTCCACTTGACTCAAGATGCAGGATATCCCTTCCTGATAGGTGGTGATTTTGAAGTCGGGAAATTTCTGTTTGAACCGGTCCGAAATAAAAATGTTGTCGTATTTGTAGCGCGGCAATAGTTCCTGAATCTCCCTCAACTGCTGATTGAACAGCCCCGCCAGCTTGAAGACCCAGGCACCGAGAACTTGGTAGGTCAATTTTCTCCGGCAGAGATTTTCGGCGAGCGCGATGAGTTCGGCGTAGGTTAGTCGGTTGTCATCACAGGGCAGATGCCATGTTTGATGAAATGCCTCCGGCGAATTGCCAATCAGAGCCATGGCGCGACTCGCGTCCGGTGTCCAAATCAGCGTCCTTTTCTTGTGCGCGTTGAGCGGGACTTTCAGCCGCTTGTGCCGGTGGATTGGTTCGAAGATGAAAGTGTTGGTCAGACTCTGCGTTTTACCGGGACCATAAAACTCCGGCGCCCGGCAGATGACTGCCTCGATGTTTCCCTGGGCCATCTCTCCGAGGAGCATCTCCGCAATCTTTGCCCGCACATTCGACTTTCGACCTACAGGAGCAAAGTGGCTTTTCTCGGTCTGAGGCTCGCTCGTCTTCGCATACATATAGGTGTTGTCAAAAAACACCAGTTTGCAGGCGTGCTTCCGGCAAGCCGCGATCACATTTCGCATGATGATAGGGAACTGCTCCTCCCAGAGGCGGGAGTCCATCGGAAGTCCCACGGTAAGGTAGGCGATTTGGCTTCCTTTCACTGCGCCGCTTGTGGCTTCGGCGTCCAACAAGTTTGCGGCATGGAGACCGTCGGTGGCATTGATTTTCTTGGGACTGCGGCTGACCAGCCGAATGTCGGCGGCAAACCTTCCGTGCAACTCTTTCGCGAGTTCGTCGGCGATTTGTCCGTTGGCTCCAAGTATGGTCTGCACGTGGAAAGAAATTAAGTTTTCGCGTAAAGCTCACTGCCTTTCTCGGTGAACTCGCGGGACTTTTCTTCCATGCCTTTTTGCAGCGCCTCCTGTTCGGAGACGCCTTGCTCGGCGGCGTATTTGCGGACGTCTTCGGTGATCTTCATCGAGCAGAAGTGCGGCCCGCACATGGAGCAGAAGTGCGCGGTCTTCGCGCCGTCTTGCGGCAGGGTTTCGTCGTGGAATTCGCGCGCGGTGACGGGGTCGAGGCTGAGGTTGAATTGATCTTCCCAGCGGAATTCAAAGCGCGCTTTGCTCAACGCGTTGTCGCGGTATTGCGCGCCGGGATGGCCCTTCGCCAAATCGGCGGCGTGCGCGGCGATCTTGTAGGCGATGACGCCGTCTTTCACGTCTTTCTTGTTCGGCAGGCCGAGATGTTCCTTGGGCGTGACGTAGCAGAGCATCGCGCAGCCATACCAACCGATCATCGCCGCGCCGATGCCGCTGGTGATGTGGTCGTAGCCGGGCGCGATGTCCGTCGTGAGCGGGCCGAGCGTGTAGAACGGTGCTTCGCCGCACCATTCGAGTTGCTTCGCCATGTTTTCCTCGATCATGTGCATCGGCACGTGACCGGGACCTTCGTTCATCACTTGCACGCCCTTCGCCCACGCGCGTTTGGTCAATTCGCCTTGCACCTGCAATTCGCCGAATTGCGCTTCGTCGTTCGCATCTGCAATCGAACCCGGACGCAAGCCGTCGCCGATGCTGAACGAAACGTCGTAAGCCGCCATGATGTCGCAGATGTCGTCCCAATGCGTGTAGAGAAAATTTTCCTGATGATGCGCGAGACACCATTTCGCCAAAATGCTGCCGCCGCGCGAAACAATGCCCGTCATGCGCGACGCGGTGAGCGGAATGAAGCGCAACAAAACGCCGGCGTGAATCGTGAAATAATCCACGCCCTGCTCGGCTTGTTCGATGAGCGTATCGCGGAAAATTTCCCACGTGAGGTCTTCAGCTTTGCCGCCGACTTTTTCCAATGCTTGATAAATTGGCACCGTGCCAATCGGCACGGGCGAATTACGCAAAATCCATTCACGCGTGGCGTGGATATTTTTGCCGGTGGACAAATCCATCACCGTGTCCGCGCCCCATTTGGTCGCCCAACGCATTTTCTCAACTTCTTCCTCGATGCTCGATGCGACGGCGGAATTGCCGATGTTCGCATTGATTTTCACCAAAAAATTTCTGCCGATAATCATCGGCTCGGATTCGGGATGATTGATGTTCGCCGGAATGATGGCGCGTCCGGCGGCAACTTCTGACCTGACAAATTCCGCTGTTATCTCTTTTGGGATTCGTTGCGGGAAGCGGGAGAAAACCGACGGCGTGAAAGAATTGCCGATTGCCGATTGCCGATTGCCGATTTGTGAACTGCCTTCGTGCTGTTTGTTCAAATCGTTGCGGGCGATGTCGCGTGATAAATTTGAAATTCGCAATTCGGAATTCGCGATTTTCATATTCTCTCGAATCGCGATGAATTCCATTTCCGGCGTGATGATGCCGGCGCGGGCGTATTGCAGTTGCGTGACGACTTTGCCTTTTTTTGCGCGAAGCGGTTTGCGACGCGGAGCGGTCAAACCTTCGAGGCGGAAAGAGGTTTCGTCCTGACGTTTGGCGTGCGAAAGGCCGCGATGTTTTTCGGACAAATAACCGTCGTCAATCGGCTGCACGGGGCGGCCTTCGTATTCCTCCACGTCGCCGCGCGCCAAAATCCAGTTGCGGCGCAGCGCGGGCAAACCTTCCTCGACCGTGCCGGTGAAATCGGGGTCGCCCCACGGGCCGCTGCAATCATAGACGCGCACCGGCTCGTTGACTTCGATTTGACCGTTGAAACTTTTCGTCGGCGACAATTCGATTTCGCGCATCGGCACGCGCACGTCGGGATGAATTTGTCCGGCGACGTAAATTTTTTTGCTGGCGGGCAGTTGCTCGCTGCTGTGCGGCTCGAAGGATTCTTTGGATGCAATCATAATTTTCCGCGAAGAGCCGGAGAGTGATTCATTCTTGCGCCGGCATTATCCGGTTTCAAGTTCACGGGTCATCGGCGTTTTCACGCAAAACTCTCAGCGTCGCCTCGCGGCGATTTGGCTCCCCGAACAGGTTGAAAGCTAGGACGATTTTGACAAAGCGTCAAGTCACTCTGCTTTTGGATTTCCCCCTTCAAAAATGTTGCCGATGAAAATTGGTTTGCGCGAGGGCACGAGCCAAGCGTGTCCGCTTGGCGCACCCCAAATCCAAAGACTGCCGTCGGCGGCCAGGGCGACTGAATTCTGATAATCAAATGTGGAAAGCGCGCTCCAATCCGAATGATTTCCCAATCGAGACGGTTTTACGGCGTCAGAATTTTGAATCAAGTTCCAAAGATTTGACCATTTCCACAACGTGCCGTCGTTGCGAAGAGCAATCAATGAATTTCCATTCACGAAAGCAACGGCTTTCCATTTTTCATTTTGGCCGATTTGAAAATTGTTTGGTTTTTGATTTTCCCGCAAACAAATCAGCCACAGTTCGCCATTCGTGTTGATTAGCGCGTTCCATTCATACGTTGAGGCGGCAGAAACCCATCGCGGCAATCTCGCTTGAGCCATATAAAACATGGAATTTGTTTGCCATTCCCTGACCCAAATGCTGCCATCAGTTTTTCGCGCAAAAGAACCAGATTGGTCGCCATAAGAAAAAACGTCCGTCCAATTTGTTCCTTCATCCAAGCGTTGAGGTTGCGTTGCTAAATATTTCCGCAGTCTGTCCGATGTTGAATCCACGTCTTTGCCGTCCACACCCCACGTCCAAAGCGTTCCGTCCTTTTTCAAAAGCAGAAAACCGCGACCGCCCGCGACGTGCGACCAATTTTTTTCAACGCCGATTTGCGTCAGCGGATAAAGCGGCATTCCGCGCCAGCCACCATAAGTTTGAAAACTCCATAAACTTCCATCCGATTTAATCGCAACAACCCGCAAATTATCCGAAGCCGCGTCCGTCCAATTACCGTCAACGAAATGTCGCGTGTTCAAATGCGGTGCGATTGTATCGTAGCCGGAAAAGTCGGTTCTTTCCGACCACAATCTTCCGTCGGGGAGCAACGCTGAAATCGCATTGACGGAAATCAGCAACTTGGGCGGTTCAGATTCGCTCAAGCGCGCGAGGCCATGCGGTTTGTCGGTGGGCGTTAAAAACTCCCATACGCGAAGATAAATCGCATTGCTCAAAACAAAAATCGTCGCGAAAGCGGCGAGAACGATGATGAAATTTCGCCGCCATAATTTCCAATTTTCATGCAGCCATTTGAAATTCCGAAACGTCAGCCAGCCGAAAGTGAGCAATAAAATCGGAACGCCCAGATAAAGTTTGAGCAATTCGACTCCATATTGTCCAATCGAGTAATCGTGTCCGAATTTGAAAATGCCCAGCGCCGTCGCTACTTCATAAAGATAAACCGCCACCGCGACAACGATGGCGAGGCCAATCGCCTGAAGCGTCGTCCGCGCGAGCGTCGAGGCGTAAAAGGAAATGAAAAAAATTATCGCGGCGGCGAAGGCAAAAATTAAAAACACAAAGTCTGTCGGTGTTGCAAAAACTTTTGGACTTTCAACGAGCGCCGGCATCACGCCACCAAGAACCAGACTCAAAATCAGCGCAACGGAAAATTTGATGAACAATTGCGCGCGGCGCGAAACTGGCAGGCACAATTGCGATTCGATGATTCCCAGACGCCGTTCTTCGGCGACGGCGGCGCTGCCAATCAGCAACGGCATCAGCAGCCAAAGCGCCCAAGTCGCGTCCAGAATAAATTTCACATTTGGATTTTCAAAGTTCGGATGGACTTTGCGGATGACGACGGCAGCCAGATGCAATACGAGCACCAGCGCGGCAATCAAAATGTTCGCCTGATGCAATTGAAATTCTTTTCTGGCGAGCGCGGAAAGCCAATGACGAGGTTGATTTGCAGTGGAAGTCTGTTCGGAAATTTTTTTGCGCCACGGAAATGAAATGTCTCCACCCGTCCATTGCGCGTCCTGCGCGTTCAAAAACAAATGCCGCGCCCAGAAAAATCCGGCGATTGAATAAATTACAAAAATGACCACTCCAAGAATTTCTTCCGTCGCATCGGTAAATTGGAAATGCTCGGAAAATCCTCCAAATAAAATCAGGATTATCACTGGAACCAAGAGCGCGAACCAAAATGCGCCGGTCACTTGCCGCAAAAGCAGGGTCGCCCAAAGCCCGCCACTGCAAGCGACGGAAGCGATTAACAGCGTGCCGATGACGGGTCCCAATGGAGGAACAAAAAATGAGCGATTGGAAAAGTCATTTTGAATTTCTGCTGAAACAACCAATGCAAGTAAGACAAAAACCATTGCGACAATCAGCGTAGTTATTTTGATCAGCCAAAAGCGATGACGTGAAACCGGTTGCGAAAGCGATAAAGAAAGTGTTCGAAAACTGAATTCCTGGCCAAATGAAGCAAGACCAAGAAATAAAAATCCAAGCGCGAGAGCATAAATACGATATGATCCCAAATTTGCAGGAATAATCCATATCGGCAAAACAATCAACAACATCGCCGCAATCCACGCGGGCAAAATCAACCGGATTTCTTTTTTGACGAGCGCGTTCATGCGTTTTGTTTCAAAGTTTTTGACGCGACGAATATTTCTTCGAGCGAAAGCGATTCGACTTTCAATTCTTCCGGCGAAAATGATTTCAATTTTTCAATCAATGGTTCGCTGTTGCCGTTGGCGAGAATTTCCACTTCGCGTCCGGCGGATTTCACATTGAGCGCGCCGGGAAAATTTGTTTGTGGCAAAGATTGCGAGAATCGCGCACGGATTTTTTTGAAATGGTCACGCGCGGCGTCGGCTTCCATTGTCAAAAGATTTTTACCGCCTTCGATGATGGTAAATTCGTCAATCAAACCTTCAAATTCGGAAATGAGATGCGTGGAAACAAAAATGGTGCGCGCGCCGTTGCCACCGGATTGATACGCGCCGATGACCGTTTCAATAAATTCGCGGCGAACAATCGGGTCGAGGCCGCTCGTCGGCTCATCGAGCAGCAACAATTCCGGTTCGGGGCAAACCGCGCCGATGAGCGCGACTTGTGTTTTTTGCCCTTTGGAAAGATGGCTCGCCTTTTGATTCGGATTGAGTTGAAAACGAGAGAGCAAATCATTTTCGATGTCGCAATTCCAATGTCTGCGAAATACGCGAAGATAATCCAGCGTGTCGCGCACGGTCATCCACGGATAAAACGCGACGGCGTCCGGCACGTAGGCGAGCCGCGATTTGACGGCGACTTCGTCGCGTTGTGGATTTAATCCAAAAGCGCGAATGTCACCGGCAGTCGGGCGCAGCAAATTGAGCAGACATTTCATCGTCGTGGTTTTGCCTGCGCCGTTGCGCCCGAAAAAGCCGTAGCATTTTCCGGCGCGCACGTTGAGGTTCAATCCGTTCACGGCGTCCAGTTTGCCGTAGCGCCGCGTGAGATTTTTGATTTCGATGACGGGATTTTCGCTCATGGATTTTCCTTTCGCTGTTTTTCGGATTTGCGTTCAAAGAAATCGAGCCGCTCCTTGGCGAGCGCGAGAAATTCGTCGCGCGGCGTTTGCAGGTGATGCGCGGTGACGACGGCGGAATCAATTTCCTTGAGTAAAATTTTTTCGCGCACCTGCTTTTTGAACGGCGAATTGTTTTCGGAAAGAAAACAACCTTTGCCTTGCGACGTGTGGATGATGCCTTGCTTTTCCAATTCGGTGTAAGCCTTGGCGACCGTGTTGCGATTGACGCGCAATTCCTCGGCCAGCGCGCGAATCGGCGGCAGCGGCTCGCCGGCTTTCAGCGCACCGGACGCGGCGGCGTGACGAACCTGCTCGACCAGTTGCAGATAAACCGGCGCGCCGGATTTGAAATCAATTTGGAACAGCATTTGTGAATTGTCATAGGACAATATGACAGTTAAGGGAAATTGTCAACGAAAAATTCAAGCGCAATTCCAACGCTTGACCCGATGCGATTTAATTTGCAATTTGCCATATGAAATTCCGCATTTTGACTGCATTTATTTTCGCGACGCTGGGCTGTTTCACCGGATTTGTTTCCGCCAAAACCATCTGGCTCGATGAACTGAATTTGTCGGTGGCGGCGCAAGGCTGGGGCGACCCGCATAAAAACCAATCCGTGGACGGCCATCCGTTGACGATTGGCGGGGAAAAATTTGCGCGCGGCTTCGGCACGCACGCGGAAAGCATCTTGAACGTCAAACTCGACGGTGGTGTCCAGAATTTTTCGGCCAGCGTTGGCGTGGACGGCGAAGTGACCAATCCGGCGGCGAGCGTGGAATTTTTTGTCGTCGGCGATGAAAAAATTCTCTGGCAAAGCGGCGTGATGCGCACTGGCGATTTAGCGAAGCATTGCGACGTTGACCTTGCGGGCGTAAAAATGTTGACGCTCAAAGTAGGCGACGCCGGCGACGGCATTTCCTACGACCACGCGGATTGGGCGGACGCAAAATTCGAGGCGCTCGCGGAACAATCTTTGTCCACCGTTAGCGACGAACCCGCGCCAGTTGCGCCTTACATTTTAACGCCGCCCGCGCCCGCCACGCCGCGCATCAACGGCGCGAACGTCTTCGGCGTGCGCCCTGGCTCGCCGTTTTTGTTCACGATCGCGGCGACCGGCGACCGTCCGATGACTTTTTCCGCAAAACATTTGCCGCGCGGTTTGAAATTGGACTCGCAGACCGGACGCATCACCGGCGTTTTGAAAACCAGAGGCGAATATGTCGTCACGTTGCGCGCGAAAAATTCCCTCGGCGCGGCGGAGAAAAAATTTCGCATCGTCGTCGGCGACCAAATCGCGCTGACGCCGCCGATGGGCTGGAACAGTTGGAATTGTTTTGCCGGCGCAGTTTCGGAGGAGAAGGTGAAATCCGCCGCCGATGCGATGGTTAAAAGCGGCTTGATCAATCATGGCTGGACATATATCAACGTGGACGATTACTGGCAAAATCATCGTGACTCCCAAGACCCGACGTTGCGCGGCCCGTTCCGCGACGCGCAGGGCAACGTCGTTCCCAATTCCCGATTTCCCGATATGCGTGGTTTGGCGGATTACATTCACGCGCTTGGTTTGAAAGCCGGCTTGTATTCTTCGCCCGGCCCGTGGACATGCGGCGGCTGCACCGGCAGTTGGCAGCACGAACAGCAGGACGCCGCACAATACGCCGCGTGGGGTTTCGATTATTTGAAATACGATTGGTGCAGCTACGGCGACATCGCCGCCAATGACACAAATGTTCCGCATTGGACGAGTGACAAAGACCCGGACGTGGGCGCGATTTATCCGTATCAAGTCATGGGCAAATTTTTGCGCGAACAAAAACGCGACATCGTTTTCAGCCTTTGCCAATACGGCATGGCGGATGTGTGGAAATGGGGCGGTTCAGTGAATGGCAATTCCTGGCGCACGACCGGCGACATCACGGACACCTGGAAAAGCATGAGCGGCATCGGATTTAATCAGGACGCCGCCGCGCCCTACGCCAAGCCGGGCAATTGGAACGACCCCGACATGCTCATCGTTGGGCAAGTCGGCTGGGGCAATCTGCATCCGACGCGCCTGTCGCCGGACGAACAATACACGCACATCAGTTTGTGGTGTTTGCTGTCCGCGCCGCTGCTCATCGGCTGCGACCTGACGCAACTCGACCCGTTCACGCTCAATCTTTTGGAAAACGACGAAGTGCTGGCGATTGATCAGGACGCGCTCGGCAAGGAAGCGACGTGCGCGATTCACGACGGCGATTTGCGCGTTTATGAAAAGGAATTGGCAGACGGCGGACGCGCCATCGGATTTTTCAATCTCGGACGCGAACCGTTGAAATTGGATTTCAAGCAGTTCGCGCAACTTGGTTTTTCAGGCAAACAACATATTCGCGACTTATGGCGGCAGCAGGATTTGCCCGACGTAGAAACAGCAAGCGGGGACATTCAATTGACTGTCCCCGCTCACGGTGTGGAACTCTATAAATTTACTTCTGTGAAATAAAAGTTGCCATGCGGAAACGAGACCGACGGGTTGCCAGTGCAAGCAACCCAAGCGACCCCAAGGACAATAAAGCGACCGAAGAGGGTTCAGGAGCCGGTACAATTTGCACACTAAAATCGCCAGTGGAAGCGCCGTTTTCAACAAAAGTGCCGCTTCCGCTATATGCAACAGACAGACCGGAATTTGCAGTATTTGCTAAATCAGTAGGCGAGAAAGAAGCGGTATAAAACAACTGAACAGATTCCCCTGAATTTAACGCGTTAGCGCTATTGTTATCAACAAATTGGATAGAATTGCCAACACCGGCGCCAGTCCAACCGTTCTGTCCGGAAATATTGGAAACTTCAGATGAAGGAAGATAAAAAAATGGGGCGACATCGGGCGTCCAGGCATACCAAAAATTACCGATTTGTGTCGTGCCGGTGTCAGTCAAAGTAATTGTATAATCCCAGTTAACACCGTTTTGAACACCAGAAATAGTGGCACTAGTGCTGGTTTGGGCCTGACCTAAAGTTGCTGATGTAACTAATCCAATAGCAGCCAAAGCAGCAGGCAAGAACGAATTCATTGACAATTTCATGATTGGAACCTTTCTTTTTAAACGAAATCAGATTGTTGTTCGCTAATGAGAGGAACGAACCGGCGAAAGGTTCCTGAACTGGCGAAAAAATTTTTGCCGGCTTAATCCAATAATTCCGCCAATTTGCCGTGCTTGCGTTTCAATTCGTCAATCAACCGGTCGTAATGATGAATCCGTTGGAACGCGCGCACGATGAGATAAACGGCCAGCGCAATGAGGCCGATGTTTAACAAAATCAACGGCACGAGCCAATGCAACACTCTATGGATTTGATAAGCTTGTGATGTCGCAATCAGAACGCTCAACACCGACAAGGGAAATGCAAAGATGGCGATGCCTGTGCGCAAAAGCGAAAACGCCGTCCGTTTCTCCGCCAGCAGCAATTGGACTTCATTAAGGATGAACACGTCCGAAGCCGGATCCGATTTCGTTGGTGCTGGATTGTCCATGCACGAATCAGTTTAACATAATTCGCCAATGACGAAATGATAAATGCCGCAATCAAACTTTGACCGATGTGCCACAGTTGTTGCGATATTGCGGAACATTTATTTTGCGAGCGCTTAATCGTTCTGCCAGAACTCAATCACTTCATGCCAAAATTCCGCGGGCGGTTTCAATATTTGGCAATGTTCGCCATCGGGAAATTCCCAAAGTTTTTTCGGCCCGTTGTAATTGTTGTAAAGTTTTAATCCAAATTTTTCCGGCACAACAATATCCCGCCCATCAACCGATACGCCAACCCTGCCGTGATAATTTTGCAAATACTTTTCCGAAGGAAACCGATCAATCACCAACGGCCAAACCGGCAAAAACGGAAAATGATTTTGCGCCACGGCCGCCAAATTGTTGAATGGAGAAATCAGAAAAATGCCCGCGACTTTGTCGGGATAAGTCCCCGCCAAGTAAGACGCCACGCCTGAACCAAGCGATTCGCCGACGAGATAAGCAGGTTTGTTGGTGGACAACAGTTGGAAGGCTTCAGCGGCGGCAGTGAACAGACTGGCCTCGCTCGGTTCGCCCGGACGGTCTTCGTAACCAGGATATTCCAGAATATAAACATCTAAATTCGCCGCGCTTTGAATGTCATTAACGTAGCGGTTCGAACCAATCGCGGTGCTGCCGTTGCCATACGCAATCAAAACAATTCCATCCGCTGGTTGCCGAACCGAAAGATGTTTGAAACCGATGAATTCGCCAGTTGAATTTGTCCAGCGCTCCAATTTTGTGCCTTGCGCCCGGCGCTCGACTTCTTCGCGGGTAAAAACCCTCGGATGATAAATGAACGACCGTTGCGAAACCGCCATGACCACGCAAATGATCAGATAAATCGCCGAACAAAACAGCAAGAGCAACTTCCCCGAACGCATGGGAGAAAATGACTTTGGCCGTTCATTCATGGATTGGGTGAAATAATTATGATTAACCGTTTAAGTGTGAATAAAATCCGGCGACAACAAAATTTAATTTTCCGTAAACTTTTTCCAATCCGCGCTTCTCACCTAAAAGGCAAACAGGATTTCGGGATGACAATCGCAAAAACAAACTCACAAATGCTATGAAAACGTTGAAAAGATTGAAGTCGGCTTCCGCCGCGCTGGTGATGACCAGTGAACTGCCCGACTCTCTGGCAATTTGTCTGGTGCGAACAAGGGCTATTATCAGAGCCTAACCACGGATGGGCACAGATTGACGGATGCAGTAAATTATTTTCAATCTGCGTTTATCCGTGTAAATCTGTGGCTGCAAAATGATTCATCCGCAGGCCATTATCCATCCGAAGGCGAAACTGGACGCGTCGGTTCGCGTCGGGCCGTATGCCGTGATTGATGAAGGCGTGGAGCTTGGCGCGAACTGCGTCGTCGGGCCGCACGTTTATCTGACCGGCAACACAAAAATTGGCGCGAATAATTCCTTTCACGCAGGTTGCGTCATCGGCGACGCGCCGCAGGATTTGAAATATAAAAACGAGCCGACGCAGTTGAAAATCGGCGATGGAAATGTTTTCCGCGAGCACGTTACGATTCATCGCTCGACGAAAATGGAAAGCGAAACGATTGTCGGTTCACACAATTTTCTCATGGCCAATTCGCACGTCGCGCACAATTGCGTCATCGGCAACCACGTGATTCTGGCGAACGGTGCGCTGCTTGGCGGCCACGTGATCGTTCAAGACCGCGCATTCATTTCCGGCAATTGTCTGGTGCATCAATTCACGCGCGTCGGCACGCTGGCATTGATGCAAGGCGGCGCGGGTGTAAGCAAAGATTTGCCGCCGTTCACCATCGCGCGTGACACCAACACGATTTGCGGATTGAATATTGTTGGTCTGCGGCGTGCAAATGTTTCGGCAAACGAACGGATGGAATTGAAACGGTTGTATCATTTGCTGTTTCGCAGCGGGAAGAATCTGCGCGACGCTCTGGCCGAAGCGCAAAAAGATTTTTCCGGCGCGTCGGCGAAAGTTCTGCTAGAATTTGTGGCGAACGCGAAACGCGGCGTTTGCGCGGACGCCGGATTTGCAGCGGACGAAAGCGAATGAATCATCATGTATAAAATCATCGGACAAGACGGCAAGGAATATGGGCCGGTCGGCGCGGAACAAATCCGGCAATGGATTACGGAAGGTCGCGTCGAACAACGGACACCGGTTTTTGCCGACGGCGCGACGGATTGGAATTTTATCGGTTTGTTGCCGGAATTTGCGGGATTCTTTTCGGGTAGTTTGCCGCCGCCGCTCGCGCCAAAAACCATTGCGCTGCCAATTCCATCGCCGCGGACGAACCGGTTTGCGACCGCCGGATTGGTTTGCGGTATTTTATCTGTAACGTGCATCTGTTGTTGCGCGGGCGTTCCATTCAACATTTTGGGCATGATTTTTTCCATCATCGCGCTAGTGCAAATCAGTGAAAATCCACAATTACATCAAGGCCGCACGCTGGCCATCGTCGGTCTTATTTTATCTGCCATCAGTTCGTTGTTGATGGTTTTTGCCATCGCTTCCGGCCATACGCACATCAATATCAACACGAGTGGTTTTAATCCATGATTGCGCCCGCCAAACCGCAGCCGAAAATCAAAACTGCGGCGCAATCACCGCTAATCATTTTTGCCGGCATCGTTTTTGGCAGCGTCATTCTTGGAGCCAGTGTCATGCTGTATTTCTTCAATCCCGGCACGCATCATTTTTTCCCGACGTGCACCTTTCATCAATTGACCGGATTTTATTGTCCCGGCTGCGGCGCGACACGCGCCACTTACCAATTATTGCACGGAAATCTTTTGAATGCGTTGCATGACAACGCGTTGTATGTGCTGGTATTATTTATGGTGGCATTGCGCGGGATTTGGTTTTTGAAACGGAAAATGTGCAATCAACCAATCGGCTTTTTCATTCCGCCGCTGGCATTGTGGATATTTCTTGCCGCCGCGTTGATTTTTGCCGTGTTGCGAAATCTGCCGGCGTTCTCATTTCTCGCGCCGTGAACACTTTTCGCTTTTGCGGAAGCGCGGCGTCAGGTTCAATTTAAGCCATGAATGCAACGCATCCACTGACAACCACGGCTTTTGAACTTCCCGGTTATCGCATCACGAAATCTTTTGGCGTCGTGCGCGGCATCATCGTGCGGTCGCGTTCGGTCATCGGTAATTTCGGCGCGAGCCTGCAAAGCATTTTTGGCGGAAACATCACGCTCTACACCAATTTGTGCGAGCAGGCACGCGAGGACACGTTCAATCTCATGCTCACGCACGCCGGGCAGCTTGGCGCCAACGCGGTCATCGGCGTGCGTTACGACGCGACGGAAATTGCGCCCGGCATCACGGAAGTGCTGTGCTACGGCACGGCGGTGTATGTCGAAAAAAGTTGAGCTTAAAAATATAAAGTGAGAAAAATTTTAATTTGGAATTCTTGCCTTAAGCATCACGGACAACCGGAAACATGAAGGCATTGAGCGCCGATACTTATTTAGC
>DASZXB010000023.1:0-9033 GCA_035546095.1 Verrucomicrobiia bacterium | reverse complement strand
GCGCATCGGCGAGCAGCCGTTCACGCGCACCGACGGCGGCTGCAAAAACCGATACGGCTCCATCAATTCGCCGGTCTTCGGCCCGATGGCGCGCGCGACCGCTTCGGGGTCGGCGGTGCTGAAACCGTTCGTGAAAAAAATTTCCAGCTTGCGGAAATCCAAAGTGATTTCATCGGCCTTCATCGTCTGCGTTCCGTCTTCGCGCCACAATTGCGGATGAAAAAACTTCAGGACGCGATTGGTGTAATGTAGCGCGCCAGCGACGTTGTCAATGGATTGACCGCGAACGGCAAAATTGGTCAATGCCACGCGCCCACTCGCGTCAATGTTGTCGAAATCAGGCCATCGCCCGTTCACGGTCACGTCCAGCGCGACCGGCTCCGTGACTTTGAACTGGTTCAAACCATGAACCTCATTGCTGGCCGTCAAAAATGGACGGATGGCAGTGGGATCAAAAGCACCGCGAACGCGGCAATTGTAATTTTTCGTGCGTTCGTCCACGCCGCCGTCCAGCCAAAGCACGGTTTTCGCCTGCGCGAGCCAAAAGTCCGATAATTGCCAGATGCGATTGGAATAGGAAAAATCCGCGCGCGCCAAATCGAGCGCCAATTTTTCAAACGCAAAGTTGGTGACGGCCAGCGAACCGCTCAATTGAAGTTTTGGCGGCACTTCGCCCTGCCAATCAGGACGCTGATTGGTCCAGGCGGGCAAAACCAGCGAGCCGTCGACTTGCAGCAAAGGCGATTGTCTCCAAGTTGCCTTCCTGACGGCAGTCTGTGCTTTTTCCGTGAGCAATCCGGCAAGTGCGTGAAAATCAAAACAGGCGGAATTCGTGAACGTCAATTGGCGCGTGGCAACATTCAATCGCGCCTGCGCCTCGTCGTGCCCACCGCCCAGCTCGGCGGACAAATTGGTGACGGTCAATTCCGGCGCCTGCCAAAACCCGCCGCACGCGAAGGAATTCACGTCCAATCCTTTCGTTTTCAATTTCGCAAATCGCGCGTTCCAGGACAGCCGGAACGGTTGGGCGTTGGTCCAAAACCCCCACGCCGAATCGAAATTGGTCGGTGCGCTCGCGGGCACGGTGAGAGTTGAAGCGAATTGAAAATCCTGCGAATCGAACCACGGCGTTTGCACGGCAGGCGCCATGACGTTCAGCCAGACGATAAAGGAATGAAAATTGCGCGCGTCGCCGTTCACGACGAGGCTCAATTGTGGCGCGTGCGGAAAATGAATTTCTTGCAGAACATCGTAAAGAGTGTTCAAACGCTCGCGCCAGTTGGCGACGCCCGTGGATTTGCCGCCGCGCAAAATTTCCCAATTGCGGATTTCCGAACCGTGAACGATGTCGCCGGAAAGCGTGAACGCCGCGCCGGCAAAATCAGCCTGAAAACGGTCAAGCGACCACACATCATTTTCGCCAAAACGCAATTCGCTCTGGATATTGTCCAGCGTCAGCGTATTGGTCGCCGTGATCGGCCAGACCAGTTTGCCCTGCCGCAAAATGACTTCCTTGATTTCCAATTGCCGGCGCAGCAGCGCGCGATAATCCAGACGCAATTGCAATTGGTTGAGCGAGAGCGACGGCTGGTCAAACATGTTCGTGTCGCCGACGCGGACATCTTCCGCAACCAATCCGCGCACCCAATGCAAGCGCAACCGTGAAAATTCAACGACGATGCCGCGCTCGCGCAAATCTTGAATCAATGAACGTTTTAGGAAATCGGGCAAGCCAACACGATTGAACCAGATCAGACAGCAAAGAATGATCAACACCAGCAATAATATGCTGATGCGGCACCAACGAAGCCCTGTACGGCATTTGTGCCAGAAACCGGCGCGCATATCACGGAACGTTCGCGGGAATCGTCAAATAAGTCACGACAAACTGATACAGCGTGGGTGGGAAAATGAACACCCAGCGTTCACCATCCAGCATCACCGATGCCAGGGCGGTTTGGTTGGAAAGCAGCCCGCCAAAATCCACGGAAAATTTTTTGCCGTCTTTCAATTCAATCGTGATTTGCAGATTGTCCGGCTTGAAACCGTAAGGCGCGGTGTTGGTCACATTGCACCCGACCCAATTGTAAGCCGCCAGTTCACCCAGCCGATGCGTCGTTTCTTCAATCGCTTCCGGCGTGATCATGCCTTGCGAACCCGCCGCCAGCGACCATTTGTTGTAACCGTTGTGAAGCAACACGCGCGTTTTGCCGTTTTGCTGCAACGTAATTTGCGTCACGTCGCGCTCGGTGAAATTCCAGATATGCCGGTCACGGAATTCCCAGCCTGCTTCCGGCAACTGGCCGAAATCTTCCTTTGAAATGGCATAAACAAAATCTTCATCGGCGCGGCGGACGAACACTTCATTGGTTTGCACCGCGCCAAAAAGCAATTGTCCGATGACGACATTTGTGCCGGCGACGGCGGAACTCAAGGTGATGGTGCGCGACGGCGTGGCGAGTCCGTAAGTTTGCAAATCCGGCGCGGTTACAACGTCTTTGACAAATTCGACGACGCGGAAGTCCGTCAACAATTTGATGAACGCCTGCACATTTTCGGCGTCCGCCGGAAATTTTTCGCCGACGATTTTCCAGTCGTTCGTGCCCTCCCGTTGCAAGATGAAATTATCTTCGCCGCGCACGTCAATTTCATTTACCGGTGCGGACAATTCCAGCAAATGCGGGTCGCGAAAATCATTCACCGAGCCGCGCCACGATACAAACGGTTCTTTGGCCGTCGCGACGACCGCGTTCCAATGCTCGCGTTTGGCGTAAATCTGCGTGGAATCGTTGGTCAAATTTTTCCCCAAATGAAGACCCACGTCAACATTCGTGCCGTGACCGAGCCATAAATCCAAATCCGCCGGTTGCAAGCCGAACGCCGACAAATCGGTTTGGGGATTGTCGGTGACGAATTGCGTGACGCGCGCGCTTTGCAATTGTTGCAACGCTTCCGTGATGCGGTCGTTGTCGGCGCGCGCCGGCAGCGGGCGCACCATCCGCCAGAAATGATTGGTCGGATTCCGTTGGAATTCCATGGAGAATCCTTTGGCATTGTTGGTCAGCGTAATCCAATCGCAATTCTCAATCTGGCTCGCGTCTGCCACGGACGTGTCGCGCCAGTCGTTCACCGCCAGCGGAATCAATTTCAACAGGCCGGCGTCAACAATGAACGCGCCGTCTACGCCGACGACGCGCAAAAAAAATTGGTCGCCGGGTGCGGTCTTGTTACCGATTTTCAATTGCCAGCTTTGGTCGCCGGCGCTGACGACCAGCGAAATCGGTGGATTTTCAAAACCATATTCCGTTTCGGAGCCTTTGTGCTGACGCAATTCCGCCGCGCTGATTTTATTTGCGGGCGCGAGTTTTTGGAGCGCATCCAGAAGCGCTTCGATGGCGGCGGTTTGCGCCGGATAAACGATGGGCTTGGACAAAAGCCATTTGCCGTTGGCGCGGTCGGCGCGGATTTCTAGCGCGCCGGCGGGAATGATTTGCACGCTGGTCACGTCCGCCAGCTGCAAACCGGGCAGGATATTTTCCGAAACTTTGGCCTGTTTATCCCAATGACGTTCGTAAATGAAAATGAACGCCAGCAATGTAATTGCGATAACAAACCAGATTCCTGTCGTTTTTGAATTCATTATTTTCTTCGCACCAGCCACACCAATCCGCCCAACAACAATACCGCACCCGGCAATGCACCCAGCAGCAACCAATTGATGTTTTGCCTTTGGGTCTGCGTCAAAGTCAGGCGGAATTCGGTCACCGGCTGCGGACCGATGCCTTTGAGCAACGTCGTCCGGTCCAACAACCAATTGACGGCGTAACCGAGAAAATCGCGATTAACACCGGCATCAATCACTTGATTGTCGAGAAAAAATGAATCGCCGACGACAACCATGCGCGTTGCCCCGCGCACGTTGGCGACACCAGCGGACGGTTTCTGTTCTACCGCCGCCATGAGCGGATAACTGCGTGGCGGCAGCGCGGATTCTCCCGCCAGCACTGAAGCCGGACTTGAAAACGCCAGTTCTTCCACTTGTGGTGCATTGGCCGGGGGATTTTTCCTCTCAATTTCGCTGATGGTGCGCGGCAGAATCAATTCCAACCAATATCCGGTAAGCGGATCAACAACCGGATGCTGGCTGAAATTAAGGGCAATCACGTCTTCCCCTGAAGCTGTGTTCTTCGGGTCTTGCACCCGATTCTCGCCGACTTTCACGCCCCACCGCGCCAAAATGGGTTCGAGGCCGGTCAGTTTTTTGCTGGAAAAATAATTGAACAAGGCGAACAGTCGTCCGCCTTGCGAAAGGTATTGGTCAATTTTTTGCAATTCCGCTTCCGATAACATCGCCGTCGGTCCGGCGATGATGAGCAAATTACAATCATCAGGAATAGTGTTATCGCCGAACAATTGAATCGGTTGAATATCTATGTAATTCTGTTGAAGCACGGCCGCGAATTTCATGTAGCCTTGTTCGCTGGAATCAGTCAGCGACGGTTCGCCATCGCCTTGCAGGAAATAGGCTTTGAAAGGCTTGGGATTGGTGATGGCCAACAAAATGGAAGTGAACATCATTTCACCTTTGAACGCGACGGGTTTGCGGCGGTATTGGTGATCCGTGCTGCCGGAAACCGGCTCCAACTTAACATCCGTCAACGCCTCACCGATGGCGATTTTGACATGTCCGTCACAATCAAAAATAATCAGATTTTTGGCGGTCGGCGAATTGAGTTTGTATTGTTCTTTCACCTTTTGCGCTTCGCCGGCGTCGCGCGTGTAATCCACCGTCTTTACGGAAATCCTGGGATTCATCGACCGGTATTCATTGAGCAACGCGACGATGGTCGGATAAAAATCGTTGTCCTTGTCGTAATAAAGCGTCACGGCCACGTTATTGGTCATGGATTTGACGATCTCTTTCGTGCGCGAAGACAATTCGATGCGGGTCTGTGAACTCATGTAAAACCGCCCGAAAAATTTCGCGCCCAAAAAATTCGCCATGACCACGACGGCAAGAACCAAAATCGTGCGCGCGAAAACATCAAAGATGATTTTCCAGCGGCGGCGCGGAGAAAAACTCGCGGGAATTTTTTGTTCGTTGGCCATTTTATTTCATTTCCAGCGACGGCTTTCGACCGCGCGCAACGTCAGGAACAAAAAGAAAAAAGTCGCGCTCACGTAAAAAATCACCGCGCGCGTGTCCACCACACCGCGCGCGAAATCCTGCATTTGATCAAACAAACCGAAATAAGAAATCACTTGCGACTGCCATTGCGCCGCCGCCGGAATTGTCTTCGCCAGAAATCCCAAGGCAAACAAGCTGACACCCAGCACGAAGCTGATCATCGCTGCCGCCATTTGGCTGCGCGTGATGGACGACGCAAAACAGCCCAACGACAAAAACAGGCAGCCGACCAGAAAAGTTCCCAAATACATTCCGCCAATCGTTCCAACATCCATTCCGATTCGTTGATGAGTGAAATGGTGAATGATGAACAGGCACGCCAATATCGGCAGCCACATGATGGTGTAAAAGATGATGGCCGCCGTGAATTTTGCGGCAACGACTTGCAAATCACCGACCGGCGTTGTCATCAAAGTTTCAAACGTGCCCGTGGCTTTTTCCAGCGCGAATAGCCGCATGGTGATGACCGGCGCGGCCAAAAGCACAATCAACCAAAAAAAGTAAGTGCGATAAAAAATCTCCGTCACCGGCAGGGACGATGGATCACTGCCGAGATTGGTGATGAGCACCACGAAACTTAATCCAATCAGAAACGCCACCGCCGCGATGATAACGTAGCCCGTCACCGAAACGAAAAACGTGGCCAGTTCGCGGCGCGTGAGCGTCAGAAAAACTCGCATCAATTTTCCTCCTCGTTGGGCCGGGTGATTTGCACGTAAATATCTTCCAGCGAATGGCGGCTGCGCGTCAATTCGCGCAACACCCAGCCATTCTGCAACGCCGCCGCAAATACAATTGGCCGCAAATCCTGCCCGTTGCGCGGCATCAAGACGCAGCGTTGATACTCGCCGCCGCCCGCCGAAATGTCGAAGTGTTCAATCTCCGGCATTTGCGACCAGACATTATGCAAGGCGTTCGCCGACGCAGCCAATTCAACGACAATTTGACTTCTGCCGGCCATTAATTGTTGCAGATTATCCGGCGTGTCCGACACCAGGATTTTCCCGCCCAGCATGATGAGCATCCGGCTGCACATCATTTCCGCTTCGGGCAAAATATGCGTTGAAATTAAAACCGTGTGCCTGCCCGCGAGACTTTTGATCAATTGCCGCACGGCGCGGATTTGATGCGGGTCGAGGCCAATCGTCGGCTCATCCAAAATAATCAATTCCGGCTCATGCACCAATGCGTCCGCCAGACCGACGCGCTGACGGTAGCCTTTCGACAATTGTCCGATAATGCGGCGGCCAACATCAGTCAAACTGCACTGTTCCATCACCGTGTTCACGCGCTCGCGCGAACGCCGCCAGCCGAGTCCTTTCAATCGTGCGCGGAATTTCAAGTATTCGCGCACGCGCATTTCGGGATACAACGGATTATTTTCCGGCATGAACCCGATGCGCCGCCGCACTTCATCCGATTGATGAAAAACATCGAAACCCGCTACACGCGCCGTGCCACTCGTCGCCGGCATGAAACAGGACAACACCCGCATGGTCGTGCTTTTGCCCGCTCCATTCGGACCGAGCAGTCCGACGATTTCACCACGCGCGACTGTGAACGAAATGTTGTTCACTGCCGTTCGTCCCGCGTAGCGTTTCGTCAGATTTGAAACTTCAATCATTGCGTTTCCGTCCATCGAAGTCTGGGGAATTTAACCGGAAAAAATGTGTCACGGCCAATAAAATTTCAGCCTTTTCATCGCTGCTCTGGATTAAACAACTCCGCCCGCCGTTTGATTCAAAATTTTTGAATAAATCAAAAACTGCTATCCCGGTCTTGTCGTTTTGCCGTTTTGCTGCTCAAATCATCGCAAAAAGCTTCCTGTGTCACCGTCCACAAAAAAATTCTATGCCGCTTGGCGCACGCAATCTGTTGAATCCAATCTTTTGCGCGACGCCAATGATTTTCCCGCCGAACGGCTGCTTCAGGCCATTTGGCAACATCAACGATTGCGCCGCGACGGATTGAAAACGTCCGGTGGAAAAAGCGTCCGCGTTTTGCATCCCGGCTTTGTTAGCGCCACGGGCGGACCCGATTTTCGTGATGCCGTTTTGCAATTTGAAAACGAAAAGCCGGTTTCCGGCGACGTGGAAATTGATTTGCGCGCGGGCAACTGGCGCGCGCACGGCCACGACAAAAACCCGAATTTCAAAAACGTTCTGCTCCACGTCGTTTGGGAAAATGAAGTCCAAAGTCTAAAGTCCAATGTCCAAAGTTCCCCGACAATTTTGCCGTTGAAAAATTTTCTGGACGCGCCGCTGGCCGAATTAAGTTCGTCGCTGAAAAGTGAATCCTTGCGCACGCTGCCGGAAAATCTGCGCGGCAAATGCTGCGCGCCGCTGCGTGAATTGAGCGAAATCAAATTGACGGAATTGTTAAATCAGGCCGCGCGCGTTCGATTCGAAAATAAAGCCGCGCAATTCTGCGCCCGCGCGAAAAACGTCGGCTGGGAACAAACGCTTTGGGAAAATCTGTTTCGCGCGCTCGGTTACAAAAGCAATGTCTGGCCGATGCAAAGTCTGGCCGAAATGAAACCGCTTTGGTCGCGCGGCGTGAAATCCGCGTTTGAATTTCAAACACGATTGCTCGGCGTCAGCGGTTTATTGCCGGCGGAATTGACGCGTGCGCAAAAAAGTTCGGACACTTATTTACGCCGCGTCTGGGATTTTTGGTGGCGCGAACGCGACGAATTTGCCGACTCTATCTTGCCGCGCTCTGTCTGGAAATTTCACGGATTGCGCCCGGCCAATCATCCGCAGCGGCGGCTGGCGCTGGCCGCACATTGGCTGGCGGACAAACATTTTATTTCAAAAATTGAAAACTGGTGCGCGACGGAAATCGCCGATAAAAAACTTTTGGATTCACTGCTGAAACTCCTACAAGTTGAAAGCGGCGAATTTTGGTCGTGGCATTGGACGTTCAAATCCGCGCGACTCGCAAAACCGCAATGGCTTTTAGGCGAAGCACGCGCGACTGATTTGGCCGTGAACGTGATTCTGCCGTGGCTCTGGATTCGCGCCAAAGAAGGTGGAAATGCAAAGATTGAGCGTGAAGTCGAACGGAGATATTTCGCGTGGCCGGCGGCGGAAGATAATTCGGTTTTGAAATTGGCGCGGCAGCGGCTTTTAGGAAATTCGAACGTTAAAATTTTCAAAACGGCATCGGCGCAGCAGGGTTTGTTGCAAATCGTCCGGGATTTTTGCGCGCACTCGAACGCGGTTTGCGAGCATTGCCGTTTCCCGGAATTGGCGCGCGATTGGAAACGAACGAGCTAAAATTACAGATTGATTCCGTTGAACGGATTATTGTTAAAACCGTTCGCCGGTGTTGTGGGAGGTTTCGGCGCGGGCTTTACAGCCGCAGGAGATGAACCATTTTCATCATCATCATTTTTGTGATGGTCGCCTTCTGAAGATTTATGCGGATTTTTGGCGCGTTTGTTGCGCGGCAACGGGCTGATCATCACGTTGATGCCTTTGCCGATGAGTTTGGGCGGAAAATCGGGATGTCCGTAAGGCGCGAGGTCGGCGATGAATTTGTTGACGACCTCAAAACCGACTTCCGTGTGCGCCATTTCGCGTCCGCGAAATTTCAGCGAAGCCTTGACCTTCATGTCTTCGCACAGAAATTCAATCGCGTGCATGGTCTTGATGCGGAGGTCGTGCGGGTCAATGCGCGGGCTTAACTGGATTTCTTTGACGGTCGAGGCGTGCTGGTGTTTTTTGGATTCCTTTTCCTTCTTGGCCTGTTCGTAACGGAACTTGCCGATTTCCACGAGGCGGCAGACCGGCGGGTTTGCGGTCGCGGCAATCTCCACCAAATCCACGCCGTGCTGGCGCGCG
>DASZXB010000022.1:0-26324 GCA_035546095.1 Verrucomicrobiia bacterium | reverse complement strand
CTTCATTTCAACGGTGGAAGAAGCCGTTCGCATTCGCACCGAGGAAAAAGGTGAATCCGCCGTATAAACCGTTCCCAACCTTGAACCCATCTGAATAAAAAATCATGAAAAAATTATTTTTAACTCTCGCTTTGATGGCCACCGCCGCGTTCGGAACTGTTTCGCTTCGAGCTGATACGGCAACCAATCTTCCCTCGCCCACGCTTGAACAGCGCGTGGCCGGATTGGAGGCTTATATCGCCAACTCGAATCCAAACGCGACGTTGCTCGACACGAACGGAAATCAAGTGGTCGCCAACACACCGGTCATCGGCGTTGCCGGTCCCGGCCACAATACATGGATGATGACGTCCACCGCGCTCGTGTTGTTTATGACGCTGCCCGGTCTGGCATTGTTCTACGGCGGTCTTGTTCGCAGGAAAAATGTGCTGTCTGTTTTGGCGCAATGTTTCCTGATTACCGGATTGGTCACAATCCTCTGGTGGATTTGTGGATTCAGCATGGCTTTCGGTCCCGGCACGGGTTCGCATGGGGCATTTTGGGGTGATTTGAAAACCTACGCCTTTTTTAAGGATGTGAACGGTTCGCCCGGCGGTGTTTCTACTCCGTGGGTTTCAATTGATGTATTTGCGTGTTTTCAATTGACCTTCGCCATCATCACGCCGGCGTTGATCATCGGTTCCATCGCTGAACGCATGAAATTCAGTGCCATATTCATTTTCATCACGCTTTGGATGTTTCTCGTTTATTTCCCGTTGGCGCACATGGTTTGGAGCGGTACAGGATTTATGAGTGGCGCCGCCAACAGTGCTGCTAAAATCAAGGCCATTGACTTCGCGGGCGGCACGGTGGTGCATATGTCCTCCGGCTGGTCGGCGTTGATTCTCTGTTTGATTCTTGGCAAACGCAAGGGTTTCGGCAAAGAAAACTTCACGCCGCACAGTGTTGTGCTGACGTTTATCGGCGCAAGTATGCTGTGGGTCGGTTGGTATGGTTTTAACGCGGGCAGCGAAGTCGGTGCGGACGGTGTGGCCGCCAATGCGTTCACCACAACTACTTTGGCGACGGCAATTGCCTCATTCGTCTGGCCAATGTGGGAATGGATTACGAAGGGCAAACCAACGGTCGTCGGTTTCAGTTCAGGTGCCGTCGCGGGATTGGTGGTCATCACGCCTGCTTGCGGCTGGGTCAATCCCACCGGCGCAGTCTGGATTGGCATTGCTGCCGGCACAATTCCGTGGTTCATGTGCTACAAAGTCAAAGGCTGGCTCGGTTACGATGATGCGTTGGATACCTTCGGCGTTCACGCCATCGGTGGAACAGTCGGTGCGATTATGACCGGTTTGTTGTGTGACACTGCTGTGAATTCATTGATTCCGATGCAAAATAACGGCGTCGCAGATCACGCCAAACAAGTGATTGAGCAATTCAAAGCCGTCGGCGTGACCATCGCCCTCTCGGTTGTCGGAACAATCGTTGCCGCCTACATCACCAAGATTTTGGTGGGGCTGCGTCCAAGCGAGGAAGTCGAAATCGCCGGTCTCGACATCAGCGAACACGGCGAAGAAGGTTATCACGGCTAAAATTGAATCAGCCGGAAATCGCGCGGCGGGCGACGCAAGTTGCCCGCCGTTTTTGTTTTCAAATGACTTTGACAACCAACGCCGTCACGTTGTCGCGCCCGGAATTATTGATGGAAGCCGCCACCAATTGTTGCGCGGAATTTTCGGAATCGGCACGCGACAAATCCGCCAATTGATGATCGTAAAGCCCGTCAATCAAACCGTCCGTGCACAAGAGAAAAATATCGCCGCGCTCGTAACCGACCGCACCGATTTGTGGGTCCACAAATTGATTGCCGCCGCCGAGCGCTTTTTGCAGCACGTTCCGGCGCGGATGCGTGCGCGCCTCGCGTTCGTTGATTTGACCGTTGCGAAACAGCCAGCCGACGTGCGTGTCGTCGTGCGTGAGTTGTTTGATTTCTTTTTTGCGCTTCGGCAGATGATAAATCCGGCTGTCGCCGATGTGCGCGAAATACATCCAGCCCGGCGTGAACCAGCAGAGGCTCAGCGTCGCTTCCATGCCGGAACATTCCTCGTAACTTTCGCCGAGATAAACCAGCGCGCGATGAATCTGGCTGAACAATTCCGTCAGCACGTCGCCGAAACCAATCTGCAATCCGCTTGCCGTTTGCTGAAACGAGCGCGGCAACAACGCGGTGATTTTGTCCACCGCAATCTGGCTGGCATATTCGCCGGCGCGCGCGCCGCCCATGCCGTCGCTCACGGCAAACGTGAAATCCATTTTTTCCGTGGACGCTTCGCCGAATTTGCCGAGCCGTTGCACTTCCCGCGCGTCAAAACGCAATCCCAAAAAGGAATCTTCATTGTTCGGGCGGATTTTGCCCTTGTCCGTCCAGCCGGACCATTGCAACAGGGGAATTTTCGGTTTTCTGCGCGGCGGATTAAGCTTCATGTTTTTTGGATTTGGAATCGGAGAGAATGGTCGCAAATTCAAAATCAATCAAACAAAACCGTCCGTCGGACTGGCGGTAAGTCACGTTGCGTGGATCAGGGTCATCATGGCGCACGCCGAAATTTTCCAGTTCGGCGAACAATTCCTTCACGCGCCGCTCGTCAATGTGCTCCACGCGGCTGCCGCAATTCGTGGTGACGATGCGCAAATTTTTTTCGTCGGCTTCAAGCAGTTTGGGAACAAAATTACAGCCGCGCGCTTCAAGGTAACGCAACACGCGCACTTCGTTGTCGAAGCGTTCCTGCGCGTTCGGGCCATGATAAGCTTTGATGACTCGGCCGTCGAAGGTCAGATTCACGGTCGAGCGCAAGGTGTCTTTGACTTTCAGCATGACCGAAACAATTTGCCCATCGCGGCAAAATTTCAACAGTCATTTTCTGGATTATTTTCGGTGTGAATAACTTGCGGTTTCGGAAAGCTCATATTTGACGCGGTGAAAACGTGTTTTTGAAATCGTCGCCGTAAAACTCTTGCCGCATGGCATCCACCCTGCTAAAACACCGCGCATCGCAGTCTCAACTGAAATGTTGAGGCCGCTTTTGTTTTCAATAAACAACCAATCAAACATTCACATGGCCAAATATATTCTCGAATACCTCTGGCTCGACGGCTACGAACCCGTCGCCAACCTCCGCGGCAAAACGCAGATCAAAGAATTCAAGAGTTTCCCGAAACTCGAAGAGCTTCCCTGGTGGGGCTTTGACGGCAGCTCGACCCGTCAGGCCGAAGGGAAAAGTTCCGATTGCATGCTCAAACCCGTCGCGGTTTATCCCGACGTCGCTCGTGGTGAGAATTGCGCGCTCGTTATGTGCGAAGTCTATATGCCGGACAAAAAGACGCCGCATCCGAGCAATTCCCGCGCGAATATTCCTGATGATCCCGGCGCGTGGTTTGGTTTCGAGCAGGAATATTTCCTCTACAAGAACGGTCGTCCGCTCGGCTTTCCGTGCGGCTGCAATAATTTTCCGTATCCGCAAGGACTTTACTACACCGGCGTCGGCTACGATTCCGTCGGCGACATCGCCCGCGAAATCGTGGATACGCACCTCAATTTATGCCTTGCGGCTGGCATCAATCACGAAGGCATCAACTCTGAAGTGGCGAAAGGCCAGTGGGAATTCCAGATTTTCGGCAAAGGTTCCAAGAACGCCGCCGACCAAGTCTGGGTCGCGCGCTATCTCTTGATGCGCCTCACCGAAAAATACGGCGTGGATGTGAACTGGCATTGCAAACCACTCGGAAAAGACGTGGATTGGAACGGTTCCGGCATGCACTCCAACTTCTCCACCGAATACATGCGTACCGTCGGTGGCAAGGAATACTTTGAAGCGCTCATGGCCGCGTTCGACAAATACAAGAACGAACACATCGCCGTTTACGGCCCGGACAATCATCTGCGCCTCACCGGCCTGCACGAAACGCAGTCCATTGATAAATTCAATTACGGCGTGGCGAATCGCGGCGCATCCGTGCGCGTCCCGCACAGTTTCGTGGACAGCGGCTACAAGGGTTACCTCGAAGACCGCCGTCCGAATTCGCAAGGCGACCCTTACAAGATTGCCGGCCGCATTCTGCAAACGATTGCGACCGTGCCCAAAGGCGGCGGCAAGAAAAAGAAATAATTAGCAACGACCAGCGGAGGAACTGGGGCAACGGCGCGAGCGCAAGTTCGCGCCGTTTTTTGTTTTAGGAATTATTTTTGAAAATTTGCAGCCTATCTAGGTGTTAGGCGACAACCTCAAAACCGTCGAAACGTAGCCGCAATAAAAATAACTGCGCCAATGATTCCTGCAACGACTTCAAATTGAAGTGCCCCGCTGGGTAAAATGCGGTGTCTCTTGCGATGTCGAATCGCCAAAGCAAAAACCAATATGGCTAATCCCCAGAAAACCCAGGACACAACCGCTTGCCCCCAAAGGTCGGCATCATATCCGAACAGTGTTGCGTTCGGATGCCGATGCGTAAAGTCGTAGCAGTAATCATAAGCGATTCCAGACAGCATAAGAAAACAAAGCGGCGCGCCACCAATTAATAATGCGCCAAGCAGGAAATCTCCTAGCTGTGCTAATCGCTTCATACATTGTCGCCTAACAGTGATTAGGCCACACTTTTTGTGGCCTATCTAGTTTCATGTTTACAGTGTGTTTTAGACGTAAGTTTCTGTCGAGAAAAGTTTGTTGCCAAAGCTGGCTCTCAATTTCTTCCGGCAAAGGCGGCAAATTTATTTTAACTCCGCCGCAATTTGTTCGCCCAGCAAAACCACTTCGGCAATCGGACGTTTGGCTTCGGCGCGTTTGACAAAATTGTCGCGAAATGAAATCGCGCGTAGAGAAATTTTGTCGCTGACAATTTCTGCTAACGCGCCGACGGGACTTTGGCAACCGCCGCCCATCGCCCGCAAAAACGCGCGCTCCGCGCTCACGCATTGGAACGTGTTGAAATGATTCAGCCGCTCACAAATTTTGGCAATGCGCTCGTCGTCCGCGCGAATCTCAATCCCAATCGCGCCTTGTCCGACGCAGGGCAACATTTCATCCAAATCCAAAACCGTCGCCAGCAATCCGTCCGGTACGGCGTCGCCGACAATTTTTCCGTTCGGTTTGATTTCAAAATTCAAGCGCGTCAAACCCGCGAGCGCAAGAACCGTCGCGTCCCATTCGCCGCGCTCGGCGATTTTTTGCAATCGCGTCGGCACGTTCCCGCGAATTTCCACGACGTTCAAATCCGGTCGCGCGGCGAGTAATTGCATTTTGCGCCGAACCGCGCTCGTCGCAATCATCGCGCCTCTTGGAAAATCTTTCAGTTTCAGATTTGGTTTGAAACCGCGCAATTCACTTTGACCCGGACTCCAATCAACTTGCTCCTGAATTTTTTCTTTTTGCAGCTTGAGAAATTCCGCATCGCGATAAATTAAAACGTCGCGCACGTCGGCGCGTTTCGGCGTCGCGGCCAGAATCAAACCCGCCGGAATTTCTGTCGGCAAATCTTTCAAGCTGTGAACGGCGAGGTCGGCCTGTTTTTTGACGAGCGCGATTTCGAGTTCTTTCGTGAACAATCCTTTGGGCAATTTCTCGCCGACTTTTGCGAGCGACGCCGTCGTCAATTTGTCGCCGGTCGTTTTGATGATTTTCAATTAAAACCGCAGGCGTGGAAAAATTTTCCGGCATTGTTCCGCGACAAAATTCGCCTGCGCGAGCGCGAGCGCGCTGCCGCGCGTGGCGATGACAATGGGTTTTTCAGAAGCCATTTATTTTAACCACAGATGAACACAGATAAACACAGATGGAAAGAACAAGAAATTTTAGGATTTTGCAGATACAATTTTCAATCCGTGTTTATCTGTGGTTGAAAATTTTTTGCTTCCAAAAGCGGCTTCACTTTTTCGGCAATGATTTGTTCGCAGCGGACAATTTCTTCTTTACGCAATTTCAAATAGTCGTCGGCAATCGCCTGCAAATCGTCAATATTGTAGAGATAAACATTTTCCAGAAAATTCACTTCGGGCGCGATGTCGCGCGGCACGGCGATGTCAATGAGCAGCAGCGGACGATTTTTACGCAGCTTCATCAGCGGTTCGAGTTTCGCGCGATCCAAAATGTGATGCGGCGCGGACGTGCTGCTGATGGCGATGTCAATTTTTTGAAATTCTTCGGCCCACGAATCAAATTGCACGGCGCGACCGGAAAATTCCCTCGCCAGAATTTCCGCGCGCTCAAACGAGCGGTTGGCGACGATGATGCTTTTTGCGCCGCGCGAGAGCAGGGCACGCGCGACTTTCTCGCTGGTTTCGCCCGCGCCGATGACGAGCACTTCACGTTCGGCGAGTGAACTGAAAATTTTCTCCGCCAGTTCGACAGCGACGCTGGCGACTGAAACGCTGCCGCGCTGAATGTTCGTTTCGGTGCGGATTTGTTTGGCGACGTTGAACGCGCGCTGAAAAATCTTGTTCAAGCGCGCGCCGGTGTGTTTGTGTTGATGTGCGAGCGCGTAGGCGTCTTTAAGCTGGCCGAGAATTTCCGTTTCGCCGAGCACCATCGAGTCGAGGCCGCCGGCGACTTTGAACAAATGCTGCAAACTGTGTGGTTCGGCCAGCGTGTAAATTTCGTCGTTGAGCGAATTTTCAAATCCGTGAAAAGTTTTCAGGAATTGTTTTAATTCAGTAAATGCTTTCGCCGATTCAATTTGAGTCGCCGCATAAATTTCTACGCGATTGCAGGTTGAGAGAATTACGGCTTCGTCGGCGATTCTATTTTCGCGTAATTGTTTCAGGGCGTCAGGAATTTTACTTTCGGCAAAGGCAAACCGTTCCCGCAATTCGACGGGCGACGTGTGATGGCTCAAGCCGATGACGATTAAATTCATAAATGATGAATCGGCGACAGCAGCAGAAAACCCCAAAACGTCAGTAAAATGAACGCGAAGCTGCCGAGCGCGCTCCACGCGAAGCGGCGTCCGCCTTGGCCGAATTTCCAACGCGCAATCAACAGCGCGAGATAAAACAGCCAGATGAAAATCGAATAATCGAGCAGGGGGTCGCTTTTGAAATACACGCCGAATTTTTGTTTGAGGAGAATCGGGCTGAAGGCGAGTCCGGCTGTGAGTAAAATGATTCCGCAAAGCAGCAAGCCATTCATCACGCGTTCGAGCCGTTGAATCGGCGGCAATAAAGAAAAAACCGCGCGGAGTTTATGGAATTTCAAATCATTTTCTTCCACGAGAAACATGAGCGCGGCGACAGCGCTCAAGCCGAACGCGCCAATCGCCAGCAAAATCAAAGCGGCGTGCAGGCTGGTCAGGCCGTTGGAAAAATCGGGTTGCGTGGCGTGTGGCGGGTCGAGCGCGGGCATGAGCGCGAACACGCCCATGAAAAATAAAATGTGCGACGCGAACGCGCCGAGAAATCGCAGGCGCGAATAGATTCCAAGAATTAAATAAGTCGCCACAATGGTCCACGCGATGAACGTCGTGGCTTCGTAAAGATTGTTGACGGGGCATTGTTTGAAATTGAATCCGCGCAGAAACATGGCGGTTGTGTGCAGAATAAACGCGAAAAGCAGCAAAAAATAATTCACACGGTCGTCCGTGCGAAAACCTTTTCGCCACAAAAAAACCGAGTAGGCGGAACTCAAACCGTAAACAATCACGGCGAGCAGGAAAAAATGCCGGTCAGTGAACCAAGACACGCGGACAATCTAATTCAAAAGTGATGACAAGTGCAATCTTGCCAATCGTCCGCGCGTCTTGTTCAATTTGGGCGTGCTCAATCAGCAGACTCTCAATCGCCCCGCGAGTTTTTCCGGCATCGGCCTGCACAGTGGAAATCGCGTGAACATGACGATTTTGCCCGCGCCGGCAAATTCCGGCGTGCGGTTCCGGCGTGTTGATTTGACGGACAAGCCGGAAATCGAAGCGCGGGTGGAAAATGTCGGCGAGACCAATCGCTCCACGACGCTCGCGAAAGGAAATGTAAAAATCCACACGGTCGAACATGTTCTTGCCGCGCTCGCCGGTTTTGGGGTTGACAATGCGATTGTGGAATTGGACGCGAACGAGCCGCCGATTGCCGACGGTAGTTCGCGCGAGTTTTGTAAAATCATTCAGTCCGCCGGAATCGTGCCGCAGACGGAGAAAAAAGAATTTTACACGCCGGACGAACCGATTGAACTGGAGTCAGGCGAAACATTGATGACGCTGTTGCCGGATGAAGGATTCAAAATCACTTGCACGAGCGCGGACAAGCAAGGACGGTTCACGCAATTTTTCAGCACAGAAGTCACGCCCAAAAGTTGGGAGAAGGAATTGTCTCGCGCGCGGACGTTTTGTTTTTATGAGGAGATTGAATATCTCATCAAAAACGGATTGATCAAGGGTGGCAGTCTGGAGAACGCGATCGTGATCCGCGACGACGCGGTGCTGACGACCGAGCCGTTACGATACCCCGAAGAATTTGTCCGGCACAAAATGCTGGACATCATCGGTGATTTATCACTGGTCGGGAAACCGATTCGCGGACATCTGATTGCAGTCAAACCAAGCCATGCGGCGAATTGCGAATTTTCAAAATTGATTCTGGCGCAGATGCAAAAGCCGTTGCGTTCGGTGCAAACCTTCGCTCCGCCGCCGAAAATTTCCGCGCCGGAGCCGCTGGTTGCAGAAAATGGCGCGATGGATGTCGGGCAAATCATGAAGATATTGCCGCACCGCCCACCATTTTTGCTGGTGGACCGGATTCTCAAGATTGAAGGCAACAAAATCCTCGGCGTAAAAAATGTGACGATGAACGAGGATTTTTTTCGCGGACATTTTCCCGGCCATCCGATTATGCCGGGCGTGTTGCAATTGGAAGCAATGGCGCAGGTCGCCGGCATTTTGCTGTTGAAAACCATCGAAGCCGCCGGCCAACTGGCGTATTTCATGTCCGCCGAAGATGTGAAATGGCGGCGACCGGTCGTGCCTGGCGACGCATTACTGATCGAGATGGAATTGTTGAAAATTCGCGGCAGAATCGGCAAGGCGAAAGGCGTTTGCAAAGTTAGTGGCGAAATTGTCAGTGAGGCCGGAATTACCTTCATGTTGCGCGACTCATGATTCATCCAACCGCAGTCATCCATTCCGGGGCGCAAATCGGCGCGAATTGTGAAATCGGGCCATATTGTGTCATCGGCGAAAACGTCGTTCTTGGCGAGAAATGCAAATTGCATTCGCACGTCGTCATTGACGGTCATACGAAACTCGGAAATGAGAATGAAATTTTTCCGTTCGCCAGCATCGGATTGAAGACGCAGGACTTGAAATGGAAAGGCGGCGTCACGCGGACGGAAATCGGCGACAAAAATACGTTCCGCGAATTTGTGACGATTCACAGCGCGACCGGCGACGGCGAAATCACGCGCGTCGGTTCGCGCAACCACATTCTTGCCTATTGCCACATTGCGCATAATTGCATTTTGGGGAACAACGTCATCATGTCCAACGTGGCGACGCTCGCGGGACACGTGATAGTCGAAGACCATGCGGTGATTGGCGGGCTGGCGGCGATTCATCAATTTTGCCGCGTCGGAAAAATGGCGATGATTGGCGGCTGCTCGAAGGTGGTGCAAGATGTGCCGCCATTCATGATTGCCGACGGTAATCCGGCGGAAACGCGCACCATCAATAAAGTTGGAATGGAACGCAATGAAATTTCCGAAGAAGCGCAGAATGCTTTGCGTCAGGCTTATAAAATTTTATTCCGTGAGGGACTTTCCATTTCCAACGCGCTCGTGAAAATTGAAGCCGGATTGAAACCGTTGCCGGAAATTCAACACTTGCTGCAATTCGTCCACGCCAGCGAACGCGGCATCAGCAAATAACTTTCAATCCGTTTCCCAAATTCGCGGCGGCGTTTCCATTGAAAAAGATTTGAATTCACGCCGCGTTTCTCCAGAATCAAACTCAAGGAATGTTTTCCTATGAGCTAAAATGAATTTTGATTTTTCGTTTCGCCCGAAAATTTTCGACGCGCTGAAGGATTATTCGGCGCAACAATTTTACTCCGACGCGGCGGCGGGTGTGACGGTCGGCATCGTCGCGCTGCCGCTTTCGATGGCGCTGGCCATCGCATCGGGAATGCCGCCGCAAATCGGTTTGTTCGCTTCCGTCATCGCGGGGATTTGCGTCGCGTTGTTCGGCGGCTCGCGCGTGCAAATCGGCGGCCCCGCCGGCGCGTTTGTGCCGCTGCTCGCGCCCATCGTGATGAAGCACGGGACGGAAGCACTGGTGGCCTGCGCGTTCATGGCTGGAATCATTTTAATCATTCTCGGCGCGACCAAACTTGGCTCGCTCATCAAATATATTCCGTTTCCCGTCGTCACCGGATTTACGAGTGGAATTGCCATTATCATTATGAGCACGCAAATCCGCGATTTTTTTGGGCTACAGGAAAAATTACCGCCGGACTTCATTGGCAAATTGTTGACGCTTGCGCGGGATTTTCACCCGAATTGGCCGACGGTCTCGCTGGCAATCCTTTGCGCGCTGATGATTTGGTTTTGGCCGAAGAAAATCGGACGTTACGTTCCCGGCTCGATAGTCGTTGTCATTTTGGCGGGAATGGCTTCAGCGACTTTCAACTGGCCGGCGCAATTGGGAATTCAAACGCTCGGCACGACTTTCGGCGAAATGCCGCGCAGCCTGCCGCTGCCGCATTGGCCGTCGCTTTCTTTTGAGGAATGGCGCACGCTCGTTCCGGCGGCCATGACCGTCGCGGTGCTGGGCGCGATTGAGTCTTTGCTCTCGGCGGTGGTTTCCGACGGCATGATTGACGACCGGCACGATTCCAATCAGGAATTGATGGGGCAGGGCATCGCCAACGTGGCGATGGGCATTTTCGGTGGAATGCCCGCGACCGGCGTCATCGCGCGAACCGCGACCAATATCCGTCATGGCGGACGCACGCCGGTCGCCGCGATTATTCATTCGCTCACCGTATTGATTATTTTGATCGCCGCCGCGCCGCTGGCAAAAAACATTCCGCTCGCGGCGTTGAGCGCGGTGCTCGTCGTCGTGTCGCTGCGCATGGGCGAATGGCATCAATTCCGTCGTTTGAAACGCTGGCCGAAAAGCGATGCGGCAGTTTTTCTCTGCGCGTTCACGCTCACGGTTTGCATTGATTTGCCAACGGCGGTCGGCACGTCGTTGATTCTGGCGTCGGCCTTGTTGGTCAAACGGCTCTCGGATTTGACGCAAGTTCACGCGGACGAGGAAGTCACGGGCGCCGGCGCGAACGGGCAAAAAATTTCCGGCAAAGAAATTCCTAATGGCGTGATGGTCTTTCGTGTTTTTGGCGCGTTCTTTTTCGGCGCGGCGGACAAACTGGAAACGTCACTGCGCCGCGCTGGTCAATTGCCCGACGTTTTAATTTTGCGGATGCGCGATGTGCTGGCGTTGGACGCGACAGGCATTGACGCGCTGGAAGATTTACTGGAGAAATTGCGCATTAAGAAAAAGGATTTGATTTTGTGCGGCTCGCATTCGCAACCGATGATTGCGCTGTCGCGCGCCGGTTTCATTGACAAGCTCGGAATGGAGAATGTCGCCGCCGACCTCGACATTGCTTTTGAACGGGCAAAGACGATTTTGGCGGCGAAGAAAAAATGAAATTGTCTGTTGACAGCCCCAATGCCGTTTTGTAATTTGCCGGGGTCGGTAGTCCGTAAAAAAGTCAATTTAGCCGTCAACCTCAAATTTTTCGAAAGAAGAGTGCGAGGAACGGTTTTTTGTCGTTTTACGTTTTGTGAATCGGATTGACTAATGATTTGTGCGCCCATGTAGCTCAGTTGGTAGAGCACATCCTTGGTAAGGATGAGGTCATCAGTTCAATCCTGATCATGGGCTCCAGACAATTTGCTGATTAAAAAACAACAAACAAATTAAATATGGCTAAAGAGCAATTTCAACGAACGAAACCGCACGTCAACGTCGGAACCATTGGTCACGTTGACCACGGCAAATCCACTTTGACCGCCGCGATTGTGCATACCCAAAGCAAAAAGGGTTTGGCGCAGCCGATTTCTTACGCGGACATCACCAAGGGCGGCACGGTGCGCGATGAAACCAAAACCGTTACCATTGCGGTGTCGCACGTCGAATATGAATCGGCAAAGCGTCACTACGCTCACGTTGATTGCCCCGGCCACGCGGATTATGTGAAGAACATGATTACCGGCGCGGCGCAAATGGACGGCGCGATTCTCGTCGTCAGCGCGGCGGACGGCCCGATGCCACAGACCCGCGAACACATTTTGCTCGCGCGTCAGGTCGGCGTTCCGGCTATCGTCGTTTTCTTGAACAAAGTAGATTTGGTGGATGACAAAGAATTGCTCGACCTCGTGGAGATGGAAATCCGCGACTTGCTGACCAAATATCAATTTCCGGGAGAAAAGACTCCCATTGTTCGCGGTAGCGCCACGGCGGCGATGCAGAACAAACCGGAAGGCGAAAAAGCCATTCAGGAATTGATGGACGCGATTGATTCGTTCATTCCTGATCCGGTGCGCGAAGTGGACAAGCCGTTTTTGATGTGCGTCGAAGACGTGTTCAACATTGAAGGCCGTGGCACGGTCGTGACCGGTCGCGTTGAACGCGGTGTGCTCAAGAAAATGGAAGAAGTCGAAATCGTCGGTTTGCGTGAAACGCGTAAGACAACGGCGACCGACATCGAAATGTTCCGTAAGCTTTTGGATTCCGCCAGCGCGGGCGACAATGTTGGTGTGCTTTTGCGCGGCACCAAGAAAGAAGAAGTGGAACGCGGCATGGTTTTGGCCAAGCCCGGTTCAATCACGCCGCACACAAAATTCAAGGCGGAAGTTTACGTGCTTTCAAAAGACGAAGGTGGCCGTCATACGCCATTCTTTACGAATTACCGTCCGCAATTTTATTTCCGCACGTCGGACGTGACCGGTACATTGACTTTGCCGCAAGGTGTGGAAATGGTGATGCCAGGCGACAACGTCTCGGTGGAAGTGGAATTGCAAAAGCCGGTGGCTATGGAAAAAGGCCAGCGCTTTGCGATTCGCGAAGGCGGACGCACGATTGGCGCGGGCCGCGTTTCTGAAGTGGTCAAATAATTTGAAGATTCATTCGGGAGGCGGAGATTTGAACTCTCCGTCTCCCTTTTTGTCCGAAGATTGGGCGGATACGGCAGTAGCTCAATTGGTAGAGTAGCGGTCTCCAAAACCGTTGGTTGGGGGTTCAAGTCCCTCCTGCCGTGCCAGTCTGCGAAACGGAGAGGTGGCAGAGTGGTCTATCGCGGCGGTCTTGAAAACCGCTTCAGGCTAACACCTGACGGGGGTTCGAATCCCTCCCTCTCCGCCAAAAACTGTGAATAGCTGGATACATATTGCGATTTGGGCGGCGATCATCGGAGCTGTCTTTGCCTATTTGTGGTGGCAGGGACAAATCCGGCGATTGGCCGTTTACGTGCAGGAAACACGCGAAGAATTGAAGAAATGCTCGTGGCCAAGCTGGGAAGAACTAAAAGGCTCGACCGTGCTCATCGCTATTTGTATTGTTTTGCTTGGCGCGTTCATTTCGCTGCTCGACATCGTTTTTAACAAAATCATCACCGGAATTCTTTATTAGACAATGCGCAACCAGTGGTTCATCGTCCAGACGCTTTCCGGCCAGGAACAAAAGGTCAAGGAAAGCATCGAGAAACGCGTCAAAACCGACGAGATGCAGGATTTCATCAAGGAAGTCATGGTCCCGATGGAAAAAGTTGTCGAAGTGCGCAATCAAAAAAAGACCGTCACAAGCCGCAAATTGTGGCCGGGCTATGTTTTCGTGGACATGACGTTGCTCGACGATGACGGGCGCATCATCGAAAAGCCTTGGTATTTCATCAAAGAAACGCAAGGCGTAATCGGATTTGTTGGCGGCGAACCGCCAGTCCCGACGCCGACGGAAGAAGTAGAACAGATTAAAAACCAGATTTCGCAGTCGGAAGAAACTGAAAAACCGAAGGTCAATTTTGAAGTCGGCGAAACAATCAAAATCAACAACGGTCCGTTCCTGAATTTCAGCGGCGTGATTGAGGAAATTGATCCGACACGCGGCAAATTGAAAGTGACCGTGAATATTTTCGGTCGCAACACGCCGGTCGAACTCGAATACTGGCAGGTTGAGAAAGCATGACGCGAGAATCGTTGAATCGTGATCGTTAAATCGATTCACAATTCGACGAGGTAACAATTTAACGAATTAACGAAACACATGGCAAAGAAAGTTACAGGACAGATTAAATTGCAGATTCCGGCAGGCCAGGCGAATCCCGCGCCGCCGGTCGGCCCGGCGCTCGGTCAACACGGCGTCAACATCATGGGCTTCTGCAAAGAATTTAACGCGGCGACGAAGAACGATGCTGGCCTCGTGATTCCCGTGGTCATCACGGTTTATCAGGACAAATCGTTCACGTTCATCACCAAATCGCCGCCGGCGTCCGTGCTTTTGAAAAAAGCCGCGGGCATCACCGCCGGTTCAAAAACGCCGAACAAAGACAAAGTCGGCAAGGTGACGCGCAAACAAGTTTTGGACATCGTGAAAACAAAGTCGAAAGACATGAACGCGACGTCCGAAGAAGCGGCCTTCCGCGTGATTGCGGGAACCGCTCGCAGCATGGGAATTGAAGTTGTCGGTTAAATGAATAAAACATTAAAAATAATTTTGTTTGGAATAGTTAGCGGCTTAATTTGGTCGCTAATTAGTTTTCATTCCGCTTTTACTGAACCTGATCATCAATCAATTCTACCTATACTTTCGATTGGAATTGCAACCGGTATCGCCGTGTCATTTACGCTCAAAGTTCCTTTAGCAAAATGTGGAATGTTATGGAGCTTGATTCTTGGTTTGCTGTCATTCCCGCTTGGGGCTTTTATTTATGGCTTTCTTTATATGTGTTTTTCCATGATTAGCGAAAAAGATTTTTCGCTCATTACGCCATTTGTAGCTGGATTCTATGGCGCGCTAACAGGCGTAATTTCATTTTTTTATTTATTTCCAGTTGCTGTTCTCACGACATTCATTTTGAGAGCGGTAATTCGTTCAAACAATTTGTCTCTTAAACATTAAACAATCGCGGGAGAGCTAAAAACTCGCATGAACCGCACGAAAGAAAATGCCAAGTAAACGATTCAAAAAAGCACTCGAAGTTGTGGACGGGAAAAAAGCGTATCCGCTCAAGGAAGCGGTTGGCGTCCTCGTAAAATTTCCGAAGGCGAAATTCAATGAGACGATTGACCTCGCGTTTCGCCTCGGCGTTGACCCGAAGCAGTCGGATCAAATGGTTCGCGGCACGGTTCCGCTTCCGCACGGCAGCGGCAAGACCGTTCGCGTTTTGGTTTTTGCCAAAGGCGCGGCGGCTGACGCGGCCAAAGCCGCCGGAGCTGAACACGTCGGTTTTCAGGACATGATTCAAAAATGCAACGAAGGCTGGGCTGATTTTGATGTCGCCGTTGCGACGCCGGAGGCGATGATTGAAGTCCGCAAGCTCGGCAAAGTGCTCGGACCGCGCGGTTTGATGCCGAATCCAAAAACCGGAACGGTCACGGATGACACGGCCAAAGCGGTGAAAGAAGTCAAAGCCGGTCGCGTGGAATTCAAGACGGACAAAGCCGGAAACGTTCACGTCATTGTCGGCAAAGCGTCGTTCAAGCCGGAACAACTTGAAGAAAATGCACGCGCGGTGATTGAAGCCGTCGCGAAAGCGCGTCCGACGAGCGTCAAAGGCACTTACATCAATTCGTGCACGTTGTCGGCGACGATGAGTCCGGCCGTGCGCGTGGACGTGCGAGAATTTGCAGTGGCCGCATAAAACTATTTAACGATTTAACAATTCAACGAACTACAAATTTATGCGCGCAGAAAAACAAATTTTGACAAAGGAATACGCCGGTCGGTTGAACGCCTCGCCGTTCTTTATCGTGATTGGCTATCAAGGATTGAAGGTTTCGCATTTCTCGGAATTGCGCCAGCGTTTGCAAAAGGCGGGCGCGGAAGTTCACGTTGTGAAAAATTCCATTTTCCGCATCGCGGCCAAGGAGGCCGGCGTGGCGGAATTAAATGGCTCGCTGGCCGGACAAATGGCGGTCGTGACTGGGCAAAAAGACATTTCCGCGGCGGCGAAAGCGCTGAAAAATTTCGCGGCGGAATTCGACAAGCTGAAATTGAAGTTCGGTTACTTGAACAATTCGCGTTTGGAAGAAGCGGCGATTGTCGCGCTGGCGGATTTGCCGAGCCTCGACGTGTTGCGCGCGAAAATTCTCGGCCTGCTCAACGCGCCGGCGACGAAGCTGGCGACGTTGATTAACACACCAGCGACACAATTGGCGCAGGTCATCAAAGCGAAAGCCGAAAAAGCCTAAACAATTTTCGATTTGGAAATTTCCGAATCGGAGAAACAAAACAAACAACAACGTAAATCGTCGGTTTGCGGGCTGTGAACTGAAATCCGCCGTAGCCTCGGCGGACGACGAGACGAAAGAAAGGTAGAAGTAGAAACATGGCAGAGATTGCAAACCTTGTGGAGGAATTGAGCAAGTTGACGGTTCTCGAAGCCGCCGACCTCGTGAAACAATTGGAAACCAAATGGGGCGTTTCCGCCGCCGCACCCGTCGCGGTTGCGGCTGCCGGCGCTCCGGCTGCCGGTGGCGCTGCTCCGGCTGCGGCTGCGAAGGACACGTTTGACGTGATTCTCGCGAGCGTTCCGGCGGACAAGAAAATTGCCGTCATCAAAGCAGTTCGCGAAGTGAAGGCTGGTCTCGGATTGGCCGAAGCGAAAGCTTTGGTTGAAGGCGCGCCGAAACCGTTGCTTGAAGGCGCGAACAAAGCCGACACGGACGCCGCCAAGAAAAAGCTCGAAGAAGCTGGCGCGAAAGTGGAAGTGAAGTAAAATGCAATTTGGGGCGGCGTTTCCGCCGCCCCATTCAAAAATTTTTTGCGGAAATTTTTAAGTTACGAACCGGTTAAGATTGAAAATTTGTTGGAACAAGTTTGCGACTGAACGTCGCGGGCTTGTTTATTGTCGTTAAACGGCGGCGCGGTTTGCGTCGCAAAAATTAAAGGTCAAAATGCCATCGCGAGTCACTGAAAGAATCAACTTCGGCAAGATTAAAGAAATCGTGTCGCCGCCGAACATGATTGAATTGCAGACGAATTCCTACAAAGAATTTTTGCAATCTGAAACCTCTGGAAAACGCGACAAGAACACCGGTCTCGAAGCGGTTTTCCGCGAAGTGTTTCCCATCGAAAGTTATGACGCGAAATGCGTACTCGATTACAAATCCTACGAAGTCGGCGAGCCAAAAGTGGACTGGCTCGAATGTCTGCGCGAAGGTTTGACTTATGGCGCGCCGCTTTACGTCACGTTTATTCTGCGCGAGGAAGGCAAGAGCGCGAAGGAAGAAAAAGTGTTCATGGGCGAATTGCCGCTGATGACGCCGCAAGGTACGTTCGTCATCAATGGCGCGGAGCGCGTCGTCGTTTCGCAATTGCACCGTTCGCCGGGCATCGCGTTCGAGGCCACGCAGCATCCGAACGGAAAATTGCTGCACAGTTTCCGCGTCATTCCCGACCGCGGTTCGTGGTATGAAGCGCAATTCGACACAAGCGATTTGCTTTATGTTTATCTCGACCGCAAGAAACGCCGCCGAAAATTTTTGACGACGACGTTTTTCCGCGCGCTTTCATTTCTGGACCACGAAGAAAAGGAAAAGGGCAGCAAGTCGAAGGACAACGGTGGCACGACGCGCGGCACGGACGAGGAAATTTTGAAGTTGTTCTACGAAGTTCAGGAACTTTCGGTCAAGGAAGCCGAAAAACTGGACGATTTGCCGAATTACGTTTTGACGCAGGACGCGACCGACGAGGAAAAAGGTCTGGTCGTGGCGCGCGCCTTTGAGCCGCTGTCGAAAGCGGTCGTCAAACAAATCGCCGAGCTTGGTGTCAACAAAATCAAGGTCGTGGACACGTCGGTGGACGAAGGCATTGTCATCAAATGCCTGAAAAAAGACCCGGCGAAAAATGAAGACGAAGCGTTGAAAGACATTTATCGCCGCTTGCGTCCGGGCGATCCGCCGACCGCCGCGAACGCGCGCGCGTTGCTCAAGCGTTTGTTCTTTGACGCGAAGCGTTACGATTTGGGTCGCGTAGGCCGTTACAAAATCAATCAAAAACTCGGTCTTAAAGACAATGACTCGCGCATTTTAACGAAGGAAGATTTGGTCGCCGCCACGAAATATCTGCTGCGCCTGAAAAAAGGCGAGGGCAGCGTGGACGACATTGATCATCTTGGCAGCCGCCGCATCCGCACGGTTGGCGAATTGCTTGCGAACCAATGCCGCGTCGGTCTGGCACGCACGGAACGTTTGGTAAAAGAACGTATGACGTTGTTCGATCAAAGCGTCGAAGCAATGACCCCGCAAAAGTTGATCAATCCGAAAGCGTTGTCTGCCGTGATTCGCGATTTCTTTGGCCGCTCGCAATTATCGCAGTTCATGGATCAAATCAATCCGCTCGCGGAATTGACGCACAAACGTCGTTTGTCCGCGCTCGGACCGGGCGGTTTGAGCCGCGACCGCGCGGGCTTTGAAGTCCGCGATGTGCATCCGTCGCACTACGGGCGCATTTGCCCGATTGAAACGCCGGAAGGTCCGAACATCGGTTTGATTGCGTCGCTCGCGACCTTTGCGCGCATCAATGAATTTGGTTTTCTCGAAACGCCGTATCGCAAGGTCAAGGACGGGCGTGTGACGGAAGACATCGAATTTCTCACCGCCGACCGCGAGGAACAATACATCGTCGCGCAAGCCAATTCGCCGATTGACGGGCGTGGACATTTCACGCAAGACCGCGTGGTTTGCCGCGCGCGCGGCGAATTCGTGGACGTCGAGCCGGACAAGGTTCATTACATGGACATTTCGCCGAAGCAATTGGTTTCGATTGCGGCGAGTTTGATTCCGTTCCTCGAACACGACGACGCGAACCGCGCGTTGATGGGTTCGAACATGCAACGCCAGGCCGTGCCGCTGCTCGTCACCGAAGCGCCGCTCGTGGCGACCGCATTGGAAGATCGCGTCGCAAAGGATTCGCGCGCGGTTTTGACCGCCGAAGAAAGCGGCAAAGTCGCGTCCATCAGTGGCGATTGCGTCATCATCACGGAAGACGGCAAATTGCCCGAAACGAAAAAGAAAATTAAGCACGACCCGGAAAAAGGGGTTTACGTTTATCCGATCCGCAAGTTCATGCGCTCGAACGCCGCGACGTGCATCAATCAAAAGATTCTCGTTCACAAGGGCGAGCATGTGAAAAAAGGACAGGTCATCGCTGATGGTCCTTGCACGCAAAACGGCGAACTGGCGCTGGGGCGCAACGTGTTGGTCGCGTTCATGCCGTGGAACGGTTACAACTTCGAGGACGCGATTCTCATCAGCGAGAAGATCGTCAAGGAAGACATTTTCACTTCGATTCACATTGACGAATTTGAAGTGGCCGCGCGCGACACGAAGCTCGGGCCGGAAGAAATCACGCGCGATATTCCAAACCTCGGCGATGAAGCGTTGAAAAATCTGGGAACTGACGGCGTTATTCGCGTCGGTGCGGAAGTGAAGCCCGGCGACATTCTTGTCGGCAAAATCACGCCGAAATCTGAAACCGAGCTTGCGCCGGAAGAACGGTTGCTCCGCGCCATTTTCGGCGAAAAGGCGGCGGACGTGAAGGACACTTCGCTGAAAGTTCCGTCGGGAACTTACGGCATCGTCATGGACGTGAAAGTGTCGTCGAAGAAGGAAGGCGAAAAGGCCAGCCGCTCCGCCGCCGCCGAAGAAAAACGCCACGCGAAACAAATTGAAGATGAGCACAAGAAAAAAGTCGGCGAATTGCAGGACCAATTGGCCGAGGCGTTGAGCAATATTTTGCTCGGCGAGAAAATTCCGCTCGACGTGGTGAATTCCGAAACCGGCGAAATCATCATTCCGGCGAATCGCAAGATTACCAAGACGTTGTTGCGCAAGCTCGCGGGTGTTTATGACCGCATCGAAATTGACCCGTCGCCGATTCGCAACAAAATCACGGAAATCATCGGTCAGTTCAAAAAGAAATTCGACGACGTGCAGATGCAATACGACGAAGAAATCGAGCGCGCCGAAGCCGGCGAAGGCGCGGAAAGCGGCATCGTCAAATCGGTGAAGGTTTATATCGCGTCGAAACGCAAATTGTCCGTCGGCGACAAGATGGCCGGACGTCACGGCAACAAAGGCGTCGTCGCGCGCATCGTGAAGGAAGAAGACATGCCGTTCCTCGCGGACGGAACGCCGGTGGAAATCGTGTTGAATCCGCTGGGCGTGCCTTCGCGCATGAATGTCGGTCAGGTTTTGGAAACACATTTGGGCTGGGCGGCGAAATTGCTCGGCTTGAAATTCGCGACGCCGGTTTTCGACGGCATCAAGGAAAAAGACATTCGCGGCTATTTGAAGCAGGCCGGATTGCCGGAACACGCGAAGACGCATCTTTACGACGGACGCACCGGTGAACAATTCGATCAGGAGATTGTCGTCGGCTACATCTACATGATGAAGCTCGGCCATTTGGTCGCGGACAAGATTCACGCGCGCGCGGTCGGGCCTTACTCGCTCGTCACGCAACAGCCGCTCGGCGGCAAGGCGCAATACGGCGGCCAGCGCTTCGGTGAAATGGAAGTGTGGGCGATGGAAGCCTACGGCGCGGCTTACACGCTGCAGGAATTGCTCACCGTCAAATCCGACGACGTGCAAGGCCGCACGCGGATTTACGAAAGCATCGTCAAAGGCGACAACGCGCTCGAAGCGGGCATTCCCGAATCGTTCAACGTGTTGGTGAAAGAAATGCAATCGCTCGGCCTCGACGTGAAAGTCGGCTATTCAAATCCGATTGAACATTCGGCCAATGGAAATGGCGAAGCGACTGCCGCTTTGACAACTGTGTAAAATTAAAATTGTCGTAATGAAAAAAGTTCGAACCATTTTTGCTTTGTCAGCTTTGTTGGCGTTGCCAGCATTTGCTGACGAGGCACTTTGGACAACCGAATTTCATCATTACGATTTTGCGAAGCCGTTTGATGCGTGGCCAATTTATCCAGCAGTTGAGCCAACAAAACCGGAAACGATGGCTCAAGTGTTAAATGACATTTATTCAAAGGACAAAAATCCGAGAATATTTGGCATTTCATTGAGCACACTTTCTACGAGAGCCGACATTCAAGAAGATGTCGTGACGTATTTAGAAAAGCAGCCGGAGTTTCAAAAATCTCCGCCGCCATTTGGAATAAATAAGTGGAATTTCGAGAATCGAGCGCAAATAGAAAAATTAGTTTCAGATGCGCTGATGCAATCGAGGTTTGTAAATTCGCTTAACAAAGAATTTGCCAGACAAGGTTTGAAAATTTCTTCAGCCGGATTTGAGAAAACATTTTTCACAAAAGAAAATGGGAAAATTGTTTGGCACGCAATTACAGGTTTTGACGTAGAGAAAATTTAATTTTGAGAAATTTTTATGACTAGCACCAAAGAAAGCGCCCGCGAATTGCTCGGACTGGACAAGGTCAATCAGGTGGATTACGTCGGCATCACGCTGGCCTCGCCTGACGCCATCCGGTCATGGAGCAAAGGCGAAGTCAAAAATCCCGAGACCATCAATTACCGCACGTTCAAGCCGGAAAAAGGCGGCCTGTTCTGTGAACGCATTTTCGGTCCGGTCAAAGACTGGGAATGCTCTTGCGGAAAATATAAGCGCATCAAACATCGCGGCATCGTCTGCGACCGTTGTGGTGTCGAGGTGACGCTCGCGCGCGTGCGCCGCGAACGCATGGGCCACATCGAATTGGCCGTGCCGGTGCAGCATATCTGGTTTTTCAAGTGCATGCCGTCGCGCATCGGCCTCGCGCTCGACATGACGGCGCGGCATTTGGAGCGCGTGATTTATTACGAAGATTATTTAGTGATTGATCCGGGCAACACGGCGTTGAAACAGAATCAATTGCTCAACGAAAATGAATATCGCGAAGCGCGCGAAACTTACGGCGCGGATTCGTTCGTCGCCAAAATGGGTGCGGAAGCCGTGCGCGAAGCGCTGGCAAAAGTGGATTTGGCGAAGGGCGTCGAGGAATTGCAGCAGGCGATGACGGAAACCAAGAGCAAACAAATCCGCAAAAAATTGGCGAAGCGGATCAAATTGCTGCAAGGTCTCGCGTCGTCCAAGAGCCGTCCCGAATGGATGATTCTCACGGTGTTGCCGGTGATTCCGCCGGATTTGCGTCCGCTCGTTCCGCTCGAAGGTGGTCGTTTTGCGACGAGCGATTTGAACGATTTGTATCGCCGCGTCATCAACCGCAACAATCGTCTCAAGACGTTGCTGCAATTGAAAACGCCGGAAGTCATCATCCGCAACGAAAAGCGCATGTTGCAGGAAGCCGTGGACGCGTTGTTCGACAACGGCCGTCACGGTCGTCCGGTCACGGGCGCGGGTAATCGTTCGCTGAAATCTTTGAGCGACATGCTCAAGGGCAAAGGCGGACGTTTCCGTCAAAATTTGCTCGGCAAGCGCGTGGATTATTCAGGCCGCTCGGTCATCGTCATCGGGCCGGAATTGAAATTGAACCAATGCGGTTTGCCGAAAAAGATGGCGCTCGTTTTGTTCGAGCCGTTCATCATCCGCCGTTTGAAAGAACTCGGCTACGTTCACACCGTTCGCAGCGCGAAGAAAATGATTGAGCGCCAGACGAAAGAAGTTTGGGACGTTTTGGATGAAGTGACGCGTGGCCATCCGGTTCTTTTGAACCGTGCGCCGACGTTGCATCGTTTGTCCGTGCAGGCATTCGAGCCGCAGTTGATTGAAGGCGAAGCGATTCGCATTCATCCGCTGGTTTGCACTGCTTACAACGCGGACTTCGACGGTGACCAAATGGCCGTTCACGTTCCACTTTCAGTCGAAGCGCAAATGGAAGCGCGTTTGCTCATGATGGCGACGAACAATATTTTTTCACCATCGAGCGGCAAGCCGATTATCACACCGACGCAGGACATCACGCTCGGTTGTTATTACGTCACCGCCGAGCCGCGCAAACCGATGCCGGCGGATGTGAACACGCTGCCGTTGTTCGGCTCGAAGGAAGAAGTCATTTTTGCTTACAGCGACGGCGCGTTGAAAACGCACGACCGTGTGCGTTTGGCAAATCCTGATTTCGGCAAGCAGACTGTTTTCGGAAATGCGGATAAGAAAATCATCGAAACCACGGTCGGTCGCGTGTTGTTCAGCGAAATATGGCCGGAAGAATTGGGTTTCCCGAACAAATCGGTCAAGAAATCCGAACTCGGTGATTTGATTTGGAAATGCTACAAGTTTGCCGGCCACGACAAAACGGTTGCGATGCTCGACAAGCTCAAGGAAATCGGTTTCCGCGAAGCGACGAAATCCGGCGTGAGCATCGGCATTGACGACATGATTGTGCCGAAGGAGCGCGACGAGCAGATTGAAAACGCGCAGAAACAAATCAAGGAAGTCGAGAAGCAATATCGCAAAGGCGTGATTACGCCGGGCGAACGCTACAACAAAATCGTGGACATCTGGACGCATTGCACCGACCAGATCGCGGGCGTCATGTTCAAGACGCTCGAACAAAATCAGGGCAAGAAGGAATACAATCCGGTTTATTTGATGGTGGATTCCGGCGCGCGCGGCAACAAACAACAAGTGCGTCAGCTCGCCGGGTTGCGCGGCTTGATGGCCAAGCCAAGCGGCGACATTATTGAGAAACCGATTCTCGCAAATTTCCGCGAAGGTTTGTCGGTGTTGGAATATTTCATTTCAACACACGGCGCGCGCAAAGGTCTGGCCGACACCGCGCTCAAAACGGCGGATTCCGGTTACATGACGCGCAAACTCGTGGACGTTTCGCAGGACGTGATTGTGCAGGAGAAGGATTGCGGCACGACGAACGGCATTTGGGTCGGTGCGGTTTATGAAGGCGAAGATGAAGTTGTCAAACTCGCCGACCGTTTGGTTGGCCGTTTCGCGTGCGACGACATCGTGAATCCCTCGAATCCGAAGGAATTTTTGGTTCGCGCGAATGAGGAAATTGACGAGAACAAGGCACGGGCGATTGACAGCGCGGGCATTGACCGCGTGCGCATTCGCTCGGTGTTGACTTGCGAAAGCAAGCACGGCATTTGTCAGCATTGCTACGGACGCAATTTGGCGACGGGCAATCTCGTCAAGCTGGGCGAGGCTGTCGGCATCATCGCCGCGCAATCCATCGGCGAGCCGGGCACGCAATTGACGATGCGCACGTTCCACATCGGTGGCACGGCGTCGCAGGTTTTTAAACAGCCGCAAATCAAATCCAAATTCGACGGCACGATTCGCTACAACGAATTGCGCGTCGTGGAATTGGAAGACGGCAACAATATTGTGCTCAATAAAAACGGCACGGTTTCCGTTTTGGGCGACGACGGACGCGAATTGGAAAATCATGCCATCGTTATCGGCGCGGTCATTTCCGTGAAGGACGGCGGCAAGGTCAAGAAAGGTGAGACGTTCGTGCAATGGGACCCGTATAACGTGCCGATTTTGTCCGAGAAAGCCGGTAAGGTGAAATTCCACGACATCATCGAAGGCGTAACGATGAAACAGGAAATGGACGAAACGACCGGACAGGAAGCGATGGTCGTCATCGAGCACAAGGAAGATTTGCATCCGCAAATCATCATCAGCGACGACGCGGGCGAAGTCGTGGCAAATTATCCGATTCCTAGCGGCGCGCACATCGTCGTCAGCGAAGGCGACAAGATTGTCGCGGGCACGTTGCTCGCCAAATCGCCGCGCAAAATGTCCAAAACGAAGGACATCACCGGCGGTCTGCCGCGCGTGGCGGAATTGTTTGAAGCGCGCCGCCCGAAAGACGCTTCGGAAATTTCCAAGATTGACGGCGTCGTTGATTTTGGTCCGAGCGTGCGCGGCAAACGCTGCATTCTCATCACCGATCCGGCGACCGGCACGCAGGAGGAACATTTGATTCCGATTGGCAAACACGTCATCGTGTTCAAGGGTGACGTGGTGAAGAAAGGCCAGCAATTGACCGAAGGCCCGATGGACCCGCATGAAATTCTTGAAGTGCTTGGCCCGCAGGAATTGCAGGAGCACCTCGTCAATGAAGTGCAGGAAGTGTATCGGTTGCAGGGCGTGACCATCAACGACAAGCACATCGAAATCATTGTGCGCCAGATGCTGCGCAAGGTTCGCATCTCCGAGCCGGGCGACACGACGTTCCTTTGGGGCGAGCAGATTGACAAGCTGGAATTTGAAGCTGAAAATGAGCGCGTGGAAAAGAAAGGTGGCAAACCCGCCGAAGCCACGCCGGTGTTGCTCGGCATCACCAAAGCGTCACTGGAAACCGACAGCTTCTTGAGCGCCGCGTCATTCCAAGACACGACTCGCGTACTCACCGAAGCCGCGACGCGTTCCAAAGTGGATTCGTTGCGCGGCTTCAAGGAAAACGTGATCATGGGTCACATTATTCCGGCGGGCACAGGCTTCGACCGCCACCGCAAGGTGCATTTGAAGCCGTTGGTTGAATTGCCTGACGAGCCGGAAGCGCGGGAGCCGGAAGAGACCGCTTTGGCGGAAAATCCATTGCTGGCCTGAATTAAAATTGAAAGGCAAAAGGCGTTCGGCAAAACCGAACGCCTTTTTTGATTTCAAAATACGTTTTACTTTTTTTGCAATTCCGTCTTCGTCTTTGCCTGCAATTCGTCCAGTTCCGGCTGCAATGCTTCCTTCGTTTTTTTGTCCATGCGGTCAATGAACAAAATGCCGTTCAAATGATCCACCTCATGCTGCACCGCGCGTGCCAGCAGGCCGCCGCCGCGAAATTCAATCGTTTCCCCTTTTTCATTGGTCGCTTTCACGTCTACCGCTTCGGCGCGTTTGATTTCGGCAAAAATTTCGGGAAAACTCAAACAACCTTCGCCGCCCGCGACCATTTCGCCCGTCGGCTTGATTTCAGGATTGATCAAGACCAGCGGCATGTGGTCTTTCAATTCCACGCGTTTGCCGCCGATTTCCATCCATGCCGGACGGTTTTCGATTTCCGGCACATCCAGCACCGTGAGTTGCAATGCACGTCCGATTTGCTGCGCCGCCAGACCGACACCGTTTTTTTCGTGCATCGTTTCAATCATGTCGGCGATGAGCTTTTTGATTTCGGACGTGATGCGTTCGACGCCTTC
>DASZXB010000021.1:0-19420 GCA_035546095.1 Verrucomicrobiia bacterium | reverse complement strand
CGGCAGTTTCAGCACGCTGTTGTAAGCGCGGCGCATACGCTGCCGGCTGTGAGACGGTTTACGTTTTGGAACGCCCATAAAATCCTTAAATCACAATTCTAATTTGTTCAATTCCGCCCACGCCGACGACCTTGATTCATTTTCGTCTTCAATTTTCGGGGCTTTGCCAACTCCGGCATTTTTCAATCCCGCGCAATCCGGCTGACACAGCGGATGCTGCGGAAATTCGAGAATCATATCTTCCCGCACGAAAGGCGTCAAGTCCACACAATCATTGTCCACCGACACTTTTTCCTCGCCAACCAGCGGCAAATGCAGCGTCCAATGCTCCAGATTGACTTCGCGTAAAAACGGTTTCAGGCAGCGGACGCACTCGCAATCCAAAATTAAACGCAGTGAACCCGCCGCCAAAATGCTGTCGTGCAATTTTTCCACGGTCAAATCGTATTTCAACGGCTTTTTCGCGCGCATTAAATCGTCCTGCAAATCGAAATCCAAATCCGCCACGGGCAATTCGCCTTTCAAGCGAATCGCGTGTTCTTCCAAATGACGGAGGTTGAATTTAAGCGACATTTTTATTTTGGCGGCACGTTTTTTGTTGCGGACGTTTTAATTTTGCACACAGAGGCACAAAGGACACAGAGTTCTCTTGGATTAAATTTCTCTGTGTCTTCTGTGCCCCTGTGTGGCTATTTCAATTTCTTTTTCAACGCTTCCTGCACGTTTGGCGGCACAAACTGGCTCACGCTACCGCCGAGCCGCGCGATTTCTTTCACGATGCGCGAACTCAAAAACGTGTAAGTGTCCTTCGGCATCATAAAAATTGTTTCGACGTTTTCGTTCAATTTGCGATTCATCAGTGCGAGTTGAAATTCAAATTCAAAATCGGACACGGCGCGCAAGCCGCGCACAATCGCCTGCGCTTTTTTTTCCACGACGTAATCCACGAGCAAACCGTCGAACGCGCCGGCTTCCACGTTTGGCAAGTGCGCCACCGCTTGTTTCACTAGCGCGAGTCGTTCATCAAGCGTGAACAACGGATTTTTTCCCTCGTTCTTGGCGACGGCGACAATCACCCGGTCAAACAATTTGGCCGCGCGCTGCACCACGTCCAGATGGCCGTTGGTCAAAGGGTCGAAACTGCCGGGATAAATCGCTGCGCGCATCGGGTTAAATTTAGCAAATTTGGAACAAATGACGAGGAGGAAAAATTATTTTACCGGCAACACTGACCACGGCACTTCATAGACACGCACCGTCTCGCGAATGCCCTTGACGGTGACCGGCGACATTTCAACGCACAACGAGGCAAGCATCGGGTCGGCACGCAATAGATGATTATAGGTCGCGCGGCTAATGACAATCTGACCGCCGCTGGCGACGCCTTCAAGACGGCTGGCCAGATTGACTTCGCGGCCAAAAACGGTGTAATTCAAAATATGCGCGTCTGAACCCATCAATCCAACATTCATCAAGCCAGTGTTGACGCCGATTCCCAGTTGCAATGGACGCAATAGCGGCTTGGGCGGCAGACCGGCGGCGACACGGATGCTATTTTCAATCTCCAGCGAAGAACTTTCGCCCGCGCGTTTCCGGCTCAATTCGCGGATGGCGCGCTGCGCGTCAATCGCCGCGTGAACACAGGCCAGCGCGTGACGCTCATTATTGGTCGGCGCGCCCCAAAACGCCATGACGCAATCGCCGATGTATTTGTCGAGCGTGCCACCGTGTTTTTTCACCGCGTCGGCGACGGCGGCCAGATAAAGATTCACGGTTTCGAGCGTCTCGCTCGCAGATTCGTCGAAATACTTTTCCGAGGCGGCGGTATCAAATTTGTTTTGTGTCACAAACTCCGTCATCTGCTGCTGCATTTCGTCGGTCAGCGTCGTGAAACCACGCACATCGGCAAAAAACACGGTGATTTCACGACGCGCGCCACCCAACGACAGTTTTTTGGCGCGCAATAATTCATTGACTACGTCAGGCGAAACGATTTTTGAGAAGACGGATTTGACGCGCCGTTGCTCGCGTTCCTCAAAAACAACGCGATACGTAACCAGGCTGACGTGTTCGATCAGCATCGCACCAAGCACGGGAAAAATGACCGGCAACCAGTAGCGGTATTCGATAAAAATAAAAAATGCGACGGCGGCATACGCGACCATCAGCAACAAAATGCCCGTCGAAGCCAAAAACGCGCGCAATTGCCAGGTGACAAATGCCGTCAACACGCCGAGGAAAATCATCAGCACCAGTTCCACCGGCAATGAAGCGCGCCGGATAAAACGGTTCATGATGATGGAATTGGCGACATTCCAATGAACGCTGGCAAGCAAGGTGTGTTTGTCCAGCGGCGTGGCGCCTTCGTCGGTCAAATTATTGCCCTGCAAAACATAAATCACGGTGACGAGTTTATCGTAAAAATCATCCCGCAAACCATTGGTCTGGCCGCTCAAACGCAACTTGTCCTGCCAGAGCAAACGTTCAATTGGCACGTGCATAAGCCGCGAGTCGTCCGGTTTCAGTTGCCAATCTACAAAAAAACTTCCGTTCTGATCCACAGGAATCACGCGCTCAACGTCATTGGAACCACGCAAAACAATTTTCCCGTGCGGCAAATCAATTTCCGCATGATCCAAATCCAACCCCAGTTGCCGCGCGGCAAGGACAATGCCCATGTGCCACACACGTTCATCGGCAAAGGCTCTGGCTTTGGGCGCGACACCGGCTGGCAATTTATCGCCGATGAAATCGGCCAGTGAAAAATTTGTCCCGGCATCAATGGGAATTTCAATTGAATTGGTCACGCCCGTTTGCGGCAAAATGATTTTGCCCGGCTCAATTCTTGCGTTGTTTAAATCCACGCCGAATTCAGGATCAGCGGCAAGCTTTTCAAACAAAGGATGCCAGTGCCGGACGGTGCAAAAAGCCTGAACGCGACGGAACGCGCCGTCGGAATCTTTCACCGAAGAAATGTCGCCGAGCGACTGGGAATTGGTGGCAAACAATTCCGGCAATACGGTTTCGGGCGTGGTGGCAAGAATGACGTTGCCGTCACGGTGCATTTGCAGCGCGAAAAAATCATCGGATTCCATCAAATCAGTCGGGTTGTCCGACATTTGCACAGGCGGTTGATCCGGTCGCAAATCACCGAATAAAATGTCGAAGGCAACGGCTTTGGCGTTTTGCGCGGAGAGTTCTTCGATTAAGCGGCCATAAACCTGTCGCGGCCAATAAAAATTGAATTGATATCCCAGTGAACCGCTGGCAACCGCTTTGATGCTTGATTCTTCAATTGAAACAAACGCGAGGTTGGTGGCGGCGGGCGCGGAAAATTTTTGAGCGGCGCGGACGCGCAAATCGTAAGTCATCCATTCCAAACGGTCGAAAAAATCAAAATTCAACAATCGGATAATACAAATCAAAGCAAGTGTGAAGAGGGCGACGATGATCGCCGTGCGTTGGAAGGGCTTCAACTTCACCCCTTTCAACTAAACAAAAAACCAGAGCAAATCAAGTTTGCTCTGGTTTGAAATTTAATGATGGTGGATAAAATTACTTTTGTTTTCCGCACGTCGGAGAAACGTAAGATTTGGCCGCGCTATCCACAAAATGAAATTCTTGTGAGGAAGAAAATCCCGTCGCATTGAAAAACGCGCCCAAGGATGACAGGATTCCGGGCGGGATGCTGACAGGCGAACCGTTGCCCGGGCTGAACATCTGTCCGGTTCCGACTTCCTGAGTGGTTGTCTGGCCATTGGCAAGAACGGAAACAATGACTGATCCCTTCAACACGGAAACCGAGCCGTCGGCGCTAATCAAAAAGGCGGTGCCGCGGATGCCGGCGACGCCATTGGGAATTTTCACTTCAAATTGTGACATCGCGGAAAGCTTTCTGACGTTTCCAAAAATCTTTCCGGCGCGCAAATCCAATTCTGTGTCACCCACCGCGTCCAGACCGGTATCGGAGATGTTCAATTTGTCAATAGCCAAAACCGTGTCGCTAAACAGGCGAATCACGTTCTGGTTCACTTTAGGATTGTAAACCACATAGCTGCGCACATTCGGATCAGGCGCGGTGGAAAGTCCCGACGGCAATGTAGTCGAGGACGGATAGGACAAATTGATGGGCACTTCTCCCAAAACCAAATCAACAGTGGAATTGACGGCGGTTTGAACGACTGCACCGGCACCAAGCACTTTGCCCGCAACCAACGGATGCCAGACGTTGTCACCGGTGGAATATCTGGCTTCGCCTTGAATGCGAACCACAGTTGCCACTCCCTGTTTGGTGGATTGAGCTGAAACATTGCCGGGCAACACCAAAGCCACACCGAACAACGCCGCGAACAACAAGGTTTGAATGTCTTTCATAATGAGATTTGTTAAACTCGTTAGGCTGTGAATAAGTATAGGTATAAGTTGCGCGTTGTCAACTGATAATTTTCGGCCTTCCGGCCAAAATTTAATGACTAACCTCCTCCACCAGAAGCGTTTTCAACAAGTCGCTTTTCAACCAGATCCAAATAATTGCGGGCGATGTCATTATCCGGCCAATGAAGACGCTTTGAACGCCGCAACCATGAACGCGCGGCGGCATAATCTCCGGTTTGCACGTAATGCCAGCCGATGTTGGCCGCAGTGTAATAACTGTTTGGGTCTAATGCGTCGGCCAAATCGTAATACTTTTCAGCCTCATCATGTCGTTCCAGCCAATCAAGGCACATCGCATAACGCAAATAATCGTCGCTGGCGTAACGGTCAAGTTTCCATCCGCGCTCATACCATTGCATCGCGGTTTGCGCCGAAGTTTCATAATTTTCATCGCCGGCGAAACTTTGCAGGCGATACGCTTCACCGATATTATAGGCCGTTTCAAAATTGTTTGGCTCGACCGCAAATGCCTTCTTTAGAACCGTCGTTCGTTCCGGCGAAAAATCAGGAAGCCGTTTGGCTTGCGTCAGCAAAAATTCCTCATGGCCGCGCCGCCACTCCTGACAACTCAAATAAAAAATTCCCGTGACCAACGCCAATGTCGCCAACATTTTCACCGGCGCAATCAGATTGACCCAATAATGCTCCGTGGCAAATCGCAAGTTGCTGCTCAAGAGCGCCAGCAACGCGACACCCAAAATCGCGTTCGCCGGAATATGAAGATTAAAGTCCACGACCGAATGAGCGGCCAAAGCCAGCAAACCAGCGAAAGCTCCGAGAAAAAAAGCGTGGCGATTGCTTTTGCCATCGCCAAAATCATTTTCAGAACGGCGCATAGATTTCCGTGTTTGCAACAAGCCGATTGCAAAAGCCGCCATTCCTGCAAGCACAATCACGCCACCAACCACTCCCCAATCCACCAGCAAATTCAAATAATCATTATGCACGCGGTCCGGGCGCATTTGCAAAGCTTGCGGCCGATATTCGGAGAAACGGTAATCATAATGTGCCGGGCCAACACCCCACCAAACATGATCCCGCCACATTTGCGCCGCCGCCTGCCACATTTCTTTTCGCACCTGAAAATCGAAATCGCCACCAGCGTTCTCCACACGATAAAAATAAACTGAACGCGTCAAAAATTTTTGCGCGCAATAAAATCCGACGCCGACAAATGCAATCAACAACAAAAGCGCCGGCAACCGATGATTGCGTTGACAAACTAAAATTATTAAAAGAGCCAGCAACGCCAGCGTAACGGAAATCCATCCGCCGCGCGAAAATGTCGCGGCTATGCCCAACAACATGATTAACGCCGCGCATCCGGCCAAAATCCGCGTCACCGGCTTTATGCGACCGACCAAAAGATATGCAACCGACAACGGCAAAAGCATTTCGAGAAATCCGGCGAGATTATTCGGCGAAATGTAAGTGCCCGACGCCCGGCCATAATACGGCGAAACATAATTCCACACATGATTGGAGTGTTTCAAAAATTGGAAAATCGCGTAGCTGGCAATGCCCGTTCCCAACGCAACCATCGTGAAGCTGATGATTTGCGAGTATTCTTGCCGATACAAATTGTTGACGATGGCGAAAAATAGGAAGGCGCAAACCAGAACCTGAATCATTTCCTGCCGCGCAACGTATTCGATGTCCGCCGTGAGATAGCGTCCAATGGCATAAAGCGTAAAAATCAAAACGACCCAACAAATCGGCGGCCACAGGAATTTCGGTTTTGGGTTAATCCAAAGCCGCAACGCCCACAAAACCATCACGCCAATTATCAATCCTTGAATCACCAGAAACGCCCATGCGTCCACTGCGCCCATCGCCAGCGGACCAAAAACCAGAATCGCGAGCACGAGCGCCAGAATTCCGCGCTCGAAAAATTTGTCCCACGTTTCGTGATTCATTTGAAGTTTAGCCACAGATTGACACAGATGAACACAGATTCAAAATTTATCTGTGAAAATCTGTGCTCATCTGTGGCTAAAATCAGCTTCGCGCGGCCAATTTCTTTTTTGAAGTTTCTGGGCGAAATTCCAGAATTTCCCCCGGCTGGCAATCGAGCGTTTCGCAAATCGCTTCGAGCGTGGAAAAGCGGATGGCTTTGGCTTTGCCGGTTTTGAGGATGGATAGATTTTGCGGGGTGATGTCCACGGCATCCGCCAAATCGTTCAGCCGCATTTTGCGCTGCGCGAGGACGACGTCCAGATTGACGATGATGGGCATAAACTTAAACGGTGAGTTCCTGCTCTTCGCGAATTTTCCTGCCTTCGTCCATGATCCAAGCAAAGAAAATAATGAAGAAGCCGACAAAAATAGGCGTGGTGCTCAAATCCATGTCGTGCAAGGAACTTTGCATCTGGTAATCAACAAACCAATCAATGCAAAAATAATAACCGAGGAAACGCAGGCAGTTGACATTTTTGGCCGTGAACAAAACGCCTTTGCCGTAAAGCCAGAACAATCGCAGCATCACGCCGCCCGCAAAAAATGCCAATAAGTTCTTCACCATAAACAGCCAAAAAATTTCCGGCGGCATTTCCGAGCGCGAAGAATAAATGTGATTGTGTGAAATCACGATGCGGATGTGGTCTTGGGCAAAAAACGGCCAGCCAAAAATAAATCCCAAAATCCAATACACACTGAAAATTCCACTTAAACACAAGAGCGTGAAAAAGACGAGGCTGGCATTGCGCACGCGTGAGAGGCGGACGGATGGATTTTGTGCCGCGCGACTTTTGGGAACGCGAAGGACAAGCCGAAAAATAATTAGTAAAAACACACAAACCAACAAATCCATAATTATTGTTTTATTCATAGTGCGAGAATGATCTCGCATATTTGTTTGTCAACATTTTTTTATCGAAAAACAATAAAATATACACGAATTTCACGAATTTTCACTAACTAAATTGATTCGAGAAAATTTGCGCAATTCGTGTCAAAGTTTTTCAACGATGTTTCTTCGATGGCAAATTTCAGCGATTTGTTTTATCCTTTTCAAAATTTATGACCGATCTGCGTTACCAAAAATTGGCGAAACTGCTCGTAAATTATTCCTGCGCACTCAAAAAGGGCGACCGCATCCTGCTGGACATGATTGATGTGCCGGATGAATTCACCGTTGAACTCATCCGCGCGGTGCGCGCGTCGGGTGCGACGCCGTTCGTCGAGACGCGGCATACGCGCGTTGGGCGCGAGCAGCTTTTGGATATCACCGAAGCACAGGCCGCGCAAATCCGCGACATCGAAATGTTCCGCATGAAAAAGATGCAGGCGTATATCGCGATTCGCGGCGCGGACAACATGAACGAAAATTCCGATGTACCGAGTGACAAGATGCGGCTGTATTCAAAAATCATCCGTCCCGTTCAGGATTATCGCGTCAACAAAACGCGCTGGTGCGTGTTGCGCTGGCCGACACCGAGCATGGCGCAGGCGGCGGGTATGAGCACGGAGGCGTTTGAAAATTTATACTTCGCCGTTTGTACGATGGATTACGCGAAAATGGCGCGCGCGATGGTTCCGCTCGAAAAACGGATGAAACGCGCGGACAAAGTGCGTTTGAAAGGGCCGGGCACAGATTTGACGTTCAGCATCAAAGGCATCGGCGCGAAAATGTGCAAAGGCGACCGCAACATTCCCGACGGCGAAGTGTTTTCCTGCCCGACAAAATTTTCGGCGAACGGCGCGATTCAATTCAACACGCCGACTTTGTATTCAGGCATGAAATTTGAAAACGTGAAATTGGAATTGAAGGACGGAAAAATTATTTCCGCGAGCGCGAACAATTCAAAGCGGCTCAATGAAATTTTGGACACGGACGCGGGTGCGCGTTACATCGGCGAATTTTCGCTCGGTTTCAATCCGTTCATTTTGAATCCGATGTGCGACATTTTGTTCGATGAAAAAATCGCCGGCTCGTTGCATTTCACGCCGGGGCAGGCTTACGAGGATTGCGGGAACGGCAACAAAAGCGCGATTCACTGGGACATGGTTTTGATTCAGCGCAAGGATTGGGGTGGCGGCGAAGTGTGGTTCGACGGCGAATTGATTCGCAAAGACGGAATCTTTTTGCCGAAAGATTTGAAGGGATTGAATCCGGCAAATCTCAAATAATCTTAATTTGACTTGTTTTCCATCGGCTCTTTGAGCATGGCCAAAAGCTGTTTCATCGCGGGTGAAAGGACTTTGTTTTTTTTGTAAATCGCGGCGAGCGGACGGTAAAAATCGCCGTCCTCAATCATCACGGAGGCGAGCGTTTGCTTGGAAATTTCCTGCTGCACCGTGCCGACGGGCACGATGGAAATGCCCGCGTCAATTTCCACGGCGCGTTTGACGGTTTCGATGTTGTCGAATTCCATGACGTGCGACGCTTCCACGCCGTATTCCTTCAAAATTTTGTCCAATGCCTTGCGCGTTGGGATGTCCGGCTCGAATCCGATAAATTTCTGTCCGACCAGCGATTTGAGTTTCATTGTCTTTTGTTTGGCGAATGGATGTTGCGGATGGCAAATGAGCACGAGCGGTTCTTTGCGCAGCGGAATAATTTCCAATCGCGTGTCCTTCGTCGGATACGCGACCAATCCCAAATCCACAACGTTGCTCATCACGTCCTCGTAAACTTGATTCGCGCGACGGTATTCGACGTGCACGTTCACCGTCGGATAGCTCTTCATGAATTTTTTGATATACGGCGGCAAATCATGCAGGCCGATGGAATAAATCGTCGCCACGCGAATCGTGCCCGAAATGATGTCCTTGAGTTCCTGCAATTTGCTGTGCAGCGACTCATAAGTCTGCATGATTTGCTTGCTGTATTCGTAAAGCGTCTGGCCTTCGCGCGTGAGCCGGAACTTTTTTTTGCTCCGCTCAATCAACAACGATTTGAACGCGCGCTCCAGCGAACTGATTTGCTGGCTGACGGCGGATTGCGTGACCTGATTGATTTGTGCGGCTTTGGTGAAACTTTCCGTTTCCGCCAGATCGCAAAACATCTTGAGACTCTCGATCTGCATAAGTTTAATTTAACGGCAAGTCGCGCAAGCCGTCAACCCTTGTAAAGCGTAAGTAACCAATTATTTACTAACAACTGGAACTTCAAGGAACGATGGTGAAGGCCGACGGCAACAATTCGCGAACGGAAAATTCGCGGATAATCTTCAAGTCGCCGCTGTCCGCCACAAATACTTTTGCGTCCGGCGCATATTCGGCCAAAAGCTGACGGCACGCGCCACACGGCATCGGCCCGCCGTCGCAACGCGCGACGATTGCGATTGCGACAAAATCTTTTTTCCCATCCGTCAAAGCCTTGAACAACGCAATTCGCTCCGCGCAGCATGTCAAACCGTAACTCGCGCTTTCCACGTTCGCGCCGCCGATGATTACACCGAATTTTGTGAGCAACGCCGCGCCGACTTTGAATTTAGAATACGGCGACATCGAACCCGCGCGCGCTTTCGCCGCCGCCGCAACCAATTTTTTTGCGTCAATTTTCACGATTTGATCTTGCCACAGAGATGCAGAGACACAGAGTTTTATTTTCTCCGTGACTCTGTGGCTAATTTGATTTGTCGTAAAGCTGCGCAAAATTTGCAATCAAACTTGCGCCGGATTTTTTCACGCGCTCCGCCGTTTCTAAAACTTCGCCGTGCGATAAATTTTTCCTGCCGATACCCGCCGCCAAATTGGTGATGCACGAAATTCCCGCGACACGCAAGCCGCATTGCCGCGCCACCATCGCTTCTGGCACGGTGCTCATGCCCACCGCGTCCGCGCCCCATTTGACAAACGCGCGAATTTCCGCCGGAGTTTCGTAACTCGGTCCGCTTACCGCCAGATAAACGCCGTGCTGTAATTTCACTTTTGAAATTTTTCCAGCCTTGAACAAAAGTCCGCGCAAATGTTTATCGTAAGTTTCCGTCAAATCTACAAAACGCGGTAAATCTTTTTGGAAAAATCCGCGCAGAGGATTTGTCCCCATGAAATTGATATGGTCGGTCAAAACCATGAAATCACCAGCGCGAAAATTTTTGTTGATGCCGCCCGCCGCATTTGTCAGCAGCAAATCTTTGACGCCAAATGCCGCGAGTGCGCGAACGGCAAACGTGACGCGCTCCATTGCGTGACCTTCATAAAAATGCGCGCGCCCGCTCAAAATAATGACCGGCGTTTGGCCGAGATGTCCGGAATACAATTCGCCCGCGTGACCGCTGACGGTCGGTTTGGGAAAACCGGGAATTTTTGCGTAGGCAATTTTTTTGTCCACGCGCAATTTCGTCAACACATAATGAAATCCGCTGCCGAGCACGATGGCAAGCGTCGGGCGCAATTTTGAAATTTCCCTGATTCGTTTTGCGGCAATGCGCGGATTGAATGAAGCCATTTATTTGTTTCGATTAAATTCGTCCACAATTTTGCGGATGGCGCGTGTGTGTTCGGGCGTGCTGCCGCAACACGAGCCGATGATGTTCGCGCCCGCTGCGAGCGCGTCCGGCAATGCCAGCACCATATCTTCGGGCGTTTGTTTATAAACGGCTTTGCTTTTTTCCAAAACCGGCAGACCGGCGTTGGGTTGAATCATTATCGGCAATTGGCAATTTTCCCGATAAATTCGCGCCACCAGCGCCGCACCAGCCATGTCCATGCCCGTGCCGCAATTAAGCGCAATGATGTTCGCGCCGCGTTCCTCGGCAAATTCGGCGGCCTGCTCCGGCATCACGCCCATCATCGTGACGTAAAATGTTTTGTCCGCCGACAAATCGTAGGCGAGCGAGGCGATAATGCTTTTTGCGCCGGCAACTTTCGCCGCGTCAATCGCCAAACCCAATTCATCCAACGACGTTTGCGTTTCGATGATGATGGCGTCCGCGCCGCCTTCAACGAGAGCCGAAGCCTGTTCTTCCAACGCAACCCGCGCGTCGTCCTGCGACAAATCGCCGTAAGGTTCGAGAATCGCGCCGACCGGACCGATGTCGCCAAGCACGAAACCGTCGCGCCCGCCAAACGCTTCCCGCGCGATGCGCGCGCCGGCTTGATTGATGGCGCGGACATCTTTTTCAACGCCATGACGCTTGAGCGTGATGCGGCTGCCGCCAAATGTATTCGTAATAATACAATCCGCGCCGGCATCGGCGTAGTATTTTTGGATGGCCAAAACTTTTTCAGGATGCGTCAAATTCCACAACTCGCCGCACGCACCGTTTTCGAGGCCGGCGAGCATGAGCTGCGTGCCCATCGCGCCGTCGCAAACCAGCCGGCGTTCTAATGCGATTTCGTGAAGCGCTTTTTTCATGAAACAAAATGGAAGGTTCGGCGAAGCGAATTTGAATTCAAGTTAATTTACGCGGCGAATTCTAGCGCGATAGCGAGCGTTGGACGCAGCCGCGAAATTTTTTTGAGCTACGCGGCGGCAGTTTGTGGATTTGGATTCATTTTGAAGCGAAAATGTTTGAGCTGACTTGAAACCAGTCTGAAGATGAACTGGATGTTGCATTTGTGTTTGGGCCAACCGTGCTCGGATCAAAAATGTAAAACCATTTCAATGAAAAGTGATTCCCAAAATTAATTTCAATATGCCTGCTATTTCTGGAAGAAATCGCCACGCTTGTTCTGTAATTCCTGCCAGAATAATTTTGCAACGTAGAACAAAGAGAAAAAATAGCAGGAGCATTCGTTAAATCTTGTGGATATAAAAATTTCAAATCATTTGTTCCCCATTTATCCAGCAAGATTTTAGCCTCTTGGTTGACTTTATTTATACCGCCAGCATTTTCAAAAAGCTTTTGCGCTTTTTCCGGCGTCATTTCCGGCACGTTTCTTTTTTCAAAGTAACTATAAATGTTTAACGAAACGACAAGCAAGACATACAAGCCAATTAAGCCAATAATTAGAACAGTGAGAATTTTCAAAATGGTTTTCATATAAATGCAATTATGCGTTCGATGACTTGATTTCCTTTGCCGCTGCATTACTATACTTTCCCTTTGATTATGCAATTGAACAATGACGAAATCCGCCGGTATTCGCGGCATTTGATTCTGCCCGAAGTCGGTCTGGCCGGCCAAAAGAAAATCAAGGCCGCGAGCGTCCTGTGCATCGGCGCGGGCGGTCTCGGCTCGCCCATCGCCATGTATCTCGCCGCCGCCGGCATCGGCAAAATCGGTATCGTGGATTTCGACACCGTGGATTATTCCAATCTGCAACGGCAAATTTTGCACACGGACGCAGACGTGGGAAAATCAAAAGCAGAATCCGCAAAGGAAACAATCAATGCGCTGAATCCAAACGTCGAAGTGGTTTTGCATAACACGCGAATTTCGTCCGAGAACGCGCTGGATTTGATTCGGCCTTACGACATCGTGGTGGACGGTACGGACAATTTTCCGACGCGCTATTTGACGAACGATGCCTGCGTGCTTTTGAAAAAGCCGAATGTCTATGGCTCGATTTTCCGTTTCGAGGGGCAGGCCAGCGTGTTCGCGCCGCATTTGGGCGGGCCGTGTTATCGTTGTCTGTATCCCGAACCGCCGCCGCCGGGAATGGTTCCGAGTTGCGCGGAAGGCGGCGTGCTCGGCGTGCTGCCCGGCATCATCGGCTGCATCCAGACGACGGAAATTTTCAAGCTCGCGCTCGGCAAAGGCAATTTGCTCGTGGGACGATTGCTGTTGTTCAACGCGCTGGACATGAAATTTCGTGAATTGAAATTGCGCCGCGATCCGCAATGTCCCGTTTGCGGCGAAAATCCAACGATTAAAGAATTGATTGATTACGAAGTTTTTTGCGGCATCGAACCGACGCCGAAAGAAAATGGCAGCGCCAACGAAGTGACCGTTCAGGAAATGAAACGCGCGCTTGACGACCCGAAGCTCGGCATCAAGGTCATTGACGTGCGTGAACCGTTTGAATACGAAATCGCCAAAATTGACGGCGTGCCGTTGCTGCCGTTGAGCCAGTTGCAGCAGCGTTTCACCGAACTTGACCCGAACACGCAATATTATCTGCTCTGCAAAGTCGGCGCGCGCTCGCATCAGGCGGCGGAATTTTTGCGCGAGCAGGGATTCAAATACGTCAAGAACGTCAAAGGTGGCACAAACGCTTGGGCGGAGGAAATTGACCGTAGCTTGCCGCGCTATTAAATTGCGCTCATGAATATTTTCCAATCGCGCAAATTAACAGATGCGGAATTTGTAGAAAAAATTCGGAAACAATTGCAAAAAAGCAAGTATTGGGCTTGGTTCATGTTGTTTTTCTCCGGCGCGATGCTGGTTTTGTTTTTCTGGTTTTTGTATTTAATGATTGATTTTGCAGGTTCTTGGAGCGAAGACAATTCTCACGACAAAAATTTAGCAAATTGGTTGTACTGGTATCGAATTGGACTAGCAACTGGCGCGTGTTTTGGAGGATTTGCAATGCTGCTTTTGGTCAAAGTATTTTGGTATTTCTGTGAATTTTTGATGTTACTTACTGGCAATCGTCGCGACAAACTTCTTGTTGATTGTTACGATCAACTTCATCCGCTTGACGCAAAAGCTCCAGCGCCTTCGAGCATAGAAAAATTTTCTCATTAAAATGACCGACGATTTGCAAAAACGAATTCAAGCCGCGCTCGCCAATCCGCAAAACATGGGCGAACTGGCCAATGCTGACCGCGTCGGCACGGTGGGCAACGCCGATTGCGGCGAGATGTTGCGGCTGTGGGTGAAATTTAAGGAGCAAAATGGCAAAAAGGTGATTGACCGCGCGACGTTTCAATCCTTCGGCTGCGAAACGGCGATTGCCGTCGCGAGTTTGGCGACGGAATTGATTCGCGGCAAAACCGCCGAAGAAGCGCTCGCGCTCAAAACCGAAGAACTCGCGGGCGAACTTGGCCCGTTGCCGCCGATGAAAATCCATTGCGCGCAACTCGTCGAAGGCGCGTTGCGCTCCGCGCTTGAACCGCAAAATTCGGAATCGAAAATTGAAAAATCGCCCACGCCCAATTCAGGTTCAACCTTGCTCGACAGTTTTTCCAAACCGAAAGAAAGCGTGAAGCTGACATTTTTGGACGAGGAAAAATAAACTGAAATTTTTAGTTTCCCTGGCGGCGGACCTTTATTATTGTTTTTGCTGCAGAAAGGATCATTTATGAAAAACTTGCTCAATGAATTCAAAGCCTTCGCCATGCGCGGCAACGTCGTTGACCTCGCGGTCGGTGTCATCATCGGCGCGGCATTTGGCAAAATCGTCAGCTCGCTCGTCAACGACATCATCATGCCGCCCATTGGCTTGCTGCTCGGCAAAGTGGATTTCAAAAATCTTGGCGTTACGTTACGCGACGCGACGAAGCCTGACGGCAGCGACGCAGTCGTGATTCATTACGGGGCGTTTTTGAACACAATTTTTGAATTCGCCATCGTTGCGTTCTGCGTTTTCCTGCTCATCAAAGGCATGAACACGCTCATCAAAAAACAGGAAGCTGCGCCCGCCGCTCCGACGCCGACGGAAACATTGCTGACCGAAATCCGCGATTTACTCAAGAGCAAGTCGTAAGTTCGCGCAATTTTTTCAATGCCGCCAAAGCTGCGTCGCTTTCGGCGGCTTTTTTACTTTTGCCCGAACCGCGCGCGAGTTCGATGCCGTCGTGAAAAACGGCGCAAGTGAAATTGCGGTCGTGATCGGGGCCGTCGGCGGAAATGGTTTTGTATTCCGGCGCGTTCGCAGATTTTGCCTGCAAGAATTCCTGCAATTCACCTTTAGGATTTTCGATTCCTGAAATTTCCGTCAATGACTCAAAATCATTTGCGAACTCGCGCAAAATGAATTTCTGTGCGGCGTCAAATCCACCATCCAGAAAAATCGCGCCGAGCAAGGCTTCAAAGGCATCGGCCAAAGCGGAAGCGCGGTCGCGTCCGCCGGAATTTTCCTCGCCGCGACTTAAAATCAAATACGCACCGAGATTTAGTTCGCGCGCGTGCTCCGCGAGCGTGGTGGCGTTGACCAATTTTGCGCGGGATTTGGTGAGCGCGCCTTCGTCCGCGTCGGGAAATTTTTCAAACAGTTTTTGCGACAAGACCAATCCCAAAACCGAATCGCCGAGAAATTCCAAACGCTGGTTGTGCTGAATTTCTTTGCCGCTTTCGTGCGCGACGGACGGATGCGTGAGCGCGAGGCGCAGCAGATTTTCGTCGCGGAATTGATAACCGAAACGGTTTGGAAGTTCAGAAAGCGAGGACACGAAATTACAATTCTGGAGTCAACAATCCTAAAATGAGAACAACAATTCCAATTGTTATTAAAATCTTTGCAAGCCTTTTGCTATGCTTCAAAAGAATTATTCCACAAATAAGAGTCGCCAACATCGTTGCAAGAGTTATTGGTCCAACTGTTCGATCATAAAAACGCCCCCAACTTCCATTCATTCGCCAAACAATAATTAAAAAAATATAACTGCATGAACTAATTGCCGCACACATAACACCAGCAGCAATTACAATGCGAATCCACGTTGATTTTGGATTTCCCGAATTCATGTTTGCTCAATTGGCGAAACAGTTTGTTCAGAAACTTGCAGAACAGTTTCATTTTGCGCCGGCGGATTCAATCCATGTTCGAGCAATTGCGCCACGTCGCGCTGGACTTGTTCGAGTTGGTCGAGGCGCAAATTCGGGTCGGCAATCGTGAAGACGTCGCCGGTTTTCGGCTGCTCGTAAATGAACACGCGCTGGCCGTCGCGAACGATTTGCTCCTTCACTTTCAAAATGCGTTTGCGTTCGAGCATCACGGCGAGAATGAAACCGGCGGGCGCATAACGCGCGTCGTTTTGTTCAATCAATTTTCGCAACAACATCTCGGCGGTGTCTTTTTGAATCACGTCCACGACTGGCGCGGGCGCTTCGTAAATCGTCTGCCAATGCGAGAGAAATCCTTTGCGGTCGCGCGCGCCTTGGCTGAATTGATTTTGCCAGCAGGCTTCGCAAACGTCCATGCGGCGCAATTCCGGCACTTCGTCGAAGAGCAACGTGTGGAACGATTGCTTGTCGGCAAACGGCGTCGCGCACGATTCGCACGCGCTGGCGCGGGATTGGATGTTCCATTCGTTCATGTGCGGGGAATTTTAGCCACAGATGGACACAGATGAAACACAGATTTGGAAAAATTTATTCTGCCACCGAGTCATAGGGTCGCAGAGAAAGAAAATGAAAACCTTTGCTCGGTGTCTCTGTGCCTCGGTGGCTAATTGGCAAAATCAAAATCCGAGCAGCTCATAAAATAATGGCAGCGCGGACAGCGCAATTTGCATTTCTCGTTGACCAATTCGTGTCCGCAGCGCAGACAAAATCGCCAATGCTCGCCGGAATTTTCGTCCGGCACTGGACACAAATTGCTTTGGGGATTTTCCGAGTTCATTGCGTCCGGCCAAATTTTTTCTCCAGTTCGCGGTAGTTCATTTCAATCAGCGTCGGGCGGCCATGCGGACAGGTGTAAGGCATCGCGCAGCGGCGCAAATCTTCAATCAAATTTTCCAGCTCTGCGCCGGACAAATAATCGTTCGCTTTCACGGCGTGACGGCAAACGGTTTTGGCGACGGTGTGTTCGCCGAGTCGCGCGAGATTGACTTCGCGTCCGGCGGCGCGCAGTTCGTCCACAAGATTGAAAACAAACTGTCGCGCGTCCGGCGCTCTCACGAACGGCGGCAGCGCGTCGAGCAAAAATGTCCGTTCACCAAATTCGCTCAAGCCGACGCCGAGTTTCGTCAGCGATGAAAGTTGGTCGCGCAAAAAATTGGCGTCGCGCGGCGGCAGTTCAATCGTTTCCGGCAACAACAATTTTTGCGACGGCGCGGATTCGTTTTGCTCCAGCCGATTCAACATTTGCTCGAACAAAATCCGTTCATGCGCGGCGTGTTGGTCGAGCAAAACCAGTCCGCGGTCGGATTCGAGTAGCACGTAAAGTTTGCCAACGACACCGATGAGACGGAGCGAGACGTTCAAAAGCGGAGTTGTGATTGCCGATTGCCGATTGCCGATTACCGATTCCGACGGCGAAAATGGAGGATTGAGGAAGGAAGATGGAATTTTATTTTCGGTCGTCGCCGATGACGAACCGGTCGTTTCGTTTTGTCGCGGCGAGAAACCCATTTTCAAGGGTGTTTGCTGAACGGAAATTTTCGGCGGTTCAGAAATGGGTTTCAGCTTTTCAGGAAATTCCGGCAGCGCAGGCGCGCTGGATTGGTGGGGCGAGGCTACTGACGAGCCGGACAATTCAGGCTGTTCCACAATCGGCTCGCGGGGACGCTCGTCCCACCGTTTGGAATCAGCGGTTTCGTTTCCATGAAATGCCAGCAATGTTTCACGAATGGCTCGCGCGACAAATTTGCGGATTTCAAATTCGCGATGGAATTTCACTTCGCGCTTGGCCGGATGAATGTTCACGTCCACCGCCGCCGGATTGATTTCCAGAAATAAACAGCAAATCGGATAGCGGCCTTTCATCAGCGATGTGTGATAGCCTTCGATGAGCGCGTAATTGATGCCGCGATTTTCCACGGGACGGCGATTGACGAAGATGAATTGATTGTCGCGCGTGGCGCGTGAAACGCCAGGCGAACCGATGAGTCCCCAAATGCGAACTTCGGAATGCGGAGTGCGGAATTCAGGTTTTTCCGGCGAAGCGTTTTCAAAAATTTCCGTTTCGTCCGGCGCGACGTGATTGCCGTCGCCGTCAAGAGCGGCGGAAAAATTCACGGGCAACAATTTTTCTTCGCCGAGCAAGGCGCGCAATCGCTCACGTAAAGCCGCAATCTTATCCGAAGTTGCTGCGCCGGATTTTTGCGAGGGCAATTGCCAAATGGTTCGCCCATCCTTTTGAAATGTGAGCGCGACTTCGGGAAATGCGAGCGCGGCGAGCGTGAGATAATGCTGAATGTGCGCGGCTTCGGTTTCTTCCGTGCGCAGAAATTTCCGGCGCGCGGGCAGATTGTAAAACAATTGGCGGATTTCAATGCTCGTGCCGGTCGCGCTGCCGGCGGCTTTGACTTCGGCAATCGTGCCGCCGTTGACGATGATTTGCGTGCCTTCGGGCGAATTGTTTTCACGTTCGCGGGTCGTCAGCGTGAAGCGGCTGACGCTGGCGATACTCGGCAAAGCTTCGCCGCGAAAACCCATTGTGGCAATGGACGCCAAATCTTCGGCGCGTTTGATTTTGCTCGTGGCGTGGCGTTCGAGCGAGAGCAGCGCGTCGTCGCGGTTCATGCCGATGCCGTCGTCAGTCACGCGAATCAAACTTCTGCCGCCTGCGCCGATTTCGACGGAAATTTTTTTGGCTTCGGCGTCGAGGGAATTTTCGACGAGTTCCTTGACGACGCTGGCGGGGCGTTCAATCACTTCGCCAGCGGCGATTTGATTGGCGACTTGTTCGGAAAGCAGACGAATGCGATTCATTTTTCGTTGAACCGTTGAACCGTTGAATTGTGGAATTGTTTCATTGCCGAACAGTTTGGAGGGCGACGATTCACGATGCAACGGTTTAACGATTTAACAAAAAGAAATCATTTCGCCAACGGCAGGCTGAAGCAAAAAATCGCGCCGCGTCCGCGTTCGCTTTGCGCCCAGATTCTTCCGCCGTGGTCTCCGACGATTTTTTTGCAGATGGACAATCCGAGTCCCGTGCCACGCTCCTTGCCGAAAGTGGCGAAGTTTTGAAACAACTTGTCGGCAATCTCGGGCGCGATGCCGCCGCCGGTATCCTCGATTTCGGTGATGATTTCCTTTTTATCGGCGTGAAACCGCAGAAGGATTTTCCCGCCGGAAGGCATGGCGTCCATCGCGTTGTAAATGAGATTGTAAAAAACACGACCCAACAATTTGGAATTGAATCGGGGTGAAATTGCCGGCGGTTCATTTTCCAACTCGATGCGCGCGTTTCTGATTTCGGCTTCGGCGCGGAGGTCGGGCAACAATTTGAGAATGAACGCGTGGTAATCAGCAGGTTTGAATTC
>DASZXB010000020.1:0-35808 GCA_035546095.1 Verrucomicrobiia bacterium | reverse complement strand
GAACAATTTGAGCGATTCAAGTCCAACCACCCATGCACTTTAGAAAAAAAACCGGCGAGGTAAAGCCAAGAGATGGCGGCGGCGGACAACGTGTTGACAAATTGTTGCTGGATTGTCACATTGACTGTATTCGGGTGGCAGCACGTTTCTTCAGCGGGGTTCCCCACCCCCACCTCCTTGGCGTCTGCTGCCCGAATTTTTAAAGCCTGCCTTAACTTTAAAATTCCGAAGCAAAACTTGACGCTTTTGAAAACATTTTTTAACTTAAACGTCCCCTTCGCGGGGGTGTAGCTCAATTGGTTAGAGCGCTGCCCTGTCACGGCAGAGGTTACGGGTTCGAGCCCCGCCACTCCCGCCATTTTTTTCTCAAAAAAAATTCTCTTCCCCTCCCCCGGAAAATTTCATTGGCGCTCGCAGTCTGATTTCCACACCATTCCATCAATGACCCATCAACGCTGGCTGCGCATCATTCCCGTCGCGCTCGTCATGTACACCATTTCGTATGTGGATCGCACCAACGTTTCGCTCGCGCTCGACCCGAAAATTTCCAACATGATGCGCGACTTGCTCATGGACGACCGGATGAAAGGTCAGGCGGCGGGAATTTTTTTTCTCGGCTACATTCTGCTGCAAATGGCTGGCGGCCATCTGGCGAATTGTTGGAGTGCCAAAAAACTGGTCAGCCTGTGCCTGATTTTCTGGGGCGTGTGCGCCGTAGGTTGCGGTCTGGCGAAAACGTTTTATCAATTTGAAATCGCGCGCTTCTTTCTCGGCGTCGCGGAAAGCAGCGTTTTCCCCACCATGCTGGTTTTGCTGACCCACTGGTTTCCCCGGGCGGAACGCGCGCGCGCAAACGCATTTTGGAATTTGTGTCAGCCGCTGGCTGTCGTCGCGTCCGCGCCGGTCACCGGCTGGCTGCTGGGCGCGTATGGCTGGCGGATGATGCTCATTCTCGAAGGCGCGCTGCCGTTTGTCTGGCTGCCGATTTGGTGGTTTTGCATCAGCGACCATCCGCGCGAAGCGAAATGGATTTCCGCCGAAGAAAGAAATTTTTTGGAATCCAAGCTGAACGAAGAATCAGCGCAATTGAAACCAGCCAAAAAAATACCGCTCTGGCAATCGCTGGCGCGCCCCGAAATTCTGGTGATGATCATCATCAATTTTTTGCACAACTCCCAGGCTTATGGTTGCATGACGTTTTTCACCGATGGCTTGAAGACAAAAAATTTCAGCGCGCTGCAATACGGAATTTTATTTGCCATTCCTTACGCCGTGACCGCCGTGATCATGATTCTTAATTCGTGGCACTCGGACAAAACCCATGAACGTCGCGGTCACGTCGCGTTCGTTTATACTTTGAGCGGTGTGAGCTTGATTGTCAGTGTGTTGACGCGGGAAAATTTTTGGCTGTCTTACGCGTTCATGTGTCTCGCGATTCCCGGCCCGTTCGCCGCGCTCGCGCCGTTTTGGGCAATCCCGACCGAAACCATGCCGCGCAACGTGTTCGGTCCTGCCATTGGCCTCGTCAACGCCATCGGCAACACCGGCGGATTTTTCGGCCCTTACGTCGTCGGCTGGCTGACCACGCGATACCACAGCACCGCGATTCCATTCAATGTCTTGGGCGCGGGAATGTTGATTGCCGCCGCGCTGGCGTTTTTGCTGCCAAAAACTCAAACGGCTTCGTCCGTGTCCAAAATCTGAATCAATTCCGTGACAATTTCTTCCGACGATTTTTCGCAACTGAAAGTCAGCGCGTCCGCCGGCGATTCAAGAATGGCAAATTGGCTGTCGAACAATGCCGACGGCATGAAATGACCGCGACGATTTTTCAATCGCTCCTCAATCAAATTTCGTGGGCCGGTCAAATAGACGAATCGCACACGTTTGTCGCTGATTTGAAGCTGTTCGCGATATTTCGCTTTCAAAGCCGAGCAAGTGATTGCGGCCAATTCATTCGCCGTCAGCACACGAACAATGATTTCCCTCAATGCGCGCAGCCAGCCTTCACGATCTTCATCGGTTAAAGGAATTCCCCGCGCCATTTTGGCGATGTTCTCTGGCGAATGGAAATCGTCTCCTTCGTAAAATTTCGCGCCGGCCTTTTCCGCGAACAATTTGGCGACCGTCGTTTTGCCGCTGCCAGCCACGCCCATGAAAATTAAAACGAGCGGAAGTTTCACATGATTTTCAATTTGGGCAAATCCTGCGAATCAACCAAACCGACCGGCTCGTGTTTGGCATTCACCACAATCAAATCGTCAATATTTCGTTCATCGAAAACCTTCAATGCCTCTTGCGCCAGCGCATTTTCAGAAATGCAAATTGGATTTCGTGTCACCACGAGCTTTAGAGGCTTTGACAGAAGATTTTCATCGGCGGCCATGTGCCGACGAAAATCGCCGTCGGTAAAAACGCCCGTAAGTTTGCCGCGTGCGTTGACAACACTCAAACTGCCGGATTTGGCGCGTGTCATCACCAGCAACGCTTCTTTGATTGAAAGATTTTCACCGGCAACAGCATTGCGATTACCCGTGCGCATAATGTCGCGAACCCTTGTCAACATCGCGCGTCCGATCGCGCCGCTCGGATGAAATTTGGCGAAATCTTTTTCCTTGAATCCACGCGCATCCAAAACCGCCATTGCCAGCGCGTCACCGAGCACGAGCATCGCCGTCGTGCTGCTCGTCGGCGCGAGATTGAATGGGCACGCTTCCTTCGGCACTTTGACGTTTAGCGAAATATCGCTGTGTCTGGCGAGTGACGATTTCAAATTGCCGGTGACGGAAATAATTTTGACGGAAAACCGTTTCAACGCGGGCAACAGATTCAGCAATTCTTCCGATTCGCCGGAATAACTCAACGCGAGAATCACGTCGCCGTCGTTGACAATTCCCACGTCGCCGTGCAGCGCGTCCACGCTGTTGAGCACAACGCTGGTTGAGCCGGTGCTGGTAAGCGTCGCGGCGATTTTCGCACCGACGTTGCCGGATTTGCCGATGCCGACGACGACTATTTTTCCGTGTTGTTGCAACGCCGCGACGACGGTTTCAACTGCGCGATCAAACGATTTTTCCAACTGCGCGCGCACTTTTTTGAGCGCGGCGAGTTCAATATCGAAAACTTCTTTGGCTCGGGCAAGATGGCTCACACGATGACGATGCGCGAAAAAAGGCCGAAATTCAACCACAGATAAATGCTGATGAGCATGGGATTCTAACCGCAGATTTCGCCGATGAACGCAAATTAAAAATAAATCTGCGAAAATCTGCGTTATCCGCGGTTAAAATTAAAACGCGGATTTCACCACGCCGCCATCCACACGCAGCGCCGCGCCGTTGGTTGCCGAGGACAACGGACTACAAACGTAAGTCACGAGATTGGCGACTTCTTCCGTTGTGGCAAATCGTTTGAGCAGCGAAGTCGGGCGGACTTTTTCAAAAAATTCCTTTTCAAATTCGGCGAACGGCTTGCCGCCGCTCAATTTGCTCACGAATTCGTCCACGCCGTCGGAACGCGTAGGTCCGGGCAGAACGGAGTTCACAGTCACGCCCGTGCCCGCGCATAATTCCGCGAGGCCGCGTGCGACGGCGATCTGCGCTGTCTTCGTCATGCCGTAATGAATCATCTCGAACGGAATCTGCAATGCGCTTTCGCTGCTGATGAAAATGATGCGGCCCCAATTCTTTTTCTTCATGCCGGGAAAATACGCGCGACTCAAACGCACACCGCTCAAAACATTCACGTCGAAAAATCGCTGCCAATCCGCGTCGGGAATTTCTTCAAACGGCTTCGGTTCAAAAATGCCGAGATTGTTGACGAGAATTTCGACGGCGGGAAATTTTTTGACGAGCGATTCGGCAATTTTGGCGTCGGCCAAATCACCGGCGAATGATTCCAGTTTGGCGTTGGAAACGGCTGATTTGATTTTTGTCGCGGCTTCAGCGACCGATTTTTCCGTGCGGCCATTGACGATGACGCGTGCGCCTTCACGGGCGAGCGACGTGGCGATGGCAAGGCCGATGCCTTTGGTTGAGCCGGTGACAAGCGCAAGTTTGTTCTCCAATTGCAAATTCATGGGCATGAAATTGCACCTGAAATTTCGTTTGTCAAATCAGGCGACCTGATTCAACGACTGCCGGCGCTGAATTGTTGGGAGAGACGGTCAAGGCGTTTGTTGTCGGCACGGATGCGCGCGGAAAGCGTGCGCGCCGTCGCCTGCAAAAATGGCGTGGCCAGCGCGGGCGCTTCACGCGTGAGCCGCTCGAAATTGATGGAGGAAATTTTCAGCAACGTGCTGTTCGTGTTGGCGATGACATCCGCCGAGCGCGGCCCGTTGTCGAACAACGCCATGTCGCCAAAAAAATCACCGGCGTTGAACGTCGCCAGAATGGTTTCACGCCCGCCGATCATCGTCCGCGCGCGCAATTCACCGGCCAGCACGAGATACATTGCGTCGCCCGCGTCGCCTTGATTGAATACCGCCGACCACTGCGGTACTTGCCGCAATTCCATGAAATCCGACAGGTGCGCGAGTTGCGCGTCCTTCAAATCGGCCAAAATTTTAATTCGCCGCAACGAACCGGGCGTGACGCCGGCGCGCGTTGAAGCGCCGCTGGGAATTTCATTCGTCGGGCTGAAATGATTTCCGAGTTCAGAGATTTCCGAAGCTTTTTGCCAATTGCCCGCGCTACGGGCGAAAACCCACGTGTCGGCCAATACGCGGCCATCGGCGATCCAATCCACCAAAACCGGCAATCCCACCGGACCGTAAGGCGCGTCATCAATGCCCCAAATAAAATACATGGACTCCTGCGACTCCATGCTGGGATTCATAGCATAATTGCGGGAAATGGGAAGCAAAAACGTCAATCCACGTTCGGATACGGGCCGATGGAAAAGCCATAAATTCAAATGAAAAGATTAGTATGCCTAAAATGTATTCTAATTGGAGACCGCATGATTATTTTCAAAAATTTGCATCATGGAATATCCGACAAAAACAAGAATAGCGAACAAAGAAATTATTCCGGCAATTTTTATCTTTACACCGGTCACCAGCGGTAATGATTGTTCTCCAGAACGCGCAAAAAAATTTCCTAAAATAACACCGGCCAAAAACCCTCCAAGATGTGCGGCATTATCAATGATTGAAAAAGCTAAAATTCCCATTGCCGCGATGATTGCCACATTGATAGCAACTGATTTTGCAAATCCGGGTGGCAAGACTTGTTTGCGTTTATAGCCAAGTACAGCCAGAAAGCCAATCAAGCCTAACAAGCCGCCTGAAGCACCAACAGATGTCACATCCGGCAACAGAAACAAACTGAAAACACTGCCAATCAAGGCTGAAACTCCGAATACAAAAGCCAAATAATAGCGAGAGGCTAAAACTTCCATCAATCGTCCCAATCCGATTAGTGCAGACGCATTAAAAATAAAGTGCATAACATTGCCGTGAAGCAAAGGGCCAGTAAATAGCCGCCACCATTCACCACGCCAAACAGCGTGTTTATCCAACCCCGCGGCATTCACTGATTCAGGGAAACCGTAAACACATTCCAGAATAAAAACACCGCCAATGCCGCCAAGAATCAACCAAGTAAAAAGAATTTTTTGTGATAAAACCCACACGTTGTAACGTGCGATTTTTATATTTTCGGTCGTAAGCGCAAAGTCATGCTTCAATTTTCTAATGCCGTAAATTCCACTCACAGCAGGTATCAAGCCGGTGGTCGTTGCCAGAAGCAACATCCAGGTCCATGCGAATGGACGATGGGAAGAGCCGCTTGTCAAAAAGCCAAGAACGCACCAAATAAAAAAACTAGATAAACCCACTCCAATGGCACTTTTCAATTCGCTTCTTTGGCGTTCCCGCAAGGGTTCGGACAAAAATCCTACCATCGCAGCAGGCACAACTCGCGGAAATTCGGGACACCAAACCAAATGCACATGTGGTAAATCTCGACTGCCACATTTTTTAATCAATCCTTCTTGTGAACAACCAACGAATTTCCCACGAAGCAAATAACCGTAGTCTTCGCCTGTCGGTTTTTCTGGAAAAACATCTTCCCGATCCCACGGAGATGTGTAATTGGAATTCATATTCCAACTTAATAATTATTCGGTATTTGGATACGAGCCGAGGATTTTGACAAAATTGCAGTGCTTGCCCAAATGCTCGATGGCTTTGGCGACTTTTTTGTCCTGCGCGTGGCCGTCGCAATCAATGAAGAAAAAATATTCCCACGCCTTGCGCTTGCTCGGACGCGATTCGATTTTCGTCATGTTGATTTTCAATTTCTTGAACGCGGCAATCGCTTCGTGCAGCGCGCCGACTTTGTCGGAAACGGAAATCATCAAACTCGTGCGATCTTTGCCGGTCGGCGGACTGCACGTGCGTCCAAGAACGAGAAAACGCGTGGCGTTCGCGGCATTATCCTGAATGTCCTGCTCCAAAATTTCCAAGCCGTATTTTTCTGCGGCAAGAAATCCTGTGACGGCAGCAGCCGATTTATCTTTTGCGGCTAATTCAGCGGAGCGCGCGTTCGACGACGCTTCCAAAATTTCCACGTGCGGCAGATTTTTTTGAATCCACGAACGGCATTGTCCCAGCGCTTGCGGATGAACGTAAATTTTTTGGATTTTCGCTTTCGCAATTTTGGATTTCGCCGCGAGACAATATTGAATCGGCAAAACGATTTGCGAAACGATTTTCAAATCGCTGTCCACGAACATGTCGAGCGTGTGCGTGACGACGCCTTCGGTGGAATTTTCCACAGGCACGACGCCGTAATCCGCCCTGCCCTTGCTGACTTCGGTGAAAATGTCCGCGATGGTTTTTTGCGCGACGTAATTCAGGCTCGAACCGAACCGGCGGATCGCGGCCTGATGCGTGAACGTCGCTTCCGGGCCGAGATACGCGATGCTCATGGTCTTTTCGAGCGCGAGCGCGCTGGACATGATTTCGCGGTAAATCGCGCGCAACTGCTCGTCGGTGATTGGACCGGAATTTAATTTTGCAATCCGGTCGAGCACGGCGCGTTCGCGATGCGGCGCGTAAATCTCCTCGCCGGCCTTGCATTTGATGTCGCCAATGGCGAGCACGTGGCGCGTGCGCTCGTTCAAAAGCTTCACGAGTTGCGCGTCGAGCTTGTCAATCGCCTTGCGATGTTCGGGAATGTTCAAAGTGAAGGAAGAATGAAGAAATGCGAAGAGAGAATCAATTTGAATTGCCGACCTACTCGACAATATGAAATTCGGGTTTCCTATAAACAAAGTTTGGACTCCGTTGAGAATTAAAAAACGCATTTGAGTCTAAATGTTTTTTTGCTGCTTCGCGGGCGGCTTCAACTTTTTCTGGCTGCTTGCGATTGTCCATTACATCATCTGTGAGTTGAATATAAACAAGGTCGTCGGCAAGTTCTTTGACCACTGCGGCTGGTGTGGAAAGCAGCCGTTCCTTGCCAAATAGTTTCACATACGGCGCGCCAAACACTGTCGCCCAATACAGATTCGGCAGCGATTCCCTCAAAATGAAACTACTTATATGAAGAATCGGCTGTCTATTTCTACGTTCAATTTTAGGAAACACATGAATCAACCCGATGTCCGGTCGAAAGGTTTTTGAAAATTCTTGAACAAATCGAGTCAATTTTTTTGAATCCACATTTTCTGGTTTGGCTTCAAGTATCAAACTGGTATGGAATGGTCGGCGAGGATGTGCGCTTCCAAAAGTAACCATGCCATCCACAGAAGGTTTTTTCCGCTTCCAAAGAAACGAATCCCCCCAGTCTTCTAATGCAATATCGAGTTTGTCAAGAGCGAACTGCTTGTTGATTGGCTGACAACTGTTGTAAAACTCTGGCATCAACTCCGGCATCAAATCACAAATCATCTCTAAAATGCGCCTGCCGTCTGATTTAGACTCATGCAAGTGGGGTAAATAAAATTTAATTACTAAATCTCGCATAAACTTCGCTCTAGATTTGAAAAGTTCATTCTGTTTTTTCCTGTTCCGCATTTTTATTTTCGCCCGGCGGATTTCCCAGATTTAATTGCTCCGGCGGAACGGTCGCCAAACCGGGTTCAACCGTGACGGGCGCAGGCGGTTTTTCAATGGGAATTTTTCTCAATTCGTCGGCGGCGGGCAAATCTTCCAGACCGCGCAGACCGAAGTATTCCAGAAACAGCGGCGTCGTGCCGTAAGTCTGCGGGCGACCGACGACTTCCGCGCGGCCAACGGCTTCGACGAGTCCGCGTTCGGTGAGCGTCTGCATCACGCCGTCCACGTTCACGCCGCGAATCTGCTCAATCTCGGCGCGCGTGAGCGGCTGGCGATACGCGATGATGGCGAGCGTCTCCAGCGCGGGCGCGGAAAGCCGCGTGGGACGAATCTTTTGCCCGACCAGCGCCTTGAGCCACGGCGCAAATTCGGGTTGCGTGACGAATTGCCACGCGCCCGCGACGCACGCGAGCCGGTAACTGCGCGCGGCGGTTTCGTGTTCGGCGGCGAGTTGTTCCAGCGCGGCGGTCAAATCGCTTTCTTTGACTTTGGCAAATGGTTTGGCTGCGGCGTCGGCGTCTTCCGCTTCGGCGGCGTTGGCGAGAATTTCGCGAAGTTCTTTTACGCTCAATGGTTTTTGCGCGGAGAACAGTAGTGATTCGAGAATGAATTTAAGTTCCATGAAAATTATTGCGGATTTTGGATTTCGGATTGCGGATTGGCAATTTCAGTTTGCGAAGCGACAGGTTCAAGTCCTGTCGCGGACTCATTTGCAGGTTCGAGTCCTGCCTCTGGAGAAATTGGCACGGTAACTTGCACACGACTGATTTCAATTTCCGCAAACGGTTCGGGTTGCGCGCAGGCGAGTTGTTTCAGGCGAATCAATTCCAGCAGCGCGAGAAAGGTGCAGACGACTTCGCCGCGGCTAGCGGCATTGGCGAACAGTTCGGAAAATTTGATTGAGCCGCGCGCGGAAATGATTTTGAGGATGAATTCGATTTTTTCGCTGACAGTCCATTTGTCCTCGTAAATCTCGCGCGCCGCGCCTTCGCGTTGCTCGAAGCGTTTGAGGACGACGTTGACGGCGTTGAGCAAATCGAAAATGGAAACGTCGGGTTTCGGCGGCGGCGCGGTGGATTCAAATTCCAATTTGCCGGGCACGCGTGGGAAAATGTTTTCCTGTCGCGCTTCGAGTGTTTGCAGTTGCGCGGCGGCGTCTTTGAATTTTTTGTATTCGACGAGCTGGCGAATCAATTCCCAGCGCGGGTCTTCGCCTTCATCCTCGCCCTCGACGACAGCCTGTTGCTCTACGGGCAGGAGTTCGCGGCTCTTGATATACATGAGCGTCGAAGCCATCACGAGAAATTCACCGGCAATCTCCAGGTCGAGCAGACGCATCGTGTCAATGTATTCGATGAATTGCGTGGCGAGTTTGGTGAGGTTGACTTCGTAGATGTCCACTTCCTCGCGTTTGATGAGGTAAAGCAGCAAATCGAGCGGGCCTTCGAAGACCTCGAATTGAACTTTGTATTCGGCCATGAACGGAAAAATTCTAAATCTGTCCAAGCGAATTGGCAATGAAGGAAGAAAAATGCGCCAGCGCGATGATTTAACTTTCGTCGCGCGAAAAATTCGGTATTCTTTTCAAATTCAAGTTGCATTTTTCGCAACAGGCGGTTGTAAAATTTTTATGTTGTTTGAGCATTTGTTGTTTTGGTCCGCAATCGGTTTTAGCGCGGGAGTCGCTTTCGCCTCGTTTTTTGAATGGACGTTGCATCGTTATTTGATGCATCGGCCGTTTTTTAATTTTCGCTACGCTTTTCACGCGCATACCATTGTGCATCATCATATTTTCAAATCCGATCACACGTATCATGTCATCCATGAGCACGACAAAAAAAAGATTCCGATGGCGTGGTGGAACGGCCCGATGTTGATCACGTTGGGCATGATGCCCGTGCTCGCGTTGACGATGCCGTTTGGCCGCTGGGACGCGGCTGTCGGCGCGCTGGTTTCCTTCATCGGCTATTACGCCGCTTACGAATATATGCACTGGTGCATGCACCTGCCGAAAGCGCGGCGTGTGGAGAAATCATGGATTTTTTACCGGCTCAACGGCCATCATTTGTTGCATCACCGTTATATGCACAAAAATTTCAACGTGGTGATGCCCTTCGCCGATCTATGTCTGGGAACTTTATTGCTGCGCTCGAAAATTAAATTTCCGCAGGCGCGCGGCGCGGCGATTCCCGACGTGCAACCGCGCGAAATCAAATCAAAAACCGCCGCGACTCCAACTTGACGGGTTACCACTAAAAATTTATCCTGAACAGATTGGTTGGTGGTCGTAGCTCAATGGTAGAGTTCAAGCTTGTGGAGCTTGCTGTTGCGGGTTCGAATCCCGTCGGCCACCCCATTCTTCGCCGTCAATTTTTTCACTGCGCGTGGCGCAATTCTAATTTTCTTTCCAGCAAATTCGTTTGCCAGCTTTCGGGAAACGATATAAGTTGCCCCAGTTCACGAAAACACGTGGCATGATGAGGCAATCAATCATTGCTAAGTCGCACGCGGATGTCTGCCGGGGGGCCGCATTTTGGCAGATTGAGGGAATTGGGCTTTATCATTCCAAGTTCAAATGGAGCGCCGGTTTCCGTTCTTGCAGAAGTTCAACGATTCGAACCACAACCAATAAAAATCATCCAAACAAACCTATGAAAAAATCAAACGCACTCAAATTCATGTCAAACCTCGCGCTCGCAACCGCGCTGGCGGTGATCGCCGGCTGCGCGTCGGGCAATTATCAAAAAGGCAACAGCACCGCCAGTGGATTAACCGATTCCGCGAACAAAATTGCTGAAGGCAACACCAAGATTGACGCGACACTCAGTTCCTTGAGTGATTTGGTCAACAATCCGCAGGGCGATTTGGTGTCCAAATTCAATAAATTCAATTCTGCTTTGAAAGACCTTCAATCTTCGGCGGCCGATGTCAAGGCGCGCGTCGCCGAGATGAGAAAGACCGGCAATGAGTACTTCGCGCAATGGGATCAACAACTTGCCGCAATCAAAAATGAAGACATCAAGAGTCGCAGCGCCGACCGCAAAGCGGAAGTTCAAAAGGAATTTTCGGACATCAAACGCAGTTACACTCAAGTGCAAATGGCTTACGAGCCGTTCATTTCCGATTTGAAAGACGTTCAAACCGCGTTGAGCACGGATTTGACCGTCGGCGGCGTCACGGCGATTAAAGGCGCGGCGGACAAGGCGAACAAGGACGCGGCTCAATTGAAATCCGCCATGAGCGATCTCTCGACGCAATTCAAGGAACTTGGTGTGGCGATGGCAGCCAATGCCCCTGCGCCGCAGACCGGAGATACCAATGCTCCGGCAGGCAAATAATAATGCCGGTATTTGACGCACGGCAACAGTCCGCCGGTGCGGGGTGAAATAATTGCATTTCGCCCCGCACCAAAAAAAGAGGCCGCCATGAAAAATAAATCTCAAATGGCCGGTGCGGTTCTGGTCGGTTTTTTTGTCGTTTCAGTAGGATTCACGTTCAAGGCGACGGCGGCGCTAGTGACCAATGGCATGGTCTGGATTCCCGCCGGCGAATTCACGATGGGCACGGACGACCCGCAAAGTTTTCCCAACGAACGCCCGGCGCATCGCGTGAAGGTGGACGGTTTCTGGATGGACAAACACGATGTCACGAACGATGAATTCAAAAAATTCGTGGACGCCACCGGCTACGTCACCACCGCCGAACGCAAGCCGGATTGGAACGAATTAAAAAAACAACTGCCGCCCGACACGCCCAAGCCGGATGACAGCGTGCTCGTTGCCGGTTCGCTCGTGTTTGTCGGCACGACGAACGCGGTGGATTTGCGCGACCTCGCTCAATGGTGGCGCTGGACGCCCGGCGCAAGTTGGCAGCATCCCGGCGGACCGGGCACGGACCTCAAGGGCAAAGGTAATTATCCCGTCGTGCAGGTTTCGTGGGACGACGCGCAGGCTTACGCGAAATGGACGGGCAAACGCTTGCCGACGGAAGCGGAATGGGAATATGCCGCGCGCGGCGGTCTGAAGAACAAGCGTTATCCGTGGGGCGATGAATTTCTCGTCAACGGCAAATACATGGCGAACATCTGGACGGGAAAATTTCCGTATCTCAACACGAAGGAAGACGGCTTTGCCGGACTCGCGCCGGTCGCTTCATTTCCGCCGAACGGTTTCGGCCTTTACGACATGGCGGGCAACGCATGGCAATGGTGCGCTGATTGGTATCGCGCCGACGAGCATCAACAAATGAAAGACACCGGCGGCATCTGCTCACTGAATCCGCCCGGCCCGCTAGCCAGTTACGATCCGCTGGAACCTTACGCCGTCAAGCGTGTAGTAAAAGGCGGCTCGTTTCTGTGCAACGTCGCGTATTGCGAAAGTTATCGTCCCAGCGCGCGGCGCGGCGAAGCGCCGGACACAGGCATGAGCCACATCAGTTTTCGCTGCGTGATGTCCGCGCCACAGCAAGCGCAATCCGACGCGGAAGAAATCAGAACCTTAAAATAATTTCACTCCACAAATATGAAAGGCTGAATATGCAAAATAAAAATCTGACCCGACGTGATGCAATCAAACTTGCCAGCGCGGTAGCGCTGGGCGCTCCGGCGATGGCGACACTCCCCGGCTGCGCTTCAACCAATTCAACCAACAATCAAACGGCCATTGAGCCGGATGTGGCGCGGACATTTCCCGAAGGATTTCTTTGGGGCACGGCCACCGCGTCGTATCAGATTGAAGGCGCAGTCAATGAGGATGGTCGTGGCAAATCCATTTGGGACACGTTCGCGCACACGCCGGGCAAGGTCAAAAACAACGACAATGGCGATGTGGCCAACGACCATTACCACCTTTACAAACAGGACGCGAAATTGATGAAGGAGATAGGAACGACCTCGTATCGTTTCTCCATCGCGTGGCCGCGCATTTTTCCGAACGGCACCGGCCAGCCCAATCCCAAGGGCATTGATTTCTACAGCCGGTTGGTGGATGAACTGTTGGCCAATGGCATCGAGCCATTCGCTACGTTGTATCACTGGGATTTGCCGCAGACGCTTCAGGATGCCGGCGGCGGATGGGAATCGCGCGACACTTCCAAGGCATTCGGCGACTACGCCGGTTATGTTGCCGGTAAATTAAGTGACCGGGTCAAACACTTCTTTACGATTAACGAGTTCTTTACATTTGTTGATTTGGGCTATGGGCGAGGGATTCTTGCGCCCGGATTGAAATTGCCGCCGGCGCGATTGAATCAAGTCCGGCATAATGCCGTTCTCGGTCACGGCCTGGCGGTGCAGGCGATTCGCGCCAGCGCGAAATCTGGCACCAAAGTCGGTCCCGCCGACAACATTCAAGGAGCCGTGCCCATCATTGAAACGGGTGAGAACATCAAAGCCGCCGAGCGCGCCACCCGCGAAATCAACGCGCCTTACCTGACCGTGATGCTCGAAGGCCGTTACACCGACGCCTATCTGAAATCCGCCGGCGACGATGCGCCAAAATTCACCGATGACGATTTGAAAATCATTTCCAGTCCGCTGGATTTTGTCGGCATCAATGTTTATATGCCCGCGCCTTATGTGCGCGCCGCCGACAATGAAGCGGGCTACGAAGTCATTCCTTTCGCCAAATCGCATCCGAAAATGCTCTCAAGTTGGCACTACATCGGACCGGAATCAATCTACTGGTCGCCACGTCATTTGCAGAAAATCTGGAACGTGAAGGAAATTTACATCACGGAAAACGGTTGCGGCGCGAGCGACGAACTGACCGACAAGGGCGAAGTGCTCGACACCGACCGCATCATGTTTTTGCGAAATTATCTCACGCAATTGCAGCGCGCGACGGCTGAAGGTGTTCCCGTGCGCGGTTATTTTCTGTGGAGCCTGATGGATAATTTCGAGTGGACAGACGGTTTCGGTAACCGTTTCGGATTGATTTATGTGGATTACGCCACGCAAAAACGCACGCCCAAATTGAGCGCGGCTTTTTATGGCCAAACCATCGCCAAAAATCAGGTGATGTAGTCCGTGTTGCCCTCGACCAAACATGAAAATGGAAAACGGCTGGAAGGCAACACGTTTATGGTAAATGAGACTTTCAAATTTTGAACGGTGAAAGGAAAACAAACTATGAAAACCAAACACCAAATCATCCAACTGGTTTTATTTGGCGCGGCAATTGCGCTGGGAGGTTGTTGCGCGCAGAAAAATTATTCACCGGATAAACTCGCAGACCGTTCTATCGAGCGGCGCGCGGTGGAGGCGGTGATCTGGGGAATGCCCGTTGTCAATACCGACTTGATGCGGCAGGAAATGTTCCGCAAGACGGCAGGCAGAGAAAACGAAGTCCTCTACTGGTCGCGCCCGGCGGACGCGAATAATCAGACACTGACGCCCAATCCCGACTGCATTTATTTTCTACCGTTCTTCAATACCAAGGATGTTGGCCCGATGGTGCTCGAACTGCCGCCGGCGGATACGGGTTCGTTCGCGGGCAGCATAATGACTTTCTGGCAGATGCCGTTGGCCGACGTGGGGCCTGACGGGGCGGACCACGGCAAGGGTGGGAAGTATTTGATTTTGCCGCCGGGTTATAAGGATAAGCCGCCGGAGGGTTACGTCATTCTACAATCCGACACCTATTCGGGCTATGCGCTGCTGCGCTCGAACCTTCGTAGTCACAGTGAAGCGGATATTGAAAAATCCCAAAATTATGGCCAGCGGGTAAAGTTCTACCCGTTGTCGCAGGCGGCCAATCCTCCGGCCACGAAATTTTCTGACGCCAGCCCGGTGTTGTTTGATTCCACAATTCGTTACGACGCGAGTTTCTTCGAGAATCTCAATCGCGTGGTGCAGGCTGAACCGTGGATTGACCGGGACCGCGTGATGATTGACCAGCTTAAATCCATCGGCATCGAAAAGGGAAAGCCATTCACGCCGGATGAGAAGATGAAAGCAATCCTGACCAAAGCGATCGCCGAGGCACACGCGCTGCTGGAGATGCGCTACGACGCCGGGATGCCTGAATACAATGCCGGCATTCATTGGACGTTACCTGCGATGCCCGGCGTCATTGCCGCCTACGGCAATTCTTACGGCGACCCGGACGCTTATCCCGTTGACGACCGCGGGCTGGGTTACACCTATGCCTTTGTCGGTATCCGCAAATTGGGCGCCGCGCAATTTTATCTTATCTCGATAAAAGATAAGAGCGGCAAAGCTTACGAAGGAAGCAAGACCTATGTCTTGCATGTGCCGGCAAATGCGCCGGTGAAGGATTACTGGTCGGTGACTGCCTACGACCGCGAAATCCACACGGTGATCAAAGGAATGCCACGCGCCAGCCGCGCCTCCAACCAATCGGAAGTGCGGAAAAATGGCGACAGTTCGGTGGACATTTACATCGGTCCCAAAGCTCCGTCCGGCAAGGAAACCAACTGGCTGCCGACCGATCCAAAACGGGGATTTGATTTGATGTTCCGCTTTTACGGGCCGACGCCTGAATTGTTCGACAAGACATGGAAATTGCCGGACGTGGAAGAAGTGAAATAAAAATTTGAAAATCAACAACGAAAAGAGAAACCAAATATGAAAACTAAAAATCAAATCATCAGCCTAATTCTACTCGGCGCATCTATCGCAGCATCAACATTCGCGCAGGAATTGCCAACGACCGGCACAATCAACTCGCGGCTTGGCAAACTGAAAATCGTCAATGGATTTCCGACACAAGACACCGTTAAGAAACTTTACGACGACCTTGATTTTCAACGCGCGTGTCAGGCTTACATCTGGGCGCTGCCTTATCTGGCGATGGGTTCATGGCAAAGTCAGCAGCGTGAAGTTTTTGGCGCGGGCAACTGTGATTACGTGGATTACCTCGATTACAAGGACAAGCTCGGCATTCTCACGGCCAACGCCACGACACCCTATGCGATGGCGTTTCCAAGTCTGGCAAAAGAAGGCCCGCTCGTTTTTGAGATTCCCGCCGGAGCGATGGCGGGCGGCATCCTCGATTTTTGGGAACGCCCCATCACCGATTGCGGGCAGACCGGACCGGACAAAGGACAAGGCGGTAAGTTTCTCATTCTTGGACCAAATGACCCGGACATGAAACCGGACGGATATTTTGTCTTTCGTTCACCGACGGAAAATGTCTGGTGCGGCATGAGGGGTTTGGATGCGAACGTGGACACGGCCCGCGCACTTTGCGCTCAACTGCGCATCTATCCCTACAGTCAGCGTGATAATCCGCCGGAAACAAAACACATCCGCCCGGAAGGAAGAGAATGGTCAGCCACCCAACCACGCGGACTGAAGTATTGGGAAGGGTTGTCGAGACTCATCAATGAAGAACCGCCTATCGAACGCGACCGCATCGTGCTTGCCATGCTTGTTCCGCTCGGCATTGAAAAAGGCAAACCCTTTAACCCCGATGAACGGCAGGAAAAAATCCTGATTGATGCGGCAAATGTTGGTGAACTTATGGCGCGTTGCAATGGCTATGCGAAACGTTTTGATGGCGCAGTCGTTTGGCCCGGCAATAAATGGGAGTATTCGCTTTTCTTGACTCAAACAGATCAAGAGACGCCGAATTACACCCAGCTTGACGAGCGCGCGTCGTGGTTCTACGAAGCTGTTGGCGTCACCATCGGCATGATGGGCAAAACAGTTGGTGCGGGACAGGTCTATTTGGAATCACAAAAGGACAGCACTGGCGCGTGGCTCGACGGCGGGAAAAATTATGCGCTGCATGTCCCTCCAAACGCACCCGTCGCGCAATTCTGGTCGTTCACCGTTTATGACAATGAGAGTCGCTGCTTGGTTGACACAGGCAGTTATCCTGACCGTTCTTCACGCGACGACATCGTCAAAAACGCGGACGGTTCCGTTGATCTTTACTTCGGCCCGCAGCCGCCCGTCGGCAAACCGTCGCAGAACTGGATCAAGACATTGCCGCATAAAGGCTGGTTCACTTATTTCCGTCTTTATGCGCCAACCGAGCATTATTTCGACAAAACGTGGGTGCTGCCGGACATCGAAGAAGTGAAATAAAAATCTGAAAATGAAATTATGAAAACCAGACTCAAAAAACTCGCGGTGGTTTTCGGATTGAGCGCATTGTTCGCCGTTCCCGTGTTTGCGCAGACAGATTCGCCGAGCGGCGGTGAATCTTCCGGCGACGAAATGTCGGACATCGCGCAGAAGTTGAACAATCCGGTCGCGTCGCTCATCAGCGTGCCGATCCAAAACAATTTTGATTTCGGCGGCGGGCCAAATGACAACGGTTTCCAATACAAGGTCAACGTCCAGCCCGTGATTCCCTTCGCGCTGAGCGAAAATTGGAATCTCATCACGCGAACAATTATGCCTTACATTTATCAGCACGACCGCATCGGCGATACGAGCCAGAGCGGATTGGGCGACACGACGGAAAGCCTGTTCTTCGCACCGGCCAAGCCGGGTCCGGGCGGATTGATCTGGGGCATCGGCCCGGATTTATATTTGCCGACGGCAACGGAAACGGCATTGGGCGCGGGAAAATGGGGCGCGGGTCCGACCGGACTTTTGCTCTGGCAAAAACAGGGCTGGACTTACGGCGCGCTGGTGAACCACATCTGGTCGTTTGCCGGCAGTGACGGCAGGCAGGACATCAGCAGCACGTTTCTGCAACCGTTTCTTTCTTACACGACGGCCAAGCACACGACCTTCACCATCAACAGCGAATCCGCCTACGATTGGGAAAATCGTCAATGGACGGTTCCGCTCAACGCGATGGTCACGCAACTGCTGAAGTTCGGCAAGACGCCGGTGAGTTTTCAATTGGGCGCGCGTTATTACGCGGCCAAACCGGACGGCGGGCCGGATTGGGGTTTGCGTTTCAGCGTGACGTTCGTGTTTCCAAAGGGATGAAAAAAATTTCTCCGCCTGTGTCCGTGCAGGCGGCGGAAAATGGACAGCACGGACACAACCAAGAGACAACTTATGAAAAAAGCAAAATTGAAATGTTGCTGGATACAGAAGTTGGGACTCGCTCTTCTAGGAGCCCTGATTGCCGTGACCGGCATAAACCGCGTACAGGCGCAGAACAAACCAAACATCCTCGTCATCATGGGTGACGACATCGGCTGGTATAACACCAGCATCTACAATCGCGGCGACATGGGTTACCAGACGCCGAACATTGACCGCATCGGCAAGGAAGGCGCGCTGTTCACGTGCTGGTATGGCCAGCAAAGTTGCACCGCCGGACGCGCCGCGTTCGTCACCGGCCAGTCGCCCATCCGCACCGGCTTGACCAAAGTCGGTCTGCCGGGCGCGGACATCGGACTCGACCCGCGCGACCCGTCGGTCGCGGACTTCATGAAAAATTACGGTTACGCGACCGGACAATTCGGAAAAAATCACCTCGGCGATTTGAATAAGTTTTTGCCGACGGTTCACGGCTTCGATGAATTTTTCGGCAATCTTTATCATTTGAACGCCGAGGAAGAACCGGAAAATCCCGATTATCCCAAAGACCCGAGCTTCCGCCAGAAATTCGGTCCGCGCGGCGTGTTGCACACTTGGGCGACGGACACGGATGACCCGACGGTTGACCCGCAATTCGGTCGCGTCGGCAAACAAAAAATCGAGAATACCGGCCCGCTGACAACCAAGCGCATGGAAACGATTGACGACGAATTCACCGACGCGGCGGTGGATTGGATTAAGAAACAGGTCAAGTCCGGCAAACCGTTTTTCTGCTATTACAACTCGACGCGGATGCACGTCTTCACGCATCTCAAACCGGAGTCGCAAGGGAAAACCGGATTGGGACTTTATCCTGACGGCATGGTCGAACACGATGGTCACGTCGGTCAATTGTTGAACGAACTTGATGACCTCGGCATCGCCAGCAACACCATCGTCGTCTATACCACCGACAACGGCGCGGAAGTTTTCACCTGGCCGGATGGCGGCGCCACGCCGTATCGTGGCGAGAAGGCCGAGAATTGGGAAGGCGCTTACCGCGTGCCGACGCTCATCCGCTGGCCCGGTGTCATCAAATCCGGCACGGTTTACAATGATTTCTTCGCGCACGAAGATTTCATTCCGACATTTGCCGCTGCTGCGGGCGACCCGAATCTGGTTGAGGAAGTCGCCAAAGGCTACACGATTGGCGACAAGACGTTCAAAGTGCATCTGGATGGTTACAATCTGTTGCCTTATTTCCAGGGCACAGTGACCAATTCGCCGCGCAAGGAATTTTTATATTGGAGTGACGATGGCGATTTATTTGCCATTCGTGTTTTTGATTGGAAAGTTTCCTTCCTTGAGCAGAACGGCAAAGTCTCCACGCCGGACAATCCACTGGGCGTCTGGCAGAGCCAGTTCACGCATCTGCGCGTGCCCAATCTCTACAACTTGCGTTCTGATCCCTTTGAACGCGGCGCGGAAAGCATCTATTACGGCGATTGGGCAGCACATCGTGTATTTGTGCAGGTTCCGATTCAGGCCTATGTCGCGAAATGGCTGCAGAGCTTCAAGGAATTTCCGATTCGCCAAAAACCCGCAAGCTTCAATCTGGATGAAGTGATGAGCAAATTGGAAAGCGCAAGCCAAGCCCAGAATTGACGGAAACGATTCGCCGCAGGGTTGATGCCGGTGTCAATCCCGCGGCGCAATAAATCCAATCCGGCCACAACAAAATAAATTTATGAGAAAAACAAACCCAAATCGCTGGAGATGGTGCGTCGGAATCGCCGCTCTGGCCATGTCGGTATTGATGCTCGCTGCCTCCGACGCGCGGGCGCAGGAGAAAAAACCAAACATCGTCGTCATCTTCGGCGACGACATCGGCATGTGGAACGTCGGCCTTTACGACCACGGCATGATGGGCGACACGCCGCATATTGATTCGATTGGGCGGAACGGCGTGCTGTTCACCGACCATTACGGCCAGCCCAGTTGCACCGCCGGTCGCGCCGCGTTCATCCTCGGTCAATTGCCGGTGCGCACCGGCATGACGACCATCGGCATTCCCGGCTCGACGCGCGGCGTTCAAAAGGAAGACCCGACACTGGCGGAAGTGCTGAAGTCGCAAGGTTACGCGACCGGACAATTCGGCAAAAACCATCTCGGCGACCGTAATGAATTTTTGCCGACGGTTCACGGTTTTGACGAATGGTTCGGCAATCTTTATCACCTTAACGCCGAGGAAGAGCCGGAAGAACTGGATTATCCCGGCCAGAAAAATCCTGATTACCTGAAAAAATTCGGTCCGCGTGGTGTGTTGCACACCTGGGCGACTGATGCGGACGACTCGACGGTTGATCCCAAATTCGGTCGTGTCGGCAAACAGAAAATTGAGGACAGCGGCCCGCTCACCCGCAAGCGCATGGAAACTTTCGACAAGGAAGTGACGGATGCGACGTTGGATTGGATGGACAGAGTTGGCAAAACCGGCAAGCCGTTTTTTCTTTGGTATAATTCGACGGCAATTCACGTTTGGTCGCATCCGAATCCGAAATACATTCAGATGGCTGTGGACGAAGGCCGCGCCGAGGAAGACGTCGTGCGCGCACGCATGTTGGAGCACGACGAATTGGTCGGCGAAATCCTCGACAAACTCAAGGAACTCGGTGTCGCCGACAATACGATTGTCGTTTATACCACCGACAACGGCAATGAGTTCCTGTTCTGGCCGGACGGCGGTTACGCTCCGTTTCGTGGCGAGAAAGGAACCACGTGGGAAGGCGGCATGAGAGTTCCGTGCCTGATCGAATGGCCGGGACATATTCCGCCCGGCCATGACTTGAACGGCATCCAGAGCCACGAAGATTTGTATGTCACGCTCGCGGCAGCGGCGGGATTGCCGAATCTCAAGGATGACTTGCTCAAGGGCTACGAAATGAACGGCACGACTTACAAAGTTCATTTGGATGGATACAACAATCTTGATTACTGGGAAGGCACTGCCAACAAATCGTCGCGTCGCGAAATTTTTTATTATGACGAAACCGATTTGATGGCCATCCGTGTTGATGCTTGGAAGATGCACATCGGCGTCAAGCACAACGGCGATTGGTTCGATGAAAAATCTTATCCCAGCGTTCCTTACCTCGTGAACCTGTTGATGGACCCGATGGAGAAAGTGACGCCGGACGCGCCCGGATACGAATATGAAGGCCGCAAATTCCTGGCCGCCAAACTTTGGGCGCCCACCGGCGCCGGGCCGTTCCTGGCCGCGCATCTCAAGAGCTTGCAGGATTTTCCACCCCGTCAAGGCGCCGACACGCTTTCCATGAAGAAAGCCGTGGATGAAGCCATGAAGAAATTGGAAAATCCAAACGGCAGCAGCAATTGATTGAAACAACTTGTCGCGGGGTTGGCGGTTTTGCCAATCCCGCGACAAATTTTTTAACAGAAAATACCGGAGATTAAATTATGAAAACAAAACTCATTCGCCTCGCGCTGGCTTTCGCGGTCGGCGCGATTTTCAATTTCAATTTATTCGCCGCCGATGACCCGTTGCCGTTGTGGAACGACACCGCGCCGAAAAAGGCCATCATCGCCTTCGTCGAAAAAGTCACCGACACCAATTCGCCGGATTTTGTGCCGCCCGCCGAGCGCATCGCCACGTTCGACAACGACGGCACGCTCTGGTGCGAGCAGCCGATTTATTTTCAATTCCAGTTCGCGCTCGACCGCGTGAAAGCACTCGCGCCGCAGCATCCCGAATGGAAAACGCAAGCGCCATTCAGCCATCTATTGGCGGGCGACATGAAAACATTTCTGGCCGGCGGCGAAAAATCCATCGCGCCGGTGATGGCCGTCACGCACACCGGCATGACGACGGATGAATACAACAAGATTGTCAAAGACTGGCTCGCGACCGCGAAGCATCCAAAATTCAACCGGCCCTACAACACGCTGGTTTATCAGCCGATGCTTGAACTGCTCGCCTACTTGCGCGCGAACGGATTCAAGACGTTCATCGTGAGCGGTGGCGGCGTGGAATTCATGCGCACGTTCGCGGAGGAAACTTATGGCATTCCGCCGGAACAGGTCGTCGGCAGCAGCGGCGTGGTGAAATTTGAATTGCGCGACGGCAAACCGGTTTTGGTCAAGGAAGCGAAAGTGGAATTCATTGACGACGGCCCCGGCAAGCCGGTCGGCATCAATCGTTTCATCGGTCGCCGGCCCATCATGGCGTTCGGCAATTCCGACGGTGACCAGCAAATGCTCGAATGGACGACCGCCGGCAGCGGCGCGCGCTTCGCGTTGCTCGTGCATCACGACGACGCCCAGCGTGAATACGCCTACGACCGCAAATCGCCCATCGGCAAACTGGACAAAGTCTGGGACGAAGCAAATGAAAAAGGCTGGACCGTCGTGAGCATGAAAGATGATTGGAACACAATCTTTCCAAAATGAAATAATACTTGCCCAGGCCCAAGGCAATTGCCCGGCGCGACGTTAGAAATCCGGCTCGCGCCGGAACTTTTTTTGGCACAAGATTCCGCCCTAATGCAATCGAGACAGAAGCGAAAATTGCTCTTCAACATTGCTGTTTTCCTATTTTCTGGAACCGTTTTTGCAGCACCGCCGTCCTTGCCGCCCGGCGCGCAGCAACAACTGGACGATGTCGTCGGCCAGCGCGTCGAAGCCACGGCGGTGCTCGGCACGCAAAATATCGCCTCGCGTAGCGGCCTCGGCTGGAAATTGAATAACGCTGACGGCACAATATACAAACTCCCGTGGAAATTTGGATTGAACGAACCCACTCCAATTGGCGACAGTGAAATCAAATGGACGCCGGTCTTGGAAGGCGGCGCGGGCTACGGCGAATTCGAGAACCATTTCGAAAACAATGTCCTCGCCGGCAACGAATCGGATTACGATACCATCGCGCTCTCATTGGGCGCGGGACCGCGATTTTATTTTAGTGACAGCGGCTTCAGCGTTTTGCCCGCGTTCGATTTTCTTTTTGCGCATACGGAGAATCACTTTTTTGCTCATACATTGGCAGGCGAGGCGGTTCTGGCCAACGGTCAATTCGTCAATTGGCAGGTATGGACGATTTCCTTCGTGCCGTCGTTTGAATTGCGTTACAAAAAGACATTCGGCCATTGGACGCCGGAATTCACGTCCGGCTACGCTTATTTTCACACTATACCCATCAGCCGTTCGACCGACGCCATCAGTTTCCGCAGCAACTCAATGGTTTGGGCAAATAAAATTGACCTTGATTATCTGACCGATTGGAAATTGCGGGATTGCCCGATTCATTTCGGCGGCGATTTCAGCCGCACCGATTTGTATGGCGGTCTGCGCGAATCCATGAACACCGACCATTATTATCAGACGGACGGGCGTGTGACGTTCGATGTGGCGGGTAAATTCTGGAAAATCGCCACTGTCGGTTTGAGCGCCGGTTATTTCTGGTCGGGTGCGTTCAACGGCTATTCCGTCGGATTGGAAGGCAGCTTGAAATTTTGAAATCAGCGCGATTAAAAATCGTAGCGCACGGAAAATTCGATCTTCGATTCATAACCCGTCGGTACACTGGTGTTCCAAAGCCCATGACCCAACACCAAATCCAGCCGCCAATGCCGGTTGATGTTCCAGTCCGATTCCAATTCGATGACCGCGCCCGATTTATCCTGTTTCCAGTCGTAAACCGGTTTGGGCGTCAACTCCAGTGAGAGTTTCCGGCGCCACACGGCCTCTAATCCCAATTCCGCCTTGGTATAATTGATATCCTTGAAATCCGAATCTCCCGCTATGGAAAAAACCTGTTTGGTGAACCAGTCAAAACTCACATACCAGATGCGCGACGTATCCCGGTCAGTATTCAATAGCGGAAAAGTCAAATCAAAACCTGGACCAAACTGATATTTGCCGTTGCCGAGCGACTTCGGTCGCGCGTTGGGAAACACTGTTTCAAAAACTCCGTCCGCCCAAATGCCATGCCAGGAAACCTGACGGGAAACGAGTTTGGTGTTGATGTCTCCCAGATGAGGCCCAAACGCATCGCCGTTATTTTTATCCACAAACGGAACGTCCAAGCGAATCAGCGAAAGAAAAAAATCTTGCGGCGTGACTTCCATGCGAATGGTTGTCCGGCTGGATTCTTGCGGTGTAGCACGGTCAGTGAACTGCCGTTTCAATTGCACATCCCATTTCCAGCGGGCTTTGTCTTCAATTGGAATGAGTTTGGTTGCAGGCGGCTCGTTTGTAGTCGCGGCCAGATCATTTGTGTTCACAAGCGACTCGTTCGTGATGGCAACCGTCTCCTGCGACCGCACATTCGCCACAGTCTGAATCGCAAACATCACAGCGATCAACACCACAAGAAACGACCGGGGTTTGAAATCACGCCAACGCATCGGATGCACAAGGAAAACAAAGCTTTATTTTCCATTCAACATTTAACCAATCAAATCCCTAAACTCTTGCCAAATCATTAGATTCAGCATAGCGCTGGATTAAACTTTTAATTTCCATTCCGAAACAAATCCTCTAAAAATGATTCACGGGATGAGAAACAACCGTTTCTTAACTGCGGGTTGATAAATTGTGAGTGAAATCAGAATAAAATTGGACCGTTTGGAACGTCTGTTCACGGAATTACCATTTGATTTAGCGCAGCCGGAATTTACCAGGTCGGTGATTGAAGCTGTCATACGGAGTTTACGTTCATCGCGCCTATCATCCGGCCCAATCAAATTGGTTGTGCAATTGACTTTGCAAACTGTCACAGCCGAACTGAAAAGTTCCGGCGAGATCGCCCTGCATGAATTTTGCCGGCAAAAGATTGAAGAAAACCGCCAAACCGCCTTGAACATCCGTCGCGCCGGTTGGCTGGCGTTGCGAGTCGGGATCTTGGTACTGGCATTGGCATTGGTATTGTCCGCGACGTTCAATCATTTCCAAGCGTTGCTGGTCGCTTTCAACCGTTTGTTCAGCGAAGGATTTTTGATCGTCGGCTGGGTCATGCTCTGGCTCCGATTGAAACATTGTTGTATGATTGGGTTGTGCCACATCGGACGGTGCGTATTTATGAACGGCTTGGCCAGGCGGAATTGTCGCTTATCAGCAGAAAAATTGAACCGGCAACCACTCAACCAACAAACCTGTTGCTGCACACGGATTGAAGATTTAATCTTTAACGGCTGTCCTTTGCCGAAGTAAAAGACGCCATAACCCGACATGCAGCAGGCCCAGCAAAATCAGCAGCAACCCATTGGCGACCACCATCGCTTTGATTGGGGTGCCGGGAAAACTTTCCACAGCGATCAACAGCGCGAGCGCGATGTTGCGGTTGGCCGTGCCGAGCGCGACCACCAGTCGCGAATCCGCCGGCGGGCGACTCAAAAAATAGCCGGCGGCAAACGAAATTTCGCTCGCCAGTACCATGGCCAGCAACGGTTTCCAGCCGATCTGAACAATGTTGTGAAATTCAACGGTGGTGACGTAAATCAAAGAAATCGTTCCAATGGTTTCGGAAAAAACTTGAATGGGTTTGAACAATTTTCGCGCAACGACCGGCCAGCAATGATGTGCCAGCACGCCTGCCGCGAGCGGCAGCGTGATGGTCAAAACCAGCACGAGCAACAGCGAAAGCACATCGAATTTCAATCCGCTGGTCATGAGCAGTGGACGCAGACTCCATTCGCAGACCAGCGGCGTCAAAAAAGCCGAGAGCACGGGAAACAATCCGGTCAACGCCGCCGCCAAAGCCAAATCGCCTTTGGCCAAACGCGTGAAGGTGGGAACGACCGGCGCAAATGGCGCAGCGGCCAACAACATCATGCCCACGGTCGTTTCGGTCGAGATTTGAAACGCGCGCGTCAGCGCAAATGTCAGCGTGGGAACAAAAATAAAATTTATCGCCAGCACGAGACCAATGCGATTTTTTCGCAACGAGTCGGCGATTTCATTCCACGTCAGTTGCAGGCCGGAACTGAACAACAAACCGACCAGCGTCGCGGTCGTCAGCGATTGGATGATGGCGTCGGCGTTCAAAACGATTCGGGCTATTAAAATCAAAAATGTATTTCAATTATAGATTATTTTTGAAGGCGGAACGGCTCGCATTATTCGGAATGCCGTTCAGCCTGCGGCGTTGGGCGTACGTCATTTTCTTCAGCGCGCTTTATCTGTTGTTCCTCGGCATTGTCATTTTGGGGCGTGCGTTGGACCACATTTTCTTTCCCGGCTTCAAGAAGCAGGCGGTGGACGAGCCGGTTTTCATCATCGCGCCGCCACGCAGCGGGACGACGCTTGTGCAAAATCTGATGAGCCTCGATGAACAACGATTTGTCCATCTCAAGATGTATCAATCCATTTTTCCGTCCGTTTCTTATCAGCGAATCCTCGACGTAATGGCGCGGTTTGACCGCGTGTTGGTAAATCCGTTACAAAAAACTCTCGGCTGGTTTGAAAAAAAATGGTTCGGCGGCTGGGACGATATGCACAAGATGCGGCTCAATCAGCCGGAGGAGGACGACGCGCTGTTTCTTTACGCATTTGCGTCGGAAGCGATTTTCATGCTGTTCCCGTTCATCGAGGAATTGTGGCCGGCGGGATTTCCCGACGCATTGCCGCGCGATGAACGCCGCAAGTTGATGCGTTATTATCGTAGTTGTTTGCAGCGCCATCTTTACGCGAACGGCCCGGACAAAACCTTGTTGTCCAAAGCCACGCAATCTTCCGGCACGCTCGAATCGTTGCTGGAAGAATTTCCGCGCGCGAAATTCATCACCATCGTCCGGCATCCGTATCATTCGGTTGCGTCGCACGTGAGTTTGTTCGTGCCGGTCTGGCAGGCGCATTCACCGGACATTACACGCGACGGCCCGGTGTCGAAGGCTTACGCGAAACTGGCGATTGAATGGTATAAGCACCTTTTCGCTTTTCGCCGGCAGGTGAATCCAAAAAATTATTATTGCATTGATTATCGCGAACTCGTGCAGGACCCGAAGGAAACCGTCCGCAAACTTTACGGCCATTTTGGCTGGCAGATTCCCGAATCCTATCGTGACAGTTTAGCGGAAGCGAGCCGGCGGCAACTGGAATTCAAGAGCAAACACGAATACACGCTCGATGAATTCGGCCTGTCGCGCGAATGGATTCAGTCGGAACTCGGCGAAGTATTGGACGCCTACGGTTTGGAGCGGTAAAATAACGAACGTGAAAAATTTCATCTCATTTAGTTTTGCGCCAGCCGTTTTGACAGGCGTTTTTGTTCTGCTGGTCGCGGGCTGCGCTTCGCAAAATGTGAATCCCGCGAAGGCGCGTTCTCACACCGGCTACGTGGATTTTTTTGCCGGCGACACCAATCTTTGCTGGCAGATAGACCGGATTTATGGCGCGGGAAAAACAAATCAAATCTTTGCTCAATTCGGACCGCTCGGCGAACCGATCTTGCGGCTGGCGTTCGCACCCGGACATTACGAATTTCGCGTGACTTTTTTGAATCATGTCATCACCCGACCGGGAATTGCCGATGTGGAAATCAAAGACGGCATGGTCACGCCTGTTCTCGTGATTTTGGATGAAGCTGGAAAAACGCTGGTGCGCACGCGGGAAACATCCGTCGGCGGAACTTATTACGGAAGTTACGGCAGAAACACGCGCATCAACACGGATGAAACCGCGATGTTTCAAATCGGCCTCGAACCGAAAGACGCCCTGCCGTATAAACCCAAAGGCGAAATGCCTTACGCCAATCCCGACGATTCGCAATAAATTTGTTGTGCGCGGGACATACAAATTTCAGATGTCAAAATTGGGTTTGCCGGGCGACGGCTCTTTCAAACGCCCCAGCGGAACTTTCAACCAGACCCGTTCGTGGACGTAATACAGAAAAATTTTCGTGAACAATTCCACGCCGCTCACAGTGAACGCCCATTTCAATTTTCCCGTGACGAGAAATGTGATGAGCAGCGTGTCCAGACTGCCGGTGACGCGCCACGAGACAGCTTTGACGAGCGAGCGATAATGTTTTTCGGCCATGCGGCAAAATAAAAAATCGCCGCGCGGAATTAAACCGTTAAATCGAATAATCTTCGGAAAACACCTTCACGTTCTTCAATTCCACGAAAACGCGTTCGCCCGCTTTCGGCTGCAATTGCTGGAATTCTTCCTTGCTCAATTGCGCGGTGAACTGGCCGCCGCCGTTCACACGCTCCAATTCCAGATTCGCGAGCGGCCCGGCGGCATTGCAACGGATGATGAGCGCGGAAAATGTTTTCTGTCCGTTGGATTCGCGCGTGATGCGGATATCGTGCGGTCGCACGAACGCGACCGCGTCCGTGTCGGTTTCACCGACCGTTTCCTCCACGGCAAATTCCGTCTCGCCGATGACAACCGTGCCTTCCCGCACACGTCCACTGAACAGATTCACGTTGCCGAGAAAATCATAAACGAACGGCGACGCGGGATGATCGTAAATCTCTTCCGGCGTTCCGATTTGTTCGATTTTGCCGTCGCGCAAAATGGCGACGCGGTCGGCCACTTCGAGCGCTTCTTCCTGATCGTGCGTGACGAACAACGTTGTGATGTGAATTTCATCGTGCAATTTCCGCAACCAGCGGCGCAATTCTTTGCGCACTTTCGCGTCGAGCGCGCCAAAAGGTTCGTCGAGCAAAAGCACTTTCGGCTCAACGGCCAGCGCACGCGCCAAAGCAACCCGTTGCCGTTGGCCGCCGGAAAGTTGCGTGGGAAATCGTTTGGCGAGCGGTTCGAGTTGAATCAATTTGAGAAGTTCCCCTACCCGTTCGCGGATTTTCGCTTCGGTTGGACGCGTCGCGCGCGGACGCACGCGCAAACCGAACGCGATATTTTCAAAAACGGTCAGGTGACGGAATAGCGCGTAATGTTGAAATGCGAAACCGGCTTTGCGTTCGCTGGCGGGAATGGCCGTCACGTCCTCGCCATAAAATAAAACCTGCGCGTCGCCGGGATCGGGAAATTCCAGACCGGCAATCGTTCGCAGCAATGTCGTCTTGCCCGAACCGGATGGGCCAAGCAACGCGACCAGTTCACCGGACTCGATTTTCAAGCTCACGTTGTCGAGCGCGGTGAAATTGCCGAACTTTTTCGTGACGTTTTTGACTTCGACGCTCATGTAAAAACTTTTTATCCGCCGATTCCGCAGATTACATTTTCATCTGCGAAAATCGGCGTCATCTGCGGACAGCTTTCGATTTTTATATTCAACCCAAGTTTTCAAAATTAGCGTGATGAGCGCGAGAAACGTGAGCAGCGACGCCACGGCGAACGCGCCGGTGAAATTGTATTCGTTATACAAAATTTCGACGTGCAGCGGAATCGTATTCGTGCCAAGTGAACCGGCGCTGCCGCGAATGTGGCCGCTCACGACGGACACCGCGCCGAATTCGCCCATCGCGCGGGCGTTGCAGAGAATCACGCCGTAAAGCAATCCCCATTTGACGTTCGGCAGTGTGACGCGCCAAAACGTCTGCCAGCCGCTCGCGCCCAAAACCCGCGCGGCTTCTTCTTCATTACGACCCTGCGCCTGCATGAGCGGAATCAGTTCGCGCGCAACGAATGGAAACGTCACGAAAATCGTGGCCAGCACAATTCCCGGCACGGCGAAAATGATTTTGATGTCGTGATTGTTCAGCCAGTTTTGCAGCCACGGAAACCACGGCTTGTCTGCATTTTCATAAAGGCCGAGCCAGCCTTGCGCGCCGAAAACGAGAACGTAAATCAAACCGGAAATCACGGGCGAAACGGAAAACGGCAAATCAATCAACGTGAGCAGAATGTTTTTGCCGCGAAAATCAAATTTGGCAATCGCCCACGCCGCGCTGACGCCGAAAAGACAATTCAACGGCACGGCAATGCCGGCAGCGATCAAAGTCAATTCAATCGCGCTCAACGCCAGCGGGTCGCGAATCGCGGCGAAATAAACGCCGAAACCTTTGTTCAAACCCTGCGCGAAAACGGAAATCAGCGGAACCACCAAAAACAGCGCGATGAAAATCAACGCCACGACGATGAGCAGCCCGCGCACGAATGGCGGTTCGGTCAGGCGATTCGGCGCGTTGATTTTGGTTTGGTTGCTCATGCGAGATTGGTTGCGTTATGGCGATTGCTCCACCATTGCAGCAAATTGATGAGCAGCAGCAGCGCGAAGGAAATCACGAGCATCACGACGGCCAGCGCGGTCGCACCCGCATAATCAAATTCTTCGAGCTTGGTCATAATCAGCAGCGGCACGATTTGCGTTTTCATCGGAATGTTGCTGGAAATGAAAACGACCGAGCCGTATTCGCCGAGCGCGCGCGCGAACGCCAGCGCGAAACCGGTCAACAACGCGGGAAACAACGTCGGCAAAATCACGCGCCAGAATGTTTGCCACCGATTCGCGCCGAGACTCGCGGCGGCTTCTTCGATTTCAGAATCGAAATCTTCCAGAACCGGTTGCACGGTGCGAACAATGAACGGCAAACCGATGAATGTCAGCGCGACGAACACGCCGAGTTGCGTGTAGGAAATTTTAATTCCGAACGGCACGAATAATTGACCAATCCAGCCGTTTTGCGCGTAGAGTGTCGCCAACGTGATACCGGCGACGGCGGTCGGCAATGCGAAGGGCAAATCCACGAGCGAATCCACGATTTTTTTTCCGAAAAAATTGTAGCGCACCAAAACCCACGCGACAATCAAACCAAAAATCGCGTTCACGAGCGCGGCGCAAAAGGACGCGCCGAAACTCAAACGATACGCCGCCAACGCAACCGGCGAGGTGATGACCTGCCAGAATTGCGCCCACGAAAGCGTGCTGGATTTCCAAAATGTCGCCGCCAGAGGAATCAGCACGATGAAGCTCAAATAAAACAACGTGTAGCCGAGCGTCAGTTTGAAGCCCGGCAACACTCTGAATTTCTTTGCTCCAAGTCGTCTGGTCGCCACGATTTCAGAGGAAGTGTTCACGTCACGCGCAGCAGTTCGTCAATGTTGTCAGAATCCGCGCTGACATCCGCGAACAGCCACGTGGACAAATAACGTTCGCTTGATGACGGGACAACAGCAACAATTATTTTGCCCTTGTTTTCTGGCCGTTTGGCGATCTGCAACGCCGCCCAAATGACCGCGCCGCTGGAAATGCCGACAGGAATGCCGTCAAGCTGATTCACTTCCTTTGAAATCGGACCGGAATCGTCTTCGCTGACTTGAATCGTCTCGTCCAAAATTTTCACGTTAAGATTTTCGGGAATAAATCCTGCGCCAAGCCCCTGCAATTTATGCGGGCCGGGCGCGCCGCCGGAAATCACGGGTGATTTTGCCGGTTCAACGGCGATGGCTTTGAAAGCCGGCTTCAATTTTTTGATGACCTCGCCCACGCCGGTGATGGTGCCGCCGGTGCCGACACCGGTGACGACAAAATCCACTTTGCCGTCCGTGTCGCGCCAGATTTCCTCGGCGGTCGTTTTGCGGTGAATTTCTGGATTCGATGGATTGGAAAATTGTTGCAAGATGACGCTGTTGGGAATTTGTTTATGCAATTCTTCTGCTTTCGCAATCGCGCCTTTCATGCCTTTCGCGCCTTCGGTGAGAACTAATTTCGCGCCGAGAATTTTCAATAGCTTGCGGCGTTCCGTGCTCATCGTTTCGGGCATCGTCAAAATCAGTTTCAAACCGCGCGCCGCTGCGACGAACGCCAGCGCGATGCCGGTGTTGCCGCTGGTTGGCTCGATGAGAACCGTGTCTTTGCCAATCGCGCCGGTTTTCAGGGCGTCGTCAATCATCGCCACGCCGATGCGGTCTTTGACGCTGGAGAGCGGATTGAAAAATTCCAGTTTGAGCAATACATCGGCAACCGCGCCGTGTTTTTTGGCCGTGCGGTTCAAACGCACGAGCGGCGTGTTGCCGATAGTTTCGGTGATGTCATTATAGATGCGTGCCATAAATTTTACAGGTTGGGTGCGTAAGCGATGAATTTCTGGTATTCGGCCAAAATGGTTTGCAACGCCGCGACGAACGCGGCTTCCTTCAAATACTCCGGCGGCGTGGCCGGTGTTTCCAAAACGATTTCGAACGGACGCGGACGGACTTTTGGCGGCGGACTCAAAACGCCGTCGAACGTGTCGCGGATAATTCCATTGCGCGCGTTGAAACCGTCAATGACCGGCCGCCCGTCGCGCGGCAATAATTTTTCGGCGGCGCGCAACGCCGGTTCGATTAAATGTTTCGTGAGCGTCGCGCCGCGCACGATGCCGTAAAAGCCGCGGCTCGTGTCGTCGGTGTGCAACGAAATGATTCCTTGAAACGAGCGCGAAACCAGTTCGGCCTGCAGCAAGCGCACTTCCGGCTCGGCGGAATTGCGCCAAAATTCGCGGTTCAAATCCTTGCCGTTGCGTGAAAAGCGCGTGCCGTCCTCAAATCCGGTCGGATTGCAAATCGGATAAAGCGACAAATAATATCCGGCGGCCAGTTCCGGTTTGGCTTCGAGCAATTTGATGAATTGAATCAGCGCGTGAACGCCTTCGGGTTCGTCGCCGTGAATGCCGGCGAAAATGCCGACACGAATCGGCGTGTCACCGCCTTTTGGCCCGACGAACAAATAGCGCGGTAGTTCATACGTTTCACCACCGATTTCAAAACGCGCCTCGTGATTGGCGACCAGATTCGGCGAATGGGTGACGATTTTTTCGAGCGGCGCGAGTAAATCAGAGAGGGAGCGGCGGCGGGCGCGCGTTGTTTGGCGGGTGATTTGGGGAGTTGTGTCGGTGATGGTCATTTTCGTTTCAAGTTTTTTCGTTTTTCCTTTGCGAGAGGCGACGCCCGATGGACGCGGGCGCCGCCTTTCTTCGGAGGAACCACGAACTAGTTTTGCGGTTGAAGAATCATGGTTGATAAATCTGGTCAAAGACGCCGCCGTCGGCGAAATGAGTTTGTTGCGCCTTCGTCCAGCCGCCGAATTCGTCGTCAATCGTGACCAGTTTCAATCGCGGAAAATTCGTGGCGTATTTTTCGGCGATGGCTTGATTGCGCGGGCGATAAAAATTGCGCGCGGCGATTTCCTGTCCTTCGTCGGAATAAAGATATTCCAAATAGGCCTTGGCCACATCTGTCGTACCATGTTTCTTCGCCACTTTGTCCACGACGGCCACGTTCGGCTCGGCGAGAATGCTCAACGGTGGCTCGACAATGTCAAACTTGTCCGCGCCAAATTCTTTTTGCGCAAGATGCGCTTCGTTTTCCCACGCGAGCAACACGTCGCCGATGCCGCGTTCGGCAAACGTCACCGTCGAACCGCGCGCGCCGGAATCTAATACAGGCACTTTTTTATAGACTTGCTTGATAAAATCGCGCGCCTTCGCGTCGTCATGATTGTAAGTTTCCAGCGCGTAAGCGTAGGCTGCGAGATACGCCCAGCGCGCGCCGCCGGAAGTTTTTGGATTCGGCACCACAATAGTCACACCCGGTTTAAGCAAATCATTCCAATCATGAATACCTTTGGGATTTCCCTTGCGAACCAAAAACACAATCGTCGAAGTGTAAGGCGCGCTGTTGTCGGGAAACCGATTTTTCCAATCGGCGGGAATTTCGTGCGTTTTGTCCACGATGGCGTCAATGTCATACGCCAGCGCGAGCGTCACCACGTCCGCCTGGAGGCCGTTGATGACGGACAACGCCTGTTTGCCAGAGCCGCCGTGTGATTGCGAAACCACCACGTCGTCACCCGTTTTGGCCTTCCAGTATTTTACGAACGCCGCGTTGTAATCCTGATACAATTCGCGCGTCGGGTCGTAAGAGACATTGAGCAGTTTGATTTCCTTCGCGTTTGCGCCCGCCGAAATTGCAAGCGCAACGGCCAGCAGAATTTTAAGAAATGTTTTCATTTGTATTGATGTTTAAGTTGAGATTGAGTGTTTGATTAAAATGCCAATTGAATGCGCGTAAAGATGACGTTTTCCGCCTTGCTGGTGACAGAATTGCCCGCGCCGTTGATATCACCGAATTGGGTATGTGAATAACTCAAGTTTGCACGGATGTTACGGTTCAAATACCAGTTCAGCCCGACCGACCATGCCTTTGCCTCGCTGGCGGAACCGGCGCTGACCAAGCCATTCGCAAGCGCGTCGCTATCCTCGTTCAACTCTGCGTAACGCGCTGCGACCTGCCATGCCCCCCATTGACCTTTCCGCAAATCAAATGGATGGATGGGCGTCACACCATTGTAAGAATCAGCTTCACCCGTCAAAACCCAACCGGCCGAAATTTCCCAGGCTGTGTTTTTTAAATCTTCTTTGGTAATCGCCGCCGAACTGACTTGCTGATCAGAAATCACATATTCACCCAAAAATCCGAAAGGACCGTAGTAATAGTAACCTTGCGGAGAAATTCTCCAATGCCTGCCGTCAGACACCACGCCACCGGCATAAGTGAAAAATGTCTGCTGACCGTCTGTTTTATAACCCGGCGTCAAGTTGGCAGCATTTTTTTCATCGTGTTGATAGCTACCGCCCACGCCAACCCCAAATCCCTGCAAGGCGTCAATGTCCGATTTTTTGAAGGGCAGGAGGAAAACGCGCCCGGCAAATGCCACATTGTTGTCAACGTCCGCGTTTGCTGTCGTGCCGTTATAGTCAGTCGTTCCGTCAAAAACTCCCGCCGCGTAATTTGCTATGCCGCCAAATACATCGCCATGCAACTCCAAGCCCAAATCCCGGTTTGGCACCAAATTATTCGCCAGTGTGCGTTCGTTAAAAAATAGCCAAGTGTCTGACTGCAATTGTTCCAAACCGACTGGCGATTTGAATTTGCCCGCTTCTAATTGTAGCGGCTGATTGTAGCGATAATTCAGATATGCATCCACGATTTGCACTGTGCTGCCGCCGAAATCCGGCGTGAAATTGAAATCAAAATCATGGAAGACCGTGCCCGTCACAATCGGTCGCGCCCGGCGAAGCAGAAAATTATCATTTCCCTGTTTGAATCCCGGCGGCGTGTCGAGGAAAGTCCGACTATCAAGCTGAATCAAGCCGTGCAAACCGATGACAAAGTTGGTGTCGGCGGAACTGAACGTGAATCCACTCGAATCCAGTTTCACCAGCGGCTTCGTCTTGGCCGCCGCCACCGCGTCGTCCTTGTCGTTCTCGCGCAATCGTTCCAGAACGCGAACCTTCTGATCCAGTTCTTGAACCTGATCGGACGATTGCGGCGGCGCTTGCTGTTGCTCAAGACCGTTGACCTTTTGTTCCAACGCCTGAATCTCTTTTTTCAAAGCCTCAACCTCGCCAGCGTCCGTTGAATTTGTTGTGACGTCGCCATCCGCCGCCCATGAGGCCGTGGCAAAACCCGCCGCCGCGATTGTCGCCAACCATATCTGATTTAATTTCATTGTATTCTTTTCACTTTATTTCCTCCGTTTGTCCGGTCGGTAATTTTTTTGTTCGGTTTCACGCCTCCATTTGCATGGTCGGCCTCAAATTATTAAGGCACGGATGAGCGCGGTTTTTCCAATCGCACCCGCTCCGTCTTTTCGATTTGCGTCACCCGCGAATCGTGAACGACAATCTGCACCACGCCGTAACGCAACGACTCAACCTGTTGCCGGACGACCTCCAGCCAATCCGATCTTTCGCCGGACTCCGATTTCAAATGGTTTTGCGTTGTGCTCATCAATTTCTAATAACGACTTGTTTTGTCGTTATTTTCCACAAATTAAATCCCCTGTCAACCGCTTTTTTGAAATTTTTTCTAAATGCCTTCCCCGCCG